>NZ_JBFYGQ010000009.1:0-37896 GCF_041079455.1 Microbacterium sp. 16-032 | reverse complement strand
GTAGGAGACAGGGCGGGGGCATCGGCCGAGGGGCCGCCGGCGCCACGGCCACGGCGACGACGTCCGCCGCCGGCGGATGCGGCGTCCGCACCCTGGGCGCGCTCAGCGCGCTTGCGCTGGGCGTTCGCGCCCTGCGAGCGTCCGCCGCCCTGGGGCTGCGCGACGATCGGCTCGGGCTTGACGTACGGGGCGACCTCGCCGACCAGGGCGACGACCTCGGGAGAGGTCGGCGTCACGGCCGTGGGCGTGGCCGAGATCTTGGCCTTTCGCAGGATGTCGAGGGTGTCGCGACGCTGCTCGGGGAGCATGATCGTGACGACATCACCGGCGGTGCCGGCACGGGCGGTACGGCCCGAGCGGTGCAGGTACGCCTTGTGCTCGACGGGCGGGTCGACGTGCACGACGAGCTCGACACCGTCGACGTGCACGCCGCGGGCGGCGACGTCGGTCGCGACGAGCACCTTGGCGCGGCCGTCGCCGAAGGCGGCGAGGTTGCGGTCGCGCTGCGGCTGCGACAGGTTTCCGTGCAGGTCGACCGAGGGGATGCCCGCGGCCGTCAGGGCCTTGGCCAGCTTCTTGGCCTGGTGCTTGGTGCGCATGAACAGGATGCGGCGCGCGGTGCCCGAGGCGAGCGTCTGCACGAGCTCCTTCTTGGCGTCGGCGTCGGCGGGGGCGAACACGTGGTGGGTCATCGCGGCGACGTGCGAGTGCGCCTCGTCGACCGAGTGCAGCACCTCGTTGCGCAGGAAGCGCTTGACGAGCTTGTCCACACCGTTGTCGAGGGTGGCCGAGAACAGCATGCGCTGGCCGTTGGCGGGCGTGCGCGACAGCAGACGCGTGACACCGGGGAGGAAGCCGAGGTCGGCCATGTGATCGGCCTCGTCGAGCACGGTGATCTCGACGTCGTCGAGGCTCGCGTGGCCCTGACCGATGAGGTCTTCGAGGCGACCGGGGCACGCGACGAGGATGTCGACGCCGCCGTTGAACGCGTCGACCTGACGCTTCTGGTTCACGCCGCCGTACACGGTGGTGGTGACCAGGCCGTAGGCCGCGGCGAGGGGCTTGATGACCTCGTCGATCTGGTTGGCGAGCTCGCGGGTGGGAGCGAGCACGAGGGCGCGGGGCTTGCGGCCGCGACGGCGGTCGTTCTTGCCGGCGAGGCGCGCGACGAGGGGAAGAGAGAAGGCGAGGGTCTTGCCCGAGCCGGTCTTGCCGCGGCCGAGCACGTCACGGCCGGCGAGGGTGTCGGGCATGGTGTCTGCCTGGATGGGGAACGCGTCGTTCTTGCCCTGCGAGGCGAGAACGTCGACGAGGGGGGCGGGCACGCCGAGGTCGGCGAAAGTCTGGGACGTCATGAATACTCCAGCCGCGGCGCACGCGCGCACGGCGGTTCGGGATGCCGCGATGCTGCGGCTGCAGGGGGCGAAGGCGCCGGGTGGCGCATCCGTTCGCCGTGAAGGTCAAAGGCCCAATGAAAGGGGGCCGGTGCGTTCGACGACGCAGGGAGCGAAGGCTCCCGATGAGTCCAGTCTAGCGGTGCGTCACGCGGCCGCGCGCCAGCAGCCCGCCACGTGGTCGTCGACCATGCCCGACGACTGCATGAGCGCGTACATCGTGGTGGGGCCGACGAAGCGGAAACCGCGGCGGCGGAGCTCCTTGCTGAGGGCTGTCGATTCGGGGGTGACGGCGGGGACGTCGGCGAACACGCGAGGCGGGGTGTGCGCGGCCGGCGTGAACGACCACATGAGCATGTCGAGCTCGCCCTCGGCCATCTCGGCGACGATGCCGGCGTTACCGATCACGGCCTCGATCTTCGCGCGGTTGCGGACGATGCCGGCATCCTGCATCAATCGCTCGACGTCGTCGGGGCCGAACGCCGCCACCGCGGCGGGATCGAACCCGTCGAACACCTCACGGAAGCGCGGACGCTTGCGCAGGATCGTGATCCACGACAGCCCCGCTTGGAAGCCCTCGAGGCTCATCTTCTCGAACAACGGACGGTCGCCGTGCAGAGCGGTACCCCACTCCTCGTCGTGATACCGCTGGTACTCGGCGTCGGCGCCGGCCCACGCGCAGCGGGCGGTGCCGTCGAGACCGATGAGGACGTCGCTCATCACCTCAGGCTAGAGCCGACCACCGACATGGCACGGCAGCGCGAAGAGACGCGAAGCGGACGGCGGCGCCCCCCTTCCGACCGCCGTCCGCTTCGCGCGTCACTTGGCGGGCTTCTTCTCCGGGATCGGAGCGGTGCCCGCGGCCTTCTGCGCCGCGTAGTACGACGCGGCTTCGTTCTGACGGTCGTCTTCGACGCCCGACGCGATCGAGGCACGGATGTGCTCGGGGCCGTAGCCGAAAGCGTCGACGAGGTCCTGCGCGTGCGGACGGAGCCGCGTGCAGAGGCGGTCGATGTAGCTCGATACGGCCGCGCCGCGCTGCGTCGACAGGCGTCCGTTGATCAGGTACCAGGCGAGGTGCTTCTCGATGAGCTGCAGGCCGAACAGGTCGCGCAGCCAGGTGAGCACCGTCAGGGTGTCGCGGTCCGTGATGCGGTTGATCGCATCGGTGAACGCCTCCCACTGGAGCAGCTCGCCGTGAGCTCGCGCGGCCTCGATCAGCTGCGCCTGGTTCTCGTTGAAGAGCGCGGCGGCATCTTCACGGGAGAGCTTGGATGCCGGACGGAGACGCCCGGCGATGTCAGCGATCATCTGCTGAACGCGTCCCGCCAGCAGCTCGTGCTGCTGCTCGGCGCGGAGCCCCTTCTCGACGGAGCGCGCCGTCGACCCGAAGTCGCTGACCGCCTGCCCGAGCTGACGCATCCCGGCACCGTGGAACAGCTTGCCGGCGGTCTGACCGACGGCGAAGGCGGCGAGCTGCTTGGCATCCTTGCCCTTGAACTGCTTGGCGTAGTCGGCGAGAAGTCGCTTGCCGACCAGCTGCAGCAGGATGTTGTTGTCACCCTCGAAGGTGACGTAGATGTCGAGGTCGGCGCGCAGGCCCACGAGGCGGTTCTCGAAAAGGAAGCCCTGCCCGCCGCATGCCTCGCGCGACTCCTGCAGGGTGTCGAGGGCGTGCCAGGTCGACAGCGGCTTGAGCGCGGCGGCGAGGGTCTCGAGGTCTTCGCGGTCGGCATCCGTGTCGAGGCGGCCGCTGAAGACGCCGTCGAACTTCTGCAAGAACTCGTCGTGCGCGAAGATCTGCGCGTAGGTGGTCGCCAGACGCGGGAGCAGGCGACGCTGGTGCTTTCCGTAGTCGAGAAGGGTCACCTCGGGGGTGCCGTTGCCGGAGTCGAACTGGCGGCGCTGATTGCCGTACGTGATCGCGATGATGAGGCCGATGGCCGAGGCCCACGCGGCGGCGCCGTCGAGCGAGACGCGACCCTGCACGAGGGTGCCGAGCATGGTGAAGAAGCGACGACCCGGGCTCGCGATGTCGCTCGAGTACGTGCCATCGGCGGCGACGTCGCCGTAGCGGTTGAGCAGGTTCGTGCGGGGCACGCGCACCTGGTCGAAGTGCAGGCGTCCGTTGTCGATGCCGTTCAGGCCACCCTTGAGGCCGTCGTCTTCGCCGCCGATACCGGGAAGGAAGTTGCCGTCGTCGTCGCGGAGGGGCACGTAGAAGCAGTGCACTCCATGGTTCACGCCCTGGGTGATGAGCTGGGCGAACACCGTCGCCGCCTTGCCGTGCACGGCGGCGTTGCCGAGGTAGTCCTTCCAGGCGCCGCGGAACGGCGTGTGGATGACGAATTCCTCGGTCTCGGGGTCGTAGGTCGCCGTCGTGCCGATCGCCGAGACGTCGGATCCGTGGCCGGTCTCGGTCATCGCGAAGGCGCCGGGGATCTCGAGGCTCATGATGCCCGGCAGCCACTTGTCGTGGTGCTCCCGGGTTCCGAGCTGGAGGACCGCCGAGCCGAACAGGCCCCACTGCACCCCCGACTTGATCTGGAGGCTCGGGTCGGCGGCGACGAGCTCCTCGAAGCCGGCGATGTTGGCACCGTTGTTCTCTTCGCCGCCCAGACGCTTGGGGAACGCGCGGTGCACGGCCTTGTTCTGGACGAGCAGGTGCAGCTGGCTGAGAGTGCGCTCGCGGTGCGCGTCCATCCCGAGGCTGTCGTCGCGCCACAGGGCAGGATCCTTGATCATCTCGCGCGCCTGGCGACGGGTGTCACCCCAGGTGCCGAGAAGCAGGTCGGTGACACGCTCGGTGTCGATGCGCGCTTCGGAGGCCTCCGCGGCACTGTGCGGTGCGGTCGGGGCACCCCCGACGGGCGTACGCGTGCTCGTGGCGGGCGTGGTGGGACGGACGGCGGCGTCGGTCATTTCGGCACCTTTCGACGTTGCAAAGGACGTGAACCACGGTAGGTGTCCCACAACGCGAGCCCAAACACCCTGTGCGATACCGACAACAACGCCGCGTCTCGTCTCGACGGGTCGTTGTGGGTGGTCAACATTCCCGTGTGTGCGCTGAGCGTCGAGTGGATGCCGTGGGTACCGGCGCGTGCGAGCGCAGTGCGTCCTGCCTTTTGGCGCGCGGCGGGTCGCGTCAGTTCGCGGCGACGACGGTGAGGATCCCGTCGCCGTAAGCCTCTCGCTTCTTCGCGCCGATGCCGGTGATCCCGTCGAGGTCGCCGACCGAGCTCGGACGCGCGGCCGCGATCGCTCGCAGCGTCGCGTCGCCGAACACGATGTAGGCCGGTACGCCCTGCTCGCGAGCCTTCTCGGCGCGCCACGCGCGGAGCGCCTCGAACAGGTCGCGGTCGCCGGCAGCGACGTCGTCGGCGCTGGATTTGCGCTGACGGCTGCCTCCCCCGCCTCCCCCGGTGCGTCCGAGAGCGTCGCGGCGCAACGGCACGGGCGTCTCGCCGCGCAGGACGCCGGCCGAGGACTCGCTGAGGGCGAGCGTGCCGTAGTCGCCTTGCGCGACGATGATGCCGCGAGCGAGGAGCTGGCGGATGACGCTGCGCCAGTCCTGGTCGGACAGATCGGCGCCGAGGCCGTAGGTGCTGAGCCGGTCGTGGCCCTGCTGCGCGATGCGTTCGGTCTTCGCTCCGCGCAGGATGTCGATGAGGTGACCCGCGCCGAAGGCCTGGCCACGCTCGCGCTGCAGCCGCACGATCGTGGAGAGAAGCTTCTGCGCCGCGACGAGGCCGTCCCAGGTGTCGGGCGGCGTCAGACACGTGTCGCAGTTGCCGCACGGCTCGGATCGCTGCCCGAAGTAGTCGAGGAGGTTCTGCCGACGGCATCCGACCGTCTCGCAGAGGGCGAGCATCGCGTCGAGGTGCTGGCCGAGACGCATCTTGTACGACCGATCGCCCGGCGACTGGTCGATCATTCGACGCTGCTGGACCACGTCGCCCAGACCGTACGCCATCCATACGGTCGAGGGATCGCCGTCGCGCCCGGCGCGGCCGGTCTCTTGGTAGTACCCCTCGACGGATTTGGGCAGGTCGATGTGCGCGACGAAACGCACGTCAGGCTTGTCGATCCCCATGCCGAAGGCGATCGTGGCGACCATGATCACGCCGTCGTCGCGGAGGAAACGCGACTGGTTGGCTGCGCGCACGGAGGCGTCGAGACCCGCGTGGTACGGCAGAGCGTCGAGGCCCTGAGCGCTGAGATAGGCCGCCGTCTGCTCCACGCTCTTGCGACTCAGTGCGTAGACGATGCCGGCGGAGCCCTCGGGCTGCGAGCGGATGAACTGCACGAGCTGCCGCCGCGGGTCGACCTTGGCGTCGATGCGGTACTGGATGTTGGGGCGGTCAAAGCTCGCGACGAACCCGCGCGCGTCGCGCAGGCGTAGCCGCTCGATGATCTCCTGCGCGGTCGCGGGGGTGGCCGTGGCGGTGAGGGCCATGCGTGGGACATCGGGGAACCGGTCGGCGAGGTCGCCGAGGGCGAGGTAATCGGGCCGGAAGTCGTGGCCCCATTGCGACACGCAGTGCGCCTCGTCGATGGCGATGACGCTGAGCCGACCGCGTGCGAGGAAAGCCAGGGTCTGCGCGCCGTTGAGCCGCTCGGGCGCGACGTAGAGAAGATCGAGTTCACCCGCGAGATACGCCTGCTCGACGGCCTGCCGCTCGGCGGGCGCCTGTGTGGAGTTGAGGTAGCCCGCGCGCACACCGTTGGCGATGAGCGCCTCGACCTGGTCGTGCATCAGGGCGATCAGGGGGCTGACGACGAGACCCGTGCCCGGGCGTACGAGCGCGGGCACCTGGTAGGTGACGCTTTTTCCGCCGCCGGTGGGCATGAGCACGACGGCGTCTCCGCCGTTCACGACGTGCTGCACGATCTCGGCTTGATCGCCGCGGAAGGCGTCGTACCCGTACACCTCGTGCAGGACCTCGCGCGGATCCCGGCCCGTGAAGTCGCGAACGGCCGGGAGCTCTCGCGCGGTGCCGGTGACGGCCACCACGCGCGCGAACGGGGACGACGGGTCGACCGGCGGCGGCGGCGCGTCGAAGTCCTCGGGCGGAGCGAACTGGTCGGGGTCCCAGTCGGCCCCGGCGTAGGGGTCGTCGGGGAGGTCGTACGGCTCGGGCGGCGCGTCGGCGTACGACTCGGATGCGGCGCCGGGATAAGTCACCCCCCAACGGTAACCCGGGCCACCGACACGCACACCGCCCCGGCATCCATCGGGGGATGCCGGGGCGGAAGACGCTCCTGTGGAGGATCGTCGGATCAGTGCGTGGGCGGCGCGAACACCAGCTGCGAGGCGAGGAGCCCCTGCTCGCGGCTGACGATCTGCGCACGGCCGGGGGCCGCTCGTTCCGGCTTCACTCGACCGATGAGCGCCCCCTCCTCGGGGTTTCCACCGAGCAGGATGCCGGTGACGCCCAGGTCGGTGAAGCGCTGGATGATCGGGTCGTACGCGGCACGGCTGGCCCCGCCCGAACGGCGGGTCAGGATGACGTGCAGACCGAGGTCGCCGGCCTGGGCCAGCAAGGGCTGCAGCACCGCGATCGGGTTGCCCTGGCTCGTGGCGACCAGGTCGTAGTCGTCGATGAGGATGAACCCCTCGGCGCCCTTCCACCAGCTGCGTTCCCGCAGCTGGGTCGGTGTGACGTCGGGCCCGGGGATGCGCGTCGAGAAATACTGCGACAGGTCGTTCATCCCACCCGTGGCCAGATCGTGCGAGGTGAGATACGCACCGAGGTACTCGTCGGGGATCTCGCCGAGGAGCGCACGGCGGTAGTCGACGACGAAGATCTTCGCCTCGGCGGGCGTGTACAGCCGCTGGATCTCTTTGGCCACGCCGCGCAGGAACGACGACTTGCCCATCCCCGAGTCGCCGTAGACGAACAGGTGCGGTTCGACGCGGGGGTCGATGCCGAAGGGCGACAGCTGCGCTTCTTCGATGCCGAGCAGCATCCGGCGATCGCCCGGCTCGGCGAGGGCGCGCACCGCGTCGAGCGAGATGTTCTCGGGCAGAAGGCGGAGCTTCGGCCCCGGCTCCCCGTGCCAGGCGTTCGTGATCCTGCCGATCATGTCGGCGACACCGTCGGCGATCGTCGAGGGGTCGTCCGAACCGTCGATGCGCGGGACGGACGTGAGCATCTGCAACTTCGACACGGCGAGACCGCGGCCGGGCTGACCGACCGGGACGTTGGCCGCCTGCTTGCGGTCGACGTCCGAGTCGGTGGGGTCGCCCAAGCGCAGCTCGAGGCGCGTCTGAATGAGGTCCTTGAGGTTCGCGCGGATCTCGAGCCACCGATTCGCGGTGACGACGACGTGCACGCCGAAGCTGAGGCCGCGAGCGGCGATCGTCTGCACTCGTGCCTCGAGCGGTTCGAACTCCGACCGGAGCGTCGACCAGCCGTCGATGATGAGGAACACGTCGCCGAACCCGTCGTCGAGACGCCCGTCGCGCCGCCGCGAGCGATAGGTCTCGATCGAGTCGACGGCGTTGCGGCGGAAGTACTGCTCGCGCGCGTCGAGCACGGCCTCGACCTCGGCGATCGCACGGCGGACGGCCTCGGGCTCGGTGCGGGTGGCCACGCCCGAGATGTGCGGGTGCTTCTGCATCGCGGTGAAGCCACCGCCGCCGAAGTCGAGCACGAAGAACTGGAACTCCTGCGGGGTTCCGGTCAGCGCCAGGGCCGAGACGAGGGTGCGCGCGAGGGTCGACTTTCCGCTCAGCGGGGAGCCGACGATCGCCACGTGACCGGCGGCGCCTCCCAGCGACACCGTGAGGTGATCGCGACGCTGTTCGAGGGGGATGTCGACGACGCCGATCGGCACGGTGAGCGCTCCCGCTTCGCGCCAACGACGCGAGACGAGTCCGAGGGCCGGGTCCTCCGCGAGGTCGGGCATGAGCTCGTCGAGCGGGGCGGGATCGGCCAGCGGCGGCAGCCACACCTGGTGCGCCTCGGGTCCGCGGTCCTTCATGCGGTCGACGGCGATCTGGAAGGTCGAGCGCTTGTCGGTGGCCGGGGTGGCGAGCGCCGCGGGCGTGGCATCCGTGTTCTCTTCGACCGGCTCATCGTCGGGCTGGGCGAGGGCGGTGAACACCTCGACGCGGGCCGGGCCCGTCGACCCGGACTCCAGGTCGTCCACGTTCAGACGGGCGTTGCCCTTCGGGCGGCCCGAGACGTACGCCGCGCGGAACTGGACGAGGTTCTCGGTGTCGCTCTTGAGGAATCCGACTCCGGGCTCCTGCGGCAACGTGTACGCGTCGGGGGTTCCGATGATCGTGCGGGACTCGGCGGCCGAGAAGGTGCGCAGACCGATCCGGTACGACAGGTACGTGTCGAGACCGCGCAGCTTGCCCTCTTCGAGCCGCTGGGATGCCAGCAGAAGGTGCACGTGCAGGGATCGACCGACGCGACCGATGTTGAGGAAGCTGTCGACGAATTCGGGCTTGGCCGTCAGCAGCTCCGAGAACTCATCGACGACGACCAGGAGAGCCGGCAACGGGGCCAGGTCGGACCGACCGCCGAGGCGCGCGGTCTCGTACTCGCCGACGTTCGCGAAGTTGCCCGCGGCGCGCAGCAGCTCCTGGCGCCGCACGACCTCTCCCTGCAGGGCGTCCTGGAAGCGGTCGACGAGCGCGAGCTCGCTGCCGAGGTTGGTAATGACCGCCGACACGTGCGGCATCTCGGCCATGCCGGCGAACGTCGCGCCACCCTTGAAGTCGACGAGCACGAAGTTCAGCTGCTCGGGCGAGTGCGTCATCGCCAGCGCGAGCACGAGCGTGCGCAACACCTCGGACTTACCCGAACCGGTCGCGCCGACCATGACGCCGTGGGGGCCCATGCCCTGCGACGCGGACTCCTTGAGGTCGAGGATGAGCGGGGTACCCGAGGGCTCCTGACCGATCGGCACACGCAGGCGGTCGCGCTCGAGGCGGCGCGTCCACGCCTGATCGAAGTTCACCGTGCGAACGTCCGGCAGTCCGAGCAGCTCGGTGAGCTCCAGCTGCCCCTGCGTGGTCGGCGCGTCGACGACGACCATGGGCGCCGGCCGCAGGGGCATGAGCCGACGGGCGGTCGCCTCCGCTTCGGCGATGGTCATGGCATCCGGAATGAAGGTCTGGGCCCGACCCGCTCCGTCGATGAACTCGGCGGGGGCGACGACTGGCTTCGACTCGGCGCGACGGCCCCGCGCAACGACGGGCGCCTCTGCGAGCGCGACGCGCGCGACGTGGGGGTCGTCGAGTTCGTCCCAGCGCGGGGGCAGGTCGATCACGGTCACGCCCTGCGCACCCTCGAGGCCGACGAGCGGGCTGTTCGTGGGGGTCTCGACCCCGTCCACGATGAGCACCACGTGCGGGGTCACTCCCCCGCCCGGGGTGAAGCGCGGACGCGTGGAGAGCTGCGGGGGCAGCATGTCGACGAGCTCGTCGAGCGATGCCGAGATCATGCGCGCGGGGCCGAGCCGGTCCTGCACACGCGACGACATCGCGTGCGGGAGCCACTTGGCCCAGTCCCACGCGGGCATCTGCGCGGGACCGGCGAGGATCGCGATGATGACGTCCTCGGGGTCGTGCAGGGTCGCGGCGGAGGCCACCAGCGAGCGCGCGAGACTGCGAACGGCGTCTTCGTCGGAGCCCACGAGCTCGATGCGCGAGTAGTCGCCGAGGGGGAATCCCAGCGGCAGATCGCGCTGCATCTCGTGGGTCAGCATGAAGCGGTGCGCGGCCGACGCGGCCACCGGGTCGAGCTGGGCCAGGGGCGGGAGCTCGGGCGCCTCGAGCGTGAGGCTGAGCGGCTGGTCGGTGACGCCGATGCGGGCGAGGAGGAACGTCTCGTCGCCGGGCTGGCGCTCCCACACGCGCGAGCGCTCCTCGGCGATGAACGGAAGAGCGGCCGGGGCCGGCATGATCCACCCGCCGTGGCGGCGCTGCTTGCGAGCCGCGACGCGCACGGTGTCACGCAGGTCGGACAGGTAGGCGAGGTACTCGCGGCGATTGCCGAGCACCTGCGCATTGCGCTGGGCGCGCTGACGCCACCCGTTGACCGCCACGAAGCCGAGGGACGACAGCAGGAACATGCCACCGATGAGGAAGCCCGTCGGTCCGCTGTTCGAGATGGTCACCATCACGATGGCGCCCACGCTGCCGAGCATCGGCAGGAGGGAGGTCAGGATGCCGCTACCCCCCTCGTTCGGCACGAGTTCGGGTGGCGGCTGGAGCACGATCCGCCCATTGGGCAAGGACGGCGGGGCGATGCGCGGACCCGTGCTCACACCGGACCTCCGATCAGACGACTCAGGGTGAAGACGCGTTCGCTGAGGCGCACGCGGGTGCCCTCCTCGAGCAGGGTGCGGGAACCGGGGCGCAGCACGTGGACGGTGCCGTCGTCGTCGATCAGCTCCGATCCGTTCGTGGATCCGGCGTCGGTGACCCACGCGGTCTCGCCGTCGTGCTCGAGACGCAGGTGGGTCTTCGAGATGAGGCGGTCGGGGTCGTCGACCGAGATGAGCACGTCGTTCGGCTGATCCGCGACGGGAGCGCGACCGAAGTTGACGGCGGCGGGGAGGTCGAACTGTTCGCGCTGGCCGGTGTCGAAGACGACGAGCAGTTGCGCGCGGCCGACGCCCGGGGTGCGCGTGGGAGCAGCCGGCGACGGGGCGACGGGCTCGGGGGCGATGGTCGCGGGACGCTCACCCGCGACGCTCGGCGCCTCGATCGCGATGATGGGGGCGTCCCACGCCTGCGCGAGCGGAAGGGCCGCCGCCGACGAATCCATGCGCAGCGGCTCGCGGGCTGCACCGGTGCGCTGGACGGTGGGCTCCGACAGACTGCGGGGCTCGTCGGCATCCGGAGTCTGCTTTCCGCGGGGCACGGACAGCAGAACCGTTCCCGAGGCGCGATCGGCCCAGGAGCGCCGACGGCCCGAGGTGTCGAACGCCGCCGAGGCGACGACGACCCACGCGCCGGCGAGGAGGACGAGGCCGCCCAACACCACGAGAAGGCCACGGACGAAGGCGCGACCGGCACCCGGCACGACGGGCTCCTCGGCGCGCGCGGTGCGCAGCCCGAACAGCAGGGCCCCCGGCGTGACGCCACGTCGCGCCTGGAGGATCCACAGGCCGAGCAGGGCCTCGGCGGCGATCGCCGCTCCCAGCACGGGAGAAGCGAGAAGGGATGCCACGCCCGAGGCGATGACCACGAGGGCCGCGTCGACACTGAAGGCTCCTACGCGCACCCCCACCGTCGCGGGCGCGCCGAACGGCGTCAGCTGCGTCATGTCGCCATCATCGCACGCGCGATCTCCACCGCTCCGGCGGCGAGCATGCCCGCCGGAAGAGACAGCGCCGTCGCCAGCGCCTCGAAGATGTCGCCGGTACGCGACCAGCCTAGAGAGCGCAATCCGCGACCGACGGGCACGACCAGCAGAGCCGACCCCAGACCGACCACCAGGAGGATGCCGGCGAAGACGACCAGCGTGTCGGGAGAGACCCTCGGCAGCAACGCCATCAGTACGGCGACCACCACGGCGGCCGCCCCCAGCCGCTCCACCCACCGCAGGAACGGCACCGTGCTGCGGCGGGAGCTGAGCAGGAGGGCGAGGACGACGGTCGCCGCCAGAGCGATGCGCCCACCGAGGACGACCGGATTGTCGGTGTCGAAGGTCGGCAGGGCGGTGAACGCGCTGGCCGCGCCGGCGGCGATCAGCAAGACCACACCGATCGTGAGGCGGGCGGTGGAGCGTTCGACCAGCGCGTCGGCGTCGTCGGCTTCGATGGTGCGGACCTCGTCGGGGAGGTTCTGGCGCACCGTCCAGCGCGTGCTCTGGAAACGGCCGTAGTCGATGAAGGTACCGGGGGCCACGTCGACGAGGCTCGACTGCAGTACGCGCTGCGCCACCGGGACCAAACCGAGGGTCACGGCGGCCGGCGCCGACGGGTCGAGGTGCATCAGCAGCGAGAGGCCCCAGACGGCGGCCAGAACGGCGAGCACGATCGTCGCCGTGCGACTCTGCGCCCGCAAGGTCTCGGTGGCACCGAGCACGCCGACGACGCCGGCGACGACGGCCCCCGACAGAAGACCCGTGAAGATCGCGACGAGCGGGGCGGAGGCGGGGAGGCCGGGGACCACCGCGACACCGCCGCCGAAAGCCAGACCGATCACCCCCACCACGGGAGCGAGGATCGGCGTGCGCGAACGGGCGCGCAGCGCGAACACCGCGCCCGCGGACAGAGCGGCGAGGAGCGCCAGCACCGCGACGGGCCCGCGCACAGAGACCGGAAGGCCATCGCCTCCGACAAGACGGAGGAGGGCCAGGATGCCACCGCCCGCGGCGAGTACCCACCACGCGGCCGAGACGCGCATCGCGCTCGGCGCCGCAGCGGCGCGGGCGACAGCGTCGGGAAGAGAGGCGCCGGGGTCGACCAGCACGAGGACCACTCCGTCTTCCAGAGAGGTCATCGCCGTCGACCGGTCGATCTCGCGGCCCGAGATTCCTACGACGCGGGTGCCGCGGGCGGTGTCGGAACCGGCCGCGCGGAGGACGTCGTCGACGCGGGCGCGAAGAGGAACGACCAGGTCGAACCGGGATTCGCCATCGATGAGCGCCACACGACGCCCCTGCATCACCTCTGCGCTCAACGGTCCCCCTCGTTCTCGCGCTCTCCGACCCGCAGGCCGCAACCGCACCAGCGTATCCGTCCCGCGCGGACCCGTGTTCGCCTTTCCACCGTTCACCGGGGATAAAGATGAGAGTTTTGTCATCTTTCAAATTGCGCAAGAGGCTTGAACCGGGGGGATGCTTTACGTAAGTTCGAAGTCCGGTGGGGGGCTCCGGTTCCTCCATCGACGCCGTGCGCGGGTCATCTATCCCCGTGCGCGTATTCGATCCGCAACGCCCGGGCGCGCCCGGAGGAACATCGAGGAGACACAGTGGCAGATCTCATCGCAGCCCAGGAGGGTGCGCTTCGTCGAGGGGCCGAGGCGGTCAACACCGCGAAGTCGGGCATCGACGAGCAGGTGCGCAAGGTTCGCACCGAGCTCGACCAGGTGGCCGGTTTCTGGACCGGCGCCGCAGCCGGCTCGTACACGCAGCTCATGCAGCGGTGGAACGAAGAGACCACCAAGCTCAACAACGTGCTCGTCACGCTCGAGGATGCCCTCCGCGGCACCGAGCGCGACCAGGCCGCGTCCGAAGAGTCGCACCAGCAGACCATCGGCAACCTGGGCTCCCTGCTCGGCTGACCCCGCTCGACACGAAAGAAGGAACTCTCATGCAGTCCATGTCCGTTCGTCCCGAGCAGGTCATCGCGCTCTCGGGTCAGATCCGCAACGGTGCCTCCGGCATCCGCACCCGCCTCGACGAGCTCGAGTCGCAGGTCAACGCCCTTCGCTCCTCGTGGGATGGTGAGGCGCAGACCGCTTACGACCAGGCTCAGGCCCAGTGGACCCAGTCCATCACCCGCCTGAACGAGCTCCTGCAGCAGATCGCCGGCAAGACCGACGAGATCGCCCAGGGCTACACCTCGACCGACAAGTCCGCCGCCGGCCGCTTCGTCTGAGTCGCCTCGAGCCGGCGGTCGCTGAGGCGGCCGCCGGCTCTTGCGGCCCGTTCGGGCCGCCCCACATCTTTTTCGGCGGCGTCAGCCGTCTGACCGCACCCTCTCGATCGCGAAGAAACGAGTGATCCTCATGGCCAACGTGATCCGTCTCGACGGCGACCTTGCCAACTACAACGCGCAGTTAGTCACCTCGGTTTCCAACGAGCTTCCGTCGCAGGCCGTCCTGAGCCAGGTCGAAGGACCATCGCAAGGAGCAGCGGCCGCAGAGTTCATCGGGCATCTTCGGATGCGTGCGGAAGAGCTCGCCACGCGTGTCGGCCTGGTGCAGGAGTACGTCCGTCTCAATGCCGAAGCTCTCAACGCGGCGGTTACGACCCTCCGCGAACGTGACGAGCTGAGCGCAGCGGCGGCGGATCAGACGGCATCCTTGATCGAGACCGCCGTTGCACCCGCGGCCAATACCCCGCCGAGCGGGGGCGCGGCTGGCGTGCGCTCCGCACTGGGAGTAACCCAGTGACGAAACCCGCCGCTGTGCGCATCCTCGCTGCTTCTACCCTGCTCCTCTGCCTTGTCGCCGGTTCAGCGGCACCTGCGGTCGCCGCCTCCGCCGGCCAGACGACGGGTCAGCAGAACCTCGAGGATTGGTGGGGGCAGTACGGGATCGATCAGGCGCACACCGCGGGGCTGACGGGCAAAGGTGTGAAGGTCGCTGTCCTGGAGAAGCAAATCAATCCCGATTTGCCCGTCTTCCAGGGATCCAATCTCCGCGTGTCGGCGAGCCCGGTGTGTGTGAACAATCCGACTGTGACAACGACAGACGCCAACGATTCGTCCATTCACGGGACGACGATGGCTGCGTATGTAGTGGGAAACGGCACCGGCGCGGGGGCCGTGCGAGGCGTTGCTCCCGAGGCAGACCTGACCTTCTATGGCTACGGTCCGGATGATGGGCCCCAGTGCGAGACCGCAGACGGAAACAAGCTGTCGAGCTTCGGCGCCGGTGTGAAGATGGCTGTAGATGACGGCGCGAAGATCATCTACACGGCCATCGGCGGCTCGGCGGGACAAGACGATGCCCCTGCGGTCGCCTACGCCCTCGCCCGCGGGGCGGTCATCATCTCCGCCTCCATCAATCCGGGCCAACTTGGTGCTCGAGAAGGTGACCAGGGGGCATACAACGGCGTGGTCTCCACCGCCGCCATCGACCGCGACGGCAACCTGCAACAACTGGACGGCGCCCCGTTCGTCGTTCCCCAAACCACCGTGGTGGCGGCGGGTTTCCGCCTACCGACTGTCGGGAAGACGGGGGATTGGCAGACGGGAAGTACCGGAACGGGGTCGTCATTCGCGGCACCGATCGTCGCGGGGATGCTGGCGCTTGCAGCGCAGAGGACCCCGGAAGCCTCCGGGAACCAGCTTCTTCAGGCCCTGATTTCCACGACGAATGCCGGGCAGCACACCCCATCACGGACGGATGATGGCTATGGCTATGGGGCCGCGTGGTTGTCGACTCTCCTGTCCGTGGATCCGCTCACTCTCCCGGACTCGAACCCCCTCATGGACAAGGCGTTCGGGTTCGGAGCGCCCACCGCGGAGCAGATCGCCAGGGCGCAAGCCAACGGTTACAGCCCCGAAAAGCGTCCGAGCTCCGCGGATCAGCTTCGCGAGCAGAACGATGCCGCCGCGTCCGGAACGCCCCAGCTCGACGTGTCGTCGATCGTCCTGTGGGTGATCCTCGGCCTGGCGGTGATTGTCGTCGCCGCGATCGTCGTCACTGTTCTCATCATCACCAGTCAGCGCCGGAAGGCGCGGAAGGAGCAGGCAGCATGACCGGCCCCTGGGAAGAAAGTCTCCGCGAGTTGGTCGAACCCACCATCCCGTGGGGTCTCAGTTCGTATGCCGAATTGAACAGCGCACTGTCGACGCTCAAAGATGTCGTCGGACGAGTCGCTCAAGAACCCGGCATCGCCGGTCTTGCGGCCGACGCCGCTTCAGGTGCGTTCACCCACAACGCTGGCGAAATCCAGAAGCAGATCGACTACATCAATGGTCCGCTGATCGCCGGCATCGAGGAAGCGAATCGCATTCGGGATATCGCCCGAGAGGCTCTGGCATCGCTCCCTGCGGGGAGCATGAACGGCCAGCAGGAGATGGTCGTTCGCGGGGCTGCGATGGGGACGACGTTCATGCTGGGGCCGATCTCCTTCTTGGCCGGGGAAGGTGCTGTCGGACTCGCGAACTCTTACTTGGCACAGCGCCGAGAAGATGCGGCGAAGGCGGCCATGACGACGGCGGCAGACGATCTGGACAAGGTCGAGATCATCACTCCCCCGAAATTCAACGCACAATCATTTGAGGACGACGATGCAGGCGACGGGGGTGGCGGCGGCCAGACCGGCGGGGGCGGCGGTGGCCGTTCCGGTGGCCGCAGCATCGAGCAGTACCCCCAGTGGAACCCGAACCCCACCGTGACGAACCCCGGTGGCAACGACAGCGGAGAGCCGCAGCCCGAGTACCACACGCTGCCGCTGCCGACCGAGATCGGGCCGCGACCGCATGGCCCGATCCACGGCGACCTCCCCATCATCGACCTCGACACCATCAAACCCGAGCCCACTCCGGACGGCTCCATCATCGGCACTCCGACCCTGCCCGGGGCCATCCCCTCGGCGCCCGGAGGAGGCCTTCTCGGCGGTTCCGGCGGCGCGGGAGCGGGCATCGGCTCCGGTCTCGGCGCGGGTCTGATCGCCGGCGGTGGCGGCGCGGCCGCGCTCGGCAGCATCGCGCGCGGCGCGGGTGCTCCGGGCGGCAGCCTGTTCAGCGGCGCCGGTGGAACGGCAGCTTCCGGTGCAGCCGGTCGCTCGGGTGGCCTGCTCGGTAAGACCGCCGCTGCCGGATCTGGACTCGGTACTCGTGGCGTCGGCGGGATGAGCGGTGCTGCCGGAGGCGGCGCGCCCGCACAATCGACGGCGAAAGGTGCCGGTATGCGAACCGGTGGCGGCGGAGGCTCGGCGGGCGGCGCAGCCGCTGGCGGCGGAGCTCGCGGCGCCGGTGCCGGCAGCCGTGGCGTCGGCGGAATGGGCGGGCCCGGCTCTCGCTCCGACCGTCGCGACGACGCATCCCGCGGACTCGGTGGTCCCATCGCTCCTCGCATGGAGGACGATGAAGAGATCGGCCCCCGCTCCGAGAACGCCCAGGCTGGCGGACGCGACGAGTGATTCGGCTTTTTTCCACACATTGAACGGTTCCGACAGGAGAAGACGACATGTCTGACCGCATTTCCGCGGAAGAGGGAGCCCTTGCCCGGGGCTCCGAGGTGGTGAACGGCGCTCACGCCGACATCGCCGACAGCACCAGGCGGGTGCTCGCGGAACTCGACGAGCTGCGCGGCAACTGGTCGGGTGACGCAGCAAGCTCCTACGGTATCCTCGTCGAGGAGTGGACGGCGGGAGCGCGCAAGCTGAACGACGTGCTCATCACTCTCAGTGCCGCGCTCCAAGCCACGGCCCGCGACCAAGAAGCCGTCGAAGAAGAACACCGCACGACCATCCACGGTCTCGGAACGATGCTGGGAGGCCAGTCATGAGCGACTTCCGCGTCACCCCTGAATCGCTGCACGCTGCGGCTGCTCGACTCCGCTCCGAGAGCGCGCGAATCGACTCCACCCTGAGCGGTCTCGACAGCGAGGTCACTCGTCTGCGGGGACAGTGGGAGGGCGCGGCGCAGGCGGCGTACAACAACGCCCAGCAGCAGTGGAGCGCCACACTCGAGCAGATGCGCGACGTGCTCCAGCGCATCTCGAACGCCACCGACTCAATCGCGGACGACTACGTTTCCGCCGATCGCGCGTCGGCGGCGCGTTTCCACTGACATCCGACCCCTGACCCACCGAAAGGATTTCGGGGTCTGACCGCAGGGGGCTTTGGTCCGGAAAGAGGGGGCCGCAGATGGCCGACGTCACAAACGCGACACTGCATTTCTCAGCGTGCATCCTGCGACTTGGGGCTCCAGCGAGCTGCCAGGCAAGGCGAACATGAGCCAGGTTGAGCGCGGGTCCCTCGGGGCGACTGGGACGGGTTCCGTAAGCCGCGACCACGCGCTGACTTGCCAGCTGGCAGGTGAAATGGAATGGAGCGAGGCAGGAGTTCCGGGTGAAGCGCGGTTGATGCCCTGGCGCGTGATCACGCCGTGTGGACGGCATGGATTGAGCACGTCCGAATCCGCACGGACGGCTCTGCTCATCGTCCCCGCCCCAATCGCGACTTTGGCAAACAGATTTCGCGGACCTGTTGTCCACTTTGCAAGCGTGCGCGCGTCGCCGTGGGGGGCTCCGCGGTGAAGTCAGAACGCGTCATCAGACTTCTCGCAGCCTCAGCCGCCGCAATCGCCATGGCGATGGGCGCGGTGTCGCCAATGGCGACCGCTGCGACTGCCGAGCCCACCCCAGAGGAAAACCTCGATTACTGGTGGAATGCTTACGGCGTAGACGCCGCGCACCAGGAGGGTTTCACCGGGAGCGGCGTAAAAGTCGCAGTGCTGGAGAAGCAGATCAATCCGGAACTCCCCGTGTTCCAAGGCCGCAGCTTGAGAGTCTTCGATCAGCCTCTATGCGTCAACAAGACGACCGTCGCGACTACAGAACCTACCAGCGCCGCCGTCCACGGGACGACGATGACTGCGTACGTCATCGGCAATGGGACGGGGGCAGGGGGCGTCCGAGGGATTGCTCCCGACGCCGACGTGACGTTCTACGGATACGGTGAGGATGACGGGCCCTCGTGTAATACGGCCGACGGTGCTCAGATCACGGAGTTCGCTGCAGGCGTCAAGCAAGCGACCGATGACGGCGCGAAGATCATTCTCACGAGCATCGGCGGAACAGCGCGCGTGGACGATGCACCTGCGGTGGCCTATGCGATCTCCCACGGTGCAGTGGTCATCGCAGCCTCAATCAACCCGGGCGTGCTGGGGGCGATATACGACGACCTCGGGTCTTTCAACGGCGTTGTGTCGGCGGCCGGAATCAACCGTGACGGCAGCCTGCAAACAGAGGACGGCGAACCGTTCGTCATTCCACAGACGACCGTCGTCGCCGCCGGCGTCGACATGCCGGCAGTAGGAAGCACGGGCGATTGGAGCACGTCCGTGGGAGCCACGGGCTCTTCGTTCGCTCCCCCAATCATCGCGGGCATGCTCGCATTGGCCGCACAGAGGTCGCCACAAGCTACAGGCAACCAGCTGGTCCAGGCACTCGTCGCAACAACGAACGGCGCACAGCACACACCGACACGCACGGAAGACGGGTACGGGTACGGAGCGGCATGGCTTCCTTCCCTGCTCACCGTCGACCCCACAACGTTGCCGGACGAGACTCCCCTCATGGGAAAGCCTGCGGGTTTCCCGACGGAAGAGCAGATCGCGCAGGCGAAAGCGAATGGGTACTCGCCCGACGAGAGATCGAGTTCGACCGACAAATACCGTGAGCAGAACGGGGCTTCTCAATCCGATGCGGCCCCCATCACGCTGAGGGTAGCCATTGGACTCGGCCTTCTCGTCATCGCGGCCATCATCATCACTGTCATCGTCGTCCTCACACAGCGCCGCAAAGCGAGCAAGGAGCGGGCAGAATGACCGGCCCTGACAAGGAAAGTCTTCGATGCTTGGTCGAGCCCACGACTACGTTTCCGCCGATCGCGCGTCGGCGGCGCGTTTCCACTGACATCCGACCCCTGACCCACCGATAGGATTTCGGGGTCTGACCGCAGGGGGCTTCGGTCCGGAAAGAGGGGGCCGCAGATGGCTGACGTCATGAATGCGACACGAGCGTTGCTGCGGTTGTCGGTGCAGAGCGAGGGACGCCGACTCGACATCGCGATTCCCGCGCAGGTGCCGGTCATCGAGTTCCTGCCGGGCTTCGCACGGTCCCTCGGTGTGCTCGACCCGTCGATGACCTCGGCGGGTTACGCGCTCCAGCGCTCCGACGGAACCAGCGTCGACCCCTCGCGCGGGGCCGCCGCGCAGGGCATCGTCGACGGCGAAGTCCTCACCCTCGTCCGCGGCGGGCTTGTCGCGCAACCGCGCGTCTACGACGACATCGTCGAGGCCGTGATCGACGCCACCACCCAGCAGAATCGCCCGTGGACCACGCGCGACAACGCGCGCACGGCCCTCGCGGTCAGCCTGGCGCTCCTCGGCGTCTGCGCGGTCCTCCTCCTCGCCGCCGGCCGCGCCCTTCCCTTCGGCGCCCTCGTCGCGGGCGGCGGGGCCGTCGTCCTGCTCGTCGTCTCGGCCGTCGTGTCGCGACTCGGCCAGCGTGAAGCCGGTCAGGGGCTGGGGATGGCGGCATCCATCTTCGCTGCCGTCGCGGGCTTCATCGCCGTCCCGGCCTCGCTCACCATGTGGGGATGGCCGATGGCCGCGGCAGGCGGTGGCGCATTCCTCATCGCGGGCGTCTCGCTCGCCCTCACCCGCGACCGCGCCGAGCTCCAGCTCGCGCCCCTCGTCGCAGGAGGCGCGATCGGGGTCACCGGAACCCTCGCCGCGTTCTTCCCGGCGGCCGCCGTCTGGACGCTCATGGTCGGCGTCATCGCCACCCTCGGCGGCGCGCTGCCATGGCTCGCTCTGGGAACGACCCGACTGCGGGTCGTCTCCCCCCAGAGCGACGCCGAGATGTTCGCCGACCCCCAGCCGATCGACGCCGACGACATCGCCGCCCGCGTCGCCCAGGGCAAGCGCATCCTGATCGGCCTGCGCCTCGCCCTCGCCGCGGCGGTCCTCGTGGCGACGCCTCTCGTCGCAGCGCAGAACGCGACCGGCGCCCTCGTGTGCGCTCTCGCCTTCGCGGGCATGATGTTCCCCTCGCGCCAGACCTTCGCTCGTTCCGGAGTACTGACCGTCATGGCGACCGGCATCATCGGGCTCGTCGTCGCCGGGGTCGTGGCCTCGCTCGCGCAGCCGGGCCTGCGCGTCGGCATCCTGGTCGTGCTCGCGGTGGCCACCGTCTGCGTCGTCACCGTCACGCTGCTCGCCCCCAAGACGCGGCTGCGGCTGATCCGTCTCGCCGACACGGCCGAGCTCCTCGTGCTGGCCGCTCTCCTGCCCCTCGCGGTCATCTCGTCCGGTCTGGCCTGACGCATGGCCACCAAAGGCGATCTGATCGAGGCGCAGAACTTCTCGCGCCGACGCCTCCTCACCGCGTTCGTCAGCGGCGCCCCGGGAGGCAAAGAGCTTCAGCCGAGTTCCCCCCTGCGGGCGGTCATCGCCGCGATCGCGCTCACGATCATCGTGGTGCTCGTCGGCGTCTTCTACGGCCTCATCCGCCCCGGCCTGCCCACCGGCTGGGAGAACGGCAAGCTCGTCCTCGTCTCCGACACGGGCGCCCGCTTCGTCACGGTCGACGGCGTGCTCCACCCCGTGATCAACACCGCCAGCGCCCGGCTGTTGCTTCCGGCGAACGAGTACGGCGTGATCTCGACCGACTCGTCCACCCTCGGCGGAACCCCCGTCGGCGACACCCTCGGTATTACCGGCGCGCCCGACGAGCTGCCCCCGGTGTCGGGCCTCATCAACACCGGCTGGAGCGCCTGCGTGTCCGACGACGCCGGTCTCGATGTGCGCATCTCGTCCGCCGCGGGCCCGACCCCCGCCACCGACCGCGCCGTCGTCGTGTCGGTGGACGGCATCCTCCACGTCGTGCAGGGCGGCCGCAGCTTCGCCGTGTCGAGCGAGGTCGCCGACGCGGTGCTGCGCGCAGCCGGGATCTCTTCGCTGTCGCCCGTGACCGTCCCGGCATCCTGGCTCGATCTCTTCACCGCCGGCACGGCGCTCACCCCGATCACCCTGAAGAACTACGGCCAGCCCGTGGCGAACACGTCCCTGCGCGTCGGTCAGGTCATCCGTCAGGCGGGTGCCCCCGAAGACGAGCGCTTCCTCGTGCAGACCGGCGGAGTGCTCGAATCGCTCTCGCCCCTCGCCTGGCAGCTCTACCAGCTCGGCAGCGGCGAAGCGCTGAAGGGCAAGGTCACCGAGGTGACGGCCGACGAGATCCGCGGGCTCGCCACAGCCAAGCAGGGTCTCGGCGACGAGTGGCCCCCCGTCGGCTTCGAAACCGTCGCCGCCGGCCAGCGCCCCTGTGCCGTGCTCACCGGCGGCGAGGGCCAGGCCACGACGACCCTCGCCACGCAACCGTCGTCCACGGCCGTCACCGCGGGCGTGCGCGTCGACCCCAGTCACGGGGCACTCGTGCGAGCGGGAGGCCGCGGTGACGACAACACGAGCATCCTGACGCTGGTGGATGCCACGGGCACGGCCTTCCCGCTCCCGGGAGCGACCGACGACACCATCGCCCGTCTCGGCTACTCGACGAACGACGTCGGCTCGATCCCCGACGGGTGGACCGCGCTCCTGCGTACCGGTCCCTCGCTGAGCGAGGGCGCCGCGCAGCAGACGCCGGAGACGAAGTGACCCTGCGCTCACGCGCCGCGCGAGTGGCCGCCGTCGCGGCTGCCGCGGGGATCCTGCTGATCGGAATCCCCTCCCCCGCCTCCGCCGCCGGACCCTCGAAAACCGTCGTGGCGGCGACCACGCAGAGCCAGTGCACGGCCTCCACGCGGGTCCCCGAGACCCCCGCGGCTCTCTCCTCGCTGCAGAGCTCGTCGGCCTGGCCGCTCACCAAGGGGGCGGGTGTCACCGTCGCCGTCGTCGACTCGGGTGTCGCCGCGAATCCCCACCTCGACGGGATCGTGCTCCCGGGCGTCAACCTCGTGCCCGACGGCACCGATGGGGCGGGCCGCACCGACAACTACGCGCACGGCACGGTGATCGCCGGCCAGATCGCAGCCCAGCTGATCTCCGGCTCAGGCGTCGAAGGCCTGGCCCCCGACGCGAAGATCCTGCCCGTTCGTGTCTACGCCGGTATCGAGAAGCAGCTCGTCGAGGCGGGCTTCGGACCGAACACCGCACGGTTGGCCGAGGGAATCCGGTACGCCGCCGACCAGGGCGCGCAGATCATCAACGTCTCGATCAGCACGAGCGAGAAGAACGCCACCCTCGCGGATGCCGTGGCCTACGCGCAGCAACGCGGCAGTCTGGTGGTCGCCAGCGCCGGCAACCGGACGAACAACGACTCCCCCGAGCAGGATGACAAGGACGGAGCGCGCTACCCGGCGGGCTTCTCCGGAGTCATCGGCGTCGCCGCGGTCGGGTCGGAGGGAGTCGTCACCACGGCGAGCATCCACGGCCCCCACGTGAGCCTGTCCGCGCCCGGCCAGGCCATCGCCTCGTCGTGGCCGCTCGGAGGCGACTGCGTCGTCGGCGCTGACGAGCCGGCGACCAGCTGGGCGACGGCGTACGTCTCTGCGGCCGCGGCCCTCGTGGCATCCGCCCATCCCTCCGAAACCCCCGCGCAGTGGGCGTACCGGCTCGAGGCGACCGCCGTCCGCGCGCAGCCCGACATCCGCTCCAACATCTCGGGGTGGGGCGTCGTGCAGCCCTACGACGCGATCGTGATGGTTCCGGGTACCGGCCTGCGCGGTCCGAAGAGCCCCTTCGTCGCCGCGAGCCCCTCCGCCTCGCCGAGCGCCACGCCCGAGGCCGTCGCCGTGGTCATCGGACCCGGACCGGATGCCGCGGCCATCACGACCGCGACCGGGATCGGTGTCGCCGGGTTGATCGCCCTCGGCGCGATCGGGGCTCTGGCGATCTACGTCAGCCGTCGCCGCGAAGAGACAGCTCCCCGCCGCGCAGCGCCCACGGGCCGTGGCCTCTACGGGCCCGAAGAGCAGGAGTAGCCAGCGCCCGCGCCGCGCCGGTAGCCCGTCAGCGCGGAGATCCGGCGCCGGCCGTCAGCGCGAACAGCGCAACGGCTCAGCGAACGGCGACACCGTCGCGGACCGAGCGCTCAGGCCACCGATGCCGGCCGCAGCTCGATGTGCGCGTCACCGAGGCGGAAGCGCGAGGTCGCGATCGCGGTCGCCCCGCCGCCGACCCGTTCGGTACGCCCGTCGTCGTGGATGAGCGTCACGCCGTTCGTCGAGTCGAGGTCGGTGATGCTCCAGCCGGTGACGCTCCACTCGAGGCGCGCATGCTGCTTCGACATGGTGCGCGTGTCGTCGGCGACCGCGACGTACTGCACCGCGTCTTCTCCGCTGCCGGGCTTGCGTCCGAGGATCACGGTGCGGCTGGTCAACGCGACCTGGTTGCCGTCGGGGAGGGCCAGGGTCCATTCCCCCCGTCGCCGCGAGCGCGGGCGCGCTGTCTGCGTCAGCTCGTCGATGGGGGCAGCGGGGGCGGCGTCACCGTCTGTTCGGGGAGCCGCCGTGGCATCCGTCGTCTCGCCCACCCGGTCGACGCCGGTGTCGTCGACGGCGGGGGTCGTATCCGGAGCCGAGGAAGCCCGCTGTCCGGCCTCGGCGGGCGGCACGGCGGCGGCGGGGGACGGCGAAGCCGCCGCCGTCGACGCGGGGGCCGCGTGCGGCTCGGGAGCAGGGGTCTCCGCCGGAGCGCCCTGCGCTACCTCCGCCGACGCGCTCACGGGCGCCGAGGCCCGCGAGGCGGCGGGAGGAACCACCCCGGCAGCGCCCGTGTCGAGGGCCGCGGCTGCGATCGGCGTCGCGGGGGCGCGTGTCAGCGACGGCTCGCCGCCCGGAGCGGCCGCGGGCACCTGAGGCCCCGCGGGGACGGCACCCGACTCCGCGGCGTCCACGGCGGCCGCCTCCGCAGCGGCCCGCCGCGACGGGTGAAGGGACGTGTGCTCGACCTCGTCATCGATGTCGACCGGACCGGGCAGCACCGGCACCGCGACCGACTCAGCCGCGACGGCGGTCGAACGTCGCCGTCCCGCGGTCGCGACCTCGGCCGCGCTCGTACCGGGGATGGTGGTGATCGGACCGGATGCCGTCTCGCTCAGGACAATCGGGCTCTCGTCGGCGACGTCGCCGGCAGGCGCGGCATCCGTCCGCGGGCGTGCCGAGAGGATCGTCGCCCACACGGGCGGGAAGATCACCGCGAGGGCGGTCGTACCGGCGCCGCGCCCCGCGGTCTGGCCGAGGCGGTGAGCGGCGGTGGCCTTGAGCACGAGACCGTAGATGTTGACGCCGGGAACCACGAGCAGGACGGCGCGGACCGGGTCCAGCCGCCCCAGGCGGAACAGCTCGGCCTCGTTGACCAGCGGAATCCACGCGCGCCAGGGTTCTCCTCCGTGCGTGGCGAAGACACGCGACAGCCCGATGGCGTACCAGACGTGCAGCGCGATCACCGGCACGAGGATCGCGCCCGCGATCGCCGCGATGAGGCTCAGAACAAGCATGCGTCCCCCGTCAGCAGTCTGCTTCGACGCTACCGTGCAGCGCGGTATGCCGTCAGCCGATTTCACGCGTCAGTGCGGTCGGGGGAACGACCGCGGCCGGGTCGACGTCGACGCGTCGCACGGAACACTCGGCACAGAGCACGTACCGCACGCGCCCGACGCTGGTGAGGTGGACCGACTCCGTGACCCACGCGTGTTCGTGGACGGATGGCGAGGGGGCCAGAGGGATCGTGTGCGGGGCGGTCATGGATCCAGCGTGATGTAATGCCATTATGCATCTCAACCCTTACGGGGAGTACGCCGTCCTGCTCGCCGCGTCCCTCGCCAACGAGTGGCCCGCCGATCGGGACGGCATCGAGGCGCGCACCCGAGAGATGGGGATGACGATGACCTTCCCCGCGGTATCCGACGATCATCCGCGCACCCGCGCCGTCATCGACGAGTGGCTCCGCGTGGTCGACGAGACCGATCCCGACGCGCGCGCGGCTCTGCTCAACGCGCAAATGGCGGCCGTGACGGCCTACCCCCGCCTCACCGACCACGACGGGGAGGGGTGGCACCTGCATTACCGCGACAGCGACGAGGCGCTCCCCCGCGTGCTCGCCGCCGTCATCTCGGTCGGCACCTCTCTGCACCTCGTCACGCGCGGGATGAGCCGGCTCGGCCGGTGCGCCGCCGAACCGTGCACGAACGTCGTCGTCGACGTCACGCGCAACGGTCGGCAGCGGTACTGCTCGGTGCGCTGCGCCAACCGCGCCGCCGTGCGCCGTCACCGCGCGCGCGAGGCGTCCTAGCAAACGACGGCAGAGGCGCCGCGGGGATGGCGGAACACCCGCCCCCACACGTACGTTGCTGTCGTTACCGACGACAGGAGACCCCATGGCCGACGAACTGACCGTGACCCGCAACGACGACGCCCGCCGCTACGAGATCCACGTGGGCGACGAGCTCGGCGGCTTCCTCGAGTTCCGCGCGATCGACGACGACCGCACCGTGCTCCCCCACACCGAGATCGACCCCTCGTTCAAGGGGCGCGGGCTCGGCTCCGCTCTGGCGAGCGAGGCGCTCTCCGACCTGGCTCGTCGTGGTGGCAGCGTCATTCCCTCCTGCCCCTTCGTCGCGCACTACCTGCGCGAGCACGACGTGCCCGGCCTGGTCGTGGAGTGGCCGAACGACGACGACGCCGCCGACTCGGCGGGCCCCGGCGAACCCTCGTGACGCGACTCGACGTCGAGCCTCCCGAGGCCGAGGGTCCGGTCGCGTGCGACGGACCGCGCGCGCTCATCGTGGCAGCGCGCGAGGTGCCGTTGGGAGGCGTCCGCGGCATGGAGGTCCACCGCACCCTCCCCCACCGTGCTCTGCCGATGGTCGGCGCGTGGTGCTTCCTGGACCGCTTCGGCCCGCAGGACACGCTCATGCGCGTCGAACCGCACCCGCACATCGGGCTGCAGACGGTGACGTGGCCGATCATCGGTGAGGTCAGACACCGGGATGCCGTGGGCAGCGACGTCATCGTGCGTCCCGGCGCCCTGAACCTCATGACGAGTGGCGCCGGCATCGCGCACTCCGAGTACTCGGTCGGCGAGGGGCCCATCCCCCTCGACGCCCTGCAGCTCTGGGTGGCGCTGCCCGAGACCCGGCGGCACGGAACTCCGGCCTTCGAGCGCCACGAGGACCTCCCCGTCCTCGATCTGGGCCACGGGGCCGACGCGATCGTGGTGATGGGCGAGCTCGACGGAGTCGCCTCGCCCGCGACCGTCCACACGCCCATCGTCGGGGCCGAGCTGCGCCTCCCGCCGGGTGTCACGGTGCGCATCCCTCTGCACCCCGGCTGGGAGTACGCGGTCTCCGGTATGACGGGCACCGTCGAGGCGGTGACGGGGATGGATGCCACCGATGCCGACGCCGCGCGACGCCCGGGGTCTGCGCCCGAGGCCGGGCCCACGGCATCCGTGGATCCTTCGCGGCTGGTCTACCTCGGCAAGGGACGCGACCACCTGGAGCTGCGGAGTGCAGAGGGCGCCCGTGTGTTCTTGCTGGGCGGGGAGCCGTTCGAGGCCGACATCGTCATGTGGTGGAACTTCGTGGGCCGTTCGCACGACGAGATCGTCGAGGCCCGCGAGGCGTGGGAAGCGCAGGCGCCGCGCTTCGGGGCCGTGATCGACCACGGCCCCGAGCGGATTCCCGCCCCTCCCCTCCCGGCGGTGCGGCTCACGCCGCGGAAGCGGCGGGGCTGACAAGACGACTCGCGGCGCCCGGGCCGAAGCCCGAGCGCCGCGATGGTCCGACGACGACTAACGCAACACGATGAACGCGCTGCTGGCGCGCGAGGCCTCCACCGTCGCGCTGCCGCCGTAGACGGCCTTGACCAGCTTCACGCCGCGCGTCTGCGGGTCGAGGGTGATGGTGGCCCTCCCGTCCTGCAGGGTGGCGACGTACTCCTTGCCCGCCACCGTGACGGTCACGTCGCCCTGGGGCGCGGGTCCGCTCAGCGGCCGCACCTTGACGGTGAGCGTGTACGCGTCACCGGTGCGACCGACCCACGGGTCGACGCTCACCGTCGTGAACGAGCCCACGACGACCGGCACGCCGGCGCTGTCGGCGGTGCCCGTCAGACCGTTGGCGGGTGCCGTCGCCGTCACGCGCACGCTGAGCACCCGGCCCAGGTCGGCGCGCTGCACGCGATACGTCGCCGAGGTGGCGCCGTTCACGGGCTCTCCGTCCCGCAGCCACTGGTACGCGGTGGTCACATCGGCCGGGTTCCACGTGCCGGGAGTCGCGGTCAGGGTGCGACCGAGCTTGGCCGTGCCCGACACCGTCGGAGCCTCGACCACGGCCGGAGCAGCCTCGCCCGAGTCGACGGTCAGCACCGTCTGCACGTCCGAGTCGCCGTACCGCACGACACCGAGGTAGCGCGTCTGAGGCGCGAGCCCCTGCCACGACAGGTCGTACGAGACGGCGGCGCCCTGCTGCACGGGGATCGGGTTCGGCGTTGCCGTCAGCTGTCCCTCGCCGCGGGGGGTGACGTTCGCGTAGGTCATGTCCCACGTGAACGGTCCGGTCGAGGAGTAGAGGTTCGCCTCGATCAGGTACGTGCCGGCGGTGGGGTTCGTCAGTGTCACCCGCTCGTCGGCCGAGGCCGTCGCGGAGGTGAACCGCTCGTAGTACCGCAGGTCGTCGGGGCTCACCACGCGCGACACGAACAGGTCGAGGTCGCTGCCGGTGTCGTCCGACGAGTCCAGGTCGAAGCGCGAGAGGGTCGTACCCTCGGGCACCTGGACGGTCCACCGCACGTATCCGTCGGCGTCGCCCGAGTCCTGGTTACCGCTGTGACCGGCGACCGGGTTGTCCGGATCGGCCAGCAGCGTCTGGGCCACGAGACCCGACACGCTCAGCGGCAGCTCGCCGCCCACGCCCGGAAGGATCTCGACCGCCGTGGATCCCGACAGGCCGGTGCCCGAGACCTCGGCCGGAGCCTCGGCGGTGGCCGGGCGGATCGCGATCGGCGAGCGCACCTGCGTACCGTCGCCGGTCCAGGTGAGGAACCCGCTCGTCCACTGCTCCGCATCCGCGTCCGTCCGCGAGAAGGTCACGGTGAACGTCTTCTGCTCGCCCGCCGCGGCGAACTCGAGCGTGGCCGGCTCGACCGTGGCATCCACTCCGGGGACGTCGATGGATGCCGAGAAGGTCCCGGCCCTCGTCGAGGTGACCGTGCGCGTGATGGTCTGCGGCTTCGCGAGCGAGCCGATCGAGATCGACGCGAGGTTCAGGTCGCTGCCGTCGATCGGGGCGACGCCGAAGTCCTCGAGGCCCTTGCCCTGGAGGAACGCCGCCCAGTCCGCCGGACCGTTCAGGTACAGCAGACCCGGATCGAAGTACTTCGTCGGATCGACGTGGCCCGCGCCCTGCGCGAACGGGTCCTGAGCCGGAGCGCCCTCGACGTCGACGGTGTCGTACGCGGTGGTCATCATCGCGGACTTCACCTCGGCCGGAGCCGCCAGCGGGCGCTCGCCCAGGTAGAGGGCCCCGAGGCCCGCCACGTGCGGCGACGACATCGACGTGCCCGAGAGGAACTCGAACGTCGGGGTGGCGCCGGGCGCGTTGGCCGCCGCCGCGAGGATCGCGACACCCGGAGCCGACACGTCGGGCTTCAGGATGTCGCTGCCGTCGGCGAGCATCGGTCCGCGGCTCGAGAAGCCCGCGACCTGGGGCGTCGGTGTCGTCTCGCCCGTGACGTTCTCGCCGACGAGGGTCGCGGTGGCGTCCGCCGTCCCGCGCACGTAGGCGAGCAGAGCGTCGCGGTAGCGCGCGTCGATGTGCACGGTGGGCACCGAGTGGAAGTCGTTGTCGACCGAGGCCGGCGTGACGTTGACGAGGATCATGCCCACGCCACCGGCATCCTTCACCGCCTGCGACTTCTCGATGCGCGCGTTCTGACCGCGATCGCACACGACGATCTTTCCGGCAGCCTTCGCGGGATCGAGCGATCCGATCAGGCACAGCGCCGCGTTCGCGGGATCGGCTCCGGATGCCGCGATGTCGCCGGCGTAGACGACGGGTGCCGTCACATCCTGACCTTCGCGCACCGACACCGATGCTCCCGCGGCCTGGAACCCGTCGGGCAGCTTCACGGTTCCCTCGTAGGTCGGGATCGTGGATGCCGCGACGGTGGTGTACCAGGGCGAGGCGTGGTCGGCGGTCGAAGCGCCGGGTCCGGAGTTGCCGGCCGAGACCGAGACGAAGACGCCGGCCGCGGCGGCGTTGAAGAAGGCCTGGTCCTCGAGGGAGAGCGTGGTGGTGGCCGCGCCTCCGCCGATCGAGTAGTTGATGACGTCGACGCCGTCGGACACCGCGGCGTTGATCGCGCCGAGCAGGTCGCTCAGAGCGCAGACGTCGTCGGTGGTGACGAGCGGGTCGGGACCCGCCCAGCACGCCTTGTACGCGGCGACCTTGGCCGCCGGGGCGACACCCGAGATCGCACCGAAGTCGATGCCCTCGACGCTCGCGTCGACTTGGTTGTTGCCCGCCGCGGTGCTGGCGGTGTGGGAGCCGTGCGCGTCGCCGTCGCGGGGCGAGCGGTAGTCCGCCTCGAAGGTGAAGCCCGTGGCGGCGGCACCCTGGTCGAAGTACCGGGCGCCGACGAGCTTGGTCGAGTAGTCCGAGAGCGACCACCCGTTGCCCTCGGCCACGCGCGGGGAGCGGAAGTCGGTGCCGTCGCCCTTGCGGAAGACGACGTCGTTGCCGTCGAGGTACGGCTCTGAACCGGCGGTGGTGCCCAGCGGCTCGCCCGCGAAGGCGGGGTTCTCGGGCGCGATGCCGGTGTCGACGACACCGACGACGACGCCCTCGCCGGCCGAACCGATGCCGCCGATCTTCTGCCAGACACCGTTGTCGCCCTCGAGGCCGAGGAACTCGGTCGAGGGGACGGCGACCGGGTGGCGGATCTCGTCGGGGACGACCTTCTGCACGCCCTTGGTCGCGGCGAGCTTGGCGGCCTGGTTCGGGTCCATGCTCGCGCTGAAGCCGTTGACGGCGATCGTGTAGGTGGCATCGGGGCGGACGCCCGCCTCGTCGGCGACGTTCTGCTGACGCTCCTCGAGGAAGGCGGAGTACTTCCGCGCCTGCGGGGAGTCGGCATCGAGCCGCGCCTCGTCGGACTTCGTGGCGTCGAGGCCCGGCTCGCCGCCCTCGTACGTGGCGACGGGGGCCTCGTCGAGGACCACGATGTACCGGCCCGTCGCGGATTCGATGGGTGTGGGAGGCGTCACCTCCTCGCCCACGTCGGCAGCCTGAACGGCTGTGGCTCCGGCAACGGTGAACAGTCCGGCCAGGGAAATGGCCGCGACCGAACGCAGGGTTCGACCCATCGTGCGCTCCAAACGGGGGGATGAATTGAGCGATCTGCGCGACATCGGTGGCGCGCGTTGCACAAACATAACTCAGAGAGGTTTCATCACCAACGTTCAGTTTGGACGGGGTCCGAAAACGGCGACCCTCGCCTCGCCCCCCCTGTCGTCGCGCCGGGGTCCCGGCATCCGGTCCCCCTAGACTCGACGAAACCCGAGGAGGAGCCATGCCCCGGCGCCGTCGCACCGTCGCGCAGCACGCCCGCTTGCCTTCGCCGAACCCGTTCGGCCAGCTCGCGAAGCTCCTCGCCGTCGCCGCGGTGGTCGGCACCGTCGCGGTGATCGGAGTCGTGTCGTACACGGCGTACGACCTCACCGCCGACTTCGTCGAAGAAGCCGTGGTCGTCGAGAATCAGCCGGCCGTCCCGCCCGACCTCGGGGCGCTCTCGGGCGGCGTGAACATGATGCTCGTCGGCATCGACGAGTGCGAAGAAGAGCTCATCGCCCTCCTGGGTGACCGCTGCGAGGGTGCGGACGCGGGCGGACGCCTGAACGACGTGAACATCCTCGTGCACATCTCGGAGGAACCCCGGAAGGTCACGGTCGTCTCGTTCCCGCGCGACCTCATCTTCGACGCCCCCGCGTGCGACACCGCCGACGGGGGCCGCTTCGGCGGCGGCACCCTGCAGATCAACGAGCTCTACACGTACGGCGGACTCTCGTGCGTGATCACCGCCATCGCCGATATGAGCGGCCAGCAGATCCAATTCGGCGCGATGGTCACCTTCGGCGGCGTCATCGAGATCACCAACGCGATCGGCGGCGTCGAGATCTGCCTCGCGAGCGACATGCGCGATGCGAACACGGGCATCGACTGGCAAGCGGGACCGCGGACCATCCAGGGCCTCGAGGCGCTGCAGTTCCTGCGCACCCGATACGGAGTGGGCGGCAGCGACCTGGCCCGCGTGAGCAACCAGCAGCAGTACATGTCCCGCCTCGCGCGCAAGCTCGTCAGCGAAGAGGTGCTGTCGAACCCCTCGACGGTGCTGCGCTTGGCCTCGACCGGCCTTCGGAACGTCACGCCGACGCAGAGCCTCACGAACCCCCTGACCCTCGTCCAGGTCGCCTCCGCGGTGAAGGACGTGCCCTTCGAAGACATCGTCTTCGTGCAGTACCCGACCGTCGAGGCCCGCTCGGATGCCAACCGCGTGGCGCCCGACTACGCCGCGGCCGAGGTGCTCTGGGATGCATTGCGCGAGAACCGGTCGATCGAGGTGACCGGAGGAGTGGCGGTCAACGACGGCACGGTGATCGCCGAGCCGGCCCCCGGAGAACAGCCGGCGCCGACGGAGGGCCCCGCGCCGGAGCCCGGCGAGGTCGATCCGAACACGGGAGCAGTCGCCCTCCCGCCCGCCATCACCGGATCGAGCGCCGCGCAGCAGACCTGCAGCGGCGGCGTCGTGAACTGAGTCAGTAGGTCGGCGCCGCAGGCAGCCCGAAGAACTCCTCGAGGGTCGTGAAACCGCCCTCGTGGTAGGCCCGGGCGAGCTCGGGACCGATGTAGCGCAGGTGCCACGCTTCGGGCTCGTACCCGCTGACGCTCTCGCGCCCTTCGGCGTACCGCGTGATGAAGCCGAACTCCCATGCGTGATCGCGCACCCACGCGCCCTGCGGAGACGCCGCCACGTCGTCGAGCGTCTTGCACGAACCGTTGCAGGGGACGATGTCGACGGCCATCCCCGACTGGTGCTCGCTGAAGCCGGGCCGCGCGCTCTCGCGATCGGCCTCGGCGACGCCCCCGACCGCCACGCGCCCGGCGTAGGTCGACTTCTGCGTCGTGTACGAGCGGTAGGCGCTGAGGTAGCCGATCTCACCGACGCCGGCGGCGGATGCGGCCTTCACGAGCGAGGTGAGCGCGCGCGCGGCGGGGGCGCGCAGAGCGGAATCCTCGAGGGCGCGGACGTCTGCGGGCATGACCAGGTCGCCGGGCTGGTAGTCGACCGGGTCGTACGGACGCTGCTTGTTGACCACGAGCCACTCGCGGTTCGGGTCGGAGAGCGAGACGCAGGGGGCGATCCCGGATGCCACCGCTGCGCGGAACGCCTGCCCGCCCCCCGCCGCGTCGATGACTGCGGCGTCGTCTCCCGCGGCCAGCGCGGAGGTGAAGGCGGGGTCGTCGCACGGGGTCGCCGTGGCGGCGACGGCCGCGAGCTGCGGCACGGGGATTCCGTCGTCCGCGACCACCGGGGGGCCGGCGATCTGCGCGACGGCGTCGGTGGACCCGTCGGGCCCGCCTCCCGAGGCGGCGGCCCCGATCGCCACCACGCAACCGGCGACCACGACGGCGGCCGCGGCGACCACCGCCAGGCGGCGGCGCAGGAGGACGGGGGCGAGTCGACGGATGCCGCGGGGCTCGGACTCCCCCGCCTCGGGGGCGTCGTCGTCTCGCCGCAGAGCCCGACGGGTCGGAGGCGCTGCGGCGGAGTCGTCGCCACCGGGAACGACGGGAAGGGTGAGGGCCGCGGTCGCGAGTCGCTCGGCCTCCGCGCGCGCGGCGCGGCGGGGCGAAGTCTCGGGGTCGTGGCTGGTCACGCTTCCATTCTCGCGGGTGCATCCTGAACGGTCGACCCGGGTGGAGGCGAGGTCGCGGGTGCTCGACCCTCTCCGCGAACGACTCGGGTGCCGTGTTGCCGATTCGTCGAACATGTGTTCGACTGTTCGCATGAGATGGCAGGGACAGCAGCTGGGGGTGGAGGACACCGCGGCACTCCCGGGCATGGAGCGCATGGACGGCCTCGTGCGGTCGGTGACCACGCCGGAATTCGCCGGAATGACATTCCACGAGGTGCTGTGCAAGAGCGCGTTGAACCGCGTGCCCGGCGTCTCGGCCATGCCGTTCGACTGGACGGTGAATCCCTACCGGGGGTGCAGCCATGCGTGCTCGTACTGCCTCTCCCCGGACACCCTCATCCTGAAAGCGGACGGCCGCCAGGTCCCGCTGTCGGAGATCCGCGTCGGAGACGAGATCATCGGCACCGAGCAGGGAGCGCGATATCGCCACTATGTCCGAACAACCGTTCGCGCGAAATGGACCACTCGCAAACGCCTCCATCGCGTCACCCTCGCTGATGGAACCGAGATCGAGGGCAGCGCAGACCACCGGTTCCTGACGGAACGCGGGTGGAAGCATGTCACCGACTCGCCCCTCGCGGGCGAACAGCGCCCTCGCCTCACGGTGTCGAACCGTCTGCAAGGTTTCGGAACGGGCGCCCGCCCCTACGCACAGGCGATGGGTCCCGACTGGCGCCAGGGGTATCTGACGGGCATGGTGCGCGGTGACGCGATGATCCTTCACAAGACCTACGACGACGGAAACCGAGTCCGCGCGATTCACCGGTTCCGACTCGCCCTCGCCGATCGCGAAGCGCTCGACCTCTCGAAGGAGCTTCTCGAGCAGATCGGCATCGTCACGATGGTCCGGCCCTTCCCCGTGCCCGCGCATCGCCGACCCATGACGGCTCTGCACACGGCCAAGATGCGGGATGTTGCGCGCATCGAGGACTACACCGCGATACCGAGCACACGAAGTCGGGATTGGATGGCGGGCTTCCTCGGGGGCATCTTCGACGCGGAGGGCTCGAGTTCGCGCGGGATCGTGCGAATCAGCAATGCGAATGAGGAGCTCCTCGCGCTGACGGAAGAGGCTCTCGCCGCGTTCCACTTCGATGCTGTTCGCGAACCCGCCCGCCCGAACGGCGTGTCCTACATCCGTCTTCGCGGGGGGCTAGCCTCGCGGCAGCGCTTCTTCGATATCGCCCGGCCGTCCATCACCCGCAAGGTCGACGTCTCAGGGACAGCGGTGAAGACCAGCTCGGACCTGAGGGTCGTCAAAGTCGAAGACATCGGCTACGACATCGACATGATCGACATAACGACGGGTACCGAAGACTTCATCGCGAACGGGGTCATCAGCCACAACTGCTTCGCTCGGAAAACGCACGAGTACCTCGACCTGGATTACGGGGCCGACTTCGACTCGCAGATCGTGGTGAAGGTGAATGTCGCCGAGGTACTGCGCACCGAGCTGCGCCGGGGGTCATGGGCGCGCGAACCCGTGATGCTCGGGACGAACACCGACCCCTACCAACGCGCCGAGGGGCGGTACCGCCTCATGCCCGACATCGTCGGGGCTCTCACCGACAACGGCACACCGTTCTCGATCCTCACCAAAGGGACGTTGCTGCGGCGCGACCTCCCGCTGCTGACCGAGGCCGCACAACAGGTCACGGTGTCGTTGGCCATGTCGATCGCGGTCTTCGACGACGCGCTCCAGCGTTCGATCGAGCCCGGGACCCCGAGTGCCGAGGCGAGGCTCGAGACCGTGCGCGCGGCTACCGCCGCGGGCTTCCGCGTGACGGTGTTCCTCATGCCCGTCATGCCGCACCTCACCGACTCGGTCGCGGCGCTCGACGACGCCCTGGCCCGCATTCGAGCCGCCGGCGCGGCGCGCGTCGTCTACGGCGCACTCCACCTGCGGCCCGGCGCGAAGCAGTGGTTCTTCGAGTGGCTCGAGCGCGAGCATCCGCACCTGGTCTCGTCGTACCGGGGGCTGTACCCGGGTGTCTCGACCTCGGCACCGAAGGCGTACCGCACGTGGCTCGGCAAACGCATGCGCCCCCTCCTGCGTATGCACCGGCTGGACGGGTGGGACGAGGACGACCACCCGCGCGGCCGGCCCCAGCCCGGCCTCGCGGCACGCACCGCGCCGGCGAGCAGCCTCGGACCCGTGCGAACGGTCGGGGTCTCGGCATCCACTCGTCCGCGCGTCGCGCCCGCGAGCGAGCCGACGCTCTTCTGAGGGCCTCGCTCCCCGACATCTCACGCAGGAGCAGCCCGCTCAGCATCGTGCCCGCTCGGCTCGCGCGAGCGTCGCGTCTCCGCGCCCGCGATGCACGAAACCCCCGCCGCGGTCGCGACGGGGGTTTCGAGAGGCGGGTTACGCGTCGACGTTCGACAGCTGACGACCCGAGAGCTCCTCGAGCACGTCGTCGCCGAGCGCGGTCTCTTCGAAGGGAGCCTGGATCTCGGCCCGGTCGAGCAGCTCGGTCATGCGACGACGACGCTGGCGCGTGATCAGGGTGACCACGGTGCCGGCGCGACCGGCGCGGCCGGTGCGGCCCGAGCGGTGCAGGTACGTCTTGTACTCGTCGGGGGCGTCGGCCTGGATGACCAGGTCGATGTCGTCGACGTGGATGCCGCGGGCGGCGACGTCGGTGGCGACGAGCACGTTGACGCGACCCGAGGTGAGCTTCTCGAGGTTGCGCGTGCGCTTCTGCTGGTTCAGGTCGCCGTGCAGCGCCACCGCCGCGATACCGGCGTCGTCGAACTGCTCGGCGAGCATCTCGGCGTACGCGCGAGTGCGGGCGAAGACGAGGGTCTTGCCTTCGCGGTCGACGAGCGAGTCGAGGATCTGCGCCTTGTCACGGTGCTCGATGACGAGAACGCGGTGCTCGATGGTGCTCGAGTCCTGATCCTCGCCGGCGACCTCGTAGACGGCCGGCTCGACGAGGAACTCGTCGACGAGGGCCGCGACCTCGCGGTCGAGCGTGGCCGAGAAGAGGAGCTTCTGGCTGTCCTTCTTGGTCGCGCGGAGGATGCGCTGCACGGGCTCGAGGAAGCCGAGCTCGCACATGTGGTCGGCCTCATCGAGGACGGCGACCTGCACCTGCGAGAGGTCGAGCTTGCCCTGGTTCAGCAGGTCTTCGATGCGTCCGGGGGTGCCGATGACGATGTCGACGCCCTTCTTGAGCGCACCGACCTGGCGCGCCTGGGGCACGCCGCCGTAGACCTGGGTGGTGAACAGGCCCACGCTGCGCGCGAGCACCTGTACCGTGCGGTCGATCTGCAGGGCGAGCTCGCGCGTGGGGGCGAGGATGATCGCCTTGGGGGCGCGACCGAACTCGCGGCGCTGACCCGCCTGCGAGCGCAGGATGCTCTCGACCAGCGGCGCACCGAAAGCGATGGTCTTGCCCGAGCCGGTGCGGCCGCGAGCGAGGACGTCGCGTCCCTCGAGGATCGGAGCGACCGTGGCCGCCTGGATCGGGAACGGGCTGGCCGCGCCCAGACCGGCCAGCGCGCGGACGAGGTTGTCGCCCAGGCCCAGCTCGGCGAAGCCTGCACCGGTCACGGTCGCGGCGTCCACGGCCTCGGCCTGCAGGCGCTCGTGCACGACGTCGACGCGCTGCTCGTGCTCGGCGGAGCGCTGCGGGGTGTTGTTCCAATCGCTACGGCTCGGGCCGTCGTTGCGGCGCGGGCGGTCGTCGAAGGAACGGGCCGGGCGATCACTGCGGTCGAAGGACCGGGCGGGGCGCTCGCCGGCATCGCGACGGGGACGCTCGTCACGATCGAACGAACGCGCGGGACGGTCGTTGCGGTCGAACGAACGCGCGGGACGGTCGTTGCGGTCGAAGGACCGTGCGGGACGCTCACCGGCGTCACGACGGGGACGCTCGTCACGATCGAACGAACGCGCGGGACGGTCGTTGCGGTCGAAGGACCGTGCGGGACGCTCACCGGCATCGCGACGGGGACGCTCATCGCGATCGAACGAACGAGCCGGGCGCTCGTTGCGGTCGAAGGAACGAGCCGGACGGTCGTCGAACGAACGAGCCGGGCGCTCGCTCCGATCGAACGAGCGAGCAGGGCGGTCGCTGCGGTCGAACGACCGCGCGGGACGCTCACCGGCGTCACGACGGGGACGCTCGTCACGATCGAACGAACG
>NZ_JBFYGQ010000008.1:0-89355 GCF_041079455.1 Microbacterium sp. 16-032 | reverse complement strand
TCACGACGGGGACGCTCGTCACGATCGAACGAACGCGCCGGGCGCTCGTTGCGGTCGAACGAACGAGCCGGACGGTCGCTGCGGTCGAACGACCGCGCGGGACGCTCACCGGCGTCACGACGGGGACGCTCGTCACGATCGAACGAACGCGCCGGGCGCTCGTTGCGGTCGAACGAACGAGCCGGACGGTCAGTGCGGTCGAACGAACGCGCGGGGCGGTCGTCGAACGAACGGGCCGGACGGTCGTCCCGGGCGGAGGTGCGGATGTTGCGGGCTTCGGTACGGCCGGCGCGGTCGGCGGCGTTCCAGCGACCCTTGTCGGCGGTGGCCTCGGCCTCGGGGCGGTAACCGCGGTGGCTGGGGCTCTTGCTGCCGGGCTTGGCGGGCACCTCGGTGCCGGGACGACGCTTGCGGTCCTGGAACGAAGTCTTGGCGCCGTAGCGGGGCTCGAAGTTCTTGGCGGCGCGGCCGCCGGCGGGCTTCTTATTCTTGGGCATGGAGAAACTTCCTGGGTTCTGTTCGCGCGAAACAGCGACACCGCTCGTAGCGGTGCGATACCCGGACTCTCGTCGGCCGGGGGCCAATTCACTAGTGATGGTCGAGGCCGCGATCGCGTCCTGTCCATCGGCCCCTTGGACTCACAAACCCATCCGCGCATCACGCACGGTGTCCAGAGCCGACCGCACCACGTTACAGGTCGCGCCTGGGAATGGCATCCATGCCCCCGGATGACCCGTGTCCCCCTTTTGGCGCTTTCGCGGCGCATCAGACAGCCATACCTGGGACATCACCCCGCCGAAAGGGGGACGAGGTTCGTCGAGAGAAGGACAGAGGTAGTCGAGAGCGGGACAGGTTTCAGGGAGAGGGACCCAGGGTCGAGGTGACGGAAGATAGATGCATGGCAGACACCGACGCCCACCCCATCACGGTGGCGATCGAGCGGCGCATCGACTCGACGCGCACCGCCGAAGCGACCTCCTGGATGCAGGCTGGCACCGACCTCGCGACCGCCTTCCCGGGCTTCCTCGGCTCGGGGTGGGTGCGCGCGGGCGAAGACAGCGACCTCTGGTACATGCTGTACCGCTTTCGCGACATCACGACGCTCGAGGAGTGGGAGAGCTCCACGCAGCGCCAGTGGTGGCTCGACTCCGGCCGCCCCTTCGCGCGCGAGGAGCGCAGCGAGCGCCGCACCGGGATCGAGGGCTGGTTCGACGCCCCGCACGGCTCGATCCTGGAAGCTGCGACGGTGACGGAGGCCGGCACCCAGCCGATCCAACAGCCGGTCCCGGCGGCTCCCTCGCGGTGGAAGCAGGCCGTGACGATCTGGGTCGGGTTCTTCCCGACGAACCTCGCGGCGTCGTGGCTGCTGGGCTTCGTCCCCGGTTTCGCCGAGATCCCCCTCGTGCTGCGCGTGCTCGCCACCACCCTCATGCTCACCCCCGTCATGACCTACGCGGTCCTCCCGTGGGTCACCCGCATGCTGCAGCCCTGGCTGCAGCGCCCGCGCCGATCGCGAAAGGCCACGTCATGACCGCCGACCCCACCGGAACCCGCTTCCACCTCCGCGGCGAGCACTCCTCGGCCGAGATCGCCCAGGTGGGTGCCGCGCTGCGCGCGCTGACGGTCGACGGTGTCGACCTCGTACCGCGCTACCCCGACGACCTGCCCACGCCCGCGGCATCCGGAGTCGTCCTCGTCCCGTGGCCGAACCGCATCCGCGACGGCAGGTACTCCTTCGACGGCGAGGATCTGCAGCTCGCGATCAGCGAGCCGAAGTTCGGCAACGCCAGCCACGGCCTGCTGCGCTTCGGGACCTATCAGGCCATCGAGCACACCGACGATCGCCTCGTGCTCGGCGCCGACGTGGTGCCGCAGACCGGCTACCCCTTCCACCTGCGCACGCGGGTCACGTACGCCCTCCGCGCCGACGGTCTGCGCGTGACCCACGCCATCGAGAACATCGGGGCGAAGGCCGCCCCCGTCGCCCTGGGCGTGCACCCCTATCTCCAGATCGGCGGCGTGCCGACCGAGGATCTGGTGGTGCACTCGACCGGCACGACCACGCTCGTCCTCGACGACCGCAATATCCCCGTCGACGAGGTGCCGGTCGACGCCGCCACCGACCTGCGCGAGGGTCGCCGTCTCGGCGATGCCTCGCTCGACAACGGCTACCGCGGAGGGGAGCGGGATGCCGACGGCCGGGCGCACCACACCCTCACCGCTCCCGACGGTCGGCGCGTCCAGCTGTGGCAGGACGACGGGTTCCGCTGGGCGCAGGTGTTCACGACCGACCGCTACCCGGGGCAGTCCCTCGCGGTGGCGATCGAGCCGATGACGGCGCCGGCTAACGCTTTCGTGACCGGGACGGACCTGGAGCGACTCGAACCCGGCGCGGAAATGACCAGGGAATGGGGCATTTCCTACCGCGCGTGAGACGCCCTTGTCCCCCAAATGGGGGACAAGGAATTGGCGATATGACCTGGGAATTTCTTAGACAAGCCCTTTCCTGAAAAGGCGGCGCGAACGATACCATGTGCCCTGACGGTTTCCGTCAAGGCCGGGGGAGGCAAAGGACCACGCTTTCTCCTGGCTCATTGCCCGAATGAGCCGACGGGGGCCGAGGGTCCCGCGGTGTGGGGGGATCCTCGTTCCGTCCTGAGGAAAGATCCCCCACATGAGCACCGCGCTCCGCTCCGCTGTCCCCTTTTCGCTCCCGGTGCCGCGTCAGGGCGCCCTCGCGCGCCGCCTCGACGCGATCCCGACGATGCACGTCGGCGCGGCGGCCCTGATCGTCCTGGTCAGCGGACTGCTGCTGTCGATCGCGACCACGAGCGACCCGCTGTGGTGGCAGCTGCACTTCAGCCAGCTGGGGATCTTCGGCGACCTCTCGAGCGCGTTCTTCAACACCACGCTCAAGGTCAGCGGGATGATCGTCGTGGTCTTCGCCTTCCGCGTCCGGCGCGATGTGCGACGCGTGGGTCGCGGTCCCGTCCGTCGCGGCGCCGCGACGGTGGCCTTCATCTGCCTGAACGTCGTGGGCGTGAATCTGGCTCTGGTGGGCTGCATTCCCCTGAACACCGACAAGGACCTTCACGACAAGGTCGCCGGCTCGATGGTCCTGGGGTTCCTCGCCCTGCTGCTGAGCGCGCCGTTCCTCTTCCACCGTCTCGGCAAGCGGATGGCGATCGGCACGGGAATCGCGACCGTCTGGCTGATCGTCTCGATCACGCTCTTCGTCTCGGCGACCATCAACCTGGCACTGTTCGAGACCATCTCGTGCGCGGCGATGTTCGCGTGGTCGGGGATGTTCACGCAGATCCTCGCGTCGGCGGCGACGGCGGCCACCTCGCACCCGACCGCACAGACTCCCGCCGCGGCGCACCACGCCCCCCGTCGACGCCCCCGCTTCCCGCTCGCCCGGCCGACGGCCACCCGCCGACCCGCGCGCTCGGCGGCGCAGCGCGCCCCGCGCGTCGCGCCCGGTCACCCCGTCGAGGGCTCGTCGCCTCGCCCCGATCGCGCATCGACGCTCACCCCGACCGGTGACCGCCGACACCTCGGGATGAGCACCGCGAGAGGGACGGGACGCCGGGTGTCGGCATCCCGCACGTTCCGTGTCAGTGCTTCTCGCGCAGCTCTCGGCGGCTCAGGGGGTGCCCGTCGTCGGCCGTCGGTTCGACGTGCCCTGCCTCTCGCGCCGCCCGCCGCTCGCGGCGCCTCTCGCTCGCTCCTTCGATGAGGTTGTAGAGCGTCGGCAGCACCAGCAGCGTCAGGAACGTCGACGACACGAGCCCGCCGATCACGACGACCGCCAGCGGCTGCGAGATGAATCCGCCGTGGCCGGTGATCCCCAGGGCCATCGGCACGAGGGCGAAGATCGCCGCGAGGGCCGTCATCAGGATGGGACGCAGGCGTCGCGCGCCTCCGACGACCGTCGCTTCGAAGACGCTGAGACCGCGGGCGCGGTACTGGTTCACGAGGTCGATGAGCACGATCGCGTTGGTCACCACGATGCCGACGAGCATCAGCGCACCGATCATGCCCGCGACACCGAGCGGCACACCGGTGATCAGCAGCATGAGGATCGCTCCGGTCGCCGCGAACGGCACCGACACGAGCAGTTCGAGCGGCTGGCGCAGCGACTTGAAGGTCGCGACCATCACGACGTAGACGATGAGGATCGCCGCGAGCAGCGCGAGGCCGAGCTGGCTGAACGCGTCGCGCTGGTCGGTCACCGAACCGCCCACCTTCGCGGTGGCCCCCTGCGGCAGCGAGGTGTCGGCGAGGGCTGAGGTGACGCTGGCCGACGAACTGCCCAGGTCGTCGGTCGTCGGCGTTACCGTGATCGTGGCCGTGCGCAGCCCGCGCGAGGTCGAGATCGACGGCGGGGTCTCGCTCTGCTCCACCGTGGCGATCTGGTCGAGGCGGACGTTGCCGCGCGCGCTCGGGATCTCGAGGGCGCGCAGGTCGTCGATGGTCTTCGGCGGGTTGGCGGTGGCGACGTACACGGTCACCCCGCGCCCGTCGAGTTCCACCGTGCCCGCCTGCCGCGGCTGCTGCGTCGCCGAGACGAGCGCCCCCACGGCGCGCTCGGACAGTCCGCGCTCGGACGCCGCGTCGCGGTCGACGCGGACGGAGATGAAGGGGAGGGATGCCGAGAGGCTACTGGTGACCTGACCGATGCCGTCGCGCCCCTGCAGGCCCGCGACCACGGCGTCGCTCGCCTGCTGCAGCGACTGTCCGTCGGCGGCGGTGACGTCGACGGTGATGCCGGCCGAGCCGAGTCCGCCGCCGGAGGCCGCGACCTCGATCTCGCCCGCGTCGGGAAGCGCCTCGAGTTCGGTGCGGACACGGTCGCGGAGCTCGACCTGGTCGACGCCGGAGGCGGAGGTGATCGAGTACGTGATGCCCGAGCCGCCGCCCGAGAAAGCGTCGCGCAACGCCGACCCGCTCGAGCCGATCGAGGTCTGCACCGTCTGCACGCCGTCGGTGTCGAGCAGCACGGCCTCGACCTTCTGGGCCGCCGCGTCCTCGGCATCCAGGCTCGGGGCGGAGCCGATCTTCTGCGTGACGGTGAAGGTGTTCTGACCGGAGTCGCCGAGGAAGTCCGTCTTGAGCAGGGGGACGGACGCGAGCGTCCCGCCGAGCACGAGTACGGCCAGGGTGAGGGTGACCCACGAGTGCTTTAGCGTCCAGCGCAGTACCGGGACGTAGGCCTTCTGCAGGCGCGAGGGCGGCGCGGTCGGCGACTCGGGGTCGATCGGATTGCCCTCGGCGTCGCGGATGACCTTCCCGGGCTTCAGGAACCACGACGCCAGCACGGGCACGATCGTGAGCGACACGAGCAGCGAGGCCGCCATGGCGATCGTCACGGTCAGCGAGAACGGTCGGAAGAGCTCTCCCGTCACGTCGCCCACGAAGGCGATCGGGAGGAACACCGCGACGGAGGTGATGGTGGAGGCCGTGATGGCGGCCGCCACCTCGCGCACCGCGCGCACGATCGTGGGGATCTTGTCGGCGTCGCCGACGTAATGGCGCTTGATGTTCTCGATCACCACGATCGAGTCGTCGACGACGCGGCCGATCGCGATCGTGAGCGCGCCGAGGGTCAGGATGTTCAGCGAGTACCCGAAGGCCTGCAGCCCCACGAAGGTGATGAGGACGCTGGTGGGGATCGAGATCGCCGTCACGAGCGTCGAGCGCACCGACATGAGGAAAACGAGGATCACCACGACCGCGAAAACCAGACCGAGAAGCCCCTCCTGCGCGAGGGCCTCGATCGACTGCTGGACGAACGGCGCCTGGTCGAAGACGACGGTGAATTTCGCGCCCTGACCGAGCTGCGATTCGAGCCCTGGGAGCGCATCGAGGACGCCGCGCGAGACGTCGACGGTGTTGGCGGCCGGGAGCTTGGTGACGGCGATGGTCAGGGCCGGCTGCCCGTCGACACGCGACAGCGTGGTCACGGGGTCGGGCTCGAGGGCGACCGTGGCGACATCGCTGATCTTCGTCTGCCCCGCCTGGAACTGGGCGGCGTCGGTGGGCACGAGCGGGAGGGCGGAGATCTCGTCGACGCTGGTCAGCTTCGACCCGGTCTGCACGGTGAGGGTCTGGTCGCCCTCGGTCAGGGAGCCGCCCGGGAAGAGCACGCCGTTGGCGTCGAGGGCGTCGGTGATCGCCTGCTGGCTGAAGCCGCGCTCGGAGAGCTTGGCGGTGTCGGGGGTGATCGTCACGCGCTGGGCGGTGCCGCCCACGATCTGCGCGCCGTTGACCCCCGCGACGTCCTCGAGGTCGGGGACCACGCTCGTCTGAAGGATCGACTGCGTCGCCTCGGCGTCGGTGAATCCCGTGACGGCGAGCTGGATGACGGGGAAGTCGTCGATGCTCGCCGACGCGACGGTGGTGTCGGCGGAGTCGGGGAGCTGGTCCTTGATGCGCGCGATCGCGGCGAGGATCTTCTGCTGCGCCCCCGCCAGGTCGGTGCCGTAGGTGAACTCCGCCGAGACGATCGAGGAGTTCGTCGTGCTCGTCGCGGTCGTGGACTCGAGTCCCTCGACACCGCGGATGGCGTTCTCGATCGGGGTCGAGACATCGGTCTCGACGACCTCGGGCGACGCGCCCGGGTAGGTCGTGACGACGGCGAGCTGGGGGAACTCGATCGAGGGGATGAGCTCCTGCTTGAGGCTGGTGAGCGCGAGCCCGCCGAAGACCGCCGCGACGATCGTGACGAGGGCGATGAGGGCGCGGTTCTTCAGGCTCAGGACGGCCAGGTACGACACGGGGGGACCCTCCGGGTAAGTCCGATACAGGAATGTATCGAAGCTCAGTATCCCATGCGCGCCCGCCCCTCGGACCGCCCGGCGGGCGGCTGCCTCAGAGCGCCGATCCGAGCGACAGACCCAGTGCCGCCGCGACGACGGACCCGACGAACGACACCACCGCGTACGACACCGCCGCGCGCGAGCGCCCCTCTTCGGCGAGCAGCGCCGTGGTCACGGCCACCGCGCTGAATGTCGTGTACCCGCCGAGCAGACCCGTCCCGAGGATCCACCGCCACGACTCGCCGGCGGGAAGGGGGGTCAGGATGCCGAGCACCAGCGCCCCGGTGAGATTCACGACCAGGATGCCCCAGGGGAACTGCTCCCCCGTGCGGCGCCGCACAGCCACATCGAGCAGATAGCGCAGCGCCGCCCCCACGCCGCCGGCGAGGGCCACGGCGAGGAAGACGAGCGGCATCACGCCGCCAATCTACCCCTCGCCGCGCGGGCCCCTCACGCCTCGAGCGCCTCGAGCGCCTCGACGCGACGACGCAGTTCGGATGCCTTCTCGGCGCCGATCTGCGCTTCGGCGAGCTTGAGGGCGGCGCTCGCGGTGAGGGTGCGCGCCACGAGGTAGGTGGGGCTCGCCTTGAGGTCGGGGATGACGTCGAGGATGATGCCCTCGGCATCGGGGTCGGTCATGAGCTTGCCGAGCTTGATCTTGGCGAGGTCGTAGCGAGCGGTCATCGGTCCTCCTTGAACGGGGCGCGCCGTCGCGCCCTCGGCAGATTGTTGCACATATGTCCCGTTATGTCATCGATCGTTCGGGATCGCGCGAGAAAGCCCCCCGCGAGCGCGTAGGCCGCGCGCTCACCCACATCGCCGCGGTCGTGAGCGTCATCGACAGCGACACCGACTACTCCCCGCGCGCGTCGGCGGCCATGTCGGCGAGCGCGTTCGTCGTCACCAGGCGGACGACAGCCGGCAGGCCCGCGGCGATCTTGCGCCCCACGAGCGGGCCGAACACCAGCGCGAGAGGACCGGAGACCTCGACGGCGTGCGTCACCGACAGCCCGTTCGGTGTCTGACGCATGCGGTGCGGGAACGACAGCACCGCCCCCGGCAACCCGATGCGGAAGTTCATCGCGACCCCCGGCTGCAGCTCGGTGAAGGTGAAGCGCTGCGCGGGGGTTCCGTGGTTGACCACGCGGCCGGAGTCACCGACGCGCGGGGGCACGGAGAAGGTGGCCTCGCGCAGGTCGGGATCATCGACGGCCCAGTCCTCGGGGGTGGTCCACCTCTTCCACACCGCGTCGGCGGTGGCGGTGGTGAGGTGCGTGTACTCGCGGCGCCAGGTCATCGGGCGACTCCCGTCTGTTCGTGGTCGGTCGAGGAGGAGGTCAGGATGCCGCGGGCCTGGAGCGCCGCGCGCTCACCGGCGCGGACGGCGCCGTCCATGAATCCTGTCCAGCGATCGGCCGTCTCGGTCCCGGCCCAGAGGATCGACCCGACGGGGGTGGCCAGGGCACCGGCGTAGGGCACGACCGCTCCCGGCCCCGGGGCGGCGGTGGGGCCGCCGCCGACCCAGGGCTCGGCGCCCCAGCGCTGGTCGATATAGCCGATGGCATCCAGTGCCCGGGGGCCGAACAGGTCGGCGAAGGACGACAGCGCCCGCGCTGCGCGCTCGGCGGGTGCCAGCTCGTCCCACTCGCGGGCGTAGACCCCGCCGATGAAGCCGAGGAGCACGCCGGGGGCGCCGGCGTGAGCGGGACCGGCGTCGAACGTGATGAAGACCGGGCCGGTGTCGGAGAGCCCCTGCCCCGACAGGTCGTGATCGCGCCAGAACGGCCGCTCGTACACGGCGTAGGCCTTCGACAGCACCCCCGCCGGCCAGCGCTGGGCCATCTGCGCGTGAGAGGGGGGAAGGGCCGGCGCGAAATCGATCCTGCCCCGCAGCGCCGGCGGCACGGCGACGACGACGGCGCGAGCGGTCACCGTCTCGTCGGCCGTCGACACGCGCACCCCCTCGGCGACGGTCTCGATGCGTCGCACCGGAGCGCTCACCCGCAGAGCCGACCCGAGCGCGTCGGCGAGACGCACGGCGATCGCGTGCGAGCCCTCGACGAAGTGCTCCTCTTGCGCGCCGCCCTCGGTGTCGAGCATCGACGACAGTCCACCCGCCTGGTGGATGTAGTGCAGAGCGTGCAGGAACGAGATCTCGTCGGGCTCGCACCCCCACGTCGTCCGGCCGGCGATCGCGATGAGCTCTCGCGCCGCGGGAGAGGCGTGCGAACGGCGCAGCCACGAGCCGAGGCTCTCGGCATCCAGGTTCGCGGCCTGCGGGGCGGCGGCGGGGTTCCCTCGGGGGACGGTGCGCGCCAGGCGGTCGAGAGTGAGCTGGATCCGCCCCACGTCGAGCAGGCTCGCGCCGACCGGGGGCACCGTGCCGCGGTAGCGCCGGTGCTCGCCGCGCCACCGGATGACGTTGCGACCCGCGGCGTAGGTCCGATAGCGAGAGACGCCCACTTCGTCGGCGAGAGCCAGGATGCGATCCTGACCGGGGCCGACGAACGTGCCGCCGAGGTCGACGTGCACCCCCGCCACCTCCGCCGACGACACGCGTCCGCCCACGCGGGGCGCCGCTTCGAACACCGCCACCGTCGCGCCGAACTGGCGAAGCCGGTGAGCGGCGGTCAGGCCCGAGAGACCTGCGCCGACCACGACCACGTCGACGTCGGGGGCCGGGACCCGGTCCGCAGAGGGCGGGGAGGCGGTCATAGGCTTACTCCGTTCCGAAGGCGACACCGACCACCCCGGTCGGCGAGGAGGACAGCGTGAGCGAGACGACGAGCCGGCCGATGCGGGCGCGCGGTCGCGCGCGTCGCGAGCTGCTGCTGGACGCCACGATCGCGATCATCGCCGAGGGGGGCATCGCGGCCGTCACGCACAGGTCGGTGGCCGCCGCGGCGGGGGTGCCGCATTCGTCGACGACGTACTTCTTCGACTCGCTCGACGACATGATCGGCGAGGCCGTGGCGCACGCGATGGCGGCAGAGCTCGAGCGGCTCGAGCAGTTCCGCTCCGTTCTCGTCTCGGGCGCGAACAGCCCCGGTGCGGCGATCGACGAGTTCGTCGAGATCGTGCGCAGCCAATCGCAGGACCACACGGTCGCGCAGTTCGAGATCTACCTCTTCGCCTCGCGTCATCCGGCCCTGCGTGTTCACGTCGAGAAGATCCTCGACGAGACGCGGGCACTCGCGGCCGCCGTGCTGCAGACGAACGGCGTGACCGATCCGCACGCCGCCGCTGCGGTCGTCGCCCTGATCGACGGTTTCGCCCTGCATCGCATCGCCCGTTCCGAGGAGGTCCAATTCCAGTCGCTGGCGCACGCCTTACGCGCCGCCATCGTGGGGTTCGTGACCCTCGCCGCGACCTCTTCGCTGGGCGAGGGGGATCTCTCCCCCGCTTAGTTGGCACAAACGTACAGGTTTCTCGCGCAGAGCGCCTGCTCTCCGAGACAAATTCACATCTTCGTCACACAAAATGGTACGTGTGTGCAATAAAGTGACCCGATAGTCGATCCCACTGCCGTGATCGACAGAAGGGTTCCGCGATGCTCCGTCCCCGTCCCCAGGACCACCTGCTCCGCTGGGGCGCGCGCGCCCTCGGGTCGCTTCCGCCCGCGGCCCTCCGCGCGGTGAACGGCCGCCCCGTCGTGATCGACGGCAACACCCTGCACCCCGCGGTGCAGACGTCTCTGCGCGTGATGAACGACGCGCCCGGCGCCCACTTCGAGCGGCTCCCCCTCGACGAGGCCCGCGCGCACATCGAACTCGAGGCGTGGACGTTCGCCGGGACCACGAAGCTCGGGCAGAGGGACGACGTCGAGATCCCCACCCGCGCCGGGCGGGTTCCGGGACGCGTGTACCGCGCGGACCTCGACCGCGCGCCATCCGGGATCATCGTGTACTTCCACGGCGGCGGCTGGGTGCTCGGATCGGTCGACAGCGCGGATGCCACGTGCCGCACCCTCGCGAAGACCTCGGGCCTGACGGTGGTGTCGGTCGGCTACCGGCTGGCCCCCGAAGCGCCGTTCCCGGCGGGGCTCCACGACAGCGTCGACGCCTTCCGGTGGGCCCGCGACAACGCCTCGCGGTTCGGCGGAACCGCTGACGCGATCGGTGTCGGCGGTGAGAGCGCGGGCGGCAACCTCTCGGCAGTCGTGGCGTCGGTCACGCGCGACGATGCCGAGGGCGCACCGGCGTTCCAGATCCTGTTCTGTCCCGTCACCGACCTCTCGCGCAAGCACCGCTCGTACGAGCTGTTCGCCGACGGCTTCTTCCTCACGGAGGCGCAGATGGACTGGTACGCCGCGCACTACCTGAGCGGCGGCGGAAGCGCCGATGATCCGCTGGTCTCACCCCTGCGGGCCGAGGACCTCTCGGGCCTGCCCCCGGCGTACGTCGCGGTGTCGGGTTTCGACGTGCTCCGCGACGAGGGGGTCGCCTACGCCGAGCGTCTCGAGGCCGCCGGCGTCGCCACGCACCTCGTGACGCACACCGGCCAGATCCACGGATTCTTCAACGCCTGCGGAGCGCTGCGCGACGCGCGCGACGCCGTGGCGGATGCCGGCCGGTGGGCCGTGACGACGCTCGCGGCGACGCGGACGGGCGGCATCCGGTGACCGCTGACGCGACGCCCGCCACCCTCACCGCCTACGCCGAACCCACCCGCCCCGTTCGCGCGGGCTGGATCGCGGCCTTCGCCGGGGTGTGGCTCGGACTGTGGATGGCGCAGCTCGTCCCGGTGCAGGTGCTGCTGCCCCTGCAGATCGCCGCGCAGCACGCCTCGGACGACTGGCTCGTCTCGCTCGTCACCTACGGCTTGGTCAGCGCCGTGGCGGGGACGTTCGTGGTCATCGCCTACCCGATCGTCGGTGCGCTGAGCGACCGGACCCGGTCTCGGTTCGGACGCCGTCGCCCCTGGATCCTCGGCGGTGTCGTGCTCGCGTCCGTCGGTCTCGCGCTGCTCGGCGTCCAGACCGAGTCGCTCGGCACGGTGACGATGTGGACCGCGGTGATGATGGGCTTCTGCATGGCCTCCGCCGCCCTCACCGCCGTCATGGCCGACCGCGTGCCCGCGGGGCAGCGGGGGCTCGTGTCGGGCTGGATCTCGGCACCGAACGCGATCGGCATCCTGGTGGGGATCGTGCTGGTCACCGCGGTGTTCACCACGACGGCTTCGGGCTACCTCGCGCTGGCCGTGTGCTGCGTAGGCCTGGCCGTGCCGTTCCTGCTCGTTCTGCGCGACGTTCCGCTGACGACGTCCGAGGCGGCGCTGCTGGGTCCGCTCACCGTCCGCACGATCCTCTCGTCGATCTGGGTCGACCCCCGGCGTCACCCCGACTTCGCGTGGACCGTCGCGAGCCGTGTGCTCATCAACCTCGGCAACGCGATCGCCACGACGATGCTGCTGTACTTCTTCACCTTCGCGCTGAGGGTGGCCGACCCGACCGGCTTCCTCGTCTTCACGACGGTGATCTACATGGTCGTGACGATCGTGGCATCCGTCGCCCTCGGCAAACTCAGCGACGTGGTTCAGCGCCGTCGCGTGTTCGTCCTCGCCTCGGGGGTCGCTCAAGCCGTCTCGGCCCTGCTCCTCGCCGTCGCCCCGGCCGAGTCGACCGCGGTGATCGGCGCCGTGCTGCTCGGGCTCGGTCAGGGGTGCTTCTTCGCCGTCGACCAGGCCCTGGCCACGCAGGTGCTGCCCTCGGCCGAGACGCGCGGCAAGGACGTCGGGATCATGAACATCGCCCTCGCCGGCCCGCAGGCGTTCGGTCCCCTGCTCGGGGCGGGGGCCGTGGTGCTGTTCGGCGGGTTCTCGGGGCTGTTCCTCGCGAGCGGGCTGGCGGGCCTGCTCGGCTCCGTCATCATCATGCGGGTGCGCTCGGTGCGGTGATCGTCGACGGATGCCGGGAGCCCGCGGCATCCGCGCCGTTCCGGCTCAGCCGTAGAGCAGCCGGATGATGCGCTCGACGAGACGGTCGACCTTCGCGGTGCGGCGCATCGTGGTCAACGTCAGCAGCGGGAAGCGCTGACGGGTCAGCGCCTTCGGGTACGCGAACTCACGCAGGCCGTCCGCCCCGTGGATGCGTCCGAACCCGGAATCGCCCACCCCGCCGAAGGGGAGGGCGGGGACCGCGGCGAACGAGATGACCGAGTTGATCGCGATCATGCCGCCGCGCAGGCGCAGGGCGAGCTCGCGGCCACGACGCTTCGAGAACACCGAGCCCGACAGTCCGTACCGCACGGCGTTGGCCTTCTGGACGGCCTCGTCCATGGATGCCACGCGGTTGACGACCAGGGTCGGGCCGAAGGTCTCTTCGCGCACGGCGTCCGCCTCCTCGTCGACGTCGGTGAGGAGGACGGGTTGCAGGGTGGTCCCGGGAGCCGGAGCCGATCCGACGCGCGCCGTCGCGCCCCGCGCGAGCGCGTCCGCGACGTGCGCCCGGACCACGTCGGCCTGGCGCGGCATGGTGAGCGGACCGAGCGTCGCGGCGTCGTCGGCGCCGGCGCGAAGCTCGCGCGTGCGCTCGGCGACGGCCTCGACGAAGCGGTCGTAGATCTTCGCGTGCGCGTAGACGCGTTCGATGCCGATGCAGGTCTGACCCGCGTTCGAGTACGCGCCCCAGACGGCCGCCTCGGCCGCGGCCGCGAGATCGGCGTCCTCGTCGACGAGGAGGGCGTCTTTGCCGCCCGCCTCGATCACGACCGGGGTGAGGCTCTCGGCGCACGCGGCCATGACGGCCTTGCCCGTCGCAGTGGACCCGGTGAAGGCCACCTTGTCGACACCCGAGCGGCAGAGGGCGGCGCCGGTGGGCCCGAGACCGGTCACCACGGCGAAGACATCGGCCGACCCGCCCGCACGCACGAACGAGCGCTGCAGCCACACGCCCACGCCGGGGGTGTACTCGCTGGGCTTGAACACCACGGCGTTGCCCGCGGCGAGCGCGTACGCGATCGAGCCCATGGGCGTGAAGACCGGGTAGTTCCACGGGCCGATGACCCCGACCACGCCGTACGGGGTGTAGCCGACACTCGCCGACTGGTTGAGCATCAGCACCCCCGCGCCCACGCGACGCCGACGCAGGACCGGGCGCGCGTGGGTCGCCGCCCAGGCCAGGTGATCGAGGGCGAGCATGATCTCGAGCCGGGCGTCGCCACGGGGCTTGCCGGTCTCGGCGCGCACCACGGCGATGAGGTCGTCGAGGTGCGCCACGATGTCGCGCCGCCAGGCCTGCAGCGCGCGCCGGCGCCCCTCGAAGCCGAGGGACCGCCACTCGCGCGCCGCGCGCCGCGCGCGGTCCACCGCCGACACCACCTCGGCGGGGCCCCGCACCGGGAAGGTGTCGACGACGCGCCCATCGAGAGGGCTCAGCGAGTCGAAGGTGTCGGTGGTCACGGCATCCATGTCACGCTCCGTGCTTGTGTCCGTACCCGGTCGAGACCGCGGCGGTGAGCACCGCGGCCTGCTGCTCGGGGCTGAGTTCGGCGGGCACCGCCACCGCTCGCGCGCGCAGGTAGATGTCGCACGCCCACTCGAGCAGGGCGGTGTTCGTCACCGCGTCGGCGAGGTCCCGGCCCGTGGTGACGGCGCCGTGGTGGGCGAGGATCGCGGCGTTCGCTGCGGCGAGGGCGTCGCCCGTGTCCGCGGCGAGTTGGGCCGAGCCGAAGACCGAGAAGGGCACCACGTCGATCTCGCCTCCGAGGGCGAGCTGTTGGTAGTGCACGCAGGGCAGTCGGTCCGAGACGAGTGAGAGGGCGATCGCCGCGGGGGCGTGCGTGTGCACGACGGCCCCGACGGCCTCGTCGGCGTAGGCCGCGCGGTGCAGGTCGAGCTCGGAGCTCGGGGCGAGCGCCCCCTCGACGACTCTCTTCTCGCCGTCGACGATCACGACGTCGTCGGCGACCGCCTCGGCGAAGACCACTCCGGTCGCCGTGATCGCGATGCCCCCGTCCACGCGCACGCTGACGTTGCCCGCTGTCCCCTTGACCAGGCCCTGCGCGGCGAGAGCACGGCAGGCGTCCGCCACGGCTTCTCGCACACCGCTCGCGATCACAGCACTCCCGCCGAGAGCAGAGCATCGATGGATGCCGCGTCGTACGCGCCGTGATCGGTACCCACGCCGGCGACGACCTGTGCGGCGGTGGCCGATCCGAAGCGCGCGGCGTCGCGCGAGGACCACCCGCGGAGTTTGGCGAAGACGAAGCCGGCCGAGAAGGCGTCTCCGCCGCCGCTGGTGTCGACCGGTTCCGCGGGCACGATGGGGACGAACTCGAGGGCGCCGCCGTCGACCACCACGATGTCGTCGCCGCCGTTGGTGCACGCGACGACCGCTGCTCCCGCCGCGTGCAGGGCGCGGGCGGCGGCGGGCAGGTCGTCGGCGCCGGTCCAGCCGATGGCCTGCTCGGCGTTGGGGAGCACGTAGTCGGTGTGCGCGAGCAGGGGCTTGATGAGCGCGTAGAACGCGGGGTCGCCGCCGATGAGGAAGTCGAGCGACGTCGTCGCTCCGTGCCGACGGGCGTACTCCAGGATCTCGATGACGTTCTCGGGACCGAGCAGCTCGGGCGCTCCGACGTGGACGTGGTCGGCGGCGGCGAGCGCGTCCCAGGGCACGACGTCGGCGGCGAGCGCGTTGGCCCCGACCACGTGGAGCGCCGGTCGCGACCCGTCGGAGCGGATGGGGAGGACGGATGCCGAGGTCGGCAGTTCGTCGGTGCGCAGGTTCGACACGTCGATGCCGGCGTCGCCGAGCAGGCCGACCAGCACGCGTCCGGCGACGTCGTCGCCCACGGCCCCGCTCGTGACCACGCGCGCGCCGAGCTTGTTGAGCACGAGCGCGGTGCCGCCGGCGGGTCCCGCTGCGGACATCACGATCTCGTCGACAAGGAGCGAGCCCTGTCCCTCGGGGATCTCATCGACGGGCTGGACGATCGTATCGAGCACGTGGGCTCCGAGCGTGACGATCGAGGGGGCGGCGTTCATCGTCGAACCTCCGGGTCGGGTGACCGGCGCGGCGAACCCACGACGGTAAGTGGCACATTTGTACCACTTTCTCGCCGGGTTCGACAAGCGTCAGCGCGAAGCCCGCCCTCCACGGCCGAGGAGTACGCCGCCCCAGGCCGCCGCCGTCCCGACGACGACCGTCGCCACCCCCCACCAGAGCAGGCCGAGGTCGGCCGACTCGACGGCGAGCGAGCTGTAGGTGGTGAACCCGCCCAGGATGCCGGTCCCGATGAACAGCTGCACGCGCTGCGCACGCGAGGACTCCGGCATCCGCGCTCTCCAGCCGTACAGGATGCCGATCGCGAACGCCCCGACGACATTGATCAGCGGTACGAGGGCCGGGCCCAGGTCTTCGCCGAGCGCCAGGGTGAGACCGGCGCGCACGGCCGTACCGATCGCGCCGCCGACGGCGACGAGGCCCACATCCCGCCACATGTTCACCGCGCCACCTTACGCCCGCGGCCCCTGCGACTCGGCGAGGTCACGCGCGGTCGACCCACCCCTGCGGGACCCTCGCCTCGAGCCAAGCGACGAGATCGGGAAGTCGTCGTACACGCTCATCACCGTGAACAGCGTGCGGGCCCGCGCGTCCGCGCCCCGGAGCCGTCCGCCCGACAACCACGAGAGCGACACGATCTCGGATGCCGCGACCACCCGCGACCGACGGAGCCCCGGGCGGACGACCAGGTGATCGTCGAAGCCGACGATGCGCGCGCGCCCGACCGAAAGCGCCCAGACGAGGATGACCGCACCGAGAACGCCGAGGGTGCTGAGCCACACGGTGACCCCGACGGCGGCGAGCGGGCCGCCCTCGATGACCTCTCCGATCGCGAGGACGATGGCGCCCGCCAGGAAGACCAGACCGGTGCCGCGCGCGATCAGATGCTGCGAGGGGGCGCGTTCGACGACGAAGAGAGGCCGAGGGGCGCCGTCGCCCGCGGGGGGATCGCTCTCGGCGGGAAGGGGGTGGGGCGCGGGCGCCGGCCGGTTCTCGATGCGCCGACGGAAGATCAGGTACCCCACCACGGCGAGCACGCCCACGGCTCCCACGACCGCGAGCCACGCCATGTTCAGCACGAAGGCCGTCGGGATGGACAACAGCGAGTACGTGAAGACCGCCAGGATCGCCGTCTCGCGCTGCCGACGTCTCTTCCACGTCGCTTTCCAGCCGTTCGGAGCCGCGCTCTTCGACATCGTCCGGGCGGTCGCGAGCAGCTGCGGGTCCGCGGCCGCTCGGGCGACCTCTTCGTCGGACCACTCGTCGCGCCGCCATCCGCGTGGACGAGCGGATTCATCCATCGCCGCGCGGATCAGATTGCGGAAGGCGTCGTCCTGCCGGAACCCCCGCCGGAGTGCCCCCCGCGATGCGACCGTCGAGCGGAACAGCTCCTGCGTGCCGGGGACCAGCTCGTACAGCGCGCGAGCCTCGGGCGAGAGAAGCCCGTACAGACGCGTGGGGGATTCGCCAGGGTCACCGACGCCGGTCTTCCGGAGGGATCCGCGGGACGCGTCCGAGGGCGAGAGGTCGTCCGTCACGCGTCGATCCTCTCAGTCCGTCGTCGCGATCGCCCGCGCTCCCGGCCGCCTTGACAGACCGGGAGCGCGGGCGGAGAGCTCCCGGCTCAGCCCGCCGCCGTGTTGTAGGCGGCGATCTGCGACGCGGCCTTCGTCTCGGCATCCGACATGGTCGAGGTCACGTCGGCACCCTCGGCCACCTGGGTGAACGCCCCGATGACGGTCGATCGCAGCGAGGGGAAAGCGCCCGTGCGGCAGCCCGCCGCGGCGCTCGACGCCGGAGTGTTCGCGAGCTGGTCGGCCATGGCCTTGACGTTCGGATCGGCGAGCGAGGCCGCGCCGGTCGTGGTGGACGCTGCCCCCGTGTTCGACGCGAGGTACCCGGTGGCATTCGCCCACGCCGCCTGCACCTCGGCCGAGTGCAGGAAGCTCACGAAGGCGTAGGCCGCGCGCTGCTGCGCGCCGGAGTGCCCGTCACCCGAGATCCAGAGCGCATTGCCGCCGATGACCACACCAGCGTCGTCAGACTCGGCGGTGGAGGGGAAGGCAGCGACCGTCGACGCGGTCTTCTTCGGATCGGCCGTCGTGTAGGCGCCGGTCGAGGTGAGCATGATGCCCACCTTTCCGCTGGCGAAGGCCGAGACCATCGCGCTGTTGTCGGTGCCGGGGTTGAGCATCGAGCCGTCCTGGAACAGCTTCTGCAGTCGCTCCATGAAGCCCACCTGCGTCGGCGAGGTGAGCTGCAGTCCGGTGATGCGGTCGGAGCCGCGACCGTTGTCGGGGGTGCAGAAGTCCACCCCGCCTGCGGCCGACATCTGCTCGATCATCCACGAGTCCGACATGTTCATCGTCAGGCCCGAGGCACCCGTCGCCGCGTGGATCTTCTCGGCCCACGATGCCACCTCGGCGAGGGTGCGCGGCGGGGAGTCGGGATCCAGCCCCGAGCGCGTCACGAGGTCGCGGTCGAGGTACATCACCGGCTGCGACACCGCGAACGGCATGGCGGCGAGCCCGCCCGCGCCGTCGCCGTAGTAGGCGCTGACCGCCGGGGGGAAGCTGTCGAGCGAGAACGAGGTGTCGCTCGCGGTGAAGGTCGAGAGGGGGACGGTCTTCTTCGAGTCGACCATGAAGCCCGTCGAGATGTCGTTCATCATCAACACGTCGGGCGTCGTGCTCGACTGCACGGCAGCGGTGTACTTCGTCTGGGCGTCGGCGTACGACCCCTGGAACGAGGACTCGACGGTGATCTCGTCGTCGTGCTCGCTGTTGAACTGCGACACGAGGGCGTCGAGCTCGGTCGCCGCCGGTCCACTCATCTCGTGCCAGAACTGCAGGGTCACGGGGCCGGAGTCGGCTCCGGAGGAGGATCCGGATGCCGTGCACCCGGCGAGGGCGAGGAGGAGGGCGGCTCCCGCGGCGGTCGCCGCGATCGTGGTGCGGGGGCGCAGAGACATGGGCTCGGGTTTCTTTCTGTCGGGTCTTATTTGAGGGCGCCGGCGGTGATCCCGCCGGCGAGGAAGCGCTGGGCGAGCAGCACGAGGACGAGAACGGGGAGGGTGACCATGGCGGCGCCGGCGAGCACGACGCCTACGTCGGCGGCCTCGGCGCTGGAGAGCTGGGCGATGCCGACCTGCACCGTGCGGTTCTCGGGCGAGTTGGTCACGAGCAGCGGCCAGAAGAACCCGTTCCATGCGGCGGTCGCGCTGACGAGGGTCACCGAGATGAGCGTCGGCTGCACGATCGGCAGCAGCATCGACCGGATGAAGCGGACGTGCCCGGCACCGTCCAGGAGCGCGGCGTCGCGCAGCTCCCCCGGGAAGCTGAGGAACGCCTGCCGGAACAGGAAGATGCTCAGCGCCGAAGCGAGGAAGGGCAGGAACACCGCAGGCAGGGTGTCGATCAGCCGCCACGACGAGATCGTCAAATAGTTCGCGATGAGGATCGTCTCACCCGGCACCATCATGCTCGACAGGATCAGCAGGAACAGGGCGCGCGTGCCCCGCAACCCGCAGAAGACGAGGGCGTAGGCGGTGGCGATGCCGATGGCGACCTGGAAGAACGTCTGCACCAGCGTCACCACCACGCTGTTGACGAACTGGTGGCCGAGCGGGATGACCTGGGTGGCGCGGATCACGTTGTCGAGCGTCAGGTGCAGGGGCAGCAACCCCTCGAGGCCCTCGTCGAGCCAGGCAGTCGGTGTGAGCGCACCCTCGAAGATGTAATAGAGCGGAAAGCACACGACGATCACCGCGATGACGAGCCAGAGGTAGAGCAGGGCGCTTCGCACGCGCGCGCGGGCGGACAGCAACCGCGCCATCAGTAGTTCACCCGCTTCTCGAGCACGCCGAACTGCACGAGCGAGAGGCCGAGCACGAGCAGGAACAGCACGACTCCCACCGCCGCGGCGATGCCGAAGTTGGCGCTCCCCGCCCCGAACGCCGCCTGATAGATCGTGTAGACCAGGGTCGTCGTCGAGTTCGCCGGGCCCCCGCCGGTGAGGATCTGGATCTGCCCGAACGTCGTGAGCGCCTCGACGGCACCCGTCACCACGATGAAGAACAGGGTCGGCGTGATGAGCGGCAGCGAGATCGACCAGAGCGTGCGCAGCGGACCCGCCCCGTCGAGGTGCGCCGCCTCGATCACGTCGGGATCGATCGCGCCGAACGCGCCGAGCAGCAGCAGCACAGTGAATCCGAGCGATCCCCACACCGTCACGGCGATCACACTCGGCATGGCCCACTGGGTGCTGGTCAGCCAGGGCACCGGCTCCCCTCCGAAGCGGGCGATCACGGAGTTGACCAGCCCGCCGGCCGGAGCGAGCATCGCGGCGAACGCGACCGAGGCCACCGAGACCGAGGCCACGAGGGGCGAGGTCAGCAGAGCACGAAAGATGCGGATGCCGCGGAGCTTCGCGGTCAGCGGGATGACGATGAGCAGCCCGACGACGAGGCGACCGACCACGACCGCGACGCAGAACACGGCCGTGCGCCACAGCGTGTCGGCGAACTGCGGGTCGGTGAAGATCGTCGCGAAGTTCTTCGTTCCCACGAACCCGGCGGCCTGGCCGAAGATGTCGGTCCCCTGGGTGCTGAGCCAGACGACCTTGCCGAGGGGGTAGAAGACGAAGACGGCGAAGACCGCGAGCGCGGGGACCATCAGGGCGGCGCCCAAGCGTCGGTCGGCGCGCCGCCAGGCCAGGGTCGAGGCCGGCCGACGATGGTCGGCGAGCGTCGGCCGGCGGTCGAGTGTCGAGAGCGACATCGGCTACCTTTCCGTCATAGGGAACGTTCCCTTTTCTGATGACGGACTCACTCTGCGACACCACGAGAGACCGGGTCAAGGCGACCGGCGAGCGGTCGCCGAGCGTTCACGCGGCGTTCACGAGCACCTGAATCAATCCCCTGACCCCGAGGAGAACCATGACCACGCACCCCTCCCCCGACGACCTTCGCACTCTGGCCGAGACGGCCGCGCGAACCGCCGCGCCGGCCCTGCTCGCCGCCTTCCGCTCCGACATGAGCGTGTCGTTCAAGCGCGACGTGCACGACGTCGTGACGATCCACGATCGAGCAGCCGAGGCCACCATCGCCGGGGTCCTCCAGGACGGCGCACCCGGCTCGGTCATCCTGGGCGAAGAGACCGGCAGCTCGGGCGAGGCCCCCCTGCGCTGGATCATCGACCCGATCGACGGCACCGCCAACTTCGCACGCGGTCTCGCCTACTGGTGCATCTCGATCGCCGCCGAGCTCGACGGAGAGGTCGTTGCGGGCGTCGTGTTCGACCCCGTCGCCGACAACATGTTCTCGGCGGGCGTCGAGCTCGCCCGCCTGAATGGAGCACCGATTCGATCGGCATCCGGCCCCGCCGAGCTCTCGACCCTGCTCACGAGCTTCCCCGGGCAGCACGACGTCGACCTGCTCGGCGAGGGCGCCTTCGACCTGCTCGCCGAGATCACGCGCACGTACCAGCACCACCACAGCACCGGCAGCGGAGCCCTGAACCTCGCTCATGTCGCAGCCGGATGGGCGGATGCCACGATGGGCTTCGACACCCACCCCTGGGACGTGGCCGCCGGAGCCCACATCCTCCAGCGGGCCGGCGGCACGTACACGGGATTCCGCTCCGGCGTCGAGGTCGCCCGCGCCCACGAGAGCCTCGACTACGTCGCCGAGGGAGCGGGCGGAGAGCACGGAGTGCTCATCCGACACCTGCGCGCCCTCTCCGGGCAGTGGATGCCGACCGGGCAGTGAGAGAGTCCGGATGCCGCGACCGTGCGGCATCCGGACTCATCGGATCGGGCTACGCGCCGGCGAGATTCCAGGTGCGCACGTGCTCCCACGTCATCGTCTGCCACCAGCGTCCCGACCAGTCGGGGCTCGAGGTGCGGTACATCACCACCGTGCGTCCCGAGAAGCCGGCGGGGACGGGGACGTCGAGCTCTCGGATGAACTCCCCCACCTCCTCGTACAGGTCGGGGCGCACGTACAGGTCGTGCGAGGCGAGCGAGAGGTGCCCGCGATAGAGCTCGGGGACGAAGTCGTTGGGCAGGGGATTGTGCATCGGGGAGCGGAACGGGGCGACCGTCGCCTCGATGTCACGGGCCAGGCCCACCAGGTCGTCGTTGACCGAGCCGTCGGGGTTCTCGCTCACGTCGTAGACGTAGCCCCGACCCTGCGCCCGGACGCCGGCATTGTGCACGGGAAAGGCGGAGCGGCCGTCGAGCAGGCCGGTCAGCGCGCCGATGACCGCGGGCTCGGAGAACCCGAACGGCTGGCTGCCCACGAGGGTGGCGTGCGGCGGGAACGCCCCCGCAGAGAGCAAGCCGTACTGCGCGCGCAGCTGGTCGGTCACCGCGGTCACCGCGCGGCAGGTCTTCGCGTCGGGGCGCAGGTAGATGCCGTAGCGGAAGGGATCGCTGTCGTCTCGGGGCAGCTTGTGGGCGATGTGGTCGTTCATGCGGTCTCTCCGTGATGCCGATAGGGAACGTTCCCTATTGTGCGCGGAACAGGCGCGACGCGATCGACGCCGCGGCATCCGGCGGGTGAACGGACGGTGACGACGTCAGCGGGCGACGGCCGTGCGCCCGGGGACCAGTTCTCCGTCGATCGCGTGGTGCGTCACCGCGGTGGCGAGCCCATCGATCTGATCGACGACCGCATCGACCGACAACCGGCCGATCGTCCGCAGCGGCTGACGCCACGATGTCAGGCCCAGCAGCGACGTCATGAACGGCGTGACACCGTCGTAACCCGTCACCGCCATCTCGGAGGGGACGGCGACCCCGCGCACGCGCAACGCCTCGAGGGCCGCAACCGCCCAGGCGTCGCTCGGCGCCATGAAGGCGGTCACTCCGCCGGCCGCGAGCACCGCCGCGACGATCGCGTCGGCCCCGTCGAAGCCCGGGCCGGCATCGTCTCCGCTGAAGGTGACGACGTCGACGCCCCGCTCGCGCAGGCGCTCGGCCATCGCGTGCGTGCGCCTCGATTGGGTGATCGACGAGACCGGGGTGAACGTCATCACCGCGACCCGGCGATGCCCGAGGTCGGCCACGTGGTCGGCGAGGGCACGGCCACCCCCCACCTCGTCGCAGTACACGCTGCTGATCGTCGGGTCCTCTTCCGGGCGCCCCGCGACGACGGCCGGGATGCGCCGCGCGAAGGGCGTGATGTCCTCGACGGGGAGGGCGCCGCTGCAGACGATCAGCCCCTCCACCCGCAGCGCCACGAGGGTCTCGAGAGCGCGGCGCTCGTCGTCGACCGAAAAGGATCCGGCCCCGGTCGCCGTGACGACCCGGTACCCGCGAGCCGCCGCCTGCTCCTGAAACGCGGTCAGCAGATGACCGTAGAACGGTGTCGACGCGTCGCGGACGAAGACGCCGAGCGTGTGACTGCGGTGGGCCGACATCCCCCGCGCGTGCGCGTTGGCGACGTACCCGAGCTCGGCCGCCGCCTGCCGAACGCGATCGATGGTGTGGGCGGCGACCCCGGACGCCCCCGAGAGCGCCCGCGAGACCACCGACTTCGACACCCCCGCGGCCGCGGCCACGTCGTGGATGGTGGGGGCGGCCCCGGTCGAGCGGGGTGTGGCGCGACGGGCCGATCGGCGACCGTCGTCGGGGGTCTCGTCTCGCACGCCTTCACGCTATCGGGCGACCAGCCGGATCGACCCGCCGGGATGCCGCGAGCCGGAGTCACTCCCCGAGGATCAGCCGCCTGATCGCGGCGTCCTTCGAGCCGCCCAGCTCCATCGTGCGGCCCTTGCGGTACAGCGAGAACACCCGCGGGTCGATGTAGCTCGCCTTCGCCACGGCAGGCGTGTTGCCGAGCGCTTCGGCTGTGGCGCACACCGCGGCGACCTCGGCCTTCTTGCGCTCGTTCTTCCCGCCCGTCGTGCCCGCGTTCGCGAGCGACTCGGCCGCGAGGATCGTGCCACGCAGGGTGCGGAAGTCCTTCGCGCTGAACGGGCCGCCCGTCAGGGAGCGGACGTACGCGTTCACGTCGCCCGGCGTCAGGGGAACGCGTCGTCGCCCGCGCTTGTAGCTCAACAGCGCCGCCCGCGAGCGCCCGAGGGCGAGCTCTTCGACGATGGATGCCAGCTCCGCATCGCGCAACGAGAGCTCGGCGCGCTTGCCGCTCTTGGCGGGGAACGACAGACGGATCAGGTCGCCGTCGACCGTGGCATCGCGTCTCTGCAGAGTCGTGAGCCCCCTGCTCCCGTTCGTGACGAAGTACCGGGCGTTGCCCACGCGCGGGGCGACCAGGTCGAGGAAGCGGAACGACACCGCCAGCACCCGCTCGCGGTCGACCTCGGCGCGGCGAAGCGATTGCGTGACGCGGGCGCGCGCTCGGGGCAGGGTCTCGGCGAGCTGCAGGGCACGGGCGAACTTGCCCTTGTCCTGCCGCTTCGACCAGTCCGCGTGGTACGTGTACTGCCGCCGCCCGGCCTCGTCGGTGCCGACGGCCTGGATGTGCGCGTTGGGCTCGCGGGCGATCCACACCTCGCGCCAGGCGGGAGGGATGACCAGTCCGCGCGCGCGTTCGGCCTCGCGTTCGGGCACGGAGGCCCCGGTGTGATCGACGAATCGGAAACCCGAGCCGGAGCGCACCCGGCGGTACCCGGGGTCTTCGTAGGGGCGGACCCGGACGAGACGGGCCATCGCGTCAGTGCGTGCGGAGCATGTCGATGAGCTCCGCCTTCTTCTTGCCCGAGTACCCGGTCAGCCCAAGCTCCTTCGCGCGCTTCTTCAGCTCGGCGACCGTGCGGTCCTCGTAGTTCTCGGCGTGCCCGCCCTTCTCGCCGATCGCGTCGCGGCCTCGAGCGGCTGCGGCGTTGGAGATGCGCGCGGCCTTCTCTTTCGAGTCGCCCTGCTTCCGCAGCTCTTCGTACAGGTCGGGGTCCTTCAGGCTGTTCGATCCTCGCCCTTGCGGCATGGCTGTCTCCTTCCGTCGGGAATCCCGACGCTAGGGGGGAGCGCCTCCCGCCGCACTCGGCTTGACAAGCCGTTCGCACCGTCTCGTCGAACGGGGGTTGACCAACTCGCGATATATCGCGATACTCGAACCAACGCGATATATCGCGAGTGAGGAGAAACAGCCATGGAGAAATGGATCGTCCACCCCGGCGAGACCCGCGTCATCGACGTCAACGCCCTGCGCGAGCTGAAGATCGGACTCGTCGGCGGCCAGGTCGACGTGATCGCCCACGACGAACCCGACGCCCGCATCGAGGTGCACGGCGTCACCGTGAAGGACCTGCGCATCGAGATGGTCGACGGCCGCCTCGAGATCAACCACCCCCAGCTGCGGTGGGACAACTTCCTCGAGGTGTTCCGCAACTTCGGCGCGGGTGGCCCGAAGGCCGAGGTCAGCGTCGCGGTGCCGCGCACCGTCGCCCTCACCCTCGGCGTGGTCAGCGCCAGCGCGCTCGTCTCGGGGCTTCACACCGATGTGCGCTTGAACACCGTCTCGGGCGACATCATCGTCGACGGCCTCACGGGCGACGTGGACCTCAACGCCGTCTCGGGCGACGTGCAGGTGCGCGAGCTCGATGGCGCCCTGAGCGCCAACAGCGTCTCGGGCGACGTCGCCGCGACCGGCCGCATCACGAAGGCCTCGATCGACACGGTCTCGGGCGCCATGCTCGTCGACTCGACGGGACCGACGCAGTCCGTCTCGCTCAACTCGGTCAGCGGCACCGCCACGATCCGCCTCGACCGCTCGCTGCCCGCCAACTACGTGTCGCGGTCGGTCAGCGGCCGCGTGCAGATCGACGGCCAGGTGCGATCCGGCAAGGGCCCGACCAACTTCACCGGGTCGACCGGCGCGCTCGCGGGCCAGTTCGTCGACGTGCGCGCCAACACCGTCTCGGGCGAGATCACGGTGCTGCGCCGCGGCATCTCGGGCCTGCGTCCCGAGGAACTCGCCGGAGAGGAGGAGTGGTGATGAGCCCCGTCTTCTCGCACGGCGACCTGCGCCTGTACATCCTGAGCCTGCTCGACGAGGCCCCGCGCCACGGCTACGACCTCATGCAGGCCCTCTCCGAGCGCACGGGCGGCACCTACTCGCCCTCCGCCGGCACCATCTACCCCCGACTCTCGAAGCTCGAGGAGGAGGGCCTGGTCACCAAGACCGTCGACGGCCGCAAGACCGTCTACGAGATCACGGATGCCGGTCGCGCCGAGGTCGCCGCGCGCACGGGCGACCTCGAGGGGATCCAGGCCGGCCTCGCCGACAGCGTGCGTCTCATCGCGGACGAGGTGCGGGGCAGCGTCCGGGACGCGATGCGCAGCCTCCGCGCTGATCTGGCCGCCGCCTCGCGCGAGGAGCGCGAGCAGGCGCAACCGACCCCGGCCGATGACCCGCGCTCGCGCAGCCGGGAACAGCTGTCGCGGGCCGATGCCGCCATCAACGAGTTCCGCGGGCGGGTGCGCTCCGAACTGCGGGCGCACGTCGCGCGCGGCGGAGAGCTCGCGGCATCCGGAGTCGACGACATCGAGGCGGCACTGCGCCAGGCGTCCGAGGCCGTCACGCGAGCGATGCGCGGCTAGGGCGTCACTCCCACGGCAGATCATCCTCGGCGCCGACCGGTTCTCCCTGCGGGACGATGAGGACCGGTCGGCGTTGCCGATGGCTCAGCCGTGCCGCCACCGAACCGGTGAGGAACTCGCGCAGCGATTCGCCGAGGCCGCGCTTGCGCGTACCGACCACGATGAGCGACGCGCCGATCTCGTCGGCGAGTTGGATCAGTGCCAGGGCGGGGTCTCCGATGATCTGGCGCACGCTCCAGGTGACGGTGCTCTCGCCGAGAGCTTCGGCCGTCGCGCGGCGCACCTCGTCGAGGGCGGCCTTCGCCGCCGCCCCGGCCACGTCCACCGTGGAGGAGTGCACGTATCCGTCGGGGTCTTCGAAGGCCACGAATCGCGTGGTGTCGACGTGGGCGACGATCAACTCGGCGTGCGAGAGGGCCGCGTAGTGGGCCGCCTCGCGCACGATCCGGCTCGACTGCCCGGGGACGACGGCGGCGATCACCTTTCCGGCACCGACGCTCGCGCGGGGCTGATCGGTCATGGAGTCTCCTCTCGACGACGGCCGCGGCCCGGTCGCCGCCCCTCGACGGCTCGGCCGGAATGCGCCGTGATATCCTGGCTGTTACTCTTACCGGCTCGGTCCGGAACCGCAATACGCAGGGCCCACAGTCGGCCCTCGACGTCGATCGTGAGGGGGTCTCGCATGGGGCGTGGCCGTCAGAAGGCGAAGAACACCAAGATCGCCCGTGAGCTGAAGTACGACACCTATTCGGTGAACTACTCGGCTCTCGAGCGCGAACTGGGTGCACCCGCTCCGGGTGAAGACGCGTACGTCGACAAGTGGGCCGACCAGTACAGCGACGAATACGACAACGAGAAGGCCTGACGCCTTCCCGCTCGTTCTCGTACCGCTCGTACCTCGGTGCCGCGGTCGTCTGATCGTCGTACCCGCAGAAGCCAGAACGCCGAAGGGCGGTGACGTTTCCGTCGCCGCCCTTCGCTCGCGTTCGCGTTGCGTCGTCACCAAGTGAGGCCCGTGCGACGTTCCCACGCCTCTTCGACGCTCTCGCGGCGCACCATGACGATCGCGGCGGGAACGACGAGCAGCAGAGCGACGCCGAGAAGAGAGAGACCCGCGATCCAGCCCCCGGTCACCTCGTGCGTGAGGCCGATGGCCAGCGGCATCAGGGCGGCGAAGGCGTACCCCACGCTCTGCACGAACCCGCTCAGGGCGACCGTCGTCTCGTGCGAGCGCGTGCGCAGCCCGAACAGCACCAGTGCGAGGGGGAACATCAGGGGCGGGATGCCGATGAGCACGACCCACAGCACGGTCGCGGTCGCCGGAGCCACGATCAGCCCCAGCACCCCCGTCACCCCGCACCCCACCGCCACCACGTAGAACGGGGTGGTGCGGCCGAGCCGCGCCACCAGCAGGGGCACGAGGAGTGACACCGGCAGACCCATGAAGGAGAAGAGCGCGAGCAGTCCGCCGGCCTCCGCGGCATCCACTCCGGCGACGTCGATGAGCAGGGGCGGCATCCACGCGAACATCCCGTAGGCGACCGAGGAGTTCACGCCGAACGTGATCACGAGGGCCCACGTCTGCGGCACACGCACGAGCCGCGACAACACGGCCGTGCGCGGCTCGTCGAGCGCATCGCGTCGCGACGCCCGCGCGCGCAGGTTCAGAGCGACCCAGGGGGCGACCGCGGCCAGTGCCACGACGGCCCACGTCACGAACGAGCCGCGCCACCCCACGGCATCGGCGAGGGGCACGGCGACGAGCGGGGGCGTGAACGTCGCCACCGCCATCGCGGTGCTGTAGACGGTCGTCATGAGCCCGATGCGCTCGGGGAAGTACTTCTTCACCACGGTCGGGATGAGCACGTTCGCGACGCCCACCGCCGCGAACACCCCGGCCGTCGCTCCGAGGAGCGACCACGCGTCCAGCGCCGCCGCGCGAAGCCCCAGCATGACCGCGGCCGTGATTGCGGCGATCAGCACCGAGCGCTCCAGCCCCAGGCGCCGCTCGATGGCCGGTGTCACCATTCCGGCGAGTGCGAACGCCACCGGAGGAGCCATGCCGATCAGGCCCACCACCACCGCCGGGAGCGGGAACTCCTCGCCGATGCGCGTCAGGAGCGGCGACAGCGAGGCCACCGCGATGCGCAGGGTCAACGCCAGCAGCACGATCGCCGCCGCGGCGAGGGCGATGGTTCCCGCGCTGCGGCGGGTCAAGACTCCTGGCTGCCCTCGACCCAGGCGAGGTACTCCTCCGACACGGTTCCCGTGACGTAGCGGCCGTCGAAGCAGCTCATGTCGAGATCGACCAGGTCGGTCCCCTCCATGATCGCCGCCTTGAGGTCGTCGACCTCCTGGTACACGAGGTAGTCGCAACCGAGCTCTTCGGCGATCTCGGGGATCGTGCGGCCGTGGGCGACGAGCTCGTGGCGCGAGGGCATGTTGATGCCGTACACGTGGGGGTAGCGCACCGGCGGGGCCGCCGAAGCGAACGTCACGCTCTTGGCCCCGGCATCCCGAGCCATCTGGATGATCTCGCGGCTGGTGGTGCCGCGGACGATCGAGTCGTCGACGAGGAGGACGTTCTTGCCCTGGAACTCGGTCGACATGGCGTTGAGCTTCTGGCGCACGCTCTTCTTGCGCACCGCCTGCCCCGGCATGATGAAGGTGCGGCCGACGTAGCGGTTCTTGTAGAAGCCCTCGCGGTACTCGATGCCGAGCTTGCGGGCCACCTGCATCGCGGCCGGACGTGCGGAGTCGGGGATCGGCATGACCACGTCGATCGTCCCCGCGGGGGTGTACTTCGCCACGGTGTCGGCCAGGCGCTCGCCCATGCGCAGGCGCGTCTCGTACACCGAGACGCCGTTCATGACCGAGTCGGGGCGCGCGAGGTAGACGTACTCGAACGAGCACGGCGCGAGCGTCGGGTTCTCGGCGCACTGCTGGGAGTGCAGCGTCCCGTCGAGGGTGATGAACACCGCTTCGCCGGGGAGCACGTCGCGCACGACCTCGAAGCCGGCGTTCTCGAGCACCAGCGACTCGGACGCCACGATGTACTCGTCGCGCGGCTCGCCGCCCGGCACCTGAGCTGCGGGCCGCTTGCCGAGGATGAGGGGACGGATGCCGAAGGGGTCGCGGAACGCGAGCAGACCGTAGCCGGCGATGAGGGCGATCGAGGCGTACGAGCCCTCGACGCGCTCGTGCACGCGGGCGACCGCGCGGAACACTTGGGCGGGGTCGAGATCGGGGCCGGTGATCTCGGACTGCAGCTCGGAGCCGAGAATGTTCACGAGCAGCTCGGTGTCGCTGCTGGTGTTCAGGTGCCGACGGTCCTTGTGGAACAGCTCGCCCGTGAGCTCGCGCGTGTTCGTCAGGTTGCCGTTGTGCACGAGCACGATGCCGTAGGGCGCGTTGACGTAGAAGGGCTGGGCCTCTTCTTCGTTCGACGCGGTGCCCTTGGTGGCGTAGCGCACGTGACCGAGGCCGATGTCGCCGAGCAGGGCGCGCATGTCGCGCGTGCGGAAGGCCTCGCGCACCTGACCGCGGGCCTTGTGGATGTGGAAGACGCCGCTGGACTCGGCCGTGGCCATGCCCGTCGAGTCCTGGCCCCGGTGCTGGAGGAGGAGGAGCGCGTCGTAGATCTCCTGGTTGACCGGGCCCTGCCCGGCCATGCCGACGATGCCGCACATGAGGTGTTAGCTCGCTCCGTTCGCCGGCGTGCCGGCATCCGCGTAGGTTCCGACCAGGCGCACGGCGCCGCCGTCGACGCCCTTGGCGCCCTGTTCGTACTCGCCCTCGGGGCGGGCTGCGTCGCGCACGACGCCGACCTGCCACGTGGCGATGCCCTCGGCCTGCAGCGCCGCGATCGCAGCGTCGGCGACCTCGGCGGCGACGACCGCGAGGAAGCCGATGCCGAGGTTCCACGTGCCCTCGGTCGCCGTCAGCTCGAGGCCGCCCATGTCGGCGAGCACGCGGAACACCGGCGAGGGGCTCCAGGTCGAGCGGTCCACGTCGACCCACGTGTTCTGGGGCAGGACGCGCGCGAGGTTCGCCGCGATGCCACCGCCCGTGACGTGGCTGAGCGAGTGGATGCCGGTTCCCACGGCCTCGTCGTCGAGCAGGCGCAGCAGCGGCGAGGTGTACAAGCGCGTGGGCTCGAGCAGCGCCTCGCCCCACGTCCCGCCGAGCTCGGCCGAGGCGGAGCCGTAGGCGATGCCGGCGCCGGTGATGATGTGGCGCACGAGCGAGTAGCCGTTGGAGTGCAGGCCGCTCGAGGCCAGCGCCAGTACGACGTCGCCGCTGCGCACGCGATCGGCGCCGAGGATGCGGTCGGCCTCGACCACGCCGGTCGCCGCTCCCGCGACGTCGTAGTCGTCGATGCCCAGCAGGCCGGGGTGTTCGGCGGTCTCGCCGCCGACCAGCGCCGTGCCGGTCATCGCGCAGCCACGCGCGATACCCGCGACGATGTCGGCGATGCGCTGCGGCACGACCTTGCCGCACGCGATGTAGTCGGTCATGAACAGCGGACGCGCACCGACCACGACGATGTCGTCGACGACCATGCCGACGAGGTCTTCGCCGATGGTGTCGTGCTTGTCGATCGCCTGCGCGATCGCGACCTTCGTGCCGACGCCGTCGGTGCTGGTCGCGAGCAGGGGGCGCGCGTAGTCGCGGAGCGCGGAGGCGTCGAAGAGACCGGCGAAACCGCCGACCCCGCCGAGCACCTCGGGCCCGTGCGTGCGACGCACGGCCGACTTCATCAGTTCGACGGCGAGATCTCCGGCGGCGGTATCGACGCCTGCGGCGGAGTACGGGTTTTCGTGGGGAGCGGAAGCCACCGCAACAGACTACCCGGGGCGAACACGCGCGGGCACCGCGCCCCCGACGCAAGGCCCACCCCGAGGCCTCTCCCCGTCCCTACAATGACGCCATGACGGGCGGTCAGCCGGAGTGGGTGATCCGCGAAGACGCGGCGCAAACGGTGCTCGTCGCGCTCTATCTGCGCCAGGTCCTCGGCATCCGGTCTCCCGACGAGCTCCCCGCCCTGCGTCGCGTGCCGCCCCCGTGGGTGGACGAGCGGACGGATGCCGCGCACGCCCAGCTCGAACGGGAGTGGCGCGAGTATTGGGCGATGACGGTGGAGCCGCAGGCGCACCCCTCGCCCGTTCCCCTCGAGTTGATCGACGGTTTCGACACGCTCGTCACCCTGCCGGTCGAAGGATCCGAGACCCTGCGTGCGGCCATCGGGGCGCACGCCGACGACGCAGTGGACTTCGCCCGGCTCGCGCACGACCGCTACGCCCGCGAGGCCGCCGCCCGACCCGGGGTCTCGTACCGCGCCTACGCGAGCGCGATCGCCGCGCACGAGCGGGCCGTGGGGCGACGCGCGCACTCGTTCGAGCTGAACGTGCAGGTGCTCCCGCTGGCCCAGCGGGGCGTGTGGTGGATCGGTTCTCTGACCGTGGCGGTGACCGACGGTCTGCGCGGCGACGTGGCCGCCTTCGACACCGCGATCCACCCGATCATCGCCGAACTGGCGTGAGAGACGCTGTGCCGGTCAGATGCCGTGCTGCTCGTGCTCGACCGTGACCTGGCGGGTCCGGCCGCCGACGGTGCGCTCGAAGATCAGGGCGACGATCGCCCCCACCGCGACGCCCAGCACGACGAAGATCAGGGCCGTGAAGCCGAAGACCTGCATCTGCGAGTAGACGACCTGCGTGTACGGGCTGATGTCGGAACCGTCGATGAAGACGGTGAGCAGGAGAGCGACGAGGATGCCGAGGAACGCCCCGGCCGCCAAGAACACGCCGTACTTCGGGGCGCGGCGAACCGTCAGCGTCTGGCGCTCATCGCGCGCGGCGGACGATCGTTCGGGGGCGGGCTGCTCGGCCATACGCCCATTGTCCCACCGCCGCACCGTTTCGGGGTCGCTCTGTCTCGGCGTCGAGAGGGCGGGGCGGCGGGCGTGCGGGGCGGAGGCGGGACGGGGCCGGGACGCGAGCCGGTGCCCTGATGGCGATAAACGCTCACTGCACCGGGAAACGCCCTCCGCGAGCGTTTGTCAGTGCAGCGAGCGTTTGTCAGTCGGATGGGGGGACACCGCGACCGCACCGTCGCGAGCGCACCGCCTTACGGCCGCAGCGGCAGCAACGCGCTGAGGTCGGCGCGCACGCCCGAGGCGACGATGCGGCCAGCGGTCACGGCATCCGCCCACTTCTCTTGACCCGTGGCGACGGCGATCCAGGTTGCGGGATCGGTCTCGACCACGTTGGGCGGAGTGCCGCGCGTGTGCCGGGGGCCCTCGATCACCTGCACCGCGCCGAAGGGCGGCACGCGCATCTCGACCGAGTTGCCGGGGGCCTTCTCGACGAGCAGCTGCAGCAGGTAGCGCACAGCCGTGGCGGTCGCCGGGCGCGGGGCATCTCCGGCAACGACCGCGGCGAGCGCGGCACGGCCGTCTCCGGTTTCGATGCGGCGGGGAGGCATGGCATCCACGCTACCGGCGGGCCAGTGGCGGGGGCGCCGCGCGGCGCGTGGCGGCACAACGCAGGAGATCGGCGCGCGAACACGGGAGAACCGCCGACCCGGGCGCGCCCTGTCGCCGGGTCTCCTGCGTGGTGTCGGGGCGCCTCCCTCGAGACCCACCGCGACACAACGCAGGAGAACATGCGCCTGCGAAGCCAAGCGTGCCCGCCCGATGCGGCCGGACGGTCGCGCGTCCTGCGTTGCGCCCGCGGCGCGAAGGTGCGATCCCGCGCTCGGTAGGCTGTCCGCGTGAGAATCCTGGTCCTCGGTTCGGGCGCGCGCGAGCACGCCATCATCCTCGCGCTGCGCTCCGAAGAGGAGTCGCACGCGATCTTCGCCGCCCCCGGCAACGCCGGAATCGCCCGCGAAGCGCACCTCGTCGACGTCGACCCGATGGACCCCACCGCCGTCCTGACCTTCGCGAAGAACGAGGCGATCGACCTCGTCGTCGTCGGCCCCGAAGCGCCCCTCGTCGCGGGCGTCGCCGACCCGCTGCGCGCGCACGGCATCCCCGTGTTCGGCCCGGGCAAGGCCGCGGCCCAGCTCGAGGGGTCGAAGACCTACGCGAAGCGGATCATGGATGCCGCGGGCGTCCCCACCGGCGGATCGGTCCGCGCGCACGACACCGCCGCCGTCGAGGCCGCCCTCGACCGGTTCGGCGCCCCGTACGTGGTCAAGGCCGATGGTCTGGCCGCGGGTAAGGGCGTCATCGTGACCTCCGACCGCGCGGCGGCCCTGGCTCACGCCGAGAGCTACCTGCCGAGCGGCGCCGTGCTGATCGAGGAGTTCCTCTCGGGCCCCGAGGTCTCGCTCTTCTTCCTGAGCGACGGCGACCACGTCGCCCCCCTCAGCCCCGCCCAGGACTTCAAGCGCCTGCGCGACGGCGACGAGGGCCCCAACACCGGCGGCATGGGGGCGTACTCGCCCCTCCCCTGGCTGACGGAGCGCTTCGGCGGCGAGGACGAGTTCGTGGCGCAGGTCACGCGCGACATCGCCGAGCCCGTGATCCGCCAGATGGATGCCGAGGGCACCCCGTTCATCGGACTCCTCTACGCGGGGCTCATCCTGACCGAGCAGGGCGTGAAGGTCATCGAGTTCAACGCCCGTTTCGGCGACCCCGAGACGCAGGTCGTCCTGCCGCGTCTGATCGACCCCCTGTCCCGCCTCCTGCTGGCGGCGGCTTCGGGCACGCTCGAGGATCAGCCGCGTCCCGCTTTCGCCGAGGCGACCGCGGTCACGGTCGTGCTCGCGAGCGAGGGGTACCCCGAGGCGCCCCTCACCGGTCGCGTGCTGACCGGGATCGACGAAGCCGAAGAGGTCGACGGCGTCCACGTCGCCCACGCCGCGACGGCGCTGCGCGACGGCGACCTCGTCGCGACGGGTGGGCGTGTGCTCAGCGTCGTCGCCACCGGCACGACCTTCGGCGAAGCGCGCGAGGCGGCCTACGCCGGGCTCGAGCGCATCGGGCTCGAGGGCGGGCAGTACCGCACCGACATCGCCGCGCGCGTGGCCCAGGGCTGACGGGCCCGACCCGTTCCGCCGACCCGCGGTCGCCCCCTCGGCGAACCGCTTCGTGCTCGAGCCGGGCCGCGCGCGCCGCTAGCGTGTGGGCCATGGTCGACAGGGATGCCACGGCACGGGGCCGTGAGATCTTCGACCCGATCGCCGAACGCCAGTGCGACCTGCCGGGCGTCGACATCGGGCGGATCTTCGGCACCGAGGGGCTGCGCATCCGCGAGAAGGTCTTCGCGTTCGTCGTCCACAGCGGCTCGCTCGTCGTGAAACTGCCCGAGGAGCGGGTCGGCGAGATCGTCGACGAGGGGATGGCCGGCCCCATGATCATGCGGGGGCGCCCGCTGCGCGAGTGGGCTGAGGTCCCGGTCGACGCGGGAGCTGCGCGCTGGAACCAGCTCATCGACGAAGCGCGAGCCTTCGTCGACGCGATCACGCCGTAGCCTCGACCGATGACTTCGACCGCGTACGACGCCCGGGCCGACGAGTACATCGACGCCCTCGGGACGATGGATGCCGTCCACCCGGTCGACCGGAGCATCGTCGAGGCCTGGGCCACCGCCGTCACCGGCCCCGCGCTCGACGCCGGCTGCGGCCCCGGTCACTGGACGGGGCACCTGGCCGGAGTCGGGCTCGACGTGCGGGGCGTCGATCTCGCGCCGCGGTTCGTCTCGCACGCGCGGGCGGCTCATTCCGGCATCCGGTTCGATCTCGGCTCGATCGACGAGCTCGAGGTGGAGGACGGTGGGCTCGGCGGCATCCTGTCGTGGTTCTCGACGATCCACCACGAGCCCGCTCGCATCGACGTCCCGCTGCGGGAGTTCGCCCGAACGCTCTGCCCGGGCGGGCGACTGCTGCTCGGCTTCTTCGTCGGAGAGAGCATCGAGGCGTTCGATCACGCTGTGACCCGCGCCTATCGCTGGCCCGCCGCTGAGCTGGGGCGGAGAGCGGATGCCGCGGGCTTCGACATCATCGAGACCCACACGCGCGCGACCCTCGGCGCCCGGCCGGTGGGGGCACTGCTCTGCGAGCGGCGGGCGTGATGCGGGCGCGGAGTGTTGTCGCGCTCGGGCTGAGCGCCGTGGTCCTGGGGCTCGCGGGGTGCTCCTCGGAGAGGGGGCGCCAGGACGTCGACGGGGTGCTCTGGCGGCAGGCGATGGCGCACGAGAAGGTGGGGGCGCTCCTCGATGTCTCGCAGCGCGAGACCGAGACCGTGCTCACGGGGCTCCGGGATGCCGCGTGGGATCGCACGGAACAGACACCACCCGATGTCCGCGAAGGCGCGATGGTCGTCTACGACCTGCACATCGCCGAGCCCACCGCTACCTTCTCCGTCTTCCTTTCGTCGGGTCCCCGGCCGGACCTCCCCCGCGATGGCGGCGGGCTCTCCAACGGTCCGAGTGAGGTCTACACCTGCTGGGACGTGACCGCGACGTTCGGCCGGACGCCCGCGACGACGACCCGCGAACTGCGCGCAGAATGCCCGCCGGCTCTCGTCGAGCAGTTGTCCGACGACGCCGCCTTCGTCGGTCGTGACGCGTTCGACGGCTGAGCGACTTCTGCCGCGCCGGCCACGGGTCGGCACCTCCCCGCTGACGAAGGGCGCCGACCGTGGCGGCAAATTCAAGGGGCCGCGAGAGGGCGCCGAACAACGCGGTGCTGAAGAATTCTCCGCTCGCGCCGTGACGAACCGCCCTGTCGACCCGTCTCCTCAGTGATCCGCCCTGCGGATCCTCAGACCGCCCGGCCGGCGCGCCCCCCAAATCCGCGTCGGCCGGGTGTCGTGGCGTTCGGCAGGACGGCGACGACCTGCGTGTCTCTGACCCACGGACGGCGGGTGTGCACGGCGATGCCCGGGCGACGACGCCCCGGCCGGCCGCGACCACGCCGATCCCCGGCATCCGTCCCACCACCTCCCCGCGCCTGAATTCCGCACATGACGGACACCGCGGCGCATACGGGTCGCTCAGTCCGGCGAAGGTCGCCAGGCCCGCACCTGATCGATCGCGGCGCGCCACCCCCAGACATTGAGGCGGGCACCGACGACGCCGCTGTCGGTGAAGTTGTTCGGCAGCGATGTCGGAACGACGGGAGTGTTCGCCACGATCTCGAGCAGACCGTCGGTGAACAGCTCCTTCCCCAGGAGGGCCTGAGCGACGACGGGAAGCCCCTCCACGTCGCTCCCCCGCGGCGGAGCCTCCCCGCGCCACGGCAGCACACCGGCGACGAACGCCGACCGACTCACCGGACCCGAGCGCCGGAGCGACACGACGTGCAGCGCGCCCCACGCGGAGTCGTCGAGCGGAACCGCGATGACATCGCCCTCGTGCATCGTCACGGTCGTGCGCGGACGGTGAGGAAGAACGCGCTGCCGGGCCATCCCCCCATCCTGCCGCGGAGACGACATTGAGGGTGCCCACGGTAGATGTCGCCCTCCTCCGCGTCGGCCCGGTGTCGCGGCGTAGGGTTCTCAGGGCGGCGCCCATGCACCGCGAACGTAGGAGGGACGATCGGATGCGGCGCCAGAACGCGCGTGAACGTCTCGCCGCGGCTCTCCTGCCCGGAGAGGTACCCCTCGTCACGGTCGACGCCGACACGTCGTCTGCCGCCCCCGGAGGACTGCTCGCGGTCACTCCCACCCGCGTCGTCTACACCGCGAAGAACGACAGCTGGGCGATGGAACTGCACCGGGTGACGAACGTCTTCTTCGAGCAGGAGTATTCGCGCGGTCTCATCCGCATCGAGTCGGCCGAGACGCGACTCTTCACCGCTGACGCGTCCGACGCGCAGCGGGTCGTCGCCGCGCTGCGCGCCGGGCGTCCATAGGGGCGCACCCTCACATCACGGGCAGAGGCTCCTCCCGGGCGCGGGACCGAGTCCGCGGCATCCCCGAAGCATCCCCCGATGAAACGCCGAACGCCGCCGCCCCGCAGAGGGACGACGGCGTTCGATCGCGCGGGTTACTCCCCCGCCGCGGCGGGAGCCGCCTGTGCCGCCTGGGCCGGAGCCGCGTCGCGCGGAGCGCCGTGCGGCCGGATCATCGACGGCCGACGCATGAACAGCACCGCGACGAGGCCCAGGGCGATCACGATGATCGGCAGGGTGAGCGACTCGCCCATGGCCTGCGAGAAGCCGGTGACGACCTGCGGGGGCAGTTCCCCGCCACCGAAGCTCGCGGATGCGTCCGCGGCCCCCGGCAGGTTCGCCTCGAGGCGCGCCTGCATGAAAGCGGCGATGGATGCCGAGCCGATGACCGATCCGACCGTGCGGGTCGTGTTGTAGATGCCGGCGCCCGCGCCCGCCTGACGCGGCGGCAGGTTGCGCGTCGCAGTGGTGGCGAGCGGCCCCCACATGCCGGCGTTTCCGATACCCATGAAGACGGAGGGGATTAGGAACATCCAGATCGGGGCGTCGTTCAGGATGAGCGCCACGTACAGCCCCAGCGAGCCGCCGACCAGCAGGAGTCCCGGCACGAGCAGGAAGCGCGGGTCGGTCCGGTCGAGCAGCTTGCCCGCGAAGGGGGCGAGCACGCCCGACAGGATCGCGAGCGGCACGAGCAGCAGAGCCGACTCGGTCGGGGTGAGACCGCGGGCGAGCTGCAGGTAGAACATCTGCGGCAGCGCCATGCTCGTCACGGTGAAGCCGACCGCGGCGATCGCGAGGTTGGCGATCGAGAAGTTGCGGTCGCGGAACAGCGCGAGCGGAACGAGCGGCTCGCCCTTGCTGCGCGCCTGCGTCCAGATGAACAGCGCCATGACGGCGACACCCGCGGCGACCATCGCCCAGATCCACGCGGCCCACGAGTAGTGCTCGCCCTCCTGCAGACCGAACACGATGAGGAAGAGTCCGACGGCGCTGAGGACGACGCCGAGGATGTCGAACTTGTGCGCGGTACGCGGCAACTGCGGCACGAGGATGACGGCGGCGATGAAGCCGATGATGCCGACGGGGATGTTGATGAAGAAGATCCACTCCCACCCGAGGCCGTCCACGAGCAGGCCGCCCGCCAGAGGGCCGACGAGGGTCGCGACACCGGCGGTGGCGCCCCACAGGCCCATGGCTGCTCCACGGTTCTGCGGCGGGAAGGTGCGGGTGATGACGGCCATGGTCTGCGGCGTCATCAGCGCGGCACCGAGACCCTGCACGGCGCGGGCGACGATCAGCACCTCGAGGGAGGGCGCCAGACCGCACGCGAGCGAGGCGAGGGTGAAGAGCGCGAGGCCCGTGAGGTAGATGTTCTTCGGGCCGAAGCGGTCGCCGAGACGGCCGGTGATCAGCAGCGGGACCGCGTACGTCAGCAGGTAGGCGCTGGTGACCCACACGACGTTGTCGAGGTTGTTGGTATCGGGGTCGAGGGCGGCCTTGATGGCGGGGTTCGCGACCGAGACGATCGTGGTGTCGACCAGGATCATGAAGAACCCGATGACCAGGGCCCAGAGGGCCGGCCAGGGGCTGCGTTCGTGGGTCTTGTGAGACCCGGTGGTGGATGCCGCGGAGGCGGCGCGGGAGTCGGTCATGGGGTGGTCTCCTTTGAGACGCGGTGCTTCTTCTTGATGTGTTCGGGGATTTCGGCGATGCCCCAGGCGAGGGAGCGATCGGCGAGGCGCGCACGCAGGGAGTCCTGCCACGCGAGTTCGGCGTGGAGCAGAGCGGATTGGCGCCGCAGCTCGATGAGGAATTGTTCGGGGGTTTCGCGCTCGGCCGCGGCGGTCAGTCCGTCGTGATGGTCCTCGACCGAGGCGACGAGCTGGGCGCGACGCTGGTCGAGCAGGTCGATGACTTCGGCGCGCTCGAGATTGTGGGCTTCGGAGAGGGCGACGCGGAACTCGCTCGGCCTGTCGATGCGGGGCAGTTCGGAGCGCACCCATTCTTCGAGGGCCCGATGGCCGGCATCCAGGATCGTAAAGGTGGTGCGTTCCGGTCGATTGCCGTCGCGATCGACGCCGGCTTCGGCGAGGAGTCCGTCGCGTTCGAGGCGGGCGACCGTGTGGTAGATCGTGCCCTTCTGTAGCGGGATGAGCCGGTCGTCGCGGCGTTCCTTCAGCAAGCGCACGAGCTCGTACGTGTGCATGTCGGCTTCGCGGAGCGTGGCCAGAATCATGACGGCGACGGGGGTGAGGCGGCCGGTCTGCAGCATCCATCCTCCTCATGGTCCGTGTCGACTAGTCCACGTGGACTATACGCGGTCTCGCCACGCCTCGCGAACCCGCACGGATGAACATCGGGTGTCCGACGCACCTCCGCCTCGCCGCGCGGGGTCGGTCACCCCACGGACGCCCGACGGCGGGGAGGGCGTGCGCCCGACGCAGAGCACGCCGCACCCGGTCAGGGCGCGGCGTGCTCGGGACAGGTTCCGGATGCCGGGACTCAGGCCGACGAGGAATCGTTCGCGACCTCAGCAGGCTCGTCCGCTTCGGTCCGGCTCTCTGCCGGCGCCGTCACCGCTCGACGCTGACGCCAGCGCACTGGGATGCCGAAGATTCCACGCTGGTTCGGCTCTTCGACCTCGAGACCGTAGTGCTCGCCGATCGAGTCGCGCAGCTGCGCCCGCTCGGCCTTGTCGTACGCCTTCATCTCGCGGCGGAACGCCACGACCGTGGCCCAGCAGATCGCGAGCAGCACGATGCTGAAGGGCAGGGCGATGCTGATCGCCGCGGTCTGCAGGGCGTTCAGACCACCCGCGATGAGAAGCGCGAACGCGATCACTGCGGTGGCGAGGGCGAAGAACACGCGCACCCAGTTCTTGGGCTCCTCTTCGCCGCCGGTGGCGATCATGCTCATCACCAGGGCACCGGAGTCGGCGGACGTCACGAAGAACACCGCGATGAGGATGAGGAAGCCGACGATCAAGATCCCGGATGCCGGGACGTTCTCGAGCATCTGGAAGAGGGCCGTCGACACATCGACCGACCCGTCGGGCCCGGTGTAGGTCGCTGTGCCCGTGAGCTCGCCGTAGATCGCGGTGCCACCGAGCACCGTGAACCACAGGATGCCGACGAGCGTCGGGACCAGGATCACTCCGACCACGAACTCGCGCACGGTACGACCCCGCGAGATGCGCGCGATGAAGATGCCGACGAAGGGCGCCCACGAGATCCACCAGCCCCAGTAGAACGCCGTCCACGCGCCCTGCCAGGCGACGCCGTCATCGCCCGCGTAGGCGCTGACGGTGAACGAGAGACCGACGAAGCTCTGGATGTAGTTGCCGATCGACTGCACCACGTCGCGCAGCAGGAACTCCGTCGGACCGGTGAACAGCAGGAACAGCATGAGGAGACCCGCGAGCACGAGGTTGATGTTCGAGAGCCACTTCATGCCCTTGCCGACGCCGGACAGGAGTGAGAAGAGGACGAACCCCGTGATGATGCCGATGATGATCGCCTGGCTGATGATGCTGGGCGGGACGACACCGAGGAAGTCGAGGCCCGCGCTGATCTGGATGACGCCCAGGCCGAGCGAGGTGGCGACACCGAACAGCGTGCCGACGAGGGCGGCGACATCGATCGCGTTGCCCCACCCGCCCTGGACCAGACGCGCACCCAGGATCGGCTCGAGGGCCCAGCGGATCGTGCGCGGCCGACGACGGCGGTGGAAGGCGTAGGCGAGCGCGAGACCGAGCACGACGTAGATCGACCACGCGTGCACGCCCCAGTGCAGGAAGGTCTGCGACATCGCCTGTTGTGCGAGCTCGGCGGGAGTGCCCTCGACACCGGGGCGGGGCGAGACGAAGTGGCTCAGCGGCTCGCTCACGCCGTAGAAGACGAGGCCGATGCCCATGCCGGCGGCGAACAAGAGAGAGAACCACGAGATCGTCGAGAACTCCGGCTCGTCGTCGTCCTGCCCGAGCTTGATGTTGCCGAAGCGGCTGAAGCCCATCGCGAGCGCGAAGGCGACGAAGAACGCCGCGATCAGCACGTAGTACCAATTGAAGGTCGACACGATGAAGGTCTGCACCGAGGCGAAGGTGGCTTCGGCGGCCGCGGGGAAGAACAACGCGAAGGCGATGAACGCGAGGGCGATGCCCGCGGCAGGCCAGAAGACCCAGCCGCGAATCGTCTTGTGACTGCTGCCCGCGTGGGGGTCGATGGCGACCGCGGGTCCGGAGATGTCATCGGTCATTCCTCCCAGGGTAGTCAGGCGGGTCGTCGCGGCCGGGGGGCAGGCGCTCGCGCGAGCTGTGTGACACAATCCGCGCCGATGCGGGGCGCGCGCACCCGCAATAATGAGCGGGTGACCTCCGCTCCCCCGCTCGAGCTCCCCCGCTGGCGCCACGTCTACTCCGGCAAGGTGCGCGACCTCTACGTCCCCGCCGACACCGCCGAAGACGCCGCGCCCGCGCACCTCCTCGTCGTCGCGAGCGATCGCGTCAGCGCCTTCGACCACGTGCTCTCCCCCGGCATCCCGGATAAGGGCGAACTGCTGACCACCCTCAGCCTGTGGTGGTTCGACCAGCTCGCCGGAGCCGACGGCGGCCGCTCCATCCCCCACCACCTGGCGGCCGACCACGCGCTGCGGGGCGACGATCCGGTGTCGTTGATCCCGGATGCCGTGCAGGGGCGCTCGATGCTCGTCCGGTCCCTCGACATGCAGCCGATCGAGTGCGTCGTGCGCGGCTACCTCACCGGCTCGGGCTGGGCCGAGTATCAGGCGGAGGGCACGGTCTGCGGCATCCCTCTGCCCGAAGGCCTGAACGACGGCGACCGCCTGCCGGAACCGCTCTACACCCCCGCCTTCAAGGCGCCGATGGGCGAGCACGACGAGAACATCACCTTCGAGCGCTCGGTCGAGCTCGTCGGGGCCGAGACGGCCACGGCCCTGCGCGACCTGTCGCTCGAGATCTACCGTCGTGCGTCCGCGACGGCGGAGGCCCGCGGGCTGATCCTCGCCGACACGAAGTTCGAGTTCGGCTACGACTCCGACGGCGTGCTGACGCTCGCCGACGAGGTGCTCACGTCGGACTCCTCGCGGTACTGGGATGCCGCGGCCTGGCGTACCGGCTCCACCCCCGCCGAGCGCATGGCGAGCTTCGACAAGCAGATCGTGCGCAACTGGCTCGCCGCGAACTGGGACAAGCAGGGCGAGCCGCCCGTCCTCCCCGACGAGATCGTCGAGCGCACGCGCGAGCGCTACGCGACGCTGCTGCGTCTGCTGACCGGCGTCTGACCCGCCCTCTCTCGAGACCGCACCCGTTCACCGAAACCGCACCGCATCCTCGACGAAACGGTGCGTTCTCGCCGAGCGCGTACGGTCTCGGCCATACCCCCACCTGAGGAGACACATGTTTCGCTGGAAGCTGCACGGCAACGGCCGCACGGTCGAGCCCGGGGCCGTCGTCGCCCCCGGCGAGCGCTTGAACTGGGGCGCGACGATCGCGATCGGCCTCCAGCACGTCATCGCGATGTTCGGCGCGACGTTCCTCGTGCCGGTGCTCACCGGCTTCCCGGTGTCGACGACGCTGCTGTTCTCGGGTGTGGGCACCCTGCTGTTCCTGCTCATCACGAAGAACCGCCTCCCCAGCTACCTCGGCTCGTCGTTCGCGTTCATCGCGCCGATCACCGCCGCCACGGCGACGGCCGGGACGGGCTCGGCCCTGGCGGGCATCGTCGCCGTCGGCGTGCTGCTGGCCGTCATCGGCTTCATCGTGCAGTTCGTCGGTCTCGGCTGGGTCGACAAGGTCATGCCACCGGTGGTCGCGGGGGCGATCGTCGCCCTCATCGGCTTCAACCTCGCCCCCGTCGCGTGGTCGAACTTCCAGCTGCAGCCCCTGCCGGGCACGATCACGCTCGTCGCGGTGATCCTGTTCAGCGTGCTGTTCCGCGGCTTCCTCGGCCGCATCTCGATCTTCCTCGGCGTGATCGTGGGCTACGTCGCGACCGTGATCATCCAGGCGGTCTCGGGCGAGACGCTCATCGACTTCGACGCCGTGGCGCAGGCCCCGTGGGTGGGCCTGCCGACCTTCGAAATCGCCGACTTCACGACGCCGGCGACCTGGTCGGTCATCGCGATGTTCCTCCCCGTCGTGCTGGTGCTCGTGGCCGAGAACGTCGGTCACGTGCGAGGTGTGGCGGCGATGACGGATGCCACGGCCAACCGCTCCACCGGTCGCGCCCTCATCGCCGACGGTGTCGCCACGACCCTCGCGGGAACTTTCGGCGGCTCGGGAACCACGACCTACGGCGAGAACATCGGCGTCATGGCCGCGACCCGCGTCTACTCGACCGCGGTGTACTGGGTCGCCGGCATCACCGCGATCGTGCTGAGCCTCTCCCCCAAGGTGGGCGCGGTGTTCAACACCATCCCCGCGGGTGTCCTCGGCGGCGTCACGACGGCGCTCTACGGCCTGATCGGCATCATCGGCATCAAGATCTGGGTCGACAACCGCGTCGACTTCTCGCGCCCGGTCAACCAGTACACCGGCGCGGTCGCGCTGGTGCTCGCGATCGCCGGGTTCACCATGCAGTGGGGCGACTTCCAGCTCGGTGCCATCGTGCTCGGCTCGGTCGCGGCCCTGCTGATCTACCACCTCGGCAACGCGATCGCCCGCGCCCGCAAGACCGGCGCCGACGACGGCGGCCCCATCCCCGCGGTGGGCCCCCTGGGCGGCGACCCGAGCTGAACCGCCGGGGTGCCGGCATCCCCTCCCCTCGTCGCCCGCCGCGGCGCCGAGCTCACACAGGTGCCGCGAGGCGACCCGCCATTGCGGGTGATCTCGACGATCGCCGGTGATCTCGGCGCGCGGCAAGCGACAGCGGCGGCACGGTAAACTGGATCTCGGTGCGTCGGGAAGTCTGGTCGACATTTCGTCGATCGACCCCTCAGGAGGCCTCATGAGCCACGACACCACCCGCGCGCCGAGCTGGCCCGGCTACGCCGAAGTCCACCGCGTCACGACGCTGCTCCGCCGCGAATCCGTCGGCGGCATGCTGCTCGTGGTCGCCGCGATCGTCGCGATCGTCTGGGCGAACTCGCCCGCCTCCGACGCCTACTTCGCGCTACGCGACTTCCGCTTCGGGTACGAGCCGTGGCACCTCGACCTGAGCCTCGGAACGTGGGCGGCCGACGGCCTGCTCGCGGTCTTCTTCTTCATGGTCGGCCTCGAGCTCAAGCGCGAGATCGTCAGCGGCAGCCTGCGTCGCTTCGGCACGGCGATCGTTCCGGTCACGGCGGCGTTCGCGGGCGTCGCCGTTCCGGCCCTGATCTACGTCGCCATCGTGCACACGCAGCCGAGCCTGCTGGCCGGATGGGCGATCCCCACCGCGACCGACATCGCGTTCGCCGTCGCCGTGCTCGCCCTCGTCGGCTCGCACCTGCCCGGGCCCCTGCGCATCTTCCTGCTGACCCTCGCGGTGGTCGACGACCTCATCGCCATCGCGATCATCGCGATCTTCTACACCATCGACATCTCGCTACTCCCCCTGGCCGTGTTCGCGGTGCTCGTGGCGATCTACGGCGTCATCGCGCACCGGGCGCGGGCGTGGTTCTCGCGCCACGCGTGGGGCGCGTGGGTCGTGCTGCTGCCGATCGGCTTCGCCGCGTGGGCCTTCCTGCACGCCTCGGGCGTGCACGCCACGATCGCCGGTGTCGCCCTCGCCTTCACCATTCCCGTCGCCGCCTCGCGCCGCCAGCCCGAGCACCACGGCATGGACCTCGCCGAGCAGTTCGAACACCGCTTCCGGCCGCTGTCGAGCGGCATCGCGGTGCCGATCTTCGCGTTCTTCGCCGCGGGGGTCGCCGTCGGCGGGGGCGAGGGCATCATGCGAGCGCTCACCGACCCCGTGACCATCGGCGTGGTGGCCGGTCTGGTTCTCGGTAAGCCGATCGGCATCCTGCTGGGCGTGCGCATCCTGACCCTCGTGACGAAGGTGCGCCTCGACCCGGCGCTGAAATGGATCGACCTCGCCGGGGTCGGCCTGCTCGCGGGTATCGGGTTCACCGTGTCGCTGCTGATCGCCGAGCTGAGCTTCCCCGAGGGCTCCCCGCACACCGACGACGCGAAGATCGCGATCATGGCGGCCTCGCTCCTGGCATCCGTCTTCGCCTCCGCCGTGCTACTGGTGCGCAACCGCCGTTACAAGCAGCTCGCGCAGGACGAAGCGGTGGATGCCGACGGCGACGACGTTCCCGACGTGTACCAGCGGCCGCGGCCGGACGCCCGCTGAGCGGAGCGCGCGCCGGACGACGTCACGAGACCAGGCTTCGCGACCGGGACAGGACGATTTCCGCAGGAACGGCCTGTTCTCGTGACCGGTGGCTCGACCCTCGAGCGTCCCTGCGAGGCCCTATCGGCGCTCTACCCGATCCCGCGGCAGACGAACGTGCACCTCGGGCGCCTGTACGTCACCGACGAGTGTTTCACCGCCGAGGACGCCCGCGTGCGTCCCGGCGGGGCCGCCTGGCTGCGCGACGCGACCGAGGCGAGCGACCGCGCTCTCGGCGTTGTTCCCGCCACCGCCGAGTGGGCGTGACCGTCGTCGACGGAGCCGGTCAGCCCAGGCCCATGCTCGCGAGGACGTTCGTGTGCGTCCGCGTGAACGCGTGCACCTCCGCATCGCCGTAGCTCTCGTCCGAGGTGGCAGAGAACTGGTCGCTACGCACTCGTTCGCCGAAGAGCGACTCGACAGCGGTCGAGAGCTCAGCGCTGACCAGGCCTCCGTACTCGTTCTTTTGATACCCGGAGACCACGGCAACGTCCACGCGCTGACTCTCCGCGACCGGAACCACGGCGATCAGCGTCTCGCGCAGCACCTCCTCGGACACCCATCGGTCGGGATCATCGACGTCGGCGGGCTCGACGCGCACCGCGACGTAGAGGTTGCACGGGCCCTCGCAGTTCTCGCTCGCGGACTCCGCCACCAGGTGCCAGCGGTCACCACCGGCACCGCTCTCGTCGAGCGCCGCCTGAATCGGGGGGATCGCCTTCTCGATGTCGCTCTCGCTCGATCCGAAGGGGTCGTCGAACGGGGGATCGCCCGTCGACGAGGGGGATCATGAAGCAGCCCGACAGCACGACGGCGATCGTCGCGGCGAGCACCACGGCGAGCGCCCCTCTGATCGGCGCGCGCCCTCTGGTCGGCATCGATGCTCTGTGCACGGCGAGTCCCCCCCCCCCCCTCTGAGAAGCGGCGGCACCCCCGCGCCGCCCGTTCAATCCGCCCTCAATGTATCCCCGCTCGCGCGTCGCCTCACGCCCCGGCGCGACCCCCACCGCGCGGCCTGTTCTCGTGGCATCCCCCTGTCCTCGTGACGAGACGGACAGGGTCACCGCGAGGCGGCCTCCCGCGGCCGACGCAGCTGCGCAGCGAGCGAGGCGGCGGAGCGGAGGGTGAGTCCCGGGATATAGCAGCGCACCAGCGCGATGGCGATGGCGGGGATCTGCGTGGCATCCGGATAGATCATCCACAGCGGCGCGAAGTCGGGCTGGAACTTCTTCTTGAAGTTCGCGAGCGAGCGGAACCCGTAGGCCGGCTCGAGAAGGCCGCTGATCACGTCCAACCCGCGGTCGAGAGGACCGAGCGCACCCTCGCCGTCGACCGAGTGTCGAGCGAGAGGCGAGCCCGACAGGCTCATCACGGTCATCCCGTCGTCGCGCAGCCGTTCGACGGCGTTGCCGATGAGGAACTCCATGACCCCGGGCATGGCGTCGTCGCGCCGGCGCATGACGTCGAGGGCGTATCCGGCGATCGCCCCGTCGCGGTGGATCGGGATCCAGCTCGTGAACGCCGTGATGCGCCCCGATCCGTCGCGCGCGATCAGCAGGCGCACCTCGGGGTCGTCGAGCTGGTCCGTCGAGCCGAGGGTGAAGCCCATCTCGGGGATCGTCTTGTCCGAGACCCATGCCTCGGAGATCGCGCGGATCTGCCCGCGGTCGAAGAACGACAGCTCGCTCCACCGCGCCCACCGCGCGGTCAGTCCCTCACGCGCGGCACGGTTGGTCGCGGTGCGCACGTCCTGACGTTTCTTGCCCGCGGGCGTCCACGTCTGCGGGTCGAGGAAGGCCTCCTCGGCCACCTGCAGCGCCGACCAGCCGAAGGGGGCGAGCCGCTCGCGCTCGGCGTCGTCGACGCTGTAGAAGACCGGCGTCCACCCGTGCTCCTCGCAGAAGGCGACGAACCCCGCTCCGACGGAGGGGTCGTCCCGATCCGGTCCGAAGGCTCCGCCGAGGGTCACGGCGAACCCTCCGCGTACCCGGTAGGCGATCGCCGCCTCGACCTCGGCCGCGAACCAGTACACGTTGCCCTGCCAGAGGGTCATGTGACCGAGGGTGTCACCTGAGCCCGCGGCGAGGAGCGAGCGCGCGCGCTCGCGATCCGGAGCGGCCTCGGCAGCCCCCGAGCGCACGATGAAGCGGGCGGTCGCGGCGACCACGCTCCCCCAGAACAGCAGCGGCGGCAGGTACCAGACGGCCTGCGCGAACCCGGTCATGGGCACGAACACGAGCGCCTCGGGCGGAAGGAGCGAGGGCGGAACGAGGCGCAGGGGCAGCGTCGCGAGGACCGTCGTCACGTTCGGCCACGGACGGAAATCGGCGGATGCCACGAGGATCCCGACCAGCGCCAGGGCCAGGGCCCCGAGGCCGGCGATCGCGACCGTCCGCACGAACGCCCGACGCACGGCGGGCGTCGAGCGCACCTGAACGGCCGAGCGGAACCGGATGAGCAGCGCGGCGACGAGGAGCGGGAGGGCGGCACCCACGACCATGCCGACGACCGTCTGCCAGACATCGGCGACGTCGTAGGCGGCGCGCACGGTCGCGAGCTGCTCGAGCGTGTCGGTCTCGCTCAGCAGGAGCAGGATGCTCATCGCGACGAAGGTGAGGGCGTTGACCACCACGGCCAGGTGGAGGGCACCCCGTCGCCCCCGCAGGATCCCCCAGGCCGCGATCAGCAGCACCAGCTGGGGAAGCGCGGCGATCCACCCCGAGGCGGGCTGGAGCTCGGTGTACGTCGCAACGAAGCTCGGGCACGGGGCGCCCGTCGAACCGATCGCGCAGACGAGCCCGTCGGCCACGTTCAGAGGGTCGTACGACAGCCAGCTGTAGACCGACAGCACGCCAGCCCCCGAACCCCAGAGGGTCGCGACGACCGGTCCGATCGCGGTGATGGCGGTGAGCGCGGCGAGCAGCACGCGCTTCTCGCGGAGAGAGCTGCGCGGGATGCCGACGGCCCGCGTCCCGCCGAGCACGAGGCCGGTCGCCATGCCTACGGGCAAGGCGATGAGCGTGTACAGGTCCGACGCCGACGCGGCGTAGAGGAACATCGTCACGGCGAGGACGACCCCGCCGATGCGGATGCGACGGCGCCACAGCGGCGAGGCGAAGCAGCTCGCGGCGATCGCGACGCACAGCAGCGCCGCGATGGGCGGCGCTCCGGTGTCGGGGGTGACGTTCAGCGACACCTCGGGGATGACAGTGTCTTCGAACCACCCGATGACCTCGCCGATCGCGCAGACGAGAAGGCCGCCGCCCACGAAGGCGGCGAGCAGTCGACGCGTGCCCATCAGCCCCTCGGCCAGACCGCAGACGACGAGGGTCAGCACGACGGTCGCGAGGAGCACGAGCGGATCGTCGACGCGCACCAGGGCGAGCAGCATGTCGCGCAGGTCGAACGGGCCCGCCTCGAACGTGCTCTGCGTGACGATGGTGATCACGCTGACGACCAGGATCGCCAGCGTCACCCCGAGCGTTCCGACACGACGGCGCAGGAGCCCGGGGATGTCCCACCGGGGCGCGCCGCGCTCCGGCCGCGGGGCCCGAGCCGTCTCTGGCGCCGTCTGCACCTTGTCCATCACCGCGACCATCGGTCCTCCCCGAGCGTGCGCACGCCGACCACCGGCATCCTCTCCATGCTCGCGAGACCCCCGCGTCCGGCACATCAGCCGGTCGGCCCCGGCAGCGGGCCGATCGGGTGATCCGGGCGGCCCCCGGAGTGCCTAGCCTGGTCGCATGGCATCCACCGCCTCTCCGGTCATCCGCGTCGCCGTCATCGACGACGAGGCGCTCATCCGCTCGGGCTTCTCGCACATCCTCAGCGCGGCCGGCGACATCGAGGTCGTGGCGACCGCCGACGGCGTCCACGCCATGGAGGTCCTCGCCGAGGCCCGCCCCGATGTGGTCCTGCTCGACATCCGGATGCCGGGACGAAACGGGCTCGACGTGCTCCGCGACATCCGCTCGGCCGGGTGGGACATGACGGTGGCGATCCTGACCACCTTCGACTCCGACGACCACATCGCCTCGGCCCTCGACGCGGGTGCCGCCGGGTTCCTGGTGAAGGACACCGATCCGCGTCAGCTCCCCCAGCTCGTGCGCACCCTCCACGGCGGCGGCGTGGTGTTCTCGCCCACCGTGAGTCGCGCGGTGGTGGCCGGGTATCTGCGCCCCGAGCCCGCCGCCGACACCCACCTGATCGACGCGCTGAGTCCGCGCGAGCGTCAGATCCTCGTGCAGCTGGGTCGGGGGCTGTCGAACATCCAGATCGGGGCGGCGATGTTCCTCAGCCCCGCCACCGTCAAGGCGCACATCAGCACGATCCTGGGCAAGCTCGACGTCGACGGTCGCGTGCAGGCGGCCCTCGTGGCGGAGCGCGCGGGGCTGCTCCGCGACGAGGAGGCGCGATGAAGCGCCGCGATGTGCTGATCGACCTGGGGCTCGTCGCCGTCGCCGCGCTCGACGGGGTGCTCGGGCTCTACACCACCGACATGCTCGAGCTGGTGCTGACGCTCGTGGGGGCCGCGGGCCTGCTGCTGCGCCGGCGGCTGCCGCTGCTCTCGCTCGCCCTGGCCCTGCCCGCCCTCTTCCTCACCGGAGGGCCGATCGCCTCGGTCATCGCCCTGTACACCGTCGCCAGCGCGGCGACGGGGATGATCTGGCTCGTCGCCGCGACCGCCATCACCTTCTTGGGCCTGGGTCTGTCGTGGGACACCTTCACCTCGGTCAACGACCATGTCCTCGCGATCGTCTACGCCACGATGACGTCGGGCGGCGCCGTGGCGCTCGGCCGACTGCGTCGGAACCAGAGTCGACTTTCCGCCAGCCTCGACGAACTCCGCCGCGCGCGGGCGGACGAGAACCGGCGCGTCGCCCGCGAGGCGGTCGCTGAGGAGCGCGCACACCTCGCGCGCGAGATGCACGACGTCGTCTCGCACCAGGTGAGCCTGATCACCGTGCAGGCGGGCGCTCTGATGGTGCGCGCCGACGATCCCGAGGTAGCCGAGACGGCCGACACGATCCGCACCCTCGCCTCCACGACCCTCGCGGAGTTGCGCCAGATGCTGCTCGTGCTCCGCGCCGACGGCCCCGAGGCCGCCCCGCTCGGGCCGCAGCCGACGCTGCGTCACCTCGACGAGATCCTGCATCCCGTCGACCTCGAGGTCGACGCCCGCATCGACCTGCGCGAGGGGCTGCCTCCGGCGACGCAGCGCGCGGTCTACCGCACGATCCAGGAGGGCCTCACGAACGTGCGAAAGCACGCCCCCGGGGCGCGCGTCGAGGTCACGGCCACCAGCACCGACACGGGCGCCGTGCACGTCGCCCTCCGCAACGCCGTCTCTCCCGAGCCCCACCCCGACCCGGCTCCGACGGCGCGGCTCGGACACCTGGGGCTCTCCGAGCGCGCGCACATGCTCGGCGGGTCCTTCCGCGCGGGCCCCCTCGCCGACGGCGGGTACGAGATCGACCTGCGCCTGCCCGCCGCGCACTGATCGCGTCCTCAGGCCGAGGCGCGCTCCACGACCTCGATCGGGAGGATCGTCGCGTGAGCCGCGGGACGCCCGGCGAGGATGTCGAGCAGAACGGATGCCATGTGCCGGCCCTGCGTCAGAGAGGGCTGCCGGACCGTGGTCAGCGCCGGGGTGACGGCGGTCGACACCGCGGAGTCGTCGAAACCGACGACGGCGACGTCGCGGCCGGGTTCGAGGCCGTTGTCGCGCAGGACGCCGTAGACGCCGCGTGCCATGAGGTCGCTCGCGACGAAGACCGCCTCGGGGACGACCCCGCTCGACAGGATCCGCGTCATCGCGAGGGCGCCTCCCATCTCGGTGAAATCGCCGTTCTCCACGGCCGCCGGTTCGATGCCCGCCTCCGCCATCGCGTTGCGGAATCCCTGCAGGCGGTCGATGCCCGCGGGCATGTCGGACGGGCCCGAGACCGTCGCCACGCGCCGATGACCGCGTGCGAGCAGGTACGCCGTGGCCACGCGCCCGCCTTCGACGTTGTCGACGTCGACGTAGTAGTCGTCGGCACGGATACGGGCGGGCCGACCGCCGTAGACGACGGGGACGACGTCGGCCACCCGGTCGAGGAAGGTGTCGCTCGTGTGGTGCGAAGCGACGATCGCCCCGTCGACGCTCCCGCCGCGAAGGTAGCCGAGCGCCTTGGCGCTGGCGTCGTCGCTCGCGATGAGCATGTTCATGATGTAGTCGGACTCCCCGATCACCTCGCCAATGCCCGCGACGATCGAGGCGAAGAACGGGTCGCCGAAGAAGCGATCGGTCTGCTCCGGAATCACCAGGGCGATGGCGCGGGTCTGCCTGCTGGCGAGAGAGCGTGCCGCACGGTTGGGCACGTACTGCAGCTCGTCGATCGCCCGGCGCACGGACTCGAGGGCGGAGGGCGAGACGGCGGTGGAGCCGTTGACGACACGCGACACCGTCGATCGCGAGACTCCGGCACGCGCCGCGACCTCTTCGATCGTGGCGGCGCCGCGCACGGATGCGAGATCCATCGCTTCCCTCCTTCGGGACGGCGGTGTTGCACCGCGCTTCGGGTGGCCAGGTGCGCTGCGCGCTGCTGCGAGCGTACTGCGGGCGCTGCGAGCGCACGAGTTCATCGTCGCCCGACCAGGTGCATCGGCGGGTGAATCCCAGGAGCCCACTGCGTCTTTCGATGGGGGCCAAGAGCGGCCGCGCACCCGTTCCCGCCCGGTGGCGGGGGGGGGGAAAGGGACGAGTCGGTCCCTCACGCGCGGAGCGGGGAGGGCTGCCGCTTTAGAAGGGTGGTGGGTCGGTGTTATAGGTGCCGCCGAGAGGAGATATCCAGGCGGTGTTGCCGTCCGGGTGATCGTCGATGTCCCAGCGACTCTCATGCCGGAGGCGGTGGTGATGGCGACACGTGGGGTCGAGATTGTCGTCGTCGGTGGTGCCGCCGTCGGCCCAGGCGGTGAGGTGGTCGATGTCGCAGTCTCGCGGCGCGAGCGCAGCCGGGGAAGACGCAGGTGGGTGAGGTGATGCCCAGCCACCGCCGCAGGGCGACGGGCACCCGATACGTTCTGCGGTCGAGCACGAGCGGTGCGCCGGTCACGGGGTGGGTGAGCAGCCGGATCCACGACCTCGCGGTGCCAGCCAGGAGTCGGGCGGTGTCGAGGTCGATCGGTCCGTAGCCCTCGAGGGTGGCGGGTTCGGCGTCGTGGCCGAGGAGGGTCAGCGCGGGAACCGTGACGATGACCGTCGCCGGCGGGGCGGAGCGGAACGTGCGTGGGGCGTCCGGGGCCAATCCGGTTGGTGCCGCGGATGGGGCGGCTGCGTTCTCGGCCGAGGCGTCAGCGGTCGGTCCCATGGGCGGGGCGTCCGCGGTCGCGTTCGAGGCGGAAGTGGTGGATGAGACAGCCGGGGCGTCCGTCATCGTGATGAGGTCGGCAAACGCGTCAGCGCGGAGTTGGGCGAGGGTGCGTTCTTCGTCGGGCGCGGCGCGCAGGTGCCGGGCGGCTTTGTCGAGACGCGACATGACGGCCCGAGCCCGGTCAGCGCGGAGCAGCGCGTGGAGGGAGGCCATGCCATCCAGCTCCGCTCTCATCCACACCCCCCCCCGATCCACCGCGGCGCGGCGATGGCGGGCCTCGATCGATTCAGCGTGCACGCGTTCGCGGATCGCGCGCGCCGCGACAGCGAACTTCGCCGGGGTCAGCACGAGCGCCGGCGGGCACGCCTCGTCGTCGAAACGCTCGAACGCGTCGGCGTCACCGGCGGGAAGCGTCGACGCCAACCGAGCTGCATCGACGGCGTGCTTTTCGGAGAGACGCCCTTCGCTGAACGCGGCCCACAGCTTCGGGCACCCCACCGCCAAGGTCTGCGCGTGCGCCGCGCGCGTGCGGACCGTCTGCTCGGACAGGTGAAGCCGCACCGCAATCTCCGCGACCGCGGCCCGCTCGGCGAGATCGACGCGGTCCCGGCGCACCGCACCCGGGGTGCGGCCCCGGGAATCAACCCAGGCACGGTCGAGCGTGGGGTCGGGCCCGACCCAGGGGGTGGGGTCGAACGCGGCGTCGTCGAGGATCGCCAGGATCAGGCGGTACTCCTCAGCAGTGGCCCGCTGCCGCTCGGCGACCACATTCTCCAGGTGCCCCACCCGCGCATCGACATCTGACATCGCCAGAACCGTGCTGTCGAGCGGGCGCACGAAGACGTCCCCCTCCCACGCATCGACGTCGCCGGGACCGTCGGGCGGCACATACCCGCGCGGCTCGCTCGGCACAGGAGAGGCCAATCCGTCGCCGGGCGCCGGGGTGCCGGCATCCGTCCCCCACTCGACATCGCCGCTCTCACGAAACGCCGCCCACTCCGCTTCGAACTCCAGCTCGTCATCGCTCGGCCACGGCGCTCCATCGCACTCCCGAAGCGCCGGCATCGGCCGGTGCGCGGAGGGTGCGGGGCGGGTCATGGCAGAACGATATCGCCGACCTCCGACATTGGATCGGGGCGATATCGAGGGCCAGCTGTTCGCCGACACCCCCGCATGGTCGAGCCGTTATCCCCGGCTCGGCAACGTCCGAGACGCCTGTTCGACCCCATCGCCTGTCCCGCCGTCGAACACAGCGCGGCACAGCCCCGCTCATGCTCCACCGTCCCGTTGCACCCGCCAGGGCGCGCGCAGCAGAACCCGCACGCCCGGCAAGGGGGCATGCGGCTTCTGGGGCGCGTTATGCGTCGCGTATGGACCGTTGCGTGACCGGCCCCGGAGAGATGACCGTCAGCCGACGGTCGCCGACTCCAGCGCGCGGTCCGCGATCACGCGCGCGTACGCGAGCCCCGAGTCCTTGATCGTCCGCTCCTGCGTGGCGTAGTCGACGTAGACGATGCCGAAGCGCTTCTCGTAGCCCCAGGCCCACTCGAAGTTGTCCATGAGCGACCAGTAGAAGTAGCCGCGCACGTCGACGCCCTTGTCCACGGCATCCAGAACCGCTCCGAGGTGCGCTTCGACGAACTCCACGCGTTCGACGTCGTGCACGCGGGGCTCGCCGCCGTCGGTGACCAGCTCGTCGTCGTACGACGCGCCGTTCTCGGTGACGTAGAGCGCCACGCCCGCGTCGGCCGAGTAATCCTCGCTCACCCGCTCGAGGAGGCGGGTCAACCCCTCGGGCTGCACCTCCCAGTGCATGTTGGTGCGGGCGAGGCCGCGGTCGTGCCAGTACAGGTTCTCGTGGGCCGGGAAGGGCTTGCCGACCGGGCGCGGGGTCGGCGCGTCGCCCGCGGGCGGGTCGACCTCGGGCGCCGTGCCGCCGACGAACTCGCCGTGGTAATAGTTCACGCCGAGCGAGTCGATGGGAGTCGAGATGACGTCGAGGTCGCCGGGCTGCACGGCCTCCTGCCAGCGCGCCACCGCCTCGGCATCCGTCGTGCGGAAGTCCTTGATGATGTCGGCCGGGTACTCCCCGCGGAACACCGGGTCGAGGAACCACCGGTTGAACTGCCCGTCGATGCGACGCGCGGCGTCGAGGTCGGCGGGATTCGCCGGGTCGACGGGATCCGCGACCGTGAGGTTCAGGGTGAGTCCGAGGTTGAGCGACGAGTCGCGCGCGCGCAGCTCGCGCACGGTCTGGCCGTGGCCGAGCAGCAGGTGGTGAGCGGCGAGCATGCCCTCGGCCTGCGAGTAGTGGCCCGGGGCGTGGATCCCCGCGGTGTAGCTGAGGAACGACGAGCACCACGGCTCGTTCAGGGTGGTCCACACGTCGACGCGGTCGCCGAGGGCGTCGTGCATGTCGAGCGCGTACTCCGTGAAGCGGTCGCTCGTCTCGCGGACGGTCCACCCGCCCTTGTCCTGCAGCGCCTGCGGAAGGTCCCAGTGATACAGGGTGAGCCAGGGCAGGATGCCGGCATCCAGCAGCTCGTCGACGAGGCGCTTGTAGAAGTCGACGCCCTTCGCGTTGAGCTCTCCCCCGTCGGGGCGCACGCGCGACCACGAGGTCGAGAAGCGGTACGTCTGCAGGCCGAGCTTCTTCATCAGCTGCACGTCACCGACGTAGCGGTGATAGTGATCGCACGCGACATCACCGTTGTCGGCGTTGATCACCGCATCGGGCACGCGGCTGAACGCGTCCCAGATCGAGGCCGTGCGGCCGTCTTCGAAGGCCGCCCCCTCGATCTGGTAGGCCGCGGTGGCGGCGCCGAAGAGGAAGCCTTCGGGGAACGAACGGGAGTGGGACATGGATCGGGTTCCTTCCGTGGGCGCGAGGGTCATCCCTTGACCGCCCCTTGCATGATGCCACTGACCAGTTGCTTGCCCGCGAAGACGAACAGCACCAGCAGCGGAATCGTCGACAACAGCACGCCCGCGAGGACCTTCGAGTAGTCGACGAAGTAGTTGGACTGCAGGAGCGACAGGGCCACCGGCAGCGTCGGATTCTGGCGATCGAGCACGATGAACGGCCAGAAGAAGTTGTTCCACGCGCTCACGAAGGTGAAGAGTCCGAGCATCGCGGCGGCCGGGCGCGCGGCGGGCACGCCCACCGTGAGGAACGTGCGGAACGAGGTCGCCCCGTCGACGCGCGCGGCCTCGATGAGCTCGTCGGGGACGGCCTGGCGCAAGTACTGGGTCATCCAGAACACCCCGAACGCGCTCGTGAGCGCCGGAACGATGATGGCACCGAGCTGACCGGTCCACCCGAGCTCGCTGAAGAGGATGTACAGCGGCACCACGCCCAGCTGCATGGGCACCGCCATCGTGCCGACCACGAACAGCAGCAGCCACGGGCCGCCGCGGAAGGTCAGCTTCGCGAAGGCCCACCCGGCCAGCGTCGAGAAGAAGACGACGGATGCCGCGATGATCCCGGAACTGATCACCGAGTTCATCAGCGCGGGCCAGAAGTTGACCGCCGGGTCGCCCATGACGGCCGCGGCGTTGGCGAGGAAGTTCCCACCCGGGATCCACGACATGTTCGGGTCGCGGACGGTGGAGGCGTCGCCCGAGCCGATCAGCAGCGACCAGTAGAACGGGAACACGCTGGCCAGCAGCACGGCGCCGAGGGCGGCGTAGACGAACCAGCCGGGGCGCGATCCGCGCACGGCACGCGGACGGCGGCGCCCACGGGCGGGCAGGTCGCGATCGATCACGGGCACAGGGGCCGGGGTCACGGCGGTCATCGACGCGCCTCCTTCGTGGGGGTGGACAGGCGGGCGGCGTCCGCCGCGAGACGTTGCTTTGCGGCGCGCGCCTGTGCGCGTCGCTCTCGACGGGACCGCTGGTCGCGGCCGCCTTCGTCGCGGACGAGCGAGCGGGTCACGAGCATGTTGATCGCGCCGATGATGAGGATGATCAGGAAGAGGATCCACGCGAGCGCAGCCGCCCGGCCGAAGTTCCACTCGCCCCACCCGATGTTGTAGAGCCACAGCGTCACGGTCAGCCACTGGTTGTCGGCTCCGCCCGTGCCGTACTGGTCGTACATGCGGGGCTCGTCGAAGATCTGCAGTCCGCCGATGGTGGAGGTGATGATGACGAAGATGAGCGTCGGCTTGAGGCTGGGCAGGGTGATCGAGAAGAACTGACGAACCTTGCCGGCACCGTCGACGGTGGCCGCCTCGTAGAACTCCCGGGGAATGGCCTGCATCGCCGCGAGGAGGATCAGGGTGTTGTACCCGGTCCAGCGGAAGTTGACCATCGTCGCGATCGCGACGTGACTCGCGAGGGCGTCGGAGTGCCAGGGCACCGCGGGAAGACCGAGGTTCTGCAGGGTGGTGTTCACGACGCCGTACTGGTCGCCGAACATGTTGCTGAAGATGAGGGCGACGGCGACAGGGGCCATCACGTAGGGGATGAGTACGCTCATGCGCCAGAACGTCTTGGCGCGGATGTTCTGGTCGAGCATCGCCGCGATGAAGATCGCGAGGATCAGCTGCGGAACGCTCGAGAGCAGGAAGATGCTGAAGGTATTGCGCAGAGCGACCCAGAACTTGGGCTGCGAGAGCACCCACGCGTACTGGTCGAAGCCGATGAAGTGGCCGGAATTGCGGACCAGGTCCCAGTCCATGAACGAGATCACGGCCGTGTAGGCGATGGGGAAGAGGCCCGTGATCGCGAACAGGATGAAGAACGGCGAGATGTAGAGGTACGGCGAGAACTTCAGGTCCCACGCGCTGCGGCGCTGGCCGAAGCCGATGCGTCGCGGCTGCCGCGCGCCGGCGGGCGCCGGCGCCGACCGAGTGGGCCGTTCGAGTGTGCTTGTCACGGTGGTGTCTCCTCCTCGAGACGAGGGGCGGATGCCGGGGGCCGGTGCTGCGACCCCCGGCATCCGCCCGCGTCGGTCACTTCAGGGCGTCGACCTCGGTCACCCACTGCTGCCACGAGGTGGCGGCATCCTGGGTTCCGTCTTCCACTCGTGTGAGCGCCTTCTGCATGGCGTCGTTGATCTGGAAGTAGAACGTGCCCTTGTACGGCGACACCTTCACGGCCTCGGCGCGATCGGTGAGGATCTGACCGACCGGGGCGTTGTTGAAGTAGGCGTTGGTGTTGCTCAGGAGCGTCTCGTTCTTGAGCGCGTCGGTCTGGCTGGGGAAGGTCCCCGCGTTCTCGAACGCCTTGATCTGGGTGTCGGGGCTGGTGAGCCAGTCCGCGAGCTCCTGCGCCGCGGCGACGTTCTTGCCGTTCGAGGGGACGGTCAGATACGAGCCGCCCCAGTTGCCGCCGCCGCCGGGGAAGGCGTTGGCGATGTCCCAGCCCTTGACCTCGGGCGCGTTGCCCTCGATGACGCCGAGCATCCAGCCCGGGCAGAGCATGGTCGCGAAGGCGCCGTTGGACAGTCCCGCCATCCAGTCGTCGGACCACTGGCCGAGGTGCGCCGACTGCGTGGCGCTGGCCTTGAGCACCTGGTCGTAGATCTTCTTGACCTCGGGGTTCTCGGTGGCGGTGATCTCGCCGGTGTCGGGGTTCTCGTAGGCGTCCTCGACCTGGTTGATGGCCCCCTGGTAGGTGCCTCCGGCCGAGTCGAAGAACGGCTTGCCGGTCGCGGCGACGTACTTGTCGCCCGCGGCGAAGTACGTCGCCCAGTCGCCCTGGAGCATCTTGGCGACCTCTTCGCGGTCGGTGGGAAGGCCCGCGGCGGCGAACAGGTCGGAGCGGTAGCAGACGCCCTCGGGGCCGATGTCGGTGCCGTAGCCGATGAGGTTGCCTTCGGAGCTCGTCGCGGCCTTGACCTTGTAGTCGAGCCAGCGGCTCTTCAGGTCGTCGGGGACGGGGGCGAGCAGGTCGGCGTACTCCATGACCTCGGGGAGCCAGTCGACCTCGATCGCCTCGATGTCGGCGAGGCCGGTCTTCCCGAGCTTCTGGAAGTAGTTGGCACGGGCGTCGTTGCTCGTCGCGGCCTTGTTGTGCACGATCTTCACGTTCGGGTGCGCGTCCATGTACTCCTTGAGGAGCGCATCGGTGTACCCGAAGTCGTTGAAGGTGGCGACGGTGAGCGTCACCGGTCCGTCGCCGCCCGAGGCGGAGCCCCCGCCGCCGGAGCAGCCGGCGAGCACGAGGGCGGAGGTGGAGGCGACGGCGGCGACGAGGGCCACACGACGCAGGGCGCGGTTTTTCACAGATCACTCCTTTGTGGTGGGTGCTGACCGGCGCTGCGGAGACTTCCACCAGCATTGCGTGGGAGCGCTCTCACCGATCGGGGTAGACGCTATGGGATCGCTCCCACGAGGTCAAGGAAAAGCACCCGGATCGTTACCTCACGTCACCCGGGGCATCGCTAGAGCGCCGAAAGCAGGGCGGAGACGAAGGCGGGCCTCCCGTAGACTGGCCTTCACCACGCCACCCGACTCCTGGAGCTGCAATGCCCACCATCGTCGTCGACGTCATGCCCAAGGCCGAGCTCCTCGACCCCCAGGGAAAGGCCGTGGCCGGCGCCCTCTCGCGCCTGGGTGAGCACCGCTTCTCCGACGTGCGCATCGGCAAGCGCTTCGAGCTCACCGTCGAGGGTGAGGTCGACGAGGCGACTCTCGCCCGCGCCCGCGAGCTCGCGGACGAGATGCTCTCGAACGCCGTCATCGAGGACGTCGTCAACATCGAGGTGGTCGAGTGACCGCTCGCATCGGGGTCATCACCTTCCCCGGTTCCCTCGACGACCGCGACGCCCAGCGCGCCATCCGCCTCGCCGGCGGCGAGCCCGTCGCCCTCTGGCACGGCGAGCACGATCTGAAGGGCGTCGACGCTCTGGTCCTGCCCGGCGGCTTCAGCTACGGGGATTACCTGCGCGCCGGCGCCATCGCGGCCTTCGCGCCGATCATGGCCGAGGTCAAGGACGCCGCGGGCAAGGGCATGCCGGTCCTCGGCATCTGCAACGGCTTCCAGATGCTCGTCGAGGCGCACCTGCTGCCCGGCGGCCTCATCCGCAACGCCCACCAGCAGTTCATCCGCCGCGACCAGCGCCTGCGCGTCGAGAACGCCTCGACCGCCTGGACGAGCGACTTCACCGAGGGCGACGAGATCGTCATCCCCCTGAAGAACGCCGACGGCGGATACATCGCGGATGCCGAGACCCTGGCGCGCGTGAACGGCGAGGGGCTCGTGACCTTCCGGTACGTCGGCGTGAACCCGAACGGTTCGCTCGACGACATCGCGGGACTGACCAACGAGCGAGGCAACGTCGTGGGCCTCATGCCGCACCCCGAGCACGCCGTCGAGCCCGGCTTCGGCCCGGGAACCCCCGCGGCCATGCGTTCGGGTGTCGACGGCCTGGGCTTCTTCACCTCGGCGATCGCCGCCGTGGTGGGCGCCGCGGCCTGACGTCACCCGCGACCTCGCCCCCCGCACGGGGGGGCCGGGGATCGTCGCCGGAGGACGGCGCCCCCTCGGACTCCCGCGACGCGCGGGGAGTGATGGACACGGGGTCGATCAGGGAGGATGAGTGCGTGCGCGTACCCGATCCCGACCCGATCATCGAGGGCATCCTGGCCCTGTGGAGCAGCGAGGGAGCGCCCCTCCCCTCCGAACCGCGTCTCGCCGAGATGCTCGGGGCGAGCCGCAACTCTGTGCGCGAGGCGCTGATCCGACTCGAGGAGCGGGGTTACGTCCACCGCACCCAGGGGGCGCGGACCACGTCGAACCGTCGACTCGCGGGCGTCGGCCGCCGCATCGACCAGCAGTTCGATCATTTGCTCTCGATCCGCTCCGCGGGGTACGAGGCGTCCCTTGACCTCGTCTCGTCCGAGCGCCTCGACCTCGCCCCGGGTGCGCACCGCTTCGACGATCTCCCCGACGGCACCCGCGTACTGCGGACGGTGAAGATGTGGCGCGCGGACGGCGCCCCCTACGCCCTGGCGGAAGATCTCGTCCCCGTGGCACGTGACGCCGCGCTCGACCCTCATCGCCCGGTCTTCGATCTCGCCGAGGCCGCGAACGGCGTCCGCGTGGCCTGGGAGACGCTGTGGATGGAGGCGGTCGGACTGGACGCCGAGAGGGCGGGGATCCTGTCGAGCGCACCCGGCACGCCGGTGATCGAGATGACCTACTGCGGGTACGGCGCCGACGATGCGATCGGGTACTGGTCGCGCGAGGTGCAGCTGGCCGCCCCGACGGGCCTGCGCAACGCGCTGATCCGCCGGGTGCGATCGTGAGCGTTTCCCCCGCGTAACAGCGTGGTGAACATGTCGGACAAGTACCATCACGGCTTGTTGGACAAGCGTACGGTCGAGGGACCCGACGAAAGCGAGCTCCCGTGTCCGACACCCTCACCGTCCACCGCCTCACCGCCGAAACCGTCACCCCCGCGACCTTCGACCCCTTCGGCGTCGTCCTGACCCCCATGGAGGACGGCACCCCGTTCACCGCCGAAGAGGCCGTACTCGACGTGTCGAACGGCATCCCCCGCTTCTACCTCATGCACCTCGACGACAAGGCTCCCGAGTTCGTGCGCGTGACGCGCCACCTCGAGACCACCCAGACCCTCATGGCGGTCGGCGACGTCGAGTGGACCATCGCCGTGGCCGCCCCGGGCATCGACGCCCCCGCTCTCGACGACCTGCGCGCGTTCCGCATCCCGCCGCGCACCGCCATCACGATGCGCAAGGGCACGTGGCACGCCGGTCCCTTCTTCGCCGAGCCGAGCATGGACTTCGTCAACCTCGAGCTCGACGACACCAACGTCACCGACCACCACAACCACCGCTTCGACGACACCCTCGGCGTCCGCGTCGTGGTCGACGGGGAATGACCGTGCTGACCCCGCTCCCCGACACGGCGGCCCGACTCGCCGGGCTCGAACGGGAGGCCGCACATCAGAGCGCCCTCAGCGCCGGCGACGGACGCTCGTGGGTCGGCCAGCGAGAGGGCATCCGTCCCGTGGTCATCGTCGGGGCCGGTCAGGCCGGACTCGTCCTGGCGCGCGGACTGCGTCGGCGAGGGATCGACGACGTCGTGGTGATCGACGCCGCGCCCGCCGATGCGACCGGCCCCTGGAGCACCTACGCGCGCATGCACACGCTGCGCACGCCCAAGGACATCGCCTGGCCGACCTGGGGAACGCCCGCGGTGAGCCCGCGCGCCTGGTTCGAGGCCGTCTACGGAACCGACGCGTGGGACGCGATCGAGTACTTCCCCACCGTCGCCTGGCAGGGCTTCCTGCGGTGGTACCGCGAGGTGTCCGCCCTCACGGTCGTCCCCTCCACGCGCGTGCGGTCGCTCACCCCGACCGGAGGGGACGGGCCGATCGAGGTGCACCTCGAGGGCTCGGACGGCGAATGGATGCTGCCCGCTCGGCACGTCGTCCTCGCCACCGGGATCGAGGGAGCCGGGGGGCGGCATGTCCCCGCCCTTCTGCGGGGGCTCCCCGCCGGCCGCGTGCACCACACGCACGACGACATCGACTTCTCCTCCCTCGCGGGTCTGCGCATCGGCGTGCTGGGCGCGGGGACGGGGGCGTTCGACAACGCCGCCACCGCGCTCGAGCACGGCGCCGCGAGCGTCGAGGTGCACATGCGGCGCCCCGCCATGCCGCAGGTCAGCCCCTACCGCTGGATGGAGTTCGCCGGTCTCATCGAGAACTACGGCGCCTTCAGCGACGCGCAGAAGTGGGCCTTCAACGTGCACCTGTCGGCGGTCGACCAGCCCGCCACGCAGAACGCCCTCTGGCGCGCCCACGCGTTCGACGCCTTCCGCTTCTTCACGTCGTCGCCGTGGCAGCACGTGCAGTGGACGGGCAGCGACATCGCGGTGACCACGCCGCACGGCATCCATCACTACGACGTCGTCCTGTCGGCGACCGGGATCGTGGCCGACCTGGAGCGGAGGCCGGAGCTGTCGGCCATCGCCGCGGATGCCGCGCTGTGGAGCGACCGCCTCGCCCCGGAGGCCGCGGCGCAGAACCCCGGGCTCGCCGCGTTCCCCTACCTCGACGACGACTTCGGCCTCGTCAGCCGGAGCGCTCCCGACGCCTCGGCGCTGTCGCGGATCCACATGTTCAACCACGGCGCGCGCCTCAGCCAGGGGATGCTGAGTCACCAGATCCCCGGGCTCGTCGGCGGAGCGACCAAGCTGGCCGCCGCCCTCTCTCGGCGACTGTTCGAGCGCGACTCCGACGAACTGATGCGGGAGTACCTCGCCTACGACGTGCCCGTCGGTGTGCACATCGGGCGCCGCCCGCAACCTCCGCAGCCCGCCGAGGCGACCGGAGTAGCGTCTCTCCGGTGACCACCCCGACCCCCCTCATCGTGTCCGTGCCCACCGACGAACTCCGTGACGACCTCGGCGATCTGCCCGAGGGCGTCGAGGTGGTCGTCTGGGATATGACGGGACCGGCCCCGCGCGACAGGTTCGACATGATCGTCCCGCCGTACATGTCGATGAACGACGTGATCGGGCGCCTCTCCGAGATCGAGGTCGGCCTCGTGCAGGGCCAGTCGATCGGCTACGACAACGTCGAGGGGCGCCTGCCCGAGGGGATCGTCTTCTCCAACGCCTCGAGCGTCCACGAGACCGCCACCTCGGAGCTCGCCGTGGCCCTCGCCCTCGCGGCGCAGCGGCACCTGCCGGACTTCGTCCGCGCGCAGGATCGCGGCGAGTGGACGAGCGGCATGACCCCCGGGCTCGCCGACGCTCGCGTGACCCTTCTCGGTTTCGGCGGCGTCGGCCGCGCGATCGCTGCCCGCCTCGCGCCGTTCGAGGTGACGCTGCGCGCCGTCGCCTCGCACGGGCGACTGCAGGACGACGTGGAGGTGTTCCCCCTCGGCAAGCTCGAGGAGGTGCTCGCCGACACCGACATCCTGATCGCGTCCCTTCCCGGCGGCGACGCGACCCGCCACCTCATCGACGACCGCGCGCTCTCGGCGCTCCCCGACGGCGCGCTCGTCGTGAACGTCGGCCGGGGACCGCTCATCGACACCGACGCCCTCGTCGATCACGTGCGCCGTGGCCGCATCCGCGCGGCCCTCGACGTGACCGACCCCGAGCCCCTCCCCGCGGACCACCCGCTGTGGGCTCTCGACGGGGTGCTCATCGCTCCGCACGTGGGAGGGGCGACGGATGCCATGCGCCCGCGCATCGCCCGACTCGTGCGGCGGCAGATCGAGCGCCTGCACCGCGGCGAGGAGCCGCTGAACGTGGTGCTGGGCGGCTGATCGCCCCCGCTTTCCGCCCGCGCGCCGCGACCCGACGTCAGCCGGCGAGGCGCGCGTAGGCGTTCGCGGTGGCGGCGACGTCATCGACATAGCTGTCGAGGTGGTTGTACGAGAAGACGGCCCGCCGCCACCCCGCGGGGCTCGTCATCTCGCCCGCGGCGCACAGGTAGCGACCGGCCGCGAGGGCCGCGTCGTCGATCTGGTTCGGATCGGCAATTCCGTCGCCGTTCGCGTCGGCACCCCATCGTTCCCACGTCGCCGGGATGAATTGCAGCGGTCCGACGGCCCGGTCCCAGGTCGCGTCGCCGTCGAAACGGCCGCCGTCGGTGTCGGGGATCACCGCGCTCTGCGATCCGTCGAGCGCGATCCCGCGGATCGGGGGATCCGGGTAGCCCTCCGCATCCAGAGTCCCGCCGGAATGCGTGCCGTGGCCCGACTCGATCGCCCCGAGCCCGGCGAGGGTGTTCCAGCCCAGACCGCACGAGGGCTGCTCCCGCTGGACGGTGAGCGCCGCCGACGCGTACGCCCGCAGAGCCCGTTCCGGGATGCCGATGCGCCCCGCGACCGTGATGCTCCACTGCGCGTCGACCGCGACCGCGGTCGGCGTCCGTCGCTCGGTTTGCGCGGGAACCGCCGGAACCGCGTCGGTCTCGCGCGACGAGAGGGACGCGGGAGCCGGCCACGGTGCGGCCACGCCGCCGCGCTCGGCGTCGCGCGCCATCGCCTGCGCCTGAGTGAACAGGACGCCGACGGCCACCAGCGCCACGAGCAGGGCGAGCACCCACGGCCAGAACGGCCGGCGCGGAGCCTGATCGAGGTCCACGGACACCTCCCGACGCCCGTCGGGTCGAGCGCACCCCGCGACGGTAGACGCGCGCGGCGACGGCGCGGTGAACGAGCGGGATACGACGCGGGGCGCCGCGTCAGCCGCGGAAGCCGGCGGGGTTCGCCAGCAGGTCGGCGAACGCGAGCTCGGCCGGGCCCACGAGCATGAGGCGCGAGCGCAGATGCGCCCTCTCGAGGCGGATCGTGCGCCCCTCGGCACCGAGCGGGTGCACGCGCACCGCGTCGGCGAGGCGCTCACGACTCACCGACAGCAGGGCTCCGAGATAGCCCGAGAGCACCACGGTCTCGGGCGCGAAGGCGTTGACGAAGTTCGTCAGGGCGAGCGAGAGCATCTCGACCTGGCGGGTCACCTCGGTCATGACCCGGGGGTTGCGGGCGACGCCGAGCTCGACGTCGAGTTCGTCCTCGTCGAGCTTGCGCCGACCCAGGAGCGGTTCGATCAGGTCGAGGCTGACCTCGGCCTCGAGACACCCGCGCCGCCCGCACACGCACGGCCGGCCGCGGGGATCGACGACGGTGTGGCCGAGCTCGCCGGCGTAGCCCGACGTCCCGCGCAGGAGCGTGCCGTCGATGATCAGTCCCCCGCCGATGCTGTGCATCGCGCCGCCGAGGTACAGCAGGTTGCCGACGCCGACCCCCACGCCGAACCGCGACTCCGCGAGAGCGCCGATGCTGGCGTCGTTGCCCGCGGCCACCGGCATCCCGAGCTCATCGCTCAAGCGCGCGGCGACGGGATCGCGCTTCCAGCCGAGGGTCGGCGAGACGAGGACGGAACCGTTGGCGTTGACGAGACCGGGGACCGCGAGGCCCGCCCCGACCACGCGGTAGTGCCGATCGATGTCGGCGCGCATCGCCTCGACGGACGAGGCGACGATCTGCACGAAACGCTTCGGCGACGGGGCGGTCGCGGTGTCGTGGCGGAGCCGCGCGTGGACCACCCCGCCGAGACCCACGAGAGCCACCGTGACCGCGTGCGGTTCGGCGCGGACGCTGAGCGCGGCCACGTGGTCTTCGGGCTCGAGGTCGAGGGTGGGGCGACCGACCTTGCCCGTGCGCTCCCCGCTCGGCGCTTCGCGGACGAGGCCGAGCTCGGTCAGCTCCATCACGAGACCCGTGACGGTGGAGCGGTTCAGTCCCGTCGTCGCGCCCAATTGCGCGCGCGAGAGGGCACCCCGGGAGTGGAGGAGCGACAGGACGGACGAGAGGTTCTGCTGACGGATCAGATCGTTCGTCGTACGGCCAGCCGGCGGCGCGAGCGGGGTTGCGGGCTCGAACACGGCAGGGGTCATGAGAGGCGCACCTCCCCCATCATCGCATCACGACGCGGTGGGGCCGAAAGCGGGGATCGCGGGTGAAACAGCAGAGCGGATGGGGAGCGGGCCCCGGGGCCGCGCTCCCCATCCGATCACGCACCGCCGTTGCGGCGCTTGTTGAAGATGTCGAACGCGACCGCCAGGAGCAGCACGATGCCCTTGATGGCCATCTGCCAGGCGGCATCGACACTGAGGATCGACAGACCCATGTTCAGCACGCCCATGACCAGACCACCGACGACCGCGCCGACGACGGTTCCGATGCCACCCTGGACCGCCGCACCGCCGATGAACACCGCCGCGATGGCATCCAGCTCGTAGTTCTGACCGGCCGAGGCCACCGCGCCACCGGCGCGGGCCGTGCTGACCACGGCGGCGAGACCGGCGAGAGCACCCATGTTGACGAAGATGAAGAAGTTGACCCACTTCGTCTTCACGCCGCTCATCACGGCCGCGAAGAGGTTGCCGCCCATGGCGTAGATGTGACGACCGAACGTCGTGCGGTTCAGCACGAACGTGTAGGCCAGCACGAGCACCGCGAGGATGATCAGCACGATCGGCGTGCCGTTGTACGCGGCGATCGTGAACGCGGTGGCCATGATCGCGATGACCGCGACGAGGTTCTTGGCCCAGAACGACCAGGCGACCTCGCGCGGCAGCTCGAGGCGGCGCAGCGTTGCGCGGGTGCGCAGCTGCTGCACGACCAGCAGCACGCTGGCGACGGCACCGAGCGCGAGCGTCAGGGCGTCCCAGTTGCCGAGGTAGCCGAGGAACGGCGGCAGCCAGCCCGCGCCGATCGCGGTGAAGCCGTCGGGCAGACCGCTGATGGTGCCGCCGGTGAGCAGAACGAGGGTGAGACCGCGGAACAGCAGCATGCCCGCCAGCGTCACGATGAACGCGGGTATGCCGACGAAGGCGACCCAGAAGCCCTGCCAGGCACCGACCACGGCGCCGACGACGAGCGACAGCAGGACCGCCACGTACCAGGGCAGACCCCACTGGTTCATGGCGATCGCCGCGATCGCGCCCACCATCGCCACCACCGAACCGACCGACAGGTCGATGTGTCCGGCGATGATGACCATGACCATGCCGATCGCGAGGATCAGCACGTACGCGTTCTGCTGGATGAGGTTGTTGACGTTTCCGGGCATCAACAGGCGACCGCCGGTGAGCACCTGGAACAGCACGATGATGATGACGAGGGCGGCGAGGATGCCGAACTGCCGGAAGTTGATGCGCGACAGGATGCCGCGACGTCGCGGCCCCGGCTGGGTCGGCGCCTCGACCGTCTGGGTGGATGCGGTGGCCATTGCTGTCAATTCCTTCCGGCGGTCATGTGCCGCATGAGGTTCTCCTGCGTGGCGTCGTCACGGCTGACCTCGGCCGTGATGCGTCCCTCGGAGATCGTGTAGATGCGGTCGGAGAGGCCGATGACCTCGGGCAGCTCCGACGAGATGACGATGACGGCCTTACCCTGGGCCGCGAGTTCGTTGATGATGCCGTAGATCTCGTACTTCGCCCCCACGTCGATGCCGCGGGTCGGCTCGTCGAGGATCAGTACGTCGGGTCCGGTGAACATCCACTTCGACAGGACGACCTTCTGCTGGTTGCCCCCGGACAGTCGCCCGGTGATCGCGGCGACGCTGGGCGCCTTGATGTTCATCTTGTAGCGGTACGAGTCGGCGACCTTGTACTCGCGGTAGCGGTCGACCACGCCCAGCCGCGCGAGACGGGCGAGGGCGGACGCCGAGACGTTGACCTGGATGTCGCCGATGAGGTTCAGACCGTACTTCTTGCGGTCCTCGGTCGCGTACGCGATGCCGTGCTTGATGGCGGCGTCGACGGTGCGGACGTCGATCTGCTGCCCGTTCTTGTAGACCTCGCCCGAGATGCCGGTGCCGTACATGCGGCCGAAGATGCTCATCGCGAGCTCGGTACGACCGGCGCCCATGAGGCCGGCGAAGCCGACGATCTCGCCGGCGCGCACCATGAACGAGGCGTCGTCGATGACCACGCGCTCGGTGTCGACGGGGTGATGCACGGTCCAGTTCTCGACGCGGAAGAGCTCGTCGCCGATGTCGGGTTCGCGCGGCGGGAAGAGGCTGTTCAGATCGCGACCGACCATGGCGCGGATGATGCGCCCTTCGTCGGTGTCGGCGTCGGAGCGGTGCATCGTCTCGATCGTGCGACCGTCGCGGATGATCGTGATGCGGTCCGAGATGCGCAGCACCTCTTTGAGCTTGTGGCTGATGATGATGCAGGTGATGCCCTGGGTGCGCAGCTGGTCGATGAGGTCGAGCAGGTGGGCGGAGTCGTCGTCGTTCAGCGCGGCGGTGGGCTCGTCGAGGATGAGGAGCTTGACCTCTTTCGCGAGGGCCTTGGCGATCTCGACGAGCTGCTGCTTGCCGACACCGAGCTCGAAGATCTTCGTCGCGGGGTTCTCACGCAGGCCCACCCGCTTGAGCAGCTCGGCTGCCGCGGTGTTGGTGGCGTTCCAGTCGATGACGCCGCGACGCGACTTCTCGTTGCCCAGGAAGATGTTCTCGGCGATCGAGAGGTACGGGCTCAGCGCCAACTCCTGGTGGATGATGACGATGCCGGCGGCCTCGCTGTCGTTGATCGAGCGGAACGCCATCTGCTCGCCCTCGAGGGTGATGCTGCCCTCGAAGCTCCCGGCGGGATAGACGCCGCTGAGGACCTTCATCAAGGTCGACTTGCCGGCGCCGTTCTCGCCGCAGATCGCGTGGACCTCGCCGCGGTAGACGTCGATCGACACGTCGGCCAGAGCGGGAACCCCGTTGAACGACTTCGAGATCCCCGACATGCGCAGGATCGGTTCGGTCATGTGTGCTTGTCCCTCCGCCGCCCGCCGGGCGGCATTGTGGCTCCGCCGCCCGCCGGGCGGCACTTCGGCTCAGCCGCCCGGGGCGGCACGTGGAGCGGCGGGGCGGGCGAACCCGCCCCGCCGCAGGGTGAATCAGAGTCCGACGTCGGACGCCTTCAGGAAGCCCGAGTCGATGAGCTTCGACTGCACGTCGTCCTTGGTGACCACCTCGGGGGTCAGCAGGTACGAGGGGACGACCTTCTTGCCGTTGTCGTAGGTCTTCGTGTCGTTGACCTCGACGTCCTTGCCGTCCTTGATCTCCTGGATCATCGTGAAGACGCGGTCGCCGAGGGCACGGGTGTCCTTCCAGACCGTCATCGCCTGGGCGCCGTCGAGGATCGCCTTGACGTTGGCCTTGTCGGCATCCTGACCCGTGATGATCGGGTAGTCGGCGCCGGGGGTGTAGCCGGCCGACTTCAGCGACGCCTCGATACCGATGGCGAGGCTGTCGTTGGGCGAGAGCACCACGTTGACCTTCTTACCGTCGCCGTAGAACGACGAGAGGCGGTTGTCCATCTCGGACTGCGCCTTGTCGGACGCCCAGCCCTGGATGCCGATCGACGCCCATGCGTCGTCGTTGGCGGGCGACTTGCCGCTGGGGACGACCAGCTTGCCGCTGTCGACGTAGGGCTTGAGCACGTCCCAGGCGCCGGCGAAGAAGAACTTCGCGTTGTTGTCGTCGGGGCTGCCGGCGAAGGGCTCGAGGTTGAAGGGGCCCTTGCCGTCCTTCAGGCCGAGCTGCGACTCGATGTACTGACCCTGCAGCGTGCCGACCTTGTAGTTGTCGAACGTGGCGTAGTAGTCGACGTTCTCACTGCCGTTGATGAGGCGGTCGTAGGCGATGACCTTGGCGTTCTGTGCCTTGGCCTCCTGCAGCACCGGGCCGAGCGTCGAGCCGTCGATCGCGGCGATGACGAGGATCTTCGCGCCACCCGAGATCTGGTTCTGGATCTGGCTGATCTGCTGGTCGGTCTTGTTGTCGGCGTACTGCAGGTCGACGGTGCACCCGGCATCCTGGAGCTTCTTCTGCAGCTGCTCGCCGTCGTTGATCCAGCGCTCGAGGCTGCGGGTGGGCATCGCGATGCCGACGTTGCACTCGGTCGAGCCACCGCCCGCGGCGTCTCCACCGCCGTCTGCCGGACGCGTGGAGCTGCACGCCCCGAGACCGACGGCGAGTGCGGCGATGGCCGCACCGGTCAGGATTTTCTTCAGCATGTGATCTGCGTTCCTCTCTGAACAGCAGGGATCCTCGGATCCGTACCCGCGCCCTCCCCGGCGTCGGATCGGGTACGTCTTCGTTCCCGGCACTCTGGTCCGTCGAATTATGACGGCTCCGAAAAAATATCCACCCGAGGGGGTTTTGTCTATAGCCGCGTCAAAATTGCGCACACCGTGACCGGAGCGTGATTTTCCGCCCCCGGACGCACGAGAACGGGCGGGCCGCCGAAGCGCCCCGCCCGTCACCGATCCCGGCGATCAGACCCCGACGGTCTCTTTCTGCGTCGTGTTCGCCCGGCGACGCGCCACCACGCGATTGCGCCCGGCCGCGACCAGCACCACGAGCAGCACCGCGTAGATGGCGATGACGATCGGCCCCTGGAAGAGCGTCGTCAGGTCGCCGTTGGCACTCATCGCGGCATCGCGCAGGCTGGTCTCGGCCAGCGGCCCGAGCACCATGCCGATGATGAGCGGCGCCAGCGGGTAGTCGTGCGCCCGCATCACGAAGCCGAGCAGACCGACCGCGAGCAGCAGCACGAGATCGAACGTCGCACCCGAGGTGGCGTAGATGCCGAGCCCGCAGAACACCGCGATCGCGGCGTACAGGTACGGGCGCGGGATGACCAGGAGCTTGGCCCACAGCATCGCGAACGGCAGGTTGAGGATCAGCAGCACGACCATCGCGATGAAGAAGCTCGCGATGAGCGCCCAGACCAGATCGGGTGCCCGCTCGAACAGCAGGGGTCCGGGCTGCAGACCGTACTGGCGGAAGGCGGCGAGCATGATGGCCGCCGTCGCCGACACCGGGAGCCCCAGCGCCAGGAGCGACCCCATCGCCATGCCCGTGGTCGAGTTGCCCGCGGCCTCGGGGGCGGCGAGGCCCCGGATGGCGCCGGTGCCGAAGCGCGGCTTCTTGCGCCGCCCGTCGAGGCGCTTCTCGATGCCGTAGGCGAGGAACGTGGGGATCTCGGAGCCGCCGGCGGGGATCACGCCGAACGGCAGACCGATCGCCGTTCCGCGGAGCCACGCCGGGGTGGCCTCGGCGAACTCGCGGCGGGTCAGCCACGGTCGGCCGGTCGGCCGGATCATCTGCTTGTTGCTGATGTGCCGCTCCAGGCACGCGACGTAGATGACCTCGCCGAGGGCCAGGATGCCGACGGTCACGGTGATCAACGAGATGCCGTCGAACAGGTTGGGCGAGTCCATCGTGAAGCGCGGGGCGCCGGTGACGCCGTCGATGCCGATCACCGCGATGCCGAGCCCCAGCAGCAGGGACGCGAGGCCCTTGCCGGCGTTGTCGGTCACGACCGACGAGGTCGCCGCGAACGCGAAGATCGCGAGCGCGAAGAACTCCGCCGGTCCGAAGCTGCTCGACAGCCCCGCGAGCACGGGCGCGAAGAACACCAGCAAGATGGCGGCGATGATGCCGCCGATGAAGGCGCCGATCGCCGCGGTGGCGAGCGCCTGCGCGGCGCGTCCGTTGAGCGCCATCTTGTGGCCCTCGAAGGTCGACGCGATCGCCGAGGCCTGGCCGGGCGTATTCAGCAGGATGCCGGTGATCGAGTCGCCGAACAGCCCGCCGAAGTAGACGCCCGAGAACATGATAAACGCGGCGGTCGGGTCGAGCGAGAAGGTCACCGGCAGAAGCAGTGCGACCGCCATCGAGGAGCCGAGGCCGGGCATGACGCCGACCGCGGTTCCGAGCACGCAGCCCACGAGCACCCAGATGAGGTTCTGGGGGGTCAGGGCACCGGCGAATCCGTCGCCGAGGAGAACGAGAACGTCCATGTCAGAAGGCCCATCCGAGGATTCCGGAGGGCAGGGACAGACCCAACCCCATGTCGAAGGCGATGTAGCTGAGCGAGCTGATGGTCAGCCCGACCAGGAGGGCGAACAGCACCTTGCGCTGGCCGAACCCGCGGGCGATGCCCGTGAACAGCAGGGCGGCGGCGATGATCCAGCCCAGGATGCCGAGCAGGAACGCGAACGCGAGGAACGAGCCCGCGACCCAGGCGAACGAGCGCCAGTCGACGCCGACCGCGCGCTCGCCGGCCTCCTCCTCTTCGACCGAGGGGGTGACCAGCGCCGCGCGCACCGCCTGGATGCCGAGGATGATGGCGAACGCGGAGAGCCCTACCGCGATGATGCCGGGGAAGAACTGCGGGCCCGGGAAGGCCGCGCTCGGCGGCACCTTCATCACGACGATGCCGTACACGAGGTACGTCGCGAAGGCGGCGAGGATCGCGGGCATGATGAGCGCCTTCGCGATGCCGCGGGGGCCGCTCCCCCGCTGGAACCGCAGGCGGTTGCCGACGGTCGCCGAGACGGAGGTGGGGTTGTTGCTCGACGGCATCACAGGCCCATCTCCTCGTACAGGCGCTCGATGCGCTCGCGCTCGTCGGCGAGGAACACGTCGAGCTCGTCGCCGGTGATGACGCGCTCGGTCCAGTGGTAACGGGCGCGGGCGTCGGCCCACTCGGGCGTCGCGATCGAGTCGAGGACGAGCTCGGTCAGCCCGTCGACCTGCTCGTCGTCGAGCCCGCTCGGGGCGGCCAGCATGCGCCAGTTGGTCAGGCCCACCTGGTAGCCCTGGTCGACCGCCGTGGGGATGTCGATGCCCTCGATGGGGTCGGACGCGACCAGGGCGAGGGCGCGCAGGCGCCCCGACTCGATCTGGTCGATGTTGTCGGGGTAGCCGCCCGCCGCCGCCCGGGCGGTGCCGTTGAGCAGGGCCTGGATGGCCTCGCCGCCACCGTCGGACGAGATGTAGGTCATGTCGACCGGCGCGATGCCCGCGGCGAGCGCGAGCTCGGCCACGACGAGCTGGTCGAACGAGCCGCCGCCGGTCCACGGCAGGGCGCGGGGGTCCTGCTTCCAGTCCTGCACGAGGTCGTCGAGGCTCTGGTAGGGCGAGTCGGCCGGGACGACGATGACGTCGTACTCCTCGACCATGACGGCCAGCGGAGTGACGTCGTCGAGGGTCGCGGCCGAGTTGAACTGCACGGTCGCGGCGAGGAGCCCCGTGCCGCCGACCAGGAGGTTTCCGGCCTGCCCGTTGAGCACCGAGACGTTGCCGAGGGCGATGGTGCCGCCGGCGCCGGGCATGTTGACCACCTGCACGTTGTTGACCAGGCCGTTGGCCTTCTGCGCCTGCTGCAGCTCGCGGGCGACGCCGTCCCAGCCGCCGCCGGCGGCGGCGGGCGCGATGATCGTCATCGACGCGTGGATGTCGTCGCCGGCGGATGCCGAGGTGATCGACCCGTACGAGGCGACGGCGATCGCGGTTACGGCGACCGCTCCCCCCGCGAGGCGGCCGATCCAACGGCGCCGCGGCCGGTCGACCGGTGCGCTGTCGGTCCGGGCACTGCCGGCCGGCGGATGGTCGGGGACAGATGAAGGCGTAGGCTCCGTCATCACAGCTCCTCCTCGCGGACGTCGTCGTTCCGCGGAATGTGAAGACGCTCCCAGGAGGGGTGGCACGGCGCAGCCCCCGCGCGCTTTGTGCTCATATTGCGTGCGACAGGAAGCCCACCATGCGCGAGTACTCCCCGGCGCTCACCCCGCGAGCGGTGAGGCGCGTGCTCGTGGTACTGCCGAGCGTCATCGTTCTGTTCGCCGTGGGGCTGACCACCGTGATCGCCGCCTCGGTGCAGGAGCGCCGCATCCGCGACGACACCGTCGAGCGCGTGTACGACGTGGCCTCCGGGCTCGCCGAGCTCGACGACGTGCGCCTGGCCGCGGCATCCGTGTCCCGCGCCGGAACGGCGGATGATCTCGCGGATGCCGGAGACCTCTCGCCCGCGACGGCGGTGCTGCAACCGCTGGCCGATCTCGTCGAGCGCACGACCGGGGTGTTCTACGTCGTCATCACCGACGACGAGGGCGTGCGCATCACCCACCCCGAGGTCACGCAACGCGGCGTGCTCGTCGAGACCGCCAACGCGAGCGTGCTGGCGGGGACGCCGTTCGTCGGCATCGAGACGGGACCCTCGGGCAGCACGGTGCGCGCGAAGGTCCCCATCAGCTCCGACGGCACGATCGTCGGCATGGTCGCGGTGGGGGTGCTCGAATCGCGCATGCTGGCGGACCGCGACGAGGCCCTCGGTGCCCTGCTGCCCTGGGCGCTGGGGGCGCTCGTGGTCGGCACCCTGTCGTCGTCGCTGCTGGCCGCCGCGATCGAACGGCGCTTCCGGCAGGCCGACGCGCTCGCGGCGGAGCAGGAGCAGAGCACCCGGACGATGGCGGCCCTGCGCGAGCAGGCGCACGAGTTCGGCACGCGGCTGCACGTGCTGCACGGTCTGGTCTCGCACGGAGACACGCGCGACGCACTGGCCTACATCGCCGACGCCGCCCCGACGCTCACCGCCCGCCCGGCCTCGGACACCCGGCTCGGCCCGTCGGTGGTGGGAGCGAGTCTCGAGGCGCTGCGCGCGGAGGTCGCCGCCCTCGGGGCGCACCTCGAGGTGCAGGTCGACCGCGACCTGCCCGTCGATGAGACGGTGCTGGTCGTCCTCGCCAACCTGTGTCGCAACGCCGCCGAGGCGGGTGCCTCGCGCGTGCGCTGCACGCTCTCACAGATCGGCGACCGGCTGCACGGAGCGGTCGACGACGACGGTCCGGGGCTCGATGCGAACGACGTCGAGCGCGCGTTCTCGGTGGGCCACTCCTCGAAGCCCGACGTCACCGGCACCGGGCGCGGACTCGGACTCGGGCTCGTCCGTCGCGCCGTCGCCGAGCGCGGGGGCGAGGTCACCGTCAGCCGATCGGCGTGGGGCGGCGCGAGCTTCTCGTTCGAGATGGCGGTGCCGCGATGACCGACGATCCGGTGCGGGTGCTCGTCGTCGACGACGACGGCGCGGCGCGCGCGCTGCACGGCCGCTTCGTCGACGAGACACCGGGCTTCCGGGTGATCGGCTCGGCGGCGACCGGGATCGCGGCCGTCGAACGCGCGCGACAGGACGTCGACCTGGTGCTGCTCGACATGCGGCTGCCCGACATCAGCGGGGTCGAGGTGCTGCACCGCCTGCGGACGCTGGGGGCCGAGGGGCTCGACGTGCTCGTCATCAGCTCGTCGCAGGACCAGGTGACCGTGCGGCAGGCGCTCGCTGCACACGTCGTGGGCTACCTCGTGAAGCCGTTCACGCAGGAGATGCTGCAGCGTCGCCTCGACACGTACCGCCGCGAGCGGCAGGCGCGCGCCGAGGCCGACCGCGATCGCGCTCTGACGCAGGGCGACATCGATCGCCTGCTCGGCACGGGCACGGTGCGCGTGCCCGAACGCTCGTCTCCGGCGCCGCTGCCGAAGGGCCTCGCCCAGGTCACCCTCGACCGGGTCCGGGCGAGTCTCGACCCGGTCGCCTTCGTCTCGGCATCCGACGTCGCCTCCGCCTGCGGCCTGTCGCGGGCCACGGCTCAGCGCTACCTCGAGCACCTGGTGTCGACAGGGGTCATCGACCTCGCGCACCGGTACGGCGCCCGCGGGCGCCCGCGCATCCTCTACCGACTGGCCCCGTCGCCGCCCGGCTGAGCCCGCGTCAGCGCGTGTCGCGGTCGGTTCCCGACCAGAGGTCGCCGCACTCCACGAGGTCGGCCTCCTGCGCGATGAGGTACGGGCGGGCCCCGATGTCACCCGTCACCGCCGCTGAGATCCCCGCCCAGTGCGCGCGACCGAGCAGCACCGGGTGACCGGGCGCGCCGTCGTAGGTGGCCTGCGCGAGGGCGCCGGGTTCCGATCGGCGCGCGAGGCGGGCGACGGCTGTCGCCGGGACGTCGGGGGTGTCGACGGGCAGCACCACGACGGCGTCGGAGGACCCGGATGCCACGACCTCGAGCCCTGCGCGCAGCGATGCGGCCACGCCGGTGGCCCACTCGTCGACGCGCACGATCGCCGTACCCGCCGGGACGAGACCCGCGGCCTCGTCGAAGCCGGCGCCGAGCGCGACCGCGACGTCGCGGCATCCCCCCTCCCGCAGGGCCCGAACGGCGAGGGCGAGCCACGGGGTGCCGGCGGAGGTGCGCGCGAGGGCCTTGGGCCCCCCGAACCGACGCCCCGCGCCCGCGGCCAGCACGAGTCCCGACACGGTTCCGGGAAGTGCGGCGGGCATGGTCACGACAGCGTAGCGTGCGCGAAACACGCCCCGATTACGGTCGCATCCATGCTCGAACTGGCCGCCGACCTGGTGCCGCTGATCGACGCGGGCGTACCCGTGGCGGCCGTCACCGTCACGGCCGTCGTGCGCAGCGCCCCCCGCGGCGTGGGAGCGACGCTCGCCGTCACGCGGGACGCGCGGGTGATCGGATCGATCTCGGGTGGCTGCGTCGAGAGCGACGCGGTCATGCTCGGTCTCGACGCGCTGCGCACCGGGACCGTGCGCCGAGCGCGCTTCGGCTTCGGCGACGACGACGCGATCGCGCCGATCGCCGCCGGGCTCGCGTGCGGCGGAGCCGTCGACGTCGTCGCCTACCGGGTCGACGCCGCGCACCGCGACGCGCTGATCGCGGCGCGAGACGGTCGCGAGGCGTCGCTGCGCCTCGAGCTCGACGGCGAGCCGCTGGTGCTCCACCGCCCCGCTCCCCCGCGGCTGATCATCCTCGGCGCCGGCGAGCACGCCGCGGCCCTGTGCCGAGTGGGCGCGGCGGCCGGCTTCGCGGTGACCGTATGCGACGACTGGGCGCTGCTCGTGACACGGGACCGCTTCCCCGACGCCACCGACCTTGTCGTCGGAGCACCCCACGAGGTCCTCGCCGCTCTCCCCGCCCCCGACGAACGGACGGCGGTGTGCGTCCTCACCCACGACGAACGCCTCGACGTCCCCGCGATCCGCGTGGCGCTGCGCCTGCCGGTGGGCTTCGTCGGTGCCATGGGAGCCCGAGCCACCGTCTCGCGCCGCGCCGCCCTGCTCCGCGCCGCCGGAGTGACGGATGCCGAGCTCTCCCGCCTCCACTCCCCCCTGGGGCTCGACCTGGGTGGACGCTCCCCCGAAGAGACGGCCCTGTCGGTGATCGCCGAGATCGTGGCATCCCGGAACGCGGCCGACGCCCGCCCGCTCCGCGACGCCGGCGAACGCCGCCTGCACGCGATCGCGGGCGGCAGCGCGTCCTGCGCGGTGAGGAGCGCGTGAGCGTCGTCGTCGTCCGCGGAGCGGTCGCCGTCGTGGAGGGACCCGGTCGCGTGCGCACGGGCGACGTCGTCCTCGTCGACGGGATGGTCGTCGAGGCAGCGGACACGACGGATGCCGAGATCATCGACGCCACCGGCTGCGTCGTCACACCGGGTCTGGTCAACGCCCACCATCACCTCCTGCAGACGGCGTTCCGGACGTTGCCGGGAACCCGCGGCATCCCGATGCGCGACTGGCTCCCGGCCATGGCCGGGGCCTACGCCGAGGCGCGAGTCGATCCCGAACTGACCGGGCTCGCCGCCCGCGCCGGCCTCGCCGAAGCGCTGCTGAGCGGGGTGACCACCGTCGCCGACCACCACCTGACCTGGCCCGCCGAGGCCGACGGCGTCGGGATGGCCCGAGCGGCGGCTCGCGCTGCGACCGACCTCGGCGCCCGCCTGGTGTTCGTGCGAGGAGCGGCGCGCGACGACCCGCAGACCGCGGCCGCGTCGGCGGAGGCGATCGTCTCGGCCCTCGTCCCCGGCCGCCCCGGCGGGATCTCGGCCGACGGCATGCTCCAGGTCGCCGTGGGCCCGGCCGGTGTGCACAGCGACCCCCGCGAGACCTTCACCCTGCTCGGCGAGGTCGCTCAGCGCCACGGGCTCCGTCGGCGCACGCAGGCCAACGAGGTCGTCGACGTCGAGATCGCCCTCGAGCGCTACGGCAGGCGTCCCCTCGATCTGCTCGACGAGTGGGGCTGGCTCGCCCCGGACGTCACCCTCGCCCACCTGTGCGACATCTCGGACGACGAGGTCGCCCGGGTCGCGGCATCCGGAGCCTCCGCCACCCATGCGCCCGGCTGCGACGTGCCCATGGGGTGGGGGGTCGCGCCGGTACGGCGTCTCCTCGACGACGGCGTCGCCGTCGGACTCGGGACGAGCGGAGGGGGCAGCAACGATGCGGGGCACCTGCTCGCCGACGCGCGCCTGGCGATGCAGGTGTCGGCCCTCGTCGGTCCGCAGCTCGCGGCATCCGACGTCCTGACCATGGCCAGCGCGGGCTCGGCCAACGGGCTCGGGCGACCCGAGCTCGGCCGCCTCGTCGCGGGCTCGGCCGCAGACCTCTGCGTGTGGGACGTGTCGGGTGTCGCCGACGCCGGCGTAGCCGATCCGGTCGCGGGGCTGCTCTGGGCGGCACCCGGTCGTCGCCCCCGCACGGTCGTCGTCGGTGGACGCACGGTCGTCGACGACGGGCGACTCGTGCGCGCCGACGAGCGCGAGATCGTCGGCTCACTGTTCGAGAGGGTGGGACGATGACGACCATGGCTCCCGTGATGGACACCCCGAGCAGCGACGAACGCCTGGGCGCGCACCTGCGCGGTCTGCGCAAGGCGCGCGGACTCACCCTCACCCAGCTCGCCGAGGCGGCGACCCTGTCGCACCCCTTCCTCAGCCAGTTGGAGCGGGGCCTGGCCCGGCCCAGCATGGCCAGCCTGGAACGGCTCGCCCGGGCGCTCGGGACCAGCCGCGTCGAGCTGCTCGCGGGATCGGAGCCGCCGCGCGCCGACCACGACGCCGAACCCTCGTTCGTCGCCGCCGACGAGGGCGTCATCGGACCGTACGCCGAGGGCACCGCCCGGCTCCTCGCCGAGGGCCCGCGCCGTTTCGAACCCCTCGAGTTCACCGGATCGAACGCCGCGGCCGGCGACCACTACGTGCACGACGAAGACGAGTTCCTCACGGTCCTCGAGGGGTCGATCGTCATCTCGTTCGGCGGGCTCGGCGAGCGCACTCTGCGCGTCGGCGACTCGGTCTACTGCCGCTCGGGCACCCCGCACCGCTGGCACTCGCCCGACGGTTCGACGTACCGACTGCTCATCGTGAAAGAGCTCGTGCACGGCGGGGCCGACGACCTGATCGAACAGGAGAACACGTGAGCGCAGGCGTCACCTTCGAAGCCGTCGTGCGCCGGCGGCGCGATGCCGCGGAGGGTGTCGTCGTCCTCGATCTCGAGCGGTCGACCGGCGCCCTGCCGCACTGGTCGCCCGGGGCGCACGTCGACGTCGTCCTGCCCGGCGGGATCGAACGGCAGTACTCGTTGTGCGGCTCGCCGACCGAGCGCGGCACCTGGCGGATCGGCGTCCTGCGGGAGCGCGAGGGATCGGTCTGGCTGCACGAGAACGCCCACGTCGGGTCGGCCCTGCGCGTGCGCGGGCCCGCCAACCACTTCCTGTTCGCCCCCACCGCGGGGCGCTCGTACGTCTTCGTCGCGGGAGGCATCGGCATCACCCCGATCGTGCCGATGATCGAGGCCGCCGAGGCCGCGGGCGCCGAGTGGACCCTGCTCTACGTCGGGCGGTCGCGTTCCACCATGGCCTTCGTCGACGAGCTCGAGGCGCAGTACGGCCCGCGGGTCGAGGTGTACGCCGCGGACGAGGGCCGCCGCCTCGACCTCGCCGCCCGTTTCAAGACGCCCGTGACACGAACCGTCGTGTACGCGTGCGGACCCGCGCGCCTTCTCGAGGGACTGGATGCCGCGATGTCGGGCTGGCCCCGCGGGAGTCTCCACGTCGAGCGGTTCGAGGCGAAGGTGCTCGGCCCTCCCGTGTGGCAGCAACCGTTCGAGGTCGACCTCATGATGTCGGGACTGACGGTGACGGTGCCGCCCGAGCGGTCGGTGCTCGACGTCATCGAGGAGCAGGGCATCGTCGTCCCCTCGAGCTGCCGCGTGGGCACCTGCGGCACGTGCGAGGTCGCCGTGATCGACGGCGACATCGAGCACCGCGATTCGGTGCTCTCCCCCGAGGAGCAGGATGCCAACCGCTCGATGATGCCGTGCGTCTCGCGCGCCGCCTGCCCGCGGATCACGCTCGAGCTGTAGGCGCTCGCGAGTGAGTACATTCTGTACAATTTGCACATTCGAGACTATGCTGTCGTCATGAGTCGGATCGCCGTGACAGACGCCCGCGCCCGCCTGTCGGCGATCATCGACGACGCCCGTGACGAGCCGGTCTACCTCACTCGTCACAACCGTCCCGTCGCCGCGATCGTCGACGCGGCTCAGTTGGAGCAACTGCTCGAGGACGCCGAAGAACTGGCCGACATCCGGGCCGTGGACGCCGCGTGGGACGAGACGGACCGGCTCGCCGAGACTCCCGTTCCCTGGGATGAGGTCAAACGCGACCTCGGCCTTCTCCCGTGACGTATCGGATCGACGTCCTCCCCGCCGCTGTCCGCGCAATCCGGAAACTGCCACCCGAGGCGAAGCGGCGCATCCAGGCCGTCATCGACGTCTTGGCCGAAGAGCCCCGGCCGCCCGCGGCGAAGAAGTTGACCGCGCGGCCGGAATGGCGAGTGCGAACAGGTGACTATCGGGTGCTGTACCGGATCGAAGACGAGGTGCTGACGATCGTGGTCGTCCACGCCGGTCATCGCCGAGACGTTTACGAGAAGTAGCCACCCTCAGCATCCACCCGCCTCGTTCTCGTCGCCTGACGCCCGCCCCGCGGAGGCCGCGACCGGAGGGGCCCAGACGGCGGCGACCACGAGCGGAACGGCGAGCAGCAGCCAGGCCGCGGCCGGAACCGCGGTCCAGCCGAGCAGCGCGCCGACCGCGACGTTGCCGATGAGCACGGCCACGCCGCCGCACGTCGAGAGCAGACCGAAGAACGATCCGGTCGGCAGCATCGCGGCGAACCGCGGGACGAGTCCCTGCGCCGTGGGGTTGGTCGTCAGATGGCCGACGACGACGAGCCCCGCGGCGACGAACACGGCCATCACGCGCCCCGAGGCGTCGAGCGGAACGACGACACTCGCGGCGACCACGACGAATCCCGCGGACGAGAGCCCGTACCCCGCCCGCAGAGCACGGGCCGCGCCCACGCGGTGGCACCAGCGCGACACCGGCAACTGCAGCACGAGCGTGAGCGCCGAGACCCACGCGAACATCGCCGCGACCACGCCCGGGCCCGCGTCGGCACGCGCGAGCTGGAGGGGAAGCGCGAGGTAGAGCTGATTGAAGGCCAGCAGGTCCGCCGCGTGCAGGGCCGAAAAGGCCACGAACCGTCGGTCGCGGAGCGACCACCACCGTCCGTGGATCCCCCGCTCCGTCGCCGCGGGCGTCCGACGCGGCAGAGCGAGGGCGAGGACCACGGCGATCAGCACGAAGAGGGCGGCCCCGGCCAGAGCCACCACCACGAACCCCCACCCGAGCAGAGCGGCTCCCAGCAGCGGGCCGAGCACGGCCCCGAACTCACCCGCGACGCTCAGCCACGCGAACAGCGAGGCGCGGGACCTCGCACCCGCGGGGGCGCGGCGCTGCTCGGCATCCGCCACGAGGATGTTGACCCCCGGCGAGAAGAGAGCGCCGCCGAGACCCGTGAGTACGGTCCCCCCGATGAAGAGGGCGAGCTGCGGGGCCGGCGCGAGCAGTGACAGGGCGAGCGTGGCGAAGCCGAGCACGCGCACGGCACACCCGGCGAGGATCGTCCGCCGCGCACCGAAGCGGTCGGCGAGCACCCCGCCGACCAGGAACATGCCCTGCTGCGCGAAGGTGCGCACCCCCAGGATCAGCCCGATCGCGGCGGCGGTCAGCCCGAAGTCATCGGTGAGCACGAGCGCGAGGAACGGGACGACGGCGAAGAAGCCCACGTTGAACAGCAGCTGGGTTCCCAGCAGCACCGGCGTGCGGGCGGCACGGGGCGGGGCGGGAATGACGGGCACGGCGATCTCCGGGGGTGGGGGCGGTGACCGCCCGGACGATCCTGCCATCCCGTCCCTCCCGCTCGCGAACGCGGGACGGCGGCGGTGGTCGCGGTGCGGGCGACGGCGGCGGCGACGAGAACAGGCTGATCGAGCGAAAACAGCCTGTCGTCGTGGCATCCCCTGTTCTCGTCGCACCCGACACGACGGATGCCGCAGCCTGTCCGACAACTTTGTCGAGAGGGTCACGCGGGGGAAATACAGCGGAAACGCGCGGTTCCTAGCATCGGAACATCGCCGGATGTTGGTCACACCAACACTGACGCCGCCGCCTCGAGCGGCTCGCCCCGCTGCTGTGGCTCCCGTCTCGACGCCTGTCTTCTCGACTCCTCCGGAGGCCCTCGTGTCTGCCGCTCCACCCGTCTCGATCGCCGCACTGCGCGGCGTGCGCCTGGCCTCGGGCGCCCTCGTCGACATCGCGATCGACGGCGACGAGGTGCTCGCCGTGGTGCCGGCCGGCAGCCCCCTCCCCGAGACCGACGGAGACATCCTCGACCTCGACGGGTACGTCGTCACGGCCGCGGGAGCGGAACCGCACGCGCACCTCGACAAATCCCAGTCCTGGGATGCCATCGACCCCCCGTTCGGCGACCTCGAGCGCGCCATCGAGAGCTGGCACGCCTTCGCCCTGACCCTCGACGAGGACGACACCCTCGAGCGGGCGCGCGCCACGGCATCGCGGATGCTGGCATCGGGCATCACCGCGATTCGGACGCACGTCGATCTGCTGCGCGGAGAAGACGCGCTGACCGGCGTGCGCGCCCTCGTCCGCTTGCGCGCCGAGCTCGACGGGATCATGGACCTCGAACTCGTCGCCCTCGGCGGACCGACCGTAGCCGACGAGGTCTTCGACGCCGCGCTGGACGCGGGAGTCGACCTGGTGGGCGGAGCTCCGCACCTCGCCGAGGACCCGATCGCCGACCTCGAACGACTCATCGCCCTGGCTCGCCGCCGCGACGTCGGGCTCGACCTGCACACCGACGAGAGCCTCGCCGGAGCCGACACCCTCGCCGCCTACGCGAGCGCGGTCACCGGGTGGCATCGCCCTCGCACCGCGGGGCACTGCGTGCGCCTGAGCATGATGCCCGCGACCGACCTCGAACCCCTCGCGGCCGCCGTCAGAGCCGCCGACATCGGCATCATCGCCCTCCCCATCACGAACCTCTACCTCCAGGGCTGGGGCGCCGACCACGCCACCCCTCGCGGTATCGCTCCGATCCGCCGCCTCAAAGACGCGGGAGTGCGCGTCGCGGCCGGCGCCGACAACGTGCGCGACCCGTTCAACCCCGTCGGACGGTGCGACCACCTCGAGACCGCCTCCCTGCTGGTCAGCGCCGGTCACCTCGCCCCCGCGGACGCCCTCGACGCCGTGACCGTCGGCGCCCGAGACGTGATGAACCTCCCCTTCGCCGGACCCGTCGCCGGCGCCCGTGCCGACCTCGTCGCGGTGAAGGCCGACTCGCTCGGCGACACCGTGGCCTTCGCCAGCGCCGACCGCGTGGTGCTGCACCGGGGTCGGCTCGTGAGCCGCACCACCGTATCGACCCGAACCGCCGTCCCCACCCCGACCGCCGCGCCCGCGACGGCCTCCTGACCACCCGAACGGAAAGCGAGCGCCCCCGTGACCTTGGCCTCTCCCGCTCCCGCAGACGTCGCGGCATCCACCGCCCCGCTGCTGGACTTCCGCAACGTCGCCATGACGTTCCCCAACGGCACCACCGCCCTCTCCGGCGTCGACCTCACCGTCCAGCGCGGCGAGTTCGTCAGCGTCGTCGGCCCCTCCGGCTGCGGCAAGTCGACCCTGCTGCGCATCGCCTCCGGCCTCGAGACGGCGAGCGAAGGCACCGCCACCGTCGCCACCGACCGCATCGGCTACGTCTTCCAGGACGCGACCCTGCTGCCGTGGCGCGATGTGCGCTCCAACGTCGAGCTGCTCGCCGAGCTCAACTGGCAGCCCAAGCGCGTCCGCGCGCCGAAAGCGCAGTGGGCGATCGACCTCGTCGGCCTCAACGGCTTCGAGAAGCACCTGCCCAAGCAGATGTCGGGCGGCATGAAGATGCGCACCTCGCTCGCCCGCTCCCTGACGCTCGACCCCGAACTGTTCCTCTTCGACGAGCCGTTCGGCGCGCTCGACGAGATCACCCGCGAACGCCTGAACGACGAACTGCTGAAGATCTTCGTCGCGCAGAAGTTCGGGGGGCTGTTCATCACCCACTCGGTCTCCGAGGCCGTCTACCTCTCCACCAAGGTCGTCGTGATGTCGGGCCGCCCCGGTCACCTCGTCGACACCTTCGAGGTCCCCTTCGACATGCCCCGCGATCCCGAGATCCGCTACACCGGCGAATTCGCGAAGCTCGTCGGCGAGGTCTCCCACGCCCTCCGGGAAGGACACTCATGAGCACCACCTCCGCAGAGCCCGTCGTCTCCGACACGGCCGAGTACTCGGCATCCGTTCCCCCCGTCGAGCCGCCCCGCCCCCGCGTGGCGAAGACCCGACGCGGGTTCGGGGCCCGGGCAGCGCTCCTGGGCCCGCCCCTCGGCGTCCTCGTCGTGCTGCTGGGCATCTGGTACGCGATCTCGCTCACCCTGAGCGCCTCGGGCAAGGGCTTCCTCATGCCCATGCCGCACGAGATGTTCACCTCGGGCTTCTTCGACCCGCAGGTGAGCAGCGACATCTGGGTCGCCCTGTTCCGCACCACGGGTGTCGCCCTCGCCGGCCTCGGCATCGCGATGATCATCGGCATCGGATGGGCCATCGCGATGTCGCTCGCCCGGTGGGTCGAGCGCTCCACGTACGCCTACGCGGTGGTGCTCCAGTGCATCCCGATCCTCGCGCTCGTGCCCCTGGTGGGCTTCTGGTTCGGCTATGAATTCCTCGCCCGCGTGATCGTCTGCGTCCTGATCGCCCTGTTCCCGATGGTCTCGAACACGCTCTTCGGTCTGCAGTCGGTCGACAAGTCGCAGCGCGAACTCTTCCGCCTGCAGAAGGCCGACAAGTGGACGGTGCTCACCAAGCTCACCCTCCCGGCCGCGCTCCCCTCGATCTTCGTCGGCATGCGCACCTCCGCGGGACTGTCGGTCATCGGCGCGATCGTCGGCGACTACTTCTTCCGCCGCGGCGAGCCGGGCATCGGCTCGCTCATCGCCAACTACCAGTCGCGCCTGCAGAGCGCCGAACTGTTCGCGGCGATCCTGGCCGCCTGCCTGCTGGGAGTTGCGATCTTCGCCTTCTTCGGCTGGTTGTCGAAGGTGGCCGTCGGTCGCTGGTACGACAGCACCCTCTGACCAGACCCTCCCACCTCCGGATGCCACGCCCTCCGCTCGCGCCACAGCGCGGGTGGCGGCATCCGGCGTACCCGAAACACCCCGCACCCGAGAGCTCCACCCGTCACAGAAAGCGAACCAGCATGCAGCGCTCCACCCTTCTTCGCGGCACCGCCGTCACCGGCGCCGTCGCGATCGCCCTCACGCTCAGCTCCTGCGCCGGCAGCGCCGCGGAGACCGCTCCCTCGACCGACCTGAAGATCGGCTCCGTCGACCTCTCGGCCGACTGCCCCTCGACGGTCGTCATCCAGACCGACTGGAACCCCGAGGCCGAACACGGTCACCTCTACGAGATGATCAAGGACGACTACACGATCGACGCCAACACCAAGGCGGTCACCGGGCCGCTGATGTCGGACGGCGAGTACACGGGCGTGAACCTCGAGATCCGCGCGGGCGGCCCCGCGATCGGCTTCCAGACGGTCTCGGCGCAGATGTACCAGGACGACAAGATCACCCTCGGCTACGTCAGCACCGACGAGGCGATCCAGCTCTCGGGAACCACGCCCACCAAGGCCGTCTTCGCCCCGCTGGACATCAGCCCGACCATGGTCATGTGGGACCCGGCGACCTACCCCGACGTCAAGACCATCCAGGACGTCAAGCCCGCCCTCGAGAAGAACAAGGGCGTGTGGCGCTACTTCGACGGCTCGGCCTACATCGAGTACCTCAAGAGCTCCGGCCTCGCGTCGTCGGACGTGCTCGACGGTTCGTACGACGGCACCCCGTCGAACTTCGTCGCCGCCGGCGGCAAGGACATGCAGCAGGGCTTCGCCTCGGCCGAGCCGTACGTCTACCAGAACGAGGTCTCGGCCTGGGGCAAGCCGGTGAAGTTCGCCCTCATCCACGACTCCGGATGGCAGACCTACCAGTCGTCGGTGTCGGTCAAGGCGGACAAGTTCGACGAGCTCTCGCCGTGCCTGTCGAAGCTGGTCCCCGTGCTGCAGAGGGCCGGCGTCGCGTACTACAAGGACCCGAAGGCCGCGAACGACCTGATCCTCAAGCTCGTCGACGAGTACGCCACCGGCTGGACCTACACGCAGGGCGTGGCGGACTACTCCGACAAGACGCAGGTCGACCTGGGCCTGGTCGGCAACGGCCCCGACTCGACCTACGGCAACTTCGACGACAGCCGCTTCTCGGACTTCTTCACCAAGGCGAGCAAGGTCTACACCGACCTGGGCACCCCGCCCGCGTCGGGCTACACCCCGGCCGACCTCTACACGAACGAGTTCATCGACAAGAGCATCTCGTTCTGACCGACCGGCCCGGTCCGCCTCGTGCGGGCCGGGCCGCTGGGGGCGGTCCGGCCGCACCCGCGCCCCGAAACCCGGTCACCGCTCCGTCGCGTACACAACGCAGGAGATCCGCTGCCCCGCGCCGACTGACACGCGAAATCGGGCCATCCGGTCGGAGCACTCCTGCGTTGTGCACCGCTGCTCGGCGCCCCCAGCGGCACCCACCCCCGCCCGTTCCACCCGGAGACACACCCCATGAGCGACACCGCCACCCGCGTCCTCTCCCTCGAGGACGAACTGCTCGACCTGCTCGGCCCCGCCGCTGTCAGCACCGAACCGCGCGTGCGCGAACGCGCCAGCGTCGACGGCTCGCCGATGTCGCCGATCATCGCCGCGAAGCTCCCGCTGGGCCTGGCCGACCTCGTCGTCTTCGCCGCGGATGCCGAGCAGATCGCCACGGCCGTCGCAGCGGCATCCCGTCACGGTGTTCCGATCACGGTGCGCGGCAAGGGCACCGGCAACTACGGACAGGGCATTCCGATGCAGGGCGGCCTCGTCGTCGACACCACGCGGGCCAAGGCGATCGTCGAGGTCGGCGACGGCTTCATCACCGCCGAGGCCGGCACCCCGATGGTCATGCTCGAGCAGGCCGCGTGGGCGAGCGGCCAGGCGCTGTGGATGTATCCCTCGACCGCGCAGTCGACGATCGGCGGCTTCCTCTCCGGCGGATCCGGGGGCACCGGATCGATCGAGCACGGCTCGAACGACCGCGGTTTCGTCGCCGCCCTCGACGTCGTGCACGCCGACGGCAGCGCCGAGATCCTCCACGTCGAGGGCGACGAGGCCCAGAAGTACGTGCACAATTACGGCACCGCGGGCGTCATCGTCCGCGCCACGGTCCGCCTCGAGCCGCTGCGCGAGTGGCGCGGCCTCTGGGCGAGCTTCCCCGACTTCGCCGGGACCCTCTCCGTCGTGCAGACGATCGGCAACCTCACCCCCACCCCGCGCCTGGTTTCGGGCGACGGCGTCGAGATCTCGGCGGCCCTTCCCGCCGACGAGGCGATCCCCGAGGAGCGCTCGAGCCTGCGCGCGATCATCGACGCCTCGCTCATCGACGAGGTCACCGCCATCATCGAGGGTGCCGGAGGTCGCGTCGAAGCGGTGCGCGAGGGCCCGCAGGCGAGCATCCGCCTGTCGATGCTCAGCTACAACCACCCGATCGAGTGGTACCAGAAGAGCCAGGCGCACGAGGTGTTCCACCTCGAGGTCGCGGGCGCCCCGCTGGCCGACGACATCGAAGCCGTCGAGTCGGTGTTCGCGGGCGGCAAGCTCCACATCGAGTCGACGGAGGCCTTCCCGATCGGCATGCTCGCCGCGCCGTACGTGAGCGAAGAGGACGTGTACCGCGGCATCGCCGAGCTCAACGCGATCGGTGTCGGCGTGCACAACCCGCACCAGTGGAACGTCGACTTCAACGTCGAGCAGACCGCCGAGACCGCCGCCGTCACCGACCCGAACGGTCTGTTGAACCCCGGAAAGCTCAACCCCGACTACACCGGAGCGCGCAAGGGAGCGATCATCTCATGACCCGTCTGCTGGCCGAACTGAGCGGCCCCGCGGCCGCCGAGGCCCTCACCGAGACCTCCATCGTCGTGCTGCCCACCGGCGCGATCGAGCACCATGGACCCCACCTCCCCTTGGCGACGGATGCCATCGTCGCCGAGGCCTCCGCAACGGCCGCCGTCGCGCGCGCCGCCGCGCAGGGCCTCGACGTGTGGCAGCTGCCGACCCTGTCGATCACGAAGTCCGACGAGCACTCGTGGGCGCCGGGAACCCTGTGGCTGACCCCCGAGACGATGATGCAGACGATCGTCGACATCGGCCGGTCGCTCTTGACCACCCGGGCCCGCACCCTCGTGTTCCTCAACGGCCACGGCGGAAACGTCGCGCTGCTCAACGTCGCCAACCGCGAGCTGCGGCGCCGCTTCGGGCTGCGCACGTTCTTCATGCCCGCGGCCCGCGTGCCCTCGTTCGACGGCACCGACGGCGGACCCGATGAGCACGGCACCGGCATCCACGCCGGCCACGGTGAGACAAGCATGATCATGCACCTGCGCCCCGAGCTGGTGGACCCGACGAAGTTCGAGGCCACGGTGCCGGCGCACATCGGCGACTTCCGCCACATCGGCTTCAACGGCAAACCCGTGACCTTCGGGTGGCTCTCGAACGACTTCGGCCCCACCGGCGTGCTCGGCGACCCGACCGGAGCGAACGCCGCGCACGGCGCGCAGCTGTTCGAGGACAGCGTGTCGTTCGTCGTCGAAGCGCTCGAGGAGATCAGCCGATTCGACTACACCGCGTGAGTCGCTCGGGGCGGGCACAACTCCTGCATACCTGGCGGTTTCGCGAGCCGTACGGCTCGATCGGCCCGTTCTGCAGGAG
>NZ_JBFYGQ010000007.1:0-192269 GCF_041079455.1 Microbacterium sp. 16-032 | reverse complement strand
GCTCGGGCGCGGCATCCGGCTCCCTCGAAGACCTGTTCACCGGCGAGACCATCACGCAGCAGATCGGGTGGGCGCCGCAGAAACCCCCGAAGCGGCGCCGGTCCGTCGGTCGCTGGATCGCCCTGGCGATCGTGCTGATCCTCGTCGGTGGTGTCGCCGGCGGCGGTATCGCGCTGTGGAACACCTACGGTGACCGCGTGCAGGCGTTCCTCGGCAACGGGGAGTCGCTCGAGTACGAGGCGGGCCAAGCCACCGGTGAGGCCCGCGTGACGATCGTGGCGGGCGACACGGGGGAGTCCGTCTCGCCCAAGCTCTTCGAGGCGGGGGTGACGAAGACCTCCAACTCGCTCTACAAGTACATGGTCGACAACGCCGTCGGTTTCACGTTCCAGCCCGGCGTCTACAAACTGCAGCAGCAGATGACCTCGGAGGCGGTGCTGGCCGCCCTGAAGGATCCGGCGAACAGGCTCGACAACTCCGTGCAGCTGCGCGAGGGCCTGACCCTGAAGCAGTCGCTCGACATCATCTCCGAGCAGACGAGCATCCCGCGCGCCGACCTCGATGCGGCGGTGGCGACGCCCTCGACGTACGGGGTGACGGCTCCGACCCTCGAAGGCTGGATCTTCCCCGCCACCTACGACTTCGACGACGGCGTCACCGCCCAGCAGGTCATCGACCGCATGGTCAAGCGCACGATCGAGTCGCTCGACAAGGCTGGTGTCGCACCCGAGGACCGGGAGCGCATCCTGACGATCGCCTCGATCATCGAGCGCGAGGCGCGCAGCAGCGAAGACTTCTACAAGGTCTCGCGCGTGATCGAGAATCGCTTGCAGCCCGACAACACCGAGACGCACGGTCTGCTGCAGATGGACTCCACCGCGCAGTACGGCGCGAACGAACTCGACGCCGGATCGTCGTCGTCGAGCGCGAACGCCCTGAACGGCGACAACCCGTACAACACGTACAAGTACCCCGGGCTGCCGGTCGGACCGATCGCCAATGCCGGAGACCTCGCGATCGATGCCGCGATGCATCCGGTCGACGGACCCTGGTACTACTTCACGACCGTGAACCTGTCGACGGGCGAGACGGTGTTCTCGACCACCTACGCCGATCAGGAGAAGGCGGTCGCGCAGTTCCAGCAGTGGTGCCGCGAGAACCCGAACGGCGGATGCTGACCGCCCCACGCCGCCTCGCCGTCTGGGGCGACCCGATCGCGCACTCGCGGTCGCCCCGGCTGCACGCGGCCGCGTACGGCGTCCTCGAGCTCGATTGGGAGTACGGGCGAAGGCAGGTCGACGAGGAGGGCTTCGACAGTGCCTGGAGGAGTCTGGATCCCGACTGGCGCGGCCTCTCGCTCACCATGCCGCTCAAGCACGCCGCCGCGCGCGACGCGATCTCGCTCGACGACGATGCGCGCCTCACCGGCGCCGTCAACACCTTCCTGCTGAGCGAGGACGGACCCCGCGGCTTCAACACCGACGTGGGCGGCCTCGCGCGTGCTCTCGACGAGTTCGGGGTGCGGGAGCCCGACGCCATCCGCGTGCTCGGCGCGGGGGCCACCGCGACCTCCGCGGTCGTCGCGGCAGCCCGCGCCGGTGCCCGGACCGTCGAGGTGCGCGCCCGCCGTCCCGAGGCCGCCGCGCCGATCGCCGCTCTCGGCGACGACCTGGGCGTGGCGATCCAGGTCGCCGCCCTGGACCAACCGCTCCTGGCACCCGTCGACGCCACCATCGCGGCTTTGCCCGGGGGCACCGACCTCGGCCGCGTCGCCGACGATCTGGCATCCGTCTCGGGTCCGCTCGTCGACGTCGTCTACGGGGGCTGGCCGACCCCGCTCGCGCGGGCGTGGGAGCGCGCGGGAGGGGAGGCGCACGACGGTCTCGCGATGCTTCTGCACCAGGCCCTGCTGCAAGTGCGCGTCTTCGTCGGGGGAGACCCCGGGGTCGCCGTCGAGCGCGAGGCCGAGGTGCTGGCCGCAATGCGCACCGCGCTCATGGGAGACTAGGACCATGCTTCGCGTTCTCACCGCCGGCGAGTCCCACGGCCCCGAGCTGATCGCCCTCATGGAAGGGATGCCGGCAGGCGTCCCCATCTCTTCGGCCCAGATCCGCGCCGAACTCGCGCGTCGTCGCCTCGGCTACGGCCGGGGCTCGCGCATGAAGTTCGAAGAGGACGAGCTGTCGCTGTCGACCGGCATCGTGCACGGCTTCACCATCGGCAGCCCCATCGCGCTGCGCATCGGCAACACCGAGTGGCCCAAATGGACCGAGGTCATGAGCCCCGAGCCCGTCGAACTCTCCGACCGCTCGCGCGGCCGCGGGGCCGCTCTCACGCGCCCGCGTCCCGGACACGCCGACCTCGTCGGCATGCAGAAGTACGGCTTCGACGAGGCCCGACCGATCCTCGAGCGGGCCTCGGCCCGCGAGACCGCCGCACGCGTCGCCCTCGGCGCCGTCGCGCGGTCGTTCCTGAACGAACTCGGCATCCGGCTGGTCAGCCACACGCTCTCAATCGGTCCCGTGCGCGTCCCCGACGACGCGGAGTTCCCGACGCCCGACGACGTCGACCGTCTCGACGCCGATCCGCTGCGTTGCTTCCACGCCGAGACGAGCGCCGCGATGGTCGCCGAGGTCGACGACGCGAAGAAGGCCGGCGACACGCTCGGCGGCGTCGTCGAGGTCCTCGCCTACGGCCTCCCGCCCGGACTGGGCTCCCACGTGCAGTGGGATCGTCGACTGGACGCCAAGCTCGCTCAAGCCCTCATGAGCATCCAGGCGATCAAGGGCGTCGAGGTCGGCGACGGCTTCCTCACCACGACCCGCCGTGGATCGCAGGCGCACGACGAGCTCTTCGCGACCGGCGACGGGATCACCCGGTCCTCCGATCGCGCGGGCGGCACCGAGGGCGGCATGTCGACCGGCACCGTGCTGCGCGTGCGCGCCGGCATGAAGCCGATCGCGACGATCCCGAAGGCCCTGCGCACGGTCGACGTCGCCACGGGCGACACCGCTGCCGCGCACCACCAGCGCTCCGACGTCTGCGCGGTCCCCGCCGCCGGCGTCGTCGCCGAGGCCATGGTCGCGATCACCCTCGCCGACGCCGTCCTCGAGAAGTTCGGCGGCGACAACATCGTCGAGACCCGCCGCAACGTCGAGACCTACCTCGCGAACCTGCCCGAGACGCTGCGCACGACCGACGCGTCCGACGCGGCGCTCCTCGCGCATGACCTCGCCTGACGCCGCTTCCGAGACCGCGTCCCCGGGTCCCGCCGTCGTGCTCATCGGGCCGATGGGGGCGGGAAAGACGAGCGTGGGCCGTCGCGTGGCGCGCGCGCTCGGAACGCCGTTCACCGACACCGACAAGCTCGTCGTGCGCGACCACGGTCCGATCCCGGCACTGTTCGTCGCCCACGGCGAACCGCACTTCCGCGCCCTGGAGCGCGACGCGGTCGTCGAGGCCCTGGCCCGCGGCGGTGTCGTGGCGCTCGGCGGGGGAGCAGTGCTCGACCCGCTGACGCGCGAACGCCTGCGCGCGCATCACGTCGTGCTGCTGACGGTGGCGCCGCATGTCGTGGCATCCCGGATCCACGGCGACGAGCGGCCGTTGCTCGGCGGAGAAGACCCCGTCGCACGCTGGCAGCGCATCTTCGACGAGCGACGACCCGTCTACGAGCAGACGGCCGACATCGCATTCGACACCTCGTCCGGCCCGCTCTCGCGGGTCGTGGACGACATCGTGGCCTGGGCACGCCGTGTGCCGGCCGGAGAGACGGCATGACCGACACCACCACCATCAGCGTCGCCGGCGACCCCGGCTACGACATCACGATCGGTCGGGGCCTGCTCGTCTCGCTCGGCGAGACGCTCCCCGCGGGGGCGCAGAAGGTGCTCGTCGTGCACCCGCCGACCCTCGCGAAGCAAGCCGAGGAGCTGCGGGCGCAGCTGATGGGCGACCGACAGGTGCTGCTCGCCGAGATCCCCGACGCCGAGGCCGGAAAACGCGTCGAGGTCGCGGCCTTCTGCTGGCAGGTCATGGGACAGGCCGACTTCACCCGCACCGACGTCGTCGTCGGTTTCGGCGGGGGAGCGGTTACCGACCTCGCGGGCTTCGTCGCGGCGACCTGGTTGCGCGGCGTCGCGCTCGTGCAGGTTCCGACGACCGTGCTCGGAATGGTGGATGCCGCGGTGGGCGGAAAGACCGGCATCAACACCGCCGAGGGCAAGAACCTCGTCGGCGCGTTCTGGCCCCCGGTCGCCGTGGTGTGCGACCTGGACCTGCTCGACACGCTGTCGAAGAACGAGGCGACCGCCGGGTTCGCCGAGGTGGTCAAGGCGGGCTTCATCTGGCATCCCGAGATCCTCGACCTCATCGAGGCCGACCCCGAGGGGATCGTCGATCCGCGCGGAGAGGGCTTCCGCCGCTGCGTCGAGCTCGCGATCGACATGAAGGCGCGCGTCGTCGGCGAGGACCTGCGCGAGGCCGGGCTGCGCGAGGTGCTGAACTACGGCCACACGCTCGGCCACGCGATCGAGCACGCCGAGCGCTACCGCTGGCGCCACGGCGCGGCGATCTCGGTCGGCATGGTGTTCGCGGCCGAGCTGTCGCGCCTCGCGGGCCGCCTGTCCGACGACGTCGCTCAGCGCCACCGCACGGTGCTCGAGTCGCTGGGGCTCCCCACGACCTACCGCGCCGGCGCGTTCCAGACGCTCAAGGCGACCATGCAGCGCGACAAGAAGAGCCGCGGCAGCATGCTGCGGTTCATCGTGCTCGACGACCTCGCTCGCCCGACGGTGCTGCAGGCGCCCGACGAGTCGCTGCTGTTCGCGGCGTACCAGGAGGTCGGTGCGTGAGCACCGCCCGACGGGGGACACCCGTCGACAACGCCCCGTTCGTCAGCCGCAACCGGACCCGGGCGGGACGCGCCCCGCGCCCTGCACCCACGGGCGGGGTGCGGGAGTGACGATCGGCGTGCGCCGGGTGCGCGCGGGCGAAGGCGCACGCGTGTGCGAACTGCGGCTGCGCGCGGTGAGCGACCCGGTGGCATCCATCGCCTTCCTCACCACCCGCGAGCAGGAGCTCGAGCGCGACCCCGCGTTCTGGGACGAACGAGCCGCCGGCGGAGCCTCCGGCGGCTCGACGGCGATGTTCGTGGCCGAAGACGGCGACACGTGGGTCGGGTCGGTGACCGTGCTCGTGCGTCGCGCGGGCGAGATCGACCACACCGGGCGGAGGCTGCCCCAGGGCCGCGCCGACGTCGTGGGCGTCTACGTCGCGCCCGAAGCGCGGGGCAGCGGCGCGATCGACGCTCTGCTCGACGCCGCCGCGCGGTGGACGGCCGAGCAGGGCTTCGAGACGCTGTCGCTCGACGTGCACGTCGACAACCACCGCGCCCAGGCCGTCTATCGTCGCGCCGGATTCGTCGCGACGGGCGAGACCTTCACCGGCCCCATCGGCGCCGAGCTCGCGATGAGCAGGTCTCTGCGCACGCTCTGACGCGTACAGCCGACGGCATCCGCCCCTCGTCCTCTCTAGTGCGAGGCCGCAACCCCGCGGACACGAAAGCCCTGCGCACGCGAACCCCCGCCACCGCGAACGCCCCGCGCACGCGGAAGCCCCGCCTCCCGAAGGAGACGGGGCCTCTGCGTGACAGGTCAGACCGTGGCCGGGACGCGACGCTCGGCCGCGAGACCCAGCTGGTCGGTGGGCACGTCCTTCGTCTCGCGAGCGGTCAGCGCGCTCACCGAGGCGATCACGGCGATGACCGCGGTGAAGACGCTGATCACGACCCAGCCGCCGGCGGACCCTCCGCCGAGCGCTGCGACGATGCTCGGCGCGAACCCGGCCATAAGGAACCCGAGCTGCGTGCCGATCGCCATGCCCGAGAAACGCACGCGAACGCTGAACATCTCGCCGTAGAAGGACGGCCACACGGCGTTGGCCGCGGCGTACCCGCACGAGAAGGTGAGGATCGCGAGACCGAAGGTGACGAGCGTGTTCCCCGCCCCCATCGACAGCATGTAGAACGGCATGAACACCGCCGACGACAACGCCCCGTAGATGAAGACGGGCTTGCGGCCGATCCGGTCGGCGAGCTTGCCGAACAGGGGCTGGGTGAGCAGGGCGACGACGTTGGCCACGACGACGAGCCACAGGGTGACGCTGGCATCGAGTCCCTGCTCCTTGCCGTACGCGATGGCGAGCGTCCCGAACACGGTCGACACGGCGGCGATGAACGCGCAGCAGATCACGCGCAGCACGTCGCGCCAGTGGTTCTTCAGAAGCGGCACGAGCGGCATGCGGGCGATCTGGCCGTCGGCTTTGGCCTGCTCGAACTCGGGCGTCTCGTGCAGGCTCCGGCGGATGAAGAACGCCAGGACCACGACGACCGCGCTCAGCCAGAACGGCACGCGCCAGCCCCACGAGAACTTGATCTCATCGGGGAGGGCGACGACCGGGATGAAGATGAGGGCCGCGAGGATCTGCCCGCCCTGGGTGCCGGTGAGCGTCCACGACGTGAAGAACGAGCGGCGGGAGTCGGGGGCGTGCTCGAGGGTGAGCGACGACGCGCCCGCCTGCTCGCCGGCGGCCGAGAGCCCCTGCGCGAGGCGGCACAGCACGAGCAGGGCCGGAGCGAACCAGCCGATCTGCGCGAAACCGGGGAGGCAACCGATGACGAAGGTCGAGAGCCCCATCAGCAGCAGGGTGAACATCAGCACCTTCTGTCGACCGATGCGGTCACCGAAGTGGCCCAGGATGACCGCGCCGAAGGGACGCGCGATGTACGCGAACCCGAAGGTCGCGAACGACATCACGAGGGCCGCCTGGTCACCCGACGGGAAGAACACGGTCGGGAAGATGAGGGCGGCGGCCGAGCCGAACAGGAAGAAGTCGTAGTACTCCACGGCGCTTCCCATGAAGCTGGCGGTGGCCGCCTTCACGGGAGTCTTCCGCGTCGTTGCGGTGGTGGTCATGGACGAGTGCTCCTTAGCGGGAGAGGGCCGGGCCGACGGGGAGGTCGGCGGTCGGGCCGGGGGTGACGAGGTCGAGGAAATGGGCGGTCATGCGGTCGGGATCGGGTCGCGTCCCGGTGATGAGGGCGAAGGCGTCGACCGCCTGGTGGACCGCCATGCGTCCGCCGCTGAGGGTGCGGCATCCGCGCTCGCGCGCGGTGACGAGGAGTTCGGTGTCGAGGGGCCGGTAGACGATGTCGGCGACCCACAGCTCGGGCCGCAGCAGGTCGGCGTCGAGGGGGAGTCCCGGGTGCTGGGCCATGCCGACGGGGGTGCAGTGCACGAGGCCGTCGGCGTCGGCGAGCACGGCGGGCAGGTCGGTGGGGGAGGCGGTGTCGACGACGGCGAGCGGATGCCGTGCGGCGAGGTCGTCCGCGAGGCCCCGCGCTCGCGACGGGTCGAGATCGACGATGCTCAGCCGGGCGGTGCCCAGGCGCAGCAGCGCGTCGGCGACGGCCGACCCCGCCCCGCCGGCGCCGAGCTGGACGACGTGCCGGGTCTCGGCATCCGGGAGCCCGTCGGTGAACGCGGCGGCGAAACCGGTCGTGTCGGTGTTGTGTCCGACGCGCCCGGTGGGGGTGAAGAGCACGGTGTTGACCGCGCCGAGGGCCGCGGCGACCGGATCGATGCGGTCGAGGTGGGCGAGCACGCTCTGCTTGCAGGGGTGGGTGACGTTGACGGCGTCGTAGCCGAGACGTTCGGCCCAGGCGAGCACGTCGCCGATGCGGTCGGGGTCGATGCCGAGAGCGGTCAGATCGAGCGGGCGGTAGACGTAGGTGAGCCCGAGCGCACGGGCCTCGGCCATGTGCATGGGCGGCGTCAGCGACGGGAGCACGCCCGTGCCGATGAGGCCCACGAGATAGGGGTGCGAGTCGATCACGGTACTCCTTCGTCTCCGCGTCACCGGCTTATGTACTAACCGGTACGTTCAGAGGAAACCACGGTCGCGCCGTGGTGTCAACGACAAGATTCCGCATGCCGTGGACCCGGGGCGCCGCGCGGGTATCCGGTGGCTTCGACGGGCCCAGCCACCCGTGTCGCGAGATCCCTGAGCGTGCCGAAGGGTCCGGGGACCGACATGCCCCCTCCGTGCGATCAGCGCGCGGGAGCCGTGAGCCAGCCGACGACCACGTCGCCGATCACCGCGCGCAGGTGCGGGCGGCGGTCGGGGGAGGAGAGGTCGACGTCGAACAGGTGCCCGAAGGTGTACCGGTTCGCGACCTGGAACACGCAGTAGGAGCTGATCACGAGGTGCACGTCGATCGCGTCGACGTCGGCGCGGAAGATGCCGTCGGCGCGGCCGCGCTCGAGGATCTCGTCGAGCAGACCCTTGGCCGGTTGCGACAGGGTGCGCAGCCCCTCGATCTGGCGGATGAAGGTGCCGCGGTGGATGTTCTCGATCGCCACGAGACGAATGAAAGCGTCGTGCCCGACGTGGTGGTCGTAGGTCAGCTCCGCGAGGGCGCGGATCGCGTCGACCGGGTCGGCGTGATCGACGTCGATCGAGCGCTCGGCCTCGCGGATCCCGCGGTACGCCTCTTCGAGGACGGCCCGGTAGAGCCCCTCTTTGCTACCGAAGTAGTAGTAGATCATCCGCTTCGTGGTGCGCGTGCGGGCGGCGATCTCGTCGACGCGGGCGCCCGAGAAGCCGTCTTCGGCGAACACCTCCGTCGCCACCGCGAGCAGTTCGGAACGCGTGCGTTCGGCGTCTCGACGTGCCTCGGCCATGGCTTCAACCTACTGGACGGGGGGAGTGGACCCCGTTTGTACTAACTGGTACATTCGGCCGCCATGAGGACCTCGATGGCGACCGTCTGCATCAGCGGCACCCTGGCCGACAAACTCCACGCGTGCGCCGACGCCGGTTTCGACGGCGTCGAGATCTTCGAACCCGACCTGCTGGCGGCCCCCGAGAGCCCCGAGGAGATCGCCGCGCTCGCGGCCCGCTTGCACCTCACCCTCGACCTCTACCAACCGATGCGCGACGTGGAGGGCGTCGACGAGGTCGCGTTCTCCGCCGTTCTCCGCCGCGCCGAGGCCAAGTTCCGTCTCATGAACCGCCTCGGCATCGACCTCGTGCTGTGCTGCAGCAACGTCGCGACCGCGACGATCGACGACGACGAGGTGTCGGCCGGGCAGTTGCGCCGGCTCGGAGACCTCGCACAGAGGCACGGCATCCGGATCGCCTTCGAAGCCCTCGCGTGGGGCCGTTTCGTCGACGACTACCGCCGCGCCTGGCACATCGTCGAGCTCGCCGCTCACCCCGCGGTGGGGGTCTGCCTCGATTCGTTCCACATCCTCTCTCGCGGGCACGACCCGGCCGACATCTCCCGGATCCCCGCCGAGAAGATCTTCTTCGTCCAACTCGCCGACGCCCCGCGCCTGAGCATGGACGTGCTCTCGTGGAGTCGCCACCACCGCCTCTTCCCCGGCGAAGGAGACTTCGACCTCGTGGACTTCACGGCGAGGATCGTGGATGCCGGGTACTCGGGCCCGTGGTCGCTCGAGGTGTTCAACGACACCTTCCGACAGACCGACGCGCTGCGCACGGCCCGCCACGCGCGGCGGTCGCTGCGCTGGCTCGAAGACGCGGTGGCGCGCGCCCGACCGACGGCGCCGGCCGCGCTGCGCATGCTTCCCGACTCCGCGGCCCCCTCGGGGGTGGACTTCGTCGAGATCAAGGCGGAGGACACCTCCGCGGTCGAGGAACTCCTAGGGCAGCTCGGCTTCACCTCTCGCGGGCGCCACCGTACGAAGCCCGTGATCCTCTGGACCGCCGGGAACGCGCGCGTCGTGCTGAACGAACAGCACGCGCGGGGATGGGAGCCGCGACTCGCGGCGATCGGTCTCGAGGTCGACGACGCCGAAGCGGTCGACCTACGCATGGACGAGCTCCGCGTGCCGCGCGCCTGGCGCCGCACTTACGCGAGCGAGGAGCGACTCGACGGCGCCGTCGCTCCCGACGGCACCGAGGTGTACTGGGCCCAGGCCGCCGACGAGGGCGAACCGGCGTGGGTCGCGGAGTTCGAGCACGGCGAACCCGAACGCCCGAGCGAGGTGATCGGCGTCGACCACGTGAGCCTCTCGCAGCCCTGGCAGGCGATCGAAGAAGCCACCCTCTTCTACACCGCCGGGTTCGCCCTGCGCGTCGACAGCAGCACCGAGGTGCCCGGGCCGCAGGGCCTCGTCGCCAGCCGCGTGCTCGGCGCCCCCGGCGGCGGAGTGCGACTGCCCCTCAACGTCGCACCGCCGATCCTCGCGGGCGAGCGCGCCGGCGCCGCCCTGCCGCAGCACGTCGCGTTCGCCTGCACCGACGTGCGCGCCCTGGCGCGCGCCGCACGGGCGCGGGGTTTCGTCCCCCTCGCGATGCCCCGCAACTACTACGACGACCTCGCCGCACGGTTCGAGATGACGGATGCCGCGGTCGACGAGCTGCGCGAGCTGCATCTCGGCTACGACCGCGACGCCGCGGGCGAATACCTGCACTTCTACACGCGCACGATCGGCGAAGTGTTCCTCGAGTTCGTCCAGCGCGTGGACGACTACGCCGGATACGGCGCGGGGACCGCCCCGGTCCGCCTGAGCGCGCAGGGTCGGCGCTGATAGCGTGCCGAGCATGACCACGCCCCGCCGCCTGCTGCTCGTCAACGGTCCGAACCTCAACCTGCTCGGCACCCGGCAGCCCGAGATCTACGGTCGCGACACCCTCGCCGACGTCGAGCGCGTGACGAGCGAGGCAGCGGCTCGTCACGGCCTCGAGGTGCGCGCCGTCCAGAGCAACCACGAGGGCGTGCTCATCGACGAGATCCACGCCGCGCGGCTCGACTGCGCCGGGATCGTCATCAACGCCGGAGGGCTGACGCACACCTCCGTCTCGTTGCGCGACGCCCTGGCATCCGTCGACCTTCCCGTTGCCGAAGTGCACATCTCGAACATCCTCGAGCGCGAGAGCTTCCGACACTTCTCGTACATCCACGACGTCGCCGCGGTGCACGTCATCGGCGAGGGAGTGCCCGGCTACGCGCGCGCCGTCGACCTCCTCGTCGAGGTGATCTCGGGTCTCGCAGACGGCTGACGGCGGGGATCGCGTAGACTCTGACGTCGGGCTCTCGCCCACTTCGACTCACGAAACGGAATATCGGCACTCATGGCATCCACCGCAGACATCAAGAACGGCGTCGTCCTGAACATCGACGGTCAGCTCTGGAGCGTCGTGGAGTTCCAGCACGTCAAGCCCGGAAAGGGCGGCGCGTTCGTCCGCACGAAGCTGAAGAACGTCATGAGCGGCAAGGTCGTCGACAAGACCTTCAACGCCGGCGCCAAGATCGAGACCGAGAACGTCGATCGCCGCGACTTCACCTACCTGTACAACGACGGCGACGGCTTCGTGTTCATGGACGTCGCCGACTACGACCAGATCACGGTCGGCGCGGCCACCGTCGGCGACGCCGCGAACTTCCTGCTCGAGAACCAGCAGGTGCAGATCGCCCTCAACAACGGCAACCCCCTCTACGTCGAGATGCCGCCGTCCGTCATCCTCGAGGTGACGTACACCGAGCCCGGCCTGCAGGGCGACCGTTCGTCGGCCGGCACCAAGCCCGCCACCGTCGAGACCGGCTACGAGATGCAGGTTCCCCTGTTCCTCGAGACCGGCACGAAGATCAAGGTCGACACTCGCACCGGCGAGTACCTCGGCCGCATCAGCTGACCTTGAGCGCCCGTACCAAAGCGCGCAAGCGCGCCCTCGACATCCTCTTCCAGGCAGACGTCCGCGGCGAAGAGCTCGCGATCATGCTCGCCACCGAAGCGAAGCGCGCCGCCTCCGAGCCCGCCCGCGAGGCCTCGTGGCTCTACGCCCGCGACATCGTCGACGGAGTGATCGACAACCGCGACGCGATCGACGAGCAGATCACCACGTTCGCGAAAGACTGGTCGCTGCAGCGCATGCCCGCCGTCGACCGTGCGCTGCTGCGCATGGGCACGTGGGAGATCCTCTACAACGACGAGGTCCCCACCGCCGTCGCGATCGACGAAGCGGTGGAGCTCGCGAAGGAGTTCTCGACCGACGACTCCGGCTCGTTCGTGCACGGCGTGCTGGCGCGGATCGCGCGCTCGTCCTGAGCCCTATCGACGTGTCTCGACGCGGCCCCGACCCTCGGTCGGCGGTCGCGTCGCGTCGTTTCCCGAGCGGGGCGGATGCCGCGCACGTGCGGATCGGCGGACTGGCGGTGGGTCGCAGAGTTCGGCTCCGTCGCGATTCTTCGACTGTGGACGCTGTCGGCGCCGAAGACAGCGAAAAACTCGCGTTCACGCGCGTCAGACCGTTTCTGCGTGTGGCGGGGGCCGCTGCGCGCCGCGCGGACGGGCGTCGATGTCGGAGGTCCGCGGAAGGATCGCGGCGTGACGTCGTGGCGTGAGCTGATCCCCGCGAGCGGCGCCGAGCCGCACGCGGCGCTCGCGCTGGGCATCGAGCTGCGCCAGCGCGAGGCGTACGACCCCGCACGGTGGGAAGCCCGCGCGGTCGTTCCCGTGACGCCGCGTCTGCTCGCACAGCGGCAGGACGACCTGCAGCTCGCTGCCCGTCCGCTCGTTCGCGGGGCGCGCGACGCCTGGATCCGGGCGGATGCCACGTGGGAGACCGTACGACGATCGGCGGGGCGGTTCGACCCGGCGCACATGCAGTGGTTCGCCGAACTGTTCGCCCTCGCCCAAGCGTTCCGGACCACGGGACCCTTCGCCCCGGCCGGCGACACGGTGGCCCTCGACGCCGTGACCTCGCCCCTGCTGTGGCCGCACCTGGACGCGGCGGCGGAGCTCGGCATCCCGATCGTGTCGATGAACCCCCAGCAGAGCGTGCGTCTCGCGGGCGAAGCGACCGCACGGGTCGCGCTCGACGCCGTGGGTGGGGGAGCGTTGCGCATCTCGGCCGACCTCACGCTCGAAGGCGACACCGTCGACGCGACGCGAGCGCGCGCGATCGGCGAGTCGGGACTGTTCGTGTTCGAACTCGACCGCGACCCCGTGCCGATCGTTCTCGCGCCCGTGGCGTTGCCCGCACCCCTCCCGACGCTCCTCGGCACCGCGGGCGTCGATGTGCCGCGCACGGAGGCCGACGAGTTCGTCGCCGAGGTGTACCCGCGACTCGCACGGCGCGCGCCGCTGTCGGTCGGAGCAGGGGTCCCGGCCCCGCCGCCCGATCGCCCGGCGCTCGAGGTCGCGGTGGCCTACGCCGATGACGACGTCGCCTATCGACTCGAGTGGGTGTACCCGGGTGCTCGTCGCGTCGCGTACGACGCGACCGACGACGCCGAGCGCGACCTCCGCGCCGAGGCTCAGATCGGCGAGCGGTTCGAGACGGCGTGGATGGCGGCATCCGACCTCCCCGTGGCGCCCCGCGCGAACCTGCACGACGCGGATGCCGCCGTGTTCGCGACCCGGGTGCTCCCCGCGATCGACGTGCTCGACGAGGTGCGGGTGCGCACGACCGGCACGGCGCCGACGTTCCGCGAGCTGAGGGGTGACCCGTCGCTGCGGATCACGGCGGTCGAGTCGCTCGATCGCGACTGGTTCGACCTCGGCATCGTCGTGACGATCGAGGGGCGCACGATTCCGTTCGGCACGTTGTTCTCGGCGCTCTCGCGCGGGCGCACGCGCATCAAGCTCTCGGACGGCGCATGGTTCTCGCTCGCGCATCCGGCCCTGCAGCGGCTTCGCGACCTGCTTGAAGAGGCGGCGGCGCTCGACGAGTGGGAAACCGGTCCGCGGCTTCCGCGCACGCACCTCGCCCTGTGGGCGGAGTTCGAAGACCTCGCCGACCAGTCCGAGGCAGCCGTCGAGTGGCGCGGCCTGGCGCGCGCGTTGCGGGCAGTCGCCGAGGTGCCCGAGGTGCCGACCCCATCCGGGTTCCGCGCCGAGTTGCGCCCGTACCAGCGCGAGGGTCTGTCGTGGCTCGCGCTGCTGCACCGGCACCGGCTCGGCGGGATCCTCGCCGACGACATGGGTCTCGGCAAGACCCTGCAATTTCTGGCCCTGATCGCCCATGCGAAGGCCGCGGGGGAGCGGCGCCCCTGGCTCGTCGTCGCGCCCACCTCGGTCCTGCCGACGTGGCGAGACGAGGTGGCGCGCTTCGCACCCGACCTGCGGGTCGCGATGGTCGAGGCGACGGCCGTTCGCCGACAGTCCGCGATCACCGACATCGCGGGGGGCGTCGACATCGTGGTGGCCCCCTACGGGGTCGTGCGGGCGGATGCCGCGGAGTTCGCCGAACCGCACTGGGCGGGCGTCGTGCTCGATGAGGCGCAGTTCGTGAAGAACCCCGCGACGCGTATCCATCGCGCGATCGCGGCGTTGCAGACCGACGCGGTGTTCGCGGCGACCGGGACGCCGATCGAGAACGGTCTCGACGACCTGTGGGCGCTGCTCTCACTCACCGCTCCGGGGCTGTTCCCCTCGATCCGGCAGTTCCGCGAGGACTACACCCGGGCGATCGAGCAACTGCCGTCCGATGCCCCCACCGCGCTGTCGGCGGCCGCGGCGAGCGCGCACCGCGAGAAGACGCTCGATCGTCTGCGCCGTCGGGTGCGGCCGTTCCTGCTGCGTCGCACGAAGGACGTCGTGGCATCCGATCTGCCTCCCAAGCAGGAGCAGGAGATCGCGGTTCCCCTCGGTCCCGCGCACCAGGAGCTGTACGACCGTGTGCTGCAGCGTGAGCGGCAGAAGGTGCTCGGGTTGCTCGACGATCTCGATCGGCAGCGCTTCATCGTCTTCCGCTCGCTGACCCTGCTGCGCATGCTGGCCCTGGCCCCGGGTCTCGTCGACGACCGCGACGCGCATCTGGGCTCGGCGAAGCTCGACGTGCTGCTCGACCGTCTCGTGGAGGTGGCGGCCGAGGGGCACCGTGCGCTGGTGTTCAGTCAGTTCACGTCGTTCCTCGATCTGGCTGCGGAGCGACTGGATGCCGCGGGTCTCGCGTATGCGCACCTCGACGGGTCAACGGCTCGCCGAGGCGAGGTGATCGACGGGTTCCGCAAGGGGGATGCTCCCGTGTTCCTCATCAGCCTCAAAGCCGGCGGTTTCGGTCTGACCCTCACCGAGGCCGAGTACGTGTTCCTGCTCGATCCGTGGTGGAATCCCGCCGCCGAGAATCAGGCGATCGATCGCGTGCACCGCATCGGTCAGACCAAGAGCGTGTTCGTGTACCGCCTCATCGCCGCGGGAACGGTCGAAGAGAAGGTGCGAGCGCTGCAGCACCGCAAGGCGGCTCTGTTCGACGCGGTGATCGATGATGAGGACGCGTTCGCCGCAGCCCTCGACGCGGACGACATCCGGGGCTTGCTCGGGCCGTGACCGGGGTGCCGGCGTCCGATCATGGCGCGCTCCGCGGTCGGGCGAGGTGTCGCGGGATGCGCGGGAAGCGGCATCCGGGATCTCAGCCGAGCTCGCCCGTCAGGAACTGCGCGGTGCCGTGACCGAACGACCAGTCGGCGTCGCCGTTCTCGGTGATGCTCACGACGAGGTCCTCCCCGCCGATGTCGAGGCGGTCCTTCAGGTGGCGAGCGAGAGCGCGGTACAGGGTGACCTTCGCGTCCTCGGTGCGCGCTTTCGACGCGAGTCGCACGATGACCAGGCGCTCGCTCCGCGTGATCCCGAGGCCGGTATCGAGGGCGACGAGCTCGAACGGTTCGTGCTGGGTGAGGATCTGGTAGCGGTCCGCGTCCGGGACGTCGAACGCTTCGACGACGGCATCCTGCACGACATCCATGAGGGTGCGGAGTTGCGTCTCGTCGTACTGTCCGCGGATGGTGTCGATCATGACCAGGGGCATCGTGAATCCTTTCGTCGGTTCGTCGGGCACGGTACTCCGCGACGGTATGGAGGCGGGCGGCTTGACGACGACATCTCGACACCCCTGCACTCCCCGGGCTCTCGCAGTCGCCCCCGCGTAGACTCGTGTGGTTCGCCAACGACACAGGAGCGACATGAAGATCACCGGCCTCGGCCACGCGGGAATGTTCATCGAGACGCGCGGCGGCAGCATCATCTGCGACCCCGTCATCGGTCCGAGCTTCTTCGGCTCGTGGTTCCCGTTCCCCGACAACCGCGCCCTGGACTGGGAGCGCTTCGGCGCGGCGGACTTCCTGTACATCTCGCACCGCCACCGCGATCACTTCGATCCGGCGATGCTCGAGCGGTACGTGTCGAAGGACATCAAGGTGCTGCTCCCCGAGTACCCCACCGATGACCTCGAGCAGGACCTCATCGCGCTCGGCTACACCAATCTCGTTCGCACCGAAGCGGGCGTTCCCCTGCAGTTCGGCGAGCTGAAGCTCATGGTGACGCCGCTGCGCGCGCCCTCCGACGGACCGATCGGCGACTCGTCGCTCTCGCTCGACGACGGGACCGCCTCGATCCTGAACCAGAACGACTCGCACCCGCTCGATCTCGAGAAGCTGTTCGACTTCGGCAAGCCCGACGCGTACTTCACCCAGGTGTCGGGTGCGATCTGGTGGCCGATGGTCTACGACCTGCCGCAGGACGCGAAGCAGAACTTCGCCAAGCTCAAGCGCGACGCGCAGAACAAGCGCGCGATGTACTACATCGACAAGGTCGACGCCGAGCACGTGTTCCCGATGGCGGGTCCGCCGATGTTCCTGCGCGAGGAGCTGTTCCGTTACAACGGCACCGGCATGGACGACGACTCGATCTTCACCGACCAGCGCGAGTTCCTCGCCCACATGAAGGAGCAGCGTCCCGACCAGAAGGGGTACCTGTTCCTTCCGGGCACCGAGGTCGAGGTGCAGGGGTCGGATGTCACGGTCACCCAGACCGTGTACACGGATGCCGAGATCGAACGCGTCTTCGGCGACAAGTGGAACTACCTGGCCGAGCAGCGCGACAGCCGCCAGGCCGAGGTCCAGGCCGAAGAGGCGACGCGTGCCGAAGTCATCCCGCCGGCCGAGATGCTCGCTGCTCTGAAGGAGTGGTGGGAGCCGCTGCTGCGTCGCGCCCGCACGATCCGCAACGGCGTGGGCGGCATGGTGCGGTTCCGCATCGGAGAGCTCGACATGGTCGTGGATTTTCCGAAGGCGAAGCTGCGCGAGTACGCCGGCGAGGAGTGCATCTACTGGTACACGATCCCCGCCGATCTCGTGTCGACGAACATCCGCGATCACGAGATCGACTGGTCGAACTCGATCTTCCTGTCGATGCAGTTCGAGGTGGGTCGTTCGGGCAAGTTCAACGAGTTCCTGACGACGTTCCTGAAGTGCCTGTCGCGCGACCGCATCGAGTACGTCGAGAACTGGTACGCCGAGCAGTCTGACCAGACCGAGGATGCCGAGATCGACGGCTGGACCGTTCAGCGTCGGTGCCCGCACCTCCGTGCCGACCTGACGAAGACCGGAAAGATCGAGGACGGCGTGCTGACCTGTTCGCTGCACGACTGGAAGTGGGACCTCGCCTCGGGCCGGTGCCTGACGACCACCGGTCACCCGATCCGCTCGTCCCGCGTGCGCACCACCCCGAGCGGAGAGCGCGCCGCCGCCGAGGTCGCTGCGGGCTGACACCACGGACGTGAGTTCTCGCGACCTCCGGCGGCGGCGGCCCTCACGCGCACGAGAGCACCCGAACCGCGCGAGGCGACATGCGGCGTGCAGGCCGGGACGTACGACCTCGACACGCACGTGTGCTGTCGGGCTCGGCGGCACCGCACCGTCCGCGCGCCACGCGAAGGCCCGCTCCGGCAGCTAGACTGGAAGTCGAACCACAGCAACCTTTAACCCCGTCCCGTGAGGCGGAGAAGGGAGCGGCGGATGAATACGCGCACCGTCATGCACGATGCCGATATCGCCCGCGCTTTGACGCGCATCTCGCACGAGATCCTGGAGTCCAACAAGGGACCGGAAGGACTCGTCCTCCTCGGCATCCCGACCCGCGGCGTCACGCTCGCGAACAGGATCGGCCCCCTCGTCAGCGACTTCGGCGGCGCAGCCGTGCCGGTCGGCTCGCTCGACGTGACGATGTACCGCGACGATCTGCATCGCAATCCCACGCGGGCACCGCGCCGCACCGAGATCCCCGCCGGCGGCATCGACGGCAAGGTCGTCGTGCTCATCGACGACGTGCTGTTCTCGGGTCGCAGCATCCGCGCCGCCCTCGACGCGCTGCAGGACATCGGTCGCCCCGCCGCCGTGCGCCTGGCGACGCTGATCGACCGCGGCCACCGCGAGCTGCCGATCCGCCCCGACTTCGTGGGCAAGAACCTGCCGAGCGCCCGCGACGAGCGCGTCAACGTGCGCCTCGCCGAGATCGACGGCATCGAGGAGGTGACGATCGAGTCATGAGGCACCTTCTCGACACCCAGCACCTCTCGCGCGCCGACGCGCTCGAGATCCTCGACGTCGCCGAAGACATGGCCGACACGCAGCGCCGCGAGGTCAAGAAGCTCCCCACGCTGCGGGGCAAGACCGTGGTCAACCTTTTCTTCGAGGACTCCACCCGCACGCGCATCTCTTTCGAGGCCGCCGCCAAGCGCCTCTCCGCCGATGTCATCAACTTCTCGGCGAAGGGCTCGAGCGTCAGCAAGGGCGAGTCTCTGCAGGACACGGCGCAGACGCTCCAGGCGATGGGGGCGGATGCCGTGGTCATCCGCCACGGCGCGTCCGGCGCCCCGCGGACCCTGGCGACCTCCGGCTGGATCAGCGCCGGCGTGGTGAATGCGGGCGACGGCACCCACGAGCACCCGACGCAGGCCCTGCTCGACGCCTTCACGATCCGCAAGCGCCTGTTCGGCGACGACAGCCGCGGCCGCGACCTCGACGGCATCCGGGTCACGATCGTCGGTGACGTGCTGCACTCGCGCGTCGCGCGCTCGAACGTGTGGCTGCTGCACACCCTCGGCGCGCATGTGACGCTGGTGGCTCCGCCGACGCTGGTGCCGCAGGACGTCAGCCGTTGGCCCGTCGAGATCGACTTCGACCTCGACCACGCGATCGCGGCCGGTCCTGACGCGCTGATGATGCTGCGCATCCAGCTCGAGCGGATGTCCGCGGCGTATTTCCCGACTGAACGGGAATATTCCCGCCGCTACGGCCTGGACGCGCGGCGTTTGCAGGCTCTACCGGACGGTAGCATTGTCCTGCACCCCGGCCCCATGAACCGGGGTCTGGAGATCTCCGCCGAAGCCGCCGATTCGCCTCGCTCGACGGTGCTCGAGCAGGTCACGAACGGTGTCTCCGTGCGGATGGCCGTTCTGTACCTGCTCCTGGCGGGTGAACGGCCCCACACCGAGAAAGAGGACCTCCGATGAGCCACGCCCCCGCTCAGACCCTTCTGGTGCGCGGCGCGCGCATCGAGGGCCGGGATGCCACGGACCTCCTCGTCCGCGACGGGATCATCGCCGAAACCGGCTCCGGTCTCTCGCACGCGGGTGCGACGGTCGTGGACGCCGAGGGTCTCGTCGCCCTGCCGGGCCTCGTCGACCTGCACGTGCACCTGCGCGAGCCCGGGTATGAGGCATCCGAGACGATCCTCACCGGTTCGCGGGCCGCCGCCGCCGGTGGATTCACCACCGTCTTCGCCATGCCGAACACCTCTCCGGTCGCCGACACGGCGGGCGTGGTCGAGCAAGAGCTCGCCCTGGGCGAGGCCGCCGGCTACGTGCACGTGCAGCCGATCGGCGCCGTGACCGTGGGGCAGAAGGGCGAGCGCCTCGCCGAACTCGGCGCCATGGCCGACTCCCGCGCCCGCGTCCGCGTGTTCAGCGACGACGGCTTCTGCGTCTTCGACCCGCTGATCATGCGGCGAGCGTTGGAGTACGTGAAGGCGTTCGACGGCGTCATCGCGCAGCACGCGCAGGACCCGCGCCTCACCGAGGGCGCGCAGATGAACGAGGGCGCCGTCTCGGCCGAATTGGGCCTCACCGGCTGGCCGGCCGTCGCCGAGGAGTCGATCATCGCGCGCGACGTGCTGCTGGCCGAGCACGTCGGCTCGCGCCTGCACGTGTGCCACCTGAGCACCGCGGGCTCGGTCGACATCATCCGCTGGGCCAAGAAGCGCGGCGTCAACGTCACCGCCGAGGTCACCCCGCACCACCTCCTGCTGACCGATGAACTCGTGCGCGACTACGACGCACGGTTCAAGGTCAACCCGCCGCTGCGCCGCGAAGAAGACGTGATGGCCGTGCGCGAGGGTCTGGCCGACGGCACGATCGACATCGTCGCCACCGACCACGCCCCGCACCCCGCGGAGGCGAAGGCCTGCGAGTGGGCGGCCGCGGCGAACGGCATGGTGGGCCTCGAGAGCGCGCTGCGCGTCGTGCACCACGCCATGGTCGAGACCGGCCTGCTCGACTGGGCCGACGTCGCCCGCGTGATGTCGGCGAACCCCGCCCGCATCGGACGCCTCGACGGACACGGCACCCCCGTGGCCGCGGGGCAGCCGGCGACCTTCACGCTCTACGACCCGCGCCCCTCCCGCATGTTCGGCCTCGACGACCTGCGCGGTCGCAGCACCAACTCGCCCTACCTCGGCCGCAAGCTGCCCGGCGAGGTGCGCTGGACCGTGCGCGCCGGCGTCCCGACCGTCGTCGACGGTGCCGTGCTCGACGCTCCCGGGGTGCTCGCATGAGCCGCGAGGGCGCCCTCGTCGTGATGATCGGCGTGGCCCTCGTGCTGCTGGCCGTGCTCGCGTGGGCCTGGGTGCGACGAACGCGGCGCGATGCGCGCTACACGGCTCCGGTGGGGGAGCTGCCCGCAGACGCCGTCGAAACGGCGGTGTTCTCGGGGCTCTACGTCGCCACGACCCGACACGACGAGCCGCTCGAACGTCTCGCCATCAAGGGTCTCGGCTTCCGCTCCCGCGTCGACGTCACGGTCACCTCGGCCGGCGTCGCCCTCGACCTGCAGGGCCAGCCCCGCATCGCGCTCACCCGCGACCGCCTCGTCGACGCAGCTCAAGCCACGGTCGCCATCGACCGCGTGGTCGAGCGCGACGGCCTGACGCGCGTCAGCTGGCGCATCGACGACGACACGATCGTCGACACCTACCTCCGTCCTCAGGAGGCCTCGGCCAAAGCACTGGCCGACGCCATCCGCCCCCTCACCTCGACAGGAAGCGACGCATGACCGCCCTGATCCCTTCCTCGCGCCTCTCGCGCGACCCGGCCGTCCTCGTGCTCGAAGACGGCACCCGCTACACCGGCCGCGCCTACGGCGCTCGCGGCGAGACCCTCGGCGAGGTCGTCTTCGCCACCGGTATGACCGGTTACCAGGAGACGATCACCGACCCCTCGTACGCGGGCCAGATCGTCCTGCAGACCGCGCCCCACATCGGCAACACCGGCGTGAACGACGAAGACCCCGAGTCGCGTCGCATCTGGGTCGCCGGCTACGTCGTGCGCGACCCCTCGCGCATGGTGTCGAACTGGCGCGCGAACCGCTCGCTCGACGACGCGCTCGTCGAAGACGGCATCGTCGGCATCTCCGGCATCGACACCCGGGCCGTCACCCGCCGCATCCGCTCCGAGGGCAGCATGCGCGGCGGCGTCTTCTCGGGCGAGGCCGCGAACCTCGACGCCGACGAGCAGCTGCGCCGCGTGCGCGAGGCCCCGGGCATGGCGGGTCGCAACCTCTCCGCCGAGGTGTCGGTCAGCGAGGTCGAGGTGACCCCCGCGACCGCGGAGCGTATCGGCAACCTCGCCGTGCTCGACCTGGGCGTGAAGCAGTCCACGATCGACAACCTCGCCGCGCGCGGTTTCGACGTGCACGTGTTCCCGCAGTCCGCGACGATCGACGAGATCCGCGCGATCGAGCCGGTCGCGGCGTTCTACTCGAACGGCCCCGGCGACCCCGCGGCATCCGATCAGCACGTCGAACTGCTGCGCGCCGTGCTCGGCGACGGGCTGCCCTTCTTCGGCATCTGCTTCGGCAACCAGCTCCTTGGTCGCGCCCTCGGCTTCGGCACCTACAAGCTGCCCTTCGGTCACCGCGGCATCAACCAGCCCGTGCTCGACAAGACCACCGGTCGCGTCGAGATCACCTCGCAGAACCACGGCTTCGCGGTCGAGGCGCCCCTCGATCAGATCGTCGACAGCCCCGCCGGCTTCGGCCGCGTCGAGGTCAGCCACATCGGCCTGAACGACAACGTGGTCGAGGGCCTGCGCGCCCTCGACATTCCGGCGTTCAGCGTGCAGTACCACCCCGAGGCCGCCGCCGGCCCGCACGACGCCAACTACCTGTTCGACCGCTTCCGCGACATGGTGATCGCGACCCAGGAGACCAAGACCAATGCCTAAGCGCGACGACATCCACTCCGTCCTCGTCATCGGCTCCGGCCCGATCGTCATCGGTCAGGCCTGCGAGTTCGACTACTCCGGCACCCAGGCGTGCCGCGTGCTGCGCGAAGAGGGCGTGCGCGTCATCCTCGTCAACTCCAACCCGGCGACGATCATGACCGACCCCGACTTCGCCGACGCGACCTACATCGAGCCGATCACCCCCGAGGTCATCGAGTCGATCATCGCCAAGGAGAAGCCGGATGCCGTTCTCCCCACCCTCGGCGGACAGACCGCTCTGAACGCGGCGATCCAGCTGCACAAGCGCGGCATCCTCGAGAAGTACGACGTCGAGCTCATCGGCGCCGACTTCGACGCGATCAACCGCGGCGAGGATCGCCAGATCTTCAAGGAGCTCGTGCTCGAGGCGGGCGCCGACGTCGCGGCATCCGTCATCTGCCACTCGATGGACGAGCTGCTCGCCGGCGCCGAGAAGCTCGGCTACCCGCTGGTCGTGCGCCCGTCGTTCACCATGGGCGGCCTCGGCTCGGGCTTCGCGTACGACGAGGCCGACCTGCGCCGCATCGGCGGCGCGGGCCTGCACGACTCGCCCACCAACGAGGTGCTGCTCGAGGAGTCGATCCTCGGGTGGAAGGAGTACGAGCTCGAGCTCATGCGCGACACCGCCGACAACACGGTGGTCGTCTGCTCGATCGAGAACGTCGACCCGGTCGGCGTGCACACCGGCGACTCGATCACGGTGGCGCCCGCGCTGACCCTGACCGACCGCGAGTACCAGAAGCTGCGCGACATCGGCATCGACATCATCCGCGCGGTGGGCGTCGACACGGGTGGCTGCAACATCCAGTTCGCCGTCGACCCGAAGACGGGCCGCATCATCGTCATCGAGATGAACCCGCGCGTCTCGCGCTCGTCGGCGCTGGCGTCGAAGGCCACCGGCTTCCCGATCGCCAAGATCGCCGCGAAGCTCGCGATCGGCTACCGCCTCGACGAGATCCCGAACGACATCACCAAGGTGACCCCGGCGAGCTTCGAGCCCACGCTCGACTACGTCGTGGTCAAGGTGCCGCGCTTCAACTTCGAGAAGTTCCCGGCCGCCGACACCACGCTGACCACCACCATGAAGTCGGTCGGTGAGGCGATGGCGATCGGCCGCAACTACACCACGGCCCTGCAGAAGGCGCTGCGCTCGCTCGAGAAGCGCGGGTCGAGCTTCCACTGGGGCGAGGAGTCGCGTTCGGTCGACGAACTGCTCGAGATCGCGATGACTCCGACCGACGGCCGCATCGTCGTGCTGCAGCAGGCGCTGCGCAAGGGCGCGACGCCCGAGCAGGCGTTCGACGCCACGGCGATCGACCCCTGGTTCATCGACCAGATGGTGCTCATCAACGAGGTCGCGGAGTTCATCGGCGCAGCCGAGAGCCTGGATGCCGACACCCTCCGCGTCGCGAAGGAGCACGGTTTCAGCGACGCCCAGATCGCGCAGATCCGCGGGCTCGACGAGACCGAGGTGCGCGAGAGCCGCTACGCGCTCGACGTGCGCCCGGTCTACAAGACGGTCGACACCTGCGCGGGGGAGTTCCCGGCCCTCACGCCGTACCACTACTCCTCGTACGACGCCGAGACCGAGGTCACGCCCTCCGACCGCACGAAGGTCGTCATCATCGGCTCGGGCCCCAACCGCATCGGTCAGGGCGTCGAGTTCGACTACTCGTGCGTGCACGCCTCGTTCGCCCTGTCGGACGCCGGTTACGAGACCGTCATGGTCAACTGCAACCCCGAGACCGTGTCGACCGACTATGACACCTCCGACCGCCTGTACTTCGAGCCGCTGACGCTCGAGGACGTGCTCGAGGTGCTGCACGCCGAGAGCCAGTCGGGCACCATCCTGGGTGTCGTCTGCCAGCTCGGCGGGCAGACGCCGCTGGGCCTGGCCAAGGGGATCGAGGCCGCGGGCTACACGATTCTCGGCACCAGCCCCGAGGCGATCGACCTCGCTGAGGAGCGCGAGCTGTTCTCGCGCCTGCTCGACGACGCCGGTCTCGTGGCGCCCCGTAACGGCACCGCGATCGACGTCGAGGGCGCCGTGACCGTGGCCGAGGAGATCGGCTACCCCGTGCTGGTGCGTCCGAGCTTCGTGCTCGGCGGGCGCGGCATGGAGATCGTCTACTCGACCGAGGCGCTGCGCGATTACTTCGTGCGCGTCGCCGACCAGGCGATCATCGGACCCGGCCTCCCGCTGCTCGTCGACCGCTTCCTCGACGACGCGATCGAGCTCGACGTCGATGCGCTGTTCGACGGCACCGACCTGTACATCGGCGGCGTCATGGAGCACCTCGAGGAAGCCGGCATCCACTCCGGTGACTCCTCGTGCACCCTCCCGCCCGTGTCGCTCGGTCGCACCGAGGTCGACCGCGTCCGCGAAGCGACCCTCGCCATCGCGAAGGGCGTGGGCGTGCGCGGCCTGCTGAACGTGCAGTTCGCGATCTCGGCGGGAGTCCTCTACGTCATCGAGGCGAACCCGCGCGCGAGCCGCACGGTGCCGTTCGTGTCGAAGGCGCTGGGCATCCCTCTCGCCAAGGCCGCCAGCCGCATCATGGCCGGAAACACGATCGCCGAGCTCATCGCCGAGGGCATGCTGCCCGAGCAGGACGGCTCGCGCGTGCCGCTCGACGCCCCCGTCGCCGTCAAGGAGGCCGTGCTGCCGTTCAAGCGGTTCCGCACCGCCGACGGGCACACGGTCGACTCGGTCCTCGGACCCGAGATGCGTTCGACCGGTGAGGTCATGGGCATCGACCGCGACTTCCCGACCGCGTTCGCGAAGTCGCAGGAGGCCGCGTACGGCGGCATGCCGACCTCGGGAACCGTGTTCATCTCGGTCGCCGACGCCGACAAGCGCGCCGTGATCCTGCCGGCCCACCGCCTGCAGGAGCTCGGCTTCTCATTGCTCGCGACCGAGGGTACCGCCGAGATCCTGGCGCGCAACGGCATCCGGGTGAAGGTCGTCGAGAAGTACTCCGAGACGCAGGGGTCCGACCAGCAGAACGTGGTCGACCTGATCAACGCGGGGGAGATCGACATGATCGTCAACACCCCCTCGGGCGGCACGGCCCGTGCCGACGGCTACGAGATCCGCGCCGCGGCCGTGGCCGCCGACAAGGCCCTGTTCACCACGATGGCCGTTCTCGGCGCCGCGGTGAGCGCCCTGGGTGCGATGAAGAACGGCTTCGAGGTGCGCAGCCTGCAGGAGCACGCCTCGGATCGCGCGGGACGCCTGTGAGCGAGACGTTCGGTCAGCGGCTCTCCGCCGCCCTCGGCCTGCACGGCGCTCTGTGCGTCGGCATCGACCCCCACGCCGCACTGCTGTCGGCGTGGGGGCTGGATGCCACGGCCGAGGGCGCGCGGGAGTTCGGCCTGCGCACCGTCGAGGCCGCCCGCGGCCGGGTCGGCGTGGTCAAGCCGCAGGTCGCGTTCTACGAGCGCTACGGCTCCCGCGGATTCGCGGCGCTCGAAGACGTGATGGCCGCGGCCCGCGACGCGGGGCTGCTCGTGATCGCCGACGCCAAGCGCGGTGACATCGGCACGACCATGGAGGGCTACGCCCACGCCTGGCTCGCGCCCGGTTCTCCCCTCGAAGCGGATGCCGTGACCCTGTCGCCCTACCTCGGCGCCGACTCGCTGCGCGAGGCGCTGGCGCTGGCCGTGCACCAGGGCAAGGGCGCGTTCGTGCTGACCGCGACGAGCAACCCCGAAGCTCGGGCTCTGCAGAGCGCGATCGTCGACGACGCCCTCGCGGTGGGCGACCACGAGTTCGTCGCCGCGCGCGTGGCGCACGACGTCAATCAGGCCAACATCGGCGCCCCCGGGGCGCTGGGTCCGATCGGCGTCGTGGTCGGCGCGACCGTCGACCGGTCGGCATTCGGATTGAGCGACATGGCTCTGGCGGGCATGCCGATCCTCGCTCCCGGCTTCGGCGCGCAGGGGGCAGCGCCCGCCGACCTGCGCCGGTTGTTCGGGTATGTGGCATCCGCCGTCGTCGCGAACGAGAGCCGCAGCATCCTCGCGGTCGGACCCGACCGTCTCGCCGCCCGTATCGATGAGCGTGCCGCGCTCTACCGGGAGTCTTCGAATGGCTGAAACCCGCCGTCCGCCCGAGGTCGACCGCGCAGCCGCCTCGCGCCGCGCCGTCGAGGCCCGTCGCGAGCGCGCCGCGCTCAAGCGCGACGTGTCGACCCGTGTGATCTCGCCGCAGGAACTGCTGCGCCGCGGCCTCGCCGACCCGCTGTCGGCGGCCGGGGCGATGCGCGTGACCGAGTTCCTCACCGCGATCCCCGCGATCGGCGAGAGCAAGCGCGATCGCATCCTCGCCTCCCTGTCGATCTCTCCGGTGAAGCGCCTCGGCGGTCTCGGCACGCGGCAGCGCGACGCACTGCGGCAGTACCTCGACTCGCGCTGGCCGGAGCCGGGCCCCCGAGAGGGTCGCAGTCGCCTCATCGTGCTCGCCGGCCCCACCGCCGTCGGCAAGGGGACGGTCGCCGCCCACATCAAAGCGAACTACCCCGAGATCCACCTCTCGGTGTCGGCGACCACCCGGTCGCCCCGCCCCGGCGAGGTCGAGGGGGAGCACTACTACTTCGTCGACGACGCCGAGTTCGACCGTCTGGTCGCGGCGGGGGAGTTGCTGGAGTGGGCCGTCGTGCACAACAAGAACCGCTACGGTACCCCGCGCGCTCCCATCGAGCGCGTGCTCGCCGAGGGCGGCACGGCACTGCTCGAGATCGACCTCCAGGGCGCGCGCCAGGTGCGCGCGGCCGACCCGTCGGCGACCCTAGTGTTCCTGCTTCCGCCGAGCTGGGACGAGCTCGTCCAGCGCTTGGTCGGACGGGGGACCGAGGATGCCGAGGAGCGCGCGCGACGCCTGCGCACGGCCCGCGTCGAACTCGCCGCGCAGAACGAGTTCGACTATCGCGTCGTGAACGACGAGGTGGCTCACGCGGCCGCCCAGGTCGTGGCGCTCGCCTCGGCGCAGCACTGATCCGACCCACCCGACACCCCTCGGCACAGGCCGCGCCGGCGTCGGCTAGAATAAGAGGATGCTTCGGCGCTCGAGCGCCGCATCCACCCCATCCCGCCGAACCAGGAGGTTCCCCATGGCCGGACGTGACAAGGGCATCATCGACCCGCCCATCGACGCTCTGCTCGACAAGGTCGACTCGAAGTACCAGCTCGTGATCTACGCGTCCAAGCGCGCGCGCCAGATCAACGACTACTACTCCGACCTGCACGAGGGAAACCTCTTCGACAACGTGGGACCGCTGGTCGACTCCACCGTCGAAGACAAGCCCCTCACGATCGCGCTGCACGAGATCCACGAAGACAAGCTGCGCCTGCGCGCTGCGGAGTGATCCACAGCCGACGCATTTCGTGATCTGTTCACACATGTGACGATGCCCCGGGCGGCCCACCGCCGCCCGGGGCATACTTGTGCCCGTCCCCAGCCCTCAATCCTCCCGGAGTCGTCTTGACCGACCTGCGCCTGTTCACGTCCGAGTCCGTGACCGAAGGACATCCCGACAAGATCTGCGACCAGATCTCCGACAGCATCCTCGACGCGATCCTCACCGACGACCCCACCGGTCGCGTGGCCGTCGAGACGCTGGTCACCACCGGTCTCGTGCACGTCGCCGGCGAGGTCTCCACCCGCGCCTACGTCGAGATCCCCGCGATCGTGCGCGACGTGGTCAACCGCATCGGCTACACCTCGAGCGACACCGGGTTCGACGGCGAGTCGTGCGGGGTGAGCGTGTCGATCGGCGCGCAGTCGTCCGACATCGCCGCGGGCGTCAACAAGGCGTTCGAGCAGCGCGAGCGCGGCTCCGTCGATCCGCGCGACCTGCAGGGTGCGGGCGACCAGGGCATCATGTTCGGTTTCGCGACCAACGAGACCCCGCAGCTCATGCCCATGGCCGCCTGGACCGCTCACCGCATCGCCGAGCGCCTGGCATCCGTACGCAAAGACGGCTCGCTGCCATTCCTGCGTCCCGACGGCAAGACCCAGGTCACGCTCGGCTACGAGGGGCACGTCCCCCGCACGGTCGACTCCGTCGTGCTGTCGACGCAGCACCACCCCGACATCTCGCAGGAAGACCTGCGCGCCGAGGTGCAGGCCGCGGTCATCGACCCGGTGCTCGCCGAGACGGGGCTCGAACTGCCCGACGTGAAGTACTACATCAACCCGGCCGGTCCCTTCGTCATCGGCGGCCCCAAGGGCGACGCCGGCCTCACCGGTCGCAAGATCATCATCGACACCTACGGCGGCGCCTCGCGGCACGGCGGCGGCGCGTTCAGCGGCAAGGACCCGTCCAAGGTCGACCGCTCGGCCGCGTACGCCATGCGCTGGGTCGCGAAGAACGCCGTCGCCGCGGGTCTCGCCGACCGCCTCGAGGTGCAGATCGCGTACGCGATCGGCAAGGCCAATCCGGTCGGCCTGTACGTCGAGTCGTTCGGCACCGCGCACGTGGCCGACGACGTGATCGTCAAGGCGATCCGCGACGTGTTCGACCTGCGCCCGGCAGCGATCGTCGACCAGCTCGACCTGCTGCGCCCGATCTACGCGCAGACGGCGACCTACGGCCACTTCGGCCGAGAGCTGCCCGACTTCACCTGGGAACGCACCGACCGCGTCGACGATCTGCGTACCGCTGCCGGGCTCTGAGAGTGCGTGGGGGAGTGCGCCCCGGCACCACTGATGGCCACCGCACCCGGGGGAGGATCACGTGAGCGAGCGTCGTGTGGCGCGCGTGCAACTCGAGTCGCCCGTCCCGCAGCTTGATCGGCTGTTCGACTACGCCGTTCCGCATCCGCTCGTCGCCGACATCGCACCCGGCGTGCGGGTGAAGGTGCCGTTGCGTTCGGCCGGTCGCATGATGGACGCCTTCGTCATCGAGGTCGTGCCCGATGACGGCACCGAACGCCCGCTGTCGGCGGTCGAAGCGGTCGTCTCTCCGATGCCCGTGCTGCCCGAACGCCTCTACACCCTCGCGCGCCGCGTCGCCGATCGGGCCGCGGGGTCGGTGAGCGACGTGCTGCGCCTGGCGGTCCCCAAACGCATGGTGCGCGCGGAGAAGGCCTGGGCCGCAGCCCCCGCGCCCGTGGCGCACGAGGTCGTCCCGGCGGCGTCCGAACGGGCCGCCGCGCTGCTCGCCCCCTACGCGGGTCTCGCGGCCGCCCTTGACGCGGGGGAGCGGATCGCCCTCGACGCCCCTCCCCACCCGCATCCCGAACTCCCGCGCGGGGCATGGGCCGATCTCCTCGCCGCCGCCGCAGTGCACACCCTCGCCCGTGGGCGCAGCGCCGTCCTCGTGGTTCCCGACTACCGCGACCAGGCACAGCTCCTCGCCGCACTCGGCGAGCTCGTGAGCCCGGATGCCATCGTGCGCGACGACTCCGACCAGTCCGGTCCCGCGCGCTACGCCCAGTACCTGCGCACCCTCGCGCCGGTGCCCTGCATCGTCGTCGGACGCCGATCGGGTGTCTACGCTCCCGCACACGACACCGGTCTCGTCGCGATCTGGGACGACGGCGACACCCTGCTCGCCGAGCCCCTCGCGCCGGGCGTGCACGCGCGCGACGCCGCGCTCGTGCGCCAAGAGATCGAGGGCTCCGCCCTGCTCTTCGCGGGACACACGCGAACGACCGACGTGCAGCGCCTGGTCGACGTCGGGTACGTCCGCGACATTCCGCAGACGCGGCGGCCGAGCCCCCGTGTGGTCCTGAGCGCCACACGCGAGGGCGAGCAGCGGCAGTCGCGCGTGCCCTCGTCGGCGTTCGCCGCCGCGCGCGAGGCGTTGCAGAGCGGTCCCGTCCTGGTGCAGGTCGCCCGCCCGGGGTACGCCCCCTCGCTCGTGTGCGCCGACTGCCGTCGACCCGCGCGCTGCCCGCACTGCGCCGGTCCCCTTCGGGCGGCCCGCCCCGGCGCGACGCCCGTCTGCGCCTGGTGCGGTCGCAGCGCCCACGCCTGGGCCTGCGGTCACTGCTCGTCGACCAAATTGCGCATGGCGTCGTCGGGAAGCGAGCGCACGGCCGACGAGCTCGGTCGCGCCTTCCCGAACACGCGCGTGATCGTCGCCGACGGCGCCCATCCCGTCGCCGAGGTCGACGGCGTCCCCGCGCTCGTGATCGCCACCCGGGGCGCCGAACCCCTCGCCCGGGGCGGATACCGCGCCGTGATCCTGCTCGACGGCGACCGGATGCTGCAGAACGAGGCCCTCCGCATCGGCGAGCACTGCTTGCGCTGGTGGTCGAATGCCGCCGCCCTGGCGGCCCCGGGCGCCCCGGTTCACCTCGTGGGCGTCGCCGGTCCCGTCGCGCGTGCTCTGGCGACCTGGACCCAGCCGGCCTACGCCCGTGCCGAACTCGTCGATCGCGCGCCCCTCCGAATGCCCCCGGCGGTGCGCGTCGCCAGCGTCGACGGACACGCCCGGAGCGTCGATGTCCTGCTGGAGTCGCTGCGGGACAGCGTCCCGGATCTCGACCCGATGGCGATCCTCGGCCCCGTCGACACGTCGACGGACCCCGACACGTCCACCTCGCGCGCCCTCGTGCGCTTCGACTACGCGCACGGTCGCGCCGTGGCCGAGGCCCTGCGCGCCGGGGTCATCGCCGACGCCCTGCGCGCGCGCAAATCGCGCAAGGATCGCGGCCCCAGGCCGCGCAGTACGCTCAGAGTCCGCCTCGACATCCCCGAGCCCGACCTGTGACCGGGTCACGCACCCGTCCGCTTCCCCGAGTCTGAGGAGACCCATGCGCCTCGTCTTCGCCGGCACACCCGCTGTCGCCGTCCCGTCGCTCCGCGCTCTGGCGGCAGGTCCGCACGAGATCGCCGCCGTCATCACCCGAAGCGACGCGCCCCTGGGGCGCAAGCGCGTCCTGACCCCCTCGCCGGTTGCACACGTCGCTGATGAGCTCGGCATCCCGGTCATCAAGGCCGACCGTCTCGACGCCGAGGTGACCGCCCGCATCGCGGAACTCGAGCCCGATCTCGGGGTGATCGTCGCGTACGGCGGGCTCGTGCGCGAGCCGCTGCTGTCGACGCCCGCGCACGGCTGGATCAACCTGCACTTCTCGTTGCTCCCACGCTGGCGCGGTGCGGCTCCCGTGCAGCGCGCGCTCATGGCGGGCGATGCGGTCACGGGCGCGAGCGTGTTCCAGCTCGTCGCGGCGCTCGACGCCGGAGACGTGTTCGCCGAGGAGCGCTACGAGGTGCCCGCCGGGGCGACCTCGGCCACGGTGCTCGACGACCTCGCCGAGATCGGCGCTCCGCTGCTGGCGGGCGTGGTCGACGGCATCGCCGACGGCTCGGCGGTCGCGACTCCGCAGCAGGGCGAACCGACCCTCGCCCCCAAGCTGACCCTCGACGACGGTGCCCTCGACCTGACCCGGGATGCCGAGACCCTCCTGCACCAGATCGCCGGGGTCACGCCCGAACCCGGCGCGCACACCACCTTCGACGGAGCGCGCTTCAAGGTGCTGCGCGCCGCCCCCTCCGATGCGCCGCCGTTACCGGCGGGCCGGGTCACGGCATCCGGAAAAGACGTCGTCGTCGGCACGGGCACCACGCCGCTGCGCCTCGACACCGTGCAACCCGCCGGAAAGGGAGCGATGAACGCGAGCGACTGGTTCCGAGGCCTGCGCACCGACGAGCCGGAGCTCGGATCATGACCGTGCAGGGAGCCCGTGCCGTGGCCTACGAGGTGCTGCGCGCCGTCTCGGGAGACGAGGCCTACGCCAACCTGCTGCTGCCGCACGCGATCGGCCGACAGAAGCTGGATGCCAAGGACGCCGGGCTCGCGACCGAGCTGACGTACGGCACCCTTCGCCGCCGGGGCACCTACGACGCCATCATCGCCGCGGCCGCCGACCGCACGGTCGACCGCATCGACCCGGCCGTCCTCGACGCCCTCCGCCTGGGCGTGCACCAGTTGCTGTCGACCCGCGTCGCCTCGCACGCCGCGGTGAACGAGTCCGTCGAGCTCGCGCGGCGACACGGTGGGGGCCGAGGGGCCGCCGGCTTCGCCAACGCGGTGCTCCGTCGCGTCTCGCGCGACAATCCGGGGCAGTGGATGCAGACCATCTCCACCGCCGCGCGCAGCGACGACGAGCGCATCGGGCTCACCACCTCGCACCCGGTGTGGATCGTGCGGGCCCTGCGCCGCGCCCTCACCGCCGAGGGACGCGCCGACGAACTCGAGGGGCTGCTCGAGGCCGACAACGTCGCCCCGCGCGTCGCGATGATCGCCCTGCCGGGTCTCGCCGAGGTGCCCGATGACGCAACGCCCACGCGCTACGCCCCGACGGCGTTCACCACCCGCGGGGGAGACCCCGAGGGGCTCATCCGTTCGTCCGGCGGCACGATCCGCGTGCAGGACGAGGGGTCGCAGCTCGCCGCTCTCGCCCTCAGCCGCGCCCTCCCGGTGCGCGAGGGCGAGCGCTGGCTCGACCTGTGCGCGGGCCCCGGCGGCAAGACCGCGCTCCTCGCCGCCGAAGCGCTCGCCCATGAGGCGACCCTCGACGCCAACGAGATCGCCCCGGCTCGAGCGGGGCTGGTGCGCCAAGCCGTGGCATCCGTGCCCCTCGAGGTCGAGGTGAGCGAAGAGGACGGGCGCGAGCGCGCGGCCCGGATGCCGGGGGAGTACGACCGCATCCTCGTCGACGCGCCGTGCACCGGCATCGGCGCCCTGCGACGCCGTCCCGAAGCGCGTTGGCGCAAGACGCCGGCCGACGTGCCCGACCTGACCGCCCTGCAGCAGGAGCTCGTGCTCGCGGCCTTCGAGGCGCTGAAGCCCGGGGGAGTCGTGGCCTATGTCACGTGCTCGCCGCACCTGGCCGAAACCTCGGGCGTGCTGGCCGAGGTCAAGCGCGCACTCGGCGACGCGGCCGAAGAACTCGACGCCCGCGCGGTGGTCCGAGCGATCGCGAACGACGAGATCGACCTACCCGATCAGGCCGACGGGTCGCTCCGCGCCCAGCTGTGGCCGCACCGCCACGGTACCGACGCGATGTCGATCGCCCTGCTGCGCAAGCGCTGAGCGGCGCCCCTCCCGTCGGAAAACCGCGTGAGGGGTCAGTTCTGGTCGCCTGGACGAGCTCCCGGCGACACTTTCTGACCCTTCACGCGATCGGCGCAGGCGACCCGCGCGCCCATAATGGTCGGGTGCCTACCGACGCCCCGCGCATCAACCCGAGCATCCTCGCCGCCGACTTCGTGAACATGGAGGCCGAACTCGCGCGCATCGCCGGCGCCGACTTCGTGCACGTCGACGTGATGGACAACCACTTCGTGCCGAACCTCACGTTCGGACCGCAGATGGTGGGCCGCATCCAAGAGACCAGCCCCGTGCCGCTCGACGTGCACCTGATGATCGACGACCCCGACCGGTGGGCTCCGGCGTACGCCGAGCTGGGTGCGGCATCCGTCACCTTCCACCTCGAGGCCGCGGCATCGCCGGTCGCCCTCGCACGGCAGCTGCGCGCGATCGGCGCCCGCGCCGGGGTGGCCGTCAAGCCCGGGACTCCGGTCGAGAATCTCTTCGATTCGCTGAACGAGTTCGACCAGATCCTCGTCATGACCGTCGAGCCGGGCTTCGGGGGGCAGTCGTTCATGCCCGAGACCATGCCGAAGCTGCGCTCGCTCGCCGACGAGGCGAAGCGCCGGGGATCGAGCGTCTGGCTCCAGGTCGACGGCGGCATCGGCGAATCGACGATCGCCCAGGCCGCCGAGGCCGGGGCCGACACGTTCGTCGCGGGGTCCGCGGTGTTCGGCGCCGACGACCCCGACCGTGCGATCCAGTCGCTGCGCGCCTCGGCCGCCCGCCACCGCCACTGAGCCCGCGGACAGCCCCACCCCCGCAGACCCGATACCCTGGAACCGTGAAAACTTTCGACGACCTGTTCGCGGAACTCAGCGCCAAGGCCGTCGAGCGACCCGCCGGCTCCGGCACCGTTGCTCAGCTGGATGCCGGCGTGCACGCCATCGGCAAGAAGATCGTCGAAGAGGCCGCCGAGGTGTGGATGGCCGCCGAGTACGAGTCCGACGAGGCCGCGGCCGAAGAGATCTCGCAGCTGCTCTACCACCTGCAGACGCTCATGCTCGCGAAGGGCCTGTCGCTCCAGGACGTCTACCGACATCTCTGAGCCGCGCTCGCCCTCCCCACGCTCACACAACACGAAAGCCCCCGTCATGCTGCGAATCGCCGTGCCGAACAAGGGGTCGCTCGCCGAGACCGCCGCCGAGATGCTCTCGGAGGCCGGTTACACCGGACGTCGCGACTCGAAAGACCTGTACACCGTCGACCCCGTGAACGAGGTCGAGTTCTTCTACCTCCGTCCTCGTGACATCGCGACCTACGTCGGCTCGGGTGCACTCGACGTCGGCATCACCGGCCGCGACCTGCTGCTCGATGCCCGCATGCCCGGCGCCCGCGAGGTCGAGTCACTCGGCTTCGCCGGTTCGACGTTCCGCTTCGCCGGTCGACCCGGTCGCTTCACCGACATCGCCGACCTCGAGGGTCTGCGCGTCGCGACGGCCTACCCGGGCCTGGTCGACGCCTTCCTCGACGAGCGCGGCATCGCCGTCGACATCGTTCCCCTCGACGGGGCGGTCGAATCGGCCGTGCAGCTCGGAGTGGCGGATGCCGTGGCCGACGTCGTCTCGACCGGAACCACGCTGCGCCAGGCCGGTCTCGAGATCTTCGGGCCGGTGCTGCTCGAGTCCGACGCCGTGCTGATCGCCGGTCCCCAGGAGGCCGAGGGCACCGAGACGCTGCTGCGCCGCCTGCGCGGCGTGCTCGCCGCCCGCACCTACGTGCTGATCGATTACGACCTGCCCGCTCACCTGATCGAGCAGGCCGTCGCCGTGGCCCCGGGCCTGGAGTCGCCGACGATCTCGCCACTCCGCGACCCCGAATGGGTGGCCGTGCGGGTCATGAGCCCGCGCCGCGACGTCAACCAGGTCATGGACGCCCTCTACGCGATCGGCGCGCGCGCGATCCTCGTCACCGAGATCCTCGCCGCGAGGCTCTGATGACCCTCGCGCGTCGCGTCATCCCCTGCCTCGACGTCGCCGCGGGCCGCGTCGTTAAGGGCGTCAACTTCCTCGACCTGCGCGACATGGGCGATCCGGTCGAGCTCGCGAAGCTCTACTTCGAGCAGGGGGCCGACGAGGTCACCTTCCTCGACGTGACGGCGACGGTCGACGAGCGCTCCACGACCTACGACGTCGTGCGCCGCACGGCCGAGCAGGTCTTCATCCCGCTCACCGTCGGCGGGGGAGTGCGCTCGAGCGACGACGTCGCGCGCCTGCTCGCGGTCGGTGCCGACAAGATCGGCGTCAACTCCGCCGCGATCGCACGACCTGCTCTGATCGACGAGATCGCCGACCGCTTCGGCGCGCAGGTGATCGTGCTCTCGCTCGACGTCAAGCGGGCGGCATCCACCCCCTCGGGCTTCGTCGTGACCACTCACGGCGGCCGCACCGAGACGACCCTGGACGCCCTCGAATGGGCGCGCGAGGCGGTCGAGCGCGGAGCCGGCGAACTGCTGGTCAACTCGATCGACGCCGACGGCACGAAGCAGGGCTTCGACCTCCAGCTCGTGCGCCTCATGCGTCAGGTCGCCGCGGTCCCCGTGATCGCCTCGGGCGGGGCGGGCGCTCTCGAGCACTTCGCCCCGGCCGTGCAGGCCGGCGCCGACGCCGTGCTCGCGGCATCGGTGTTCCACTCCGGCCAGCTCACCGTGGGACAGGTCAAAGACGCCATGGCCGCCGAAGGGATCGAGGTGCGCCGATGAGCGTCGACCGTGTGAAGTACGACGCCGACGGTCTCGTGGCCGCGGTCATCCAGCAGTTCGACTCGCGCGAGGTGCTGATGATGGGGTGGATGGATGCCGAGGCCCTCAACCGCACGCTCACCACGGGCCGCGTGACGTTCTGGTCGCGTTCGCGTCAGGAGTACTGGCGCAAGGGCGACACCTCCGGCCACATCCAGCTGGTCAAGGGAGCGCGCCTGGACTGCGACGGCGACACCCTGCTGATCGAGGTCGACCAGATCGGCGCCGCGTGCCACACGGGCGATCACACCTGCTTCGACGCCGACGACCTGCACCCGGTCATGGGGGAGCGCTGATGCGTCGCGCGCGTTCCTCGGCGGTCCTCGCAATGCTCCTCACCGGAGCGATCGGGGTCATCGCCTCGACGCAGACGTGGATCGACGTCACCCTCGACGACGGCGCGCAGCAGACGCTGGCCGTCCCGGGCGCCGAGGCGCTTCCGGTGCTCACTCCGCTGAGCCTTGCGGCCCTGGCCCTGGGCGCCGCCCTCTCGATCGTCGGTCCGGTGCTGCGCTACGTCTTCGGCGCGCTGGGGGTGCTCATCGCGGCGTTCGTGGGCTTCGGGACCGTTCAGATCCTGTTCTCGACTCCCGTCTCGGCGACGGCGGCGACCGTCACCGACGCGACGGGCATCTCGGGAACGGATGCCGTCGCCTCGCTCGTCTCGGGCCTGTCCCTGACCCCGTGGGCGGCGGTGACGCTCATCGCTCAGGTCGTTCTGTTCGCGGCATCCCTCTTCACTCTCGTCACCGCTCGCCGTTGGGCCTCCGGGGCGAGCCGCAAGTACCGCACGGCCGAAGAGGCGCGCACCGCCACGGGGCGCCCGCACGACGCGATCGACTCGTGGGACGACCTCTCGCGCGGCGACGACCCCACCGCCTGAGCGAACCTCGCGACATCGAGACGTCGGCGCCGGGAGCGCACCCCCGCTTCGGTAGACTGAACGGACGCTTTCCCCCGCGCTCGCGCGCGACTGTAAGGAGCCCCATGAGCAACCCCATCGGCGACCCCGGCCACGGACACTCGCCCGCCGCCTGGACGGCCGTGATCATTATGCTCGTCGCGTTCACGCTCGGCACGCTGTTCTTCTGGCTCGACATGCCCGTCATGGTGTGGGCCTCGGTGGGTCTGCTCGTCGTCGGCGCCATCGTCGGCTGGGCCATGACCAAGGCCGGCTACGGCGCGAACGGCGCGAAGTCCAACCCGAAGGCCCACTGATGGCGCTGGCCGATCTCACGGCCGGAGCGGTTGAGGACGCCGAGGAGCGCGCGCAGTCGCGACCCCTCGCCGAGGTCGAACGAGATGCTCTCGCGCAGACGCCGGCGCGCGACGCGCTGGCGATGCTCGCCCCCGGCGACCGCGTGAAGATCATCGCCGAGGTGAAGCGCGCGAGCCCGTCTCGCGGAGACCTCGCGGCGATCCCCGACCCCGCCCGTCAGGCGCGCCTGTACGAAGAGGGCGGTGCGTCCGCGATCTCCGTGCTCACCGAGCGCCGCAAGTTCAAGGGCAGCCTCGCCGACCTCGAAGCCGTTCGGTCGGCCGTGAGCGTCCCGGTGCTGCGCAAGGACTTCATCGCGACGCCCTACCAGGTGCTCGAGGCCCGCGCCTCGGGGGCCGACCTCGCGCTGCTGATCGTCGCGGCCCTCGACCAGAAGACGCTCACCGAGCTCTACGGGCTCGTCACCGACCTGGGCATGACCGCCCTCGTCGAGACGCACTCGGCCGACGAGCTCGAGCGTGCGTCGCAGCTGGGCGCGAAGCTCATCGGCGTGAACGCCCGCAACCTCTCGACCTTCGAGCTCGACCGCGACCTGTTCGGTTCGCTGGTCGAGCGTTTCCCCGCGGATGCCGTGAAGATCGCCGAATCGGCCGTCCTCGCCCCCGCCGATGTGGCGCACTACCGCGCGGCGGGTGCCGACGTCGTGCTCGTGGGCGAGGCCCTCGTCACCGGCGACCCCGTTGCCACGCTCCGCGCGTTCCTCCAGGAGACGTCATGACCACCGCTCCCACCCAGAACCTGCGCGATCAGAAGGGGCCGTTCTTCGGCGACTTCGGCGGGCGTTTCATGCCCGAATCGCTCATCGCCGCGATCGACGAGCTCACCGCGGTCTACGAGTCGGCAATGGCCGACCCCGCGTTCCACACCGAGCTGCGCGCGCTGCTGCACGACTACGCGGGCCGCCCCTCGGTGCTCACCGAGGTGCCGCGCTTCGCCGAGCACGCCGGAGGCGCGCGCGTCTTCCTCAAGCGCGAAGACCTCAACCACACCGGCTCGCACAAGATCAACAACGTGCTGGGCCAGGCGCTGCTGACCAAGCGCCTCGGCAAGACGCGCGTGATCGCCGAGACCGGTGCCGGTCAGCACGGCGTCGCCACCGCGACCGCCGCGGCCCTGTTCGGCCTCGAGTGCGTCGTCTACATGGGCGAGGTCGACACCGAGCGCCAGGCCCTCAACGTGGCCCGCATGCGCCTCCTCGGCGCCGAGGTGATCCCCGTCACGACCGGCTCGCGCACCCTGAAGGACGCGATCAACGAGGCCTACCGCGACTGGGTCGCCTCGGTCGAGACGACCAACTACATCTTCGGCACCGCCGCGGGCCCGCACCCGTTCCCGGCGATGGTGCGCGACTTCCAGAAGATCATCGGCGAAGAGACCCGCGCCGAGTTCCTCGAGCGCCTCGGCCGCCTCCCCGACGCCGTGTTCGCGTGCGTCGGCGGCGGCTCCAACGCGATCGGCATGTTCGACGCGTTCCTCGACGACGAGGGCGTGGCCCTCTACGGCGTCGAGGCGGCCGGCGACGGCGTCGACACCCCCAAGCACGCGGCCTCGATCGAGCGGGGTCGCCCCGGCGTCCTGCACGGCGCGCGCACCTACGTGCTGCAGGACGAAGACGGCCAGACCACCGAATCGCACTCGATCTCGGCCGGCCTCGATTACCCGGGCGTCGGTCCCGAGCACGCGTGGCTCGCCGACATCGGCCGCGCGCAGTACATCCCGGCCACCGACGACGAGGCGATGCAGGCCCTGCGTCTGCTCTCGCGCACCGAGGGCATCATCCCGGCCATCGAGTCGGCCCACGCCCTCGCCGGAGCCCTGCGCATCGGTCGCGAGTTGGGTCCGGATGCCGTGATCGCCATCAACCTCTCCGGTCGCGGCGACAAGGACATGGACACCGCAGCGCGCTACTTCGACCTCTACGACGCCGAACACGCGCCGGAGGGCCCCGAGGGCGCCCCGCAGACGCGAGCGGCCGAGACCGTGGCATCCGCCCCCGGCTCGCCCGTCGACGTGACCCCGGCTCCGGACGCGGCCAGCGGCGCGGGAGTCGAGCTGTGACCTCTCGCGTCTCGGCGGCCATCGAGGCCGCCCACGCCGAGGGCCGTGGCGCCTTCGTCGGCTACCTCCCCGCCGGTTTCCCCGACGTCGCCACGAGCATCGAGGCGGCCGTCGCGCTGGCCGAGGCCGGAGCCGACGTCATCGAGCTCGGCCCGCCCTACAGCGACCCGGTGATGGACGGCCTGGTCATCCAAGAGGCGACCCAGACGGCGCTCGCGAACGGGTTCCGCATGCGCGACCTATTCACGATCATCCGCGAGGTCACCGCGCGCACCGACGTGCCGATCCTCGTCATGACGTACTGGAACCTCGTCGAGCAGTACGGCGTCGACCGATACGCCGACGAGCTCGTCGCCGCGGGCGGTGCGGGCCTCATCACGCCCGATGTGACCCCGGATGCCGCGGCCCAGTGGATCGAGACGAGCACGCGCACCGGCCTCGACCGGGTGTTCCTCGCCGCCCCCACCTCGTCGGACGAGCGGTTGAAGATGATCGTCGAGGCCTCCACAGGCTTCGTTTACACCGTCTCGACCATGGGCATCACGGGGGAGCGCGCCTCTCTCGACGCCGCCGCGCGAAGCCTGGTCGAGCGCCTGCGCTCGTTCGGCGCCGAGCACGCGTGCGTGGGCATCGGCATCTCGAACGCCGAGCAGGTGGCCGGAGTCGCGGAGTACGCCGACGGAGCGATCGTGGGGACGGCACTGGTCAAGGCGCTCCGCGACGGTGGCGTCGACGGCCTGTCGACCCTCGCGCGGGAGCTGTCTGCGGGCACCGCGCAGCGCGCCTAGACTCGAACCCATGACGTTCGCCCTCTCGAGCGCCGCCTCCGGCGTGCTCGCCAGCATCCCGAGCCCGACCATCTCGTACGTCGACCTCGGTCCGCTCCGCATCCACTTCTATGCCCTGTGCATCGTCGCGGGCATCATCGTCGCGATCTTCCTGACGAACGCCCGCCTGACACGTCGCGGCGCCGAGAAGTGGGTCGTCATCGACATCTGCCTCCTGGCGGTGCCCCTCGCGATCGTCGTGGCCCGCATTTACCACGTCGCCACGCACGCGGGCTTCTATTTCGGCCCCGGCTCGAACCCCTGGAACATCACCCAGCCCGGCTCGGTCTGGGCGATCTGGGAGGGCGGCATCGCCATCTACGGTGCCCTCATCGGCGGCGCGATCGGCGCCGTCCTCGGGTGCAAGTGGACCGGCATCCGCTTCTGGACCTTCGCCGACGCGCTGGCGCCCGGCCTCATCATCGCCCAGGCCATGGGGCGCTTCGGCAACTGGTTCAACCAGGAGCTCTTCGGTCAGCCCACCGACCTGCCGTGGGGCCTCGAGATCGCTGCGGGAAACCCCGCCATTCCGGTCGGCCTGCCCGCCGGCACGCTCTTCCACCCCACCTTCGCGTACGAGGTCATCTGGAACCTCCTGGGTGCCGCTGTCATCCTGTACGTCGGCACGCGCTTCACCCTGCAGTGGGGCAAGCAGTTCGCGATCTACCTCGTCTGGTACTCCGCCGGTCGCATCGTGTGGGAGTCGATCCGCGTCGACCCGAGCGACATCATCCTGGGGCTGCGCACGAACGTGTGGGCCGCCATCTTCGGCGTGATCCTCGGCATCGTGATCTTCATCGTGCAGTCGCGCCGTCACCACGGCTACGAGCCCTCGCCGTACGTGCCTGGGCGCGAGTCGAAGGCTTCGGGGGCTGTAGACTCAGGCGACCCCTCTGACTTCGTCGACGTGAGCGAGCCGCCCGCGACGAGCGACACCGTCGGCACCAGCGCCACAAGCAGCCCCGCCACGAACTAACACTCTGGGCCGACGTCGTCCCATTCGAAGCATCAACGTGAGGACGGTTGATATGGCTTCCAGCCTGCGTTCCGACACCGTCGGAGGCGCATTCCCCGCCCGCCAGGGAATGTACGACCCGTCGTTCGAGAAAGACGCCTGTGGCCTCGCCATGGTCGCCACTCTCCGCGGCGAAGCCGGACACGACATCATCGATCTGGCGCTGACAGCGCTGCGCAACCTCGAGCACCGCGGTGCCATCGGGTCCGACGCGGGCACCGGTGACGGCGCCGGCATCCTGACCCAGATGCCCGACGCCTTCCTGCGTGCCGTCGTCGACTTCGACCTGCCGCCGGTCGGGGAGTACGCCGCGGGAATGATCTTCCTGCCGCTCGGTCACGACGAGCGTGCCGCGATGAAGGCGGGGATCGAAGAGATCGCGCGTCACGAGAACCTCGAGGTCCTCGGCTGGCGCGAGGTGCCGGTCGAGCCCGAGAACCTGGGCAAGCTGGCCTTCGAGGCGCGTCCCGCCTTCGAGCAGCTCTTCGTGTCGCGCCCGGCCACCGGCGACGAGCCGGCGCTGTCCGGCATCGCTCTCGACCGCCGCGTGTACCGCCTGCGCAAGCGTGCCCGTCACGAACTCGAGGCGTACTTCGTGTCACTGTCGAGCCGGACGCTCGGCTACAAGGGCATGGTCACGACGCTGCAGCTCGAGCCGTTCTACCCCGACCTGCAGGACGAGCGCTTCGCCTCGGAGCTCGCGGTCGTGCACTCGCGCTACTCGACCAACACCTTCCCGTCGTGGCCGCTCGCGCAGCCGCTGCGCATGCTGGCGCACAACGGCGAGATCAACACGGTCAAGGGCAACCGCAACTGGATGCGCGCGCGTCAGTCGCAGCTCGAATCCGAGCTGATCGGCGACGTCCGCCCGCTGCTTCCGATCTGCACCGAGGGCGCCAGCGACTCAGCATCCTTCGACGAGGTCCTCGAACTGCTGACCCTCACGGGCCGCAGCCTGCCTCACGCGATCATGATGATGGTCCCCGAGGCGTACGAGAAGCAGGCGACGATCGACCCCGCCCTGCGCGCCTTCTACGACTTCCACTCCATGCAGATGGAGCCGTGGGACGGCCCCGCCGCCCTGATCTTCACCGACGGCACGCTGGTCGGCGCGACCCTCGACCGCAACGGGCTCCGCCCGGGCCGCTGGACCGAAACCACCGACGGCCTCGTCGTCATCGGCTCCGAGACGGGCGTCCTCGACTTCGCGCCCGAGCGCATCAAGCGCCGCGGCCGCCTGCAGCCCGGTCGCATGTTCCTCGTCGACACGGCCCAGCGCCGCATCGTCGAGGACGAGGAGATCAAGTCCGACCTCGCCGCGCTCCACCCCTGGGGCGAGTGGGTCGACAAGGGCCGCGTCAAGCTCAGCGAGCTCCCTGAGCGCGAGCACATCGTGCACCCGATCGCCTCGATCACCCGCCGCCAACGCACCTTCGGCTACACCGAAGAAGAGGTGCGCATGCTGCTCACGCCCATGGGTCAGGCCGGCACCGAACCGCTCGGCGCCATGGGCAGCGACGCACCCGTCGCCGTGCTCAGCGACCGTCCGCGCCTGCTCTTCGACTACTTCTCGCAGCAGTTCGCGCAGGTCACCAACCCGCCGCTCGACTCGATCCGCGAAGAGGTCGTCACCTCGCTCTCGCTGGGCCTCGGCCCCGAGCGCAACCTCCTCGACTGGGGCCCCGAGCACACCCGCACGGTGACGCTCGACTTCCCCGTCATCGACAACGACGAGCTCGCGAAGATCCAGCACATCGACACCGCGCTCCCCGGGCGCTCGTCGGTGACGATCCGCGGCCTGTACCGCGTCGAGGCCGGGCACAAGGGCCTCCAGAAGCGCCTCACGCAGATGTGCACCGAGGTCGACCAGGCCATCGAGGACGGCGCTGAGTTCATCGTGCTCAGCGACCGCGACTCGAACAAGGACCTGGCTCCCATCCCGTCGCTGCTCATGCTCGCGGCCGTGCACCACCACCTCATCCGCAAAGAGACCCGCATGAAGGTCGGTCTCGTGGTCGAGGCCGGCGACGTGCGTGAGGTGCACCACGTGGCGACCCTCATCGGTTACGGCGCCTCGGCGGTCAACCCATACCTGGCGATGGAGACCGTCGAGTACCTCGTGCGCGCCGGCTTCATCACCAACATCACGCCCGAGAAGGCCGTCAAGAACCTGATCTACGCGCTCGGCAAGGGCGTGCTGAAGATCATGTCGAAGATGGGCATCTCGACCGTGTCGTCGTACGCCGGCGCCCAGGTGTTCGAGGCCGTGGGCCTGTCGCGCGACTTCATCGACGCCTACTTCACCGGCACCGAGACCAAGCTCGGCGGTGTGGGCCTCGACGTCATCGCGGCCGAGAACGCCGCGCGCCACGAGTACGCCTACCCGCAAGATGCAGCGGCCCGTGCGCACGAGCGCCTGTGGACCGGCGGCGAGTACCAGTGGCGCCGCGACGGTGCCCCGCACCTGTTCAACCCCGACACGGTGTTCCGCCTCCAGCACGCCACGCGCGAGCGTCGGTACGACATCTTCCGCGAGTACACGCAGCTGATCGACGACCAGGCGCATGAGCTGAAGACCCTCCGCGGTCTCTTCGGCCTGCGCACGGGAACGCGACCCGCCGTCCCGATCGATGAGGTCGAGCCCGTCTCGGCGATCGTCAAGCGCTTCTCCACCGGTGCGATGAGCTACGGCTCGATCTCGAAAGAGGCGCACGAGGTGCTCGCCGTCGCGATGAACCGCATCGGCGGCAAGTCCAACACCGGTGAGGGCGGAGAAGACGTTGACCGTCTGCTCGACCCCGAGCGTCGCAGTGCCATCAAGCAGGTGGCATCCGGTCGCTTCGGGGTGACGAGCCTGTACCTGACCAAGGCCGACGACATCCAGATCAAGCTCGCGCAGGGCGCCAAGCCCGGCGAAGGCGGTCAGCTGCCGCCGACCAAGGTGTACCCGTGGGTGGCGCGCACGCGGCACGCGACCGCGGGCGTCGGGCTCATCTCGCCGCCGCCGCACCACGACATCTACTCGATCGAAGACCTCAAGCAGCTCATCTTCGACCTCAAGCGCGCCAACCCCTCGGCCCGCATCCACACCAAGCTGGTCAGCCAGTCGGGTATCGGTGCGGTCGCCGCGGGTGTCGCCAAGGCGCTCAGCGACGTCATCCTGGTCTCGGGCCAGGACGGCGGCACGGGTGCGAGCCCGATGAACTCGCTCAAGCACGCCGGCACCCCGTGGGAGCTGGGCCTGGCCGAGACCCAGCAGACGCTCATGCTCAACGGCATGCGCGACCGCGTGGTCGTGCAGGTCGACGGTCAGATGAAGACCGGTCGCGACGTCATCATCGGCGCCCTCCTGGGTGCCGAGGAGTTCGGCTTCGCCACCGCTCCGCTCGTGGTCTCGGGCTGCATCATGATGCGCGTGTGCCACCTCGACACCTGCCCCGTGGGCGTCGCGACGCAGAACCCCGTGCTGCGTGAGCGCTTCACCGGCAAGGCCGAGTACGTCATCAACTTCATGGAGTTCATCGCGCAAGAGGTGCGCGAGTACCTCGCCGCCCTCGGCTACCGCTCGATCGACGAGATCGTCGGACGCGCGGAGCTGCTCGATGCCAACGAGGCGATCCAGCACTGGAAGGCCCGGGGCCTCAACCTCGCGCCCATCCTCGAAGGACCCCGCTTCGCCGAGGACGAGCCGCGCCGCCACGCGCGCAACCAGGATCACGAGCTCGAGGACCACTTCGACGTGCAGCTCATCGAGCGCGCGCAGGACGTCATCGCGCACGGGGGTCAGCTCACGATCGAGCTCCCGATCCGCAACACCGCGCGCGCCGTGGGGACCATGCTCGGCCACCACGTCACCAAGGCGCGGGGCGAGCACGGTCTGCCCGAGAACTCGATCGACGTGCGTCTGACCGGCTCGGCCGGGCAGTCGTTCGGCGCGTTCATGCCGGCCGGCATCACGCTGCGCCTCGAGGGCGACTCCAACGACTACGTCGGCAAGGGCCTATCGGGCGGCACGATCATCGTGCGTCCGCCGCGCGGCTCGAGCTTCGCGGCGTCCGAGAACGTCATTGCCGGAAACGTCATCGGCTACGGCGCCACGCAGGGGCAGATGTTCCTCAACGGCGTCGTGGGCGAGCGCTTCCTGGTGCGCAACTCCGGAGCGACGGCGGTCGTCGAGGGCGTGGGAGACCACGCGCTCGAGTACATGACCGGTGGTCTCGCCGTGATCCTCGGCGCCACGGGCCGCAACCTCGGCGCCGGCATGTCGGGCGGCCAGGCCTACGTCTACAAGCTCGACCGCGATCTCGTGAACCGCGAGGCCATGGCATCCGGTGAGCTCGAACTCGGTGCCCTCGGATCGGGGGATGCCGAGATCCTCCGCGACCTGCTCGAAAAGCACGTCGCAGAGACCGATTCCACCCTCGCCCGTCGTCTGCTGGACGACTTCGAGACCGAGGTGGACAACTTCGTCCGGGTGCTGCCGCGCGACTACGCCGCCGTGCTGCAGACCCGCCAGGAGGCGGTCACCGAGGGGCTCGACCCCGACGGCGACGTCGTCTGGAAGCGCATTCTGGAGGTGACGGGTGGCTGACCCGAAGGGCTTTCTCAAGGTCACGGAGCGCGAGCTCCCCAAGCGCCGGCCGGTGCCGGTGCGGATCATGGACTGGAAAGAGGTGTACGAGCCGGGTGATTCGGCCGTCATCAAGCGCCAGGCCGGTCGCTGCATGGACTGCGGCATCCCGTTCTGCCACAAGGGCTGCCCGCTCGGGAACCTGATCCCCGAGTGGAACGACCTCACGTGGCGCGGCGAGGGCCGCGCGGCCATCGAGCGCCTGCACGCGACGAACAACTTCCCGGAGTTCACCGGTCGTCTGTGCCCCGCGCCCTGCGAGAGCTCGTGCGTGCTCGGCATCAACCAGCCGGCCGTCACGATCAAGCAGGTCGAGGTCTCGATCATCGACGAGGCGTTCGGCAACGGTTGGGTCGAGCCCGAGCCGCCCGAGCGCCTGACCGGCAAGACCGTCGCCGTCGTGGGCTCCGGCCCCGCCGGCCTCGCCGCCGCCCAGCAGCTCACGCGCGCCGGCCACACGGTCGCGGTCTTCGAGCGCGACGACCGCATCGGCGGGCTGCTGCGCTACGGCATCCCCGACTTCAAGATGGAGAAGCGCCACCTCGAGCTGCGCCTGCGGCAGATGCAGGCCGAGGGCACGCGCTTCCGCGCCGGCGTCGAGATCGGCAAGGACGTCTCGTGGGGCGACCTCCGGGCGCGCTACGACGCCGTCGTGGTGGCCACCGGTTCGACGGTACCGCGCGACCTCGCCATCCCCGGCCGCGACCTCGACGGCGTGCACTACGCCATGGAGTACCTCATCGAGGGCAACAAGGCCGTGGCCGGCGACCAGGTGCCGCACCAGATCACCGCCGAGGGCAAGCACGTCGTCGTCATCGGTGGTGGCGACACCGGAGCCGACTGCATCGGCACCGCCCACCGCCAGGGTGCGCTGAGCGTCACCAACCTCGCGATCGGCAAGCAGCCCCCGTCGGAGCGTCCGGCCGAGCAGCCGTGGCCGATGATGCCGAACCTGTTCGAGCTGGCATCCGCTCACGAGGAGGGCGGGGAGCGCACGTTCCTCGCCTCGACCGTGGAGTTCCTCGGCAACGCCGCGGGAGAGGTGCGAGCGCTGCGCGTCGCCGAGACCGAGTACGTCGACGGCCGCCGCGTCCCCAAGAGCGGCACCGAGCGCGAGATCCCGGCCGACCTGGTCCTCATCGCGATGGGCTTCACCGGCCCTGAGCGCGAGCACCTCGAGAGCCAGCTCGGCACGCAGTTCACGAACCGCGGAAACGTGGAGCGCGACGCGACCTACGCCACCACCACCCCGGGGGTGTTCGTCGCCGGAGATGCCGGTCGCGGACAGTCCCTCATCGTGTGGGCCATCGCCGAAGGCCGCGCGGCCGCCGCCGAGGTCGACACGTTCCTCATGGGCGAGACGGTGCTGCCCGCGCCGGTGCGCCCGACCGATGTCGCCATCGGCCTCCTGCCCGCCTAAGCTGGCAAGGGCCGATCGGCCACTTCCCGAAAATTTCACGGAGCTTGAAACCGGATGAGACGCGCCAAGATCGTCGCAACACTCGGGCCCGCCACGTCGTCGTATGAGATGGTTCGCGCCATCATCGACGCCGGTGTGGATGTCGCCCGCCTCAACCTGAGCCACGGAGATTACTCCGTGCACGACGCCAACTTCGCCAACGTGCGCAAGGCGGCAGAAGACGCCGGACGCCCGGTCGCGGCCCTCGTCGACCTGCAGGGCCCGAAGATCCGCCTCGGCAAGTTCGAGAACGGTCCCCACGACCTGCTGCCCGGTGACATCTTCAAGATCACCATCGAGGACATCCTCGGCACCAAAGAGATCGTCGGCACGACCTTCAAGGGCCTGCCCCAGGACGTGCGCCCCGGCGACTTCCTGCTCATCGACGACGGCAAGGTCCGTGTCGAGGTCGTCGAGACCGACGGCACCGTCGTGACCACCAAGGTCATCGTCGGCGGCCCGGTCTCGAACAACAAGGGCATCAACCTGCCCGGCGTGGCCGTGAACGTCCCCGCACTGAGCGAGAAGGACGAGGCGGACCTCCGCTGGGGCCTGAACGCCGGCGCCGACCTCATCGCCCTGTCGTTCGTCCGCGATGCCAAGGACATCGAGCGCGTGCACGAGATCATGGCCGAAGAGGGGCGCTACGTGCCCGTCATCGCGAAGATCGAGAAGCCGCAGGCGGTCGACAATCTCGAGGAGATCATCGACGCCTTCGACGGCATCATGGTCGCCCGCGGTGACCTCGGTGTCGAGCTGCCCCTCGAGGCCGTCCCGATCGTGCAGAAGCGCGCGGTCGAGCTCGCCCGCCGCATGGCCAAGCCCGTCATCGTCGCGACGCAGATGCTCGAGTCGATGATCAACAGCCCGGTCCCCACGCGCGCCGAGACCAGCGACGTCGCCAACGCCGTCCTCGACGGTGCGGACGCGGTCATGCTCTCGGGCGAGACCAGCGTCGGCGACTACCCGGTCGTGGTCGTCGAGACCATGGCGCGCATCGTCGCGTCCACCGAGGAGCACGGTCTCGAGCGCATCGCGCCGCTGACCAACAAGCCCCGCACGCAGGGTGGCGCCATCACGCTCGCCGCTGTCGAGGTGGCCGACTTCGTCGAGGCAAAGTTCCTCTGCGTGTTCACCGAGTCGGGTGACTCGGTGCGCCGCATGTCGCGTCTGCGTTCGACCATCCCGATGATCGCCTTCACGCCCGAGCCCGGCATCCGCCGTCGCCTCGCGCTGACGTGGGGCGTGCGCTCCACGCTGGTGGAGCACGTGTCGCACACCGACAAGATGTTCCTGCAGGTCGACGACTACCTGCTCTCGCACAAGCTGGCCGAGGTGGGGGACAAGGTCGTCGTGATCTCCGGTTCCCCTCCCGGAATCGCGGGCTCGACGAACGACCTGCGCGTCCACCGCGTGGGCGACGCCGTGCACGGCGCAGCGCCCGTCTACAAAGAGGTCTGAGCCTCGATGACGCGCGCCGGGTCCGCCCGGCGCGCGTCTTCGCGTTCCCACCCCGGTCTCGCCGCCGGTAAGTTGGGAGGGCAACACCTGCCGGTGTGGCGGAATGGCAGACGCGGGGCACTCAAAATGCTCTGTCGAAAGACGTGTGGGTTCGAGTCCCACCACCGGTACCCGTGACAGCACCCGAGTGATGGGGGCTGCGATCCGGGGCTTCTGGCCCCCGCAGACTTAGGATGGTTCCGTGACTGATCAAGAAGCCGTTCCGGCCAGCGCTCCGGCCGCTCCCCGACGCGTCGTCGTCGCGGAAGACGAGTCGCTCATCCGCCTCGACATCGTCGAGATCCTCCGCGACAACGGCTTCGACGTCGTCGGCGAGGCCGGCGACGGAGAGACCGCCGTCCAGCTCGCGACAGAGCTGCGCCCCGATCTGGTGATCATGGACGTCAAGATGCCGCAGCTCGACGGTATCAGCGCCGCCGAGAAGCTCAGCAAGAACCACATCGCCCCGGTCGTGCTGCTCACCGCCTTCAGCCAGAAGGAGCTCGTCGAGCGGGCCAGCGAGGCCGGCGCTCTGGCGTACGTGGTCAAGCCCTTCACCCCGAACGACCTGCTCCCCGCGATCGAGATCGCCCTCGCCCGCTACGAGCAGATCATCACGCTCGAGGCCGAGGTCGCCGACATGGTCGAGCGCTTCGAGACCCGCAAGCTCGTCGACCGGGCCAAGGGCCTTCTCAACGAGAAGATGGGTCTGAGCGAGCCCGAGGCCTTCCGCTGGATCCAGAAGGCGTCGATGGACCGCCGCCTCACCATGCAGGACGTCGCCAAGGCGATCATCGAGCAGCTCGCCCCCAAGAAGGGCTGAGCGAGACCTCTTCGAGAATGGATGCCACTGAGGTGGCATCCATTTCTCGTTTCCGCCGTGAGAGTCGGGGCGGTCAGCGTGCGGGGGCGTCCTTGATCATGTTCGTGATCCGGATGGTCGAGCACCGACGACCCTGTTCGTCGGACACCGCGATCTCGTGCACCGTGAGCGAACGGCCCAGGTGGATCGGGGTGCACACACCCGTGACGATGCCCGACGTGGCCGAGCGGGTGTGCGTGGCGTTGATGTCGATGCCGACCGCGAGCTTGCCCGACCCCGCGTAAAGGTTCGCCGCCATAGAGCCCAGCGACTCGCCGAGGACGACGTACGCACCGCCGTGAAGCAGGCCGACCGGCTGCGTGTTGCCCTCGACCGGCATGGTCGCGACGCTGCGCTCCACCGAGAACTCGACCCACTCGATGCCCATCTTCTCGGCGAGGGCGCCCATGCCGCGCTCCTTCGCCCAGTCGAGGCCGGGGGACGTGTCGGGAGTCGTGGAGGTCATCATCGCCTTCGTCGATCGGGCCGGGGCCGGGGGAGTGTCCGTGGTTCTCGTTACGCTGGAGGGGTGACGGATGCCGAAAAGCCTACTCTCCTCGTCGTCGACGGCCATTCGCTGGCGTATCGGGCGTTCTACGCCCTGCCGGTCGACAACTTCTCGACCAAGGACGGCCAGCACACCAACGGCATCTACGGGTTCCTGTCGATGTTCGTGAACCTCGTGAAGGCCGAGAAACCCACGCATCTCGCCGTGGCGTTCGACACCTCGCGGCAGTCGTTCCGGACCCGCGAGTACGCCGAGTACAAGGCCAACCGCAGCGAGTCGCCCGCCGAGTTCAAGGGGCAGATTCCGCTGCTGCAGGACTGCCTGCGCGCGATGGGCGTACCGGTGCTGGCGAAAGAGGACTTCGAGGCCGACGACATCCTCGCCACGCTCGCGACGCAGGGCGAGCAGCAGGGCTTCGAGGTGCTCGTCTGCTCGGGAGATCGCGACACCATCCAGCTCGTCACCGACGACGTCACGCTGCTCTACCCGAACGTCCAGGGCGTCTCGCAGCTCAAGCGCTACGACACCGCAGCCGTGATCGAGAAGTACGGCCTGCCGCCCGCGCAGTATCCCGAGATCGCCGCTCTCGTGGGCGAGACCAGCGACAACCTGCCCGGCGTGCCGAAGGTGGGAGAGAAGACCGCGGTCAAGTGGCTCACCCAGTGGGGCTCCCTCGATGCGCTGCTCGACAACGCCGACAAGATCACCGGCGTGGTGGGCGGCAACCTCCGCGAGCACATCGACGGCGTGCGCCGCAACCGCGCGCTCAACCGCCTGCTGCGCGACGTCGAACTGCCCGTCGGCCCCGGCGACCTCAAGATGCACCCGCTCGATGCGCAAGCGGTTCGCGACATCTTCGCGCGCCTGGAGTTCCGCACCCTGCTGCCGCGCGTTTTCGACGCCCTCGGCGGCGACGCGGGCATCGTCGAAGAGCAGCGCCCCACCGCGACCGCTCCGACGCCCTCGCGGCTCGACGGCACGGCCCTCGCCGCATGGACGGCCGCAGCAACCGGCGAGGTCGGGGTCACCGTCACACTGGCCGGCGGCGCGCCCACCGCGATCGGACTCGCCTCGGGCGACGCCGCGGTCGAGGCCGAGTGGTCGTCGGCGGTGCGCGACGCGCTGGCCGAGTGGCTGGCATCCGACGCTCCCAAGGTCTTCGCCGACGCGAAGCCGCAGATCAAGGCGCTCGCTCGCGAGGATGTGGCCGTCGGCGGCGTGGCGTTCGACGTGATCCTCGCCGGGTGGCTCGTGCGCCCGAGCTTCCCCGACAAGACGCTCGGCGATCTCGTGGAGCGCATGCTCGACGAGAAGCTGCCGGTCGCCGATCCGACCCAGTTGGTTCCCGAGACCGAGGGCGCGACCCCGAGCCAGCTGTCGTGGTTCACGCGCCGCGTCGCCGAGGCGCAGCGCGCCGATATGCCCGAGTCGGTCGCGAGCGTGCTCGACGACATCGAGCTGCCGACCCTCACCGCCCTGGCCGACATGGAGCTCGCGGGTGTCGCGGTGTCGCACGAGAAGCTCGCGAGCTTCTCGGCCGAGCTCGGGGCCCGCGCCGACGCCCTCGCCCGCGACGCCTACGCGGCGATCGGACACGAGGTGAATCTCGGTTCGCCCAAGCAGCTGCAGGAGGTCCTGTTCGACGAGCTGCAGCTGCCGAAGACCCGCAAGACCAAGAGCGGGTACACGACGGATGCCGCGGCCCTCGCCGACCTGCAAGAGAGTGCCGATCACCCGTTCCTCGACCTGCTGCTGCGCCACCGCGAGGCCACGAAGCTGAAGCAGATCATCGACGCGCTCGACACGGCCACGGGTGCCGACGGTCGCATCCACACCACCTACGTGCAGACCGGCAGCCAGACGGGGCGTCTGTCGAGCACCGACCCGAACCTGCAGAACATCCCCATCCGCACCGAAGAGAGCCGTCGCATCCGCGCGGCGTTCGTGGTGGGCGAGGGCTACGAGACGCTCCTGACCGCCGACTACTCGCAGATCGAGATGCGCATCATGGCGCACCTGTCGGGCGACCCCGGGCTCATCGAGGCCTTCAACTCGGGTGAAGACCTGCACCGCTTCGTCGGCGCACGCGTCTTCGGCGTCGAGCCCGCCGAGGTCACCCCGGCCATGCGCACAAAGGTCAAGGCGATGTCGTACGGCCTGGTCTACGGCCTGTCGGCGTTCGGCCTGTCGAAGCAGTTGCGCATTGAGCAGTCCGAGGCCAAGAAGCTCATGCTCGAGTACTTCGCCCGCTTCGGCGCGGTGCGTGACTACCTGCGCGGCTCGGTCGAGCAGGCCCGCCAGGACGGCTACACCGAGACGATCTTCGGTCGGCGCCGGCCGTTCCCCGACCTCACGAGCATGAACCGCGTGCTGCGCGAGAACGCCGAGCGCGCCGCCCTCAACGCGCCGATTCAGGGTAGCGCCGCCGACATCATGAAGGTCGCGCTGTTCCACATCCAGCGCGATCTCGCCGACGCCGAGCTGCGCTCGCGCGTGCTGCTGCAGATCCACGATGAGCTCGTCGTCGAGGTCGCGGCAGGGGAGTGGGATGACGTCGAGAAGATCGTGCGCGCGCGCATGGCCGACGCCGCCGACCTTTCGGTTCCGCTCGACGTGCAGATCGGCCGTGGCGGCGACTGGGACGAGGCCGGGCACTAGCACCCGCGTCGCCGCGCCCCGACACGAAGCCCGGGGCGCGGCATCCGGAACCGCCGATGCCGCGGGTCATGGTTGCTCACAGTCGCGCCGGGGCACGGCATCCCGAACCACCCGTTGGAGGGGCGTGCGCGGGCGCCGCGCCTTCCCTAGGCTCGGAGGATGACTGACGCACAACGCACCCCCACGCCGATCGACACGATCGCGGACGCGTGGGTCGACACCCTGGCGGAGAAGGACCCGACGCTCGCGACCTACATCGGCCGTTTCGAGCACAACGGACGCTTCGGCGACTACAGACCCGAGGGCGCGGACGCCCTCGTGTCGGAGGCGCGCTCGACGAAGTCCGCACTCGAGGCGGCCGAAGCGACCGACGCGATCGACACCGTCACCAAGATGGACCTGGTGCGCGAGCTCGACCTCAAGATCGAGCAGCACGAGGCGAAGACGAACCTGCGCAACCTGAACGTCATCGCGTCTCCCGCGCAGGACATCCGCTCGACGTTCGACCTCATGCCCACCGCGACGGTCGACGACTGGTCCACGATCTCCGACCGCATGAAGGCCCTGCCGGCTGCCATCGACGGGTACGTCGCGACGTTGCGCCAGGGCATCGCCGAGGGGGTGGTGCCCGCGCGCCGTCAGGTGAGCGAGGTCGTGACCCAGATCGCGCGCTACACCTCCGACACGGGCTTCTTCGCCGAGTTCGTCGGAGACGCCGCCCCCGAGGACGGGCAGCTCCCCGCCTCGCTCGCCCGGGACCTCGCCGAGAACTCCAACGCGGCACGGGTCGCCTACGACGGTCTCGCGTCGTTCCTGTCGAAGGAGCTCGCACCGGCGGCGGGCGAGGTCGACGCGGTCGGTCGCGAGGTGTACGCCCTGCAGTCGCGCCACTTCCTCGGCGCCGAGGTCGACCTCGACGAGACGTACGAGTGGGGTGTCGAAGAACTCGCCCGCATGGTCGCCGAGCAGGAGGCCATCGCGAACGAGATCCTGCCGGGCTCCACGGTCGAAGAGGCCGTGGCGTTCCTCGAGAGGGACGAGTCGCGCAAGCTCCGCGGCACCAAGGCCCTGCAGGAGTGGATGCAGCGCACGAGCGACAAGGCCGTCGAAGAGCTCGGCCGCACGCACTTCGACATCGCCGAGCCGATCCGCCACCTCGAATGCATGATCGCCCCGACGAACGAGGGCGGCATCTATTACACCGGCCCCACCGACGACTTCTCGCGCCCCGGCCGCATGTGGTGGTCGGTGCCCGAGGGCGTCGACACCTTCGACACCTGGCGCGAGCTGACCACGGTCTACCACGAGGGCGTTCCGGGCCACCACCTGCAGATCGCCCAGGCCGTGCACAACCGCGCCGAGCTCAACTCGTGGCGCCGCCTGCTGGCCGGCACGAGCGGGCACGCCGAGGGCTGGGCACTGTACGCCGAGCGCCTGATGGAGCAGCTCGGCTACCTCGACGACCCGGCCGACCGCCTGGGTATGCTCGACGGCCAGCGCATGCGCGCCGCTCGCGTGGTGCTCGACATCGGCGTGCACCTGCAGAAGCCCCGTCTCGACGGCACCGGCACGTGGGACCACGACTACGCGCTCGCGTTCATGCTGAAGAACGTCAACATGAGCGAGGAGTTCGTGCGCTTCGAGGTCAACCGCTACCTCGGCTGGCCGGGACAGGCCCCGTCGTACAAGGTGGGCCAGCGCATCTGGGAGCAGGTGCGCGACGAGGAGCAGCAGCGCCGCGGCGCCGACTTCTCGATGAAGCAGTTCCACACGCGGGCGCTCGACATCGGCGGCGTGGGTCTCGACACGCTGCGCGCGGCTCTGGCCTCCGCCTGATCTCCCCGAGGGGCGTCGCTTCGGCGGCGCCCCTCGGCGATGCGGGGGAATACTCCGCCGTCGCGTAAAGTTCATTCATCCGAATGCAAGGAGATCCCATGGACGCCCGCCCCCTCGAGCTCGGACTCGACACCTTCGGAGACATCTCGCGCGGCCCCGACGGGTCGCTGCTGTCGGACGCGCAGACCATCCGCAACGTCGTCGACCAGGCGGTGCTCGCCGACCAGGTGGGCCTGTCGTTCTTCGGGGTGGGGGAGCACCACCGCAAGGACTTCGCCGTCACCAGCCCCGAGATCGTGCTGGCCGCCGCGGCCGCCCGTACGAAGAACATCCACCTCGGAACCGCGGTGACCGTCCTGTCGAGCGACGACCCGGTGCGCGTGTACGAGCGGTTCGCGACGCTGGATGCCGTCTCGAACGGCCGCGCCGAGGTCATCCTCGGGCGCGGGTCGTTCATCGAGTCGTTCCCGCTGTTCGGCTACGACCTCGCCGACTACGAGCAGCTGTTCGAGGAGAAGCTCGAGCTGTTCTCGCACCTGCTCACCGAGAAGCCCGTCACCTGGTCGGGCCGCACGCGCGCCGCGCTGCAAAATGCCGATGTGTACCCCAAGACCGAGACGGGCCTGACCGCGTGGGTCGGGGTCGGCGGTTCTCCCGAGTCGGTGGTGCGCACGGCCCGCTACGGCTACGGTCTGGTCCTCGCGATCATCGGCGGGTCCGCCGCTCGGTTCCGCCCGTACGCCGACCTCTACCGTCGGTCGCTGCAGGAACTCGGCAAGCCGCAGATGCCCATCTCGGTGCACTCGCCCGGCCACGTCGCCGAGACCGACGAGCAGGCCTGGGACGAGGCGTTCGAGGGCGTCGCCGAGCTGAACAACACGATCGGACGCGAGCGCGGCTGGCCCGAGTACAACCGCATGCGGTTCCAGCACGATGTCGGACCCGAGGGCTCGATGTACGTCGGCTCGCCCGAGACGGTCGCCCGGAAAATCGCTGCGACCGTACGGGCGCTGGGCAACTCCCGCTTCCAGATGAAGATCGCGAGCGGGTCGATCTCGCACGATCGCCTGATGTCGAGCATCGAACTCTACGGAACGCGCGTGCGCCCCCTCGTCGAGGAGATGCTCGCCGAAACCTCCACGCCGGTCGACGCTCCCGGCATCCGGTGACCACGACCACCGACACCATCCGGGTGTCCGAACGCCTCGACGCTCTGCCGTTCACCCGCCGCCACGGGCGGATCCTCGGCGGATCGGGCCTGGGGTGGGCTCTGGATGCCATGGACGTCGGCCTCATCTCGTTCGTCATCGCCGCTCTCAGCGTGCAGTGGCAGCTGGCGCCGACCGAGGCGTCGTGGATCGCGTCGGCGGGCTTCGCCGGCATGGCGATCGGAGCGAGCGTGGGAGGGCTGCTGGCAGACCGGTTCGGGCGCCGACACGTCTTCGCGCTGACGCTGCTGGTGTACGGCGTCGCCACCGGGGCGAGCGCGCTGGTGGGTGGTCTCGCAGCCCTGCTCGTCCTGCGCTTCGTCGTGGGTCTCGGGCTCGGGGCGGAGTTGCCGGTGGCATCGACCTACGTCAGCGAGTTCGCGCCCGCCCGCATGCGGGGTCGACTCATCGTGTTCCTCGAGGCGTTCTGGGCCGTCGGATGGACGGCCGCGGCGCTCATCGGCTACCTCGTGGTGCCGTCGTCCGCCGATGGCTGGCGATGGGCCTTCGCCCTCGGCGCCATTCCCGCCGTCTACGCGCTCATCGTGCGGTGGGGTCTTCCCGAGTCGCCGCGGTGGCTGGCGTCTCGCGGCCGCAACGCCGAGGCGATCGTCATCGTGCGCGATCTCGAGGCCGCAGCCGGTCGGATCGCGCTCGAAGCGTCGACGGAGGGGGGCTCGGCATCCGCTCCCGCCGACCGTACCCGGGTCCGGGCCCTGTGGGCACCGGCACTGCGGGCGCGCACGGCGAGCCTGTGGGTGCTGTGGTTCTGCGTGAACTTCTCGTACTACGGGGCGTTCATCTGGATTCCGACCATCCTCGTCGCGCAGGGCTACGACCTCGTGCGCTCGTTCGGCTTCACGCTCATCATCACGCTCGCGCAGCTGCCCGGGTACGCCGTCGCCGCGTGGCTCATCGAGGCCTGGGGCCGGCGCGCGACCCTCGCGACCTTCCTCGCCGGTTCCGCCGTCGCCGCGGTGCTGTTCGGCACGGCGACCGGAGAGGTGGCGGTCATCGCCGCCGGCATGGCCCTGTCGTTCTTCAATCTCGGCGCGTGGGGCGCCCTGTACGCCGCGACCCCCGAGACCTACCCGACCGAGCTGCGCGCGACGGGGTCGGGCTGGGCCGCGGGCGTCGGACGCATCGCCTCGATCCTGGCGCCCCTCGCCGTGCCTCCGCTGCTCGGCGTCGGGGGAGCGCCGCTGCTGTTCGTGGTGTTCGCGGCGTTCTTCGCCGTGGCTGTGGTCGCGGCGCTGTTCCTGCGCGAGCAGCGCGGGCGATCCCTGGCCTAGCCCCTCCGCGCGCCCGCGTAGGCTCGTGCCATGGCATCCGTCCGCTACGTCGCGATCGGCGACTCGTTCACCGAAGGCGTCGGCGATGAGCTGCCCGACGGCACCGTCCGAGGGTGGGCCGACCTCGCCGCACAGGGATGGGCGGATGCCGCGGGGGAGCCCATCGAATACGCGAACCTCGCGATCCGCGGCAAGCTCATCGAGCCCATCGTCGCTCAACAACTCGAGCCGGCGCTGGCGCTCAAGCCGACGCACTTGTCGTTCAACGGCGGCGGCAACGACATGCTGCGTCCGCGCACGGGCATCGACCGCATCGTCGACCTGTTCGACCACGTCGTGCGCCGGTGCGACGAAGAGGGGGTGCGTCTGATCGTGCTCTCGGGGGCGAACCCGTCGGCGGGGCTCCCGCTCGGCAAGCTCATCGAGGCGCGCGGCGACCGCCTGTCGCACGCCGTCGAGAAGCGTCTCGAAGCGCGCCCCGCCGTGCTCACCGCCTACAACTGGTTCGACCGCGAGCTGGCGGGCGGGGAGTTCTGGTCCGTCGACCGGCTGCACATGAACGCGCGCGGCCACCACCGCGTCGCCGCCCGGGTGATCGAGTCGGTCGGGCTCACACCGCCCGCCGAGTGGTGGCATCTGCGCGAGATCCCCGAGACCGAGCGGCTGAAGGGCACCGCCTACTACCGCGAGCACGTGGCACCGTGGGTGCGTCGCCGGCTCACCGGCACCTCGTCGGGCGACAACCGTCAGGCGAAGTTCGGCGGCGGCTGGGTGGAACTCACGCCGGGAGGCTGAGGGCGGTCGGAGCGACGCGGGTAGGGGACGTACCCGGCAGCGTGGACCATGGCCGATCTCTCGGCGTTCCCTTCTGGTCTCGGATTCCCCCCGACGGACACAGCTCTGTGAGACTGCTCGTTCTGATCAGGGCGCGCGACAGTCCGCCGTCAGCGAGAAGTGCATCAGCCCGTCAAGGCTCGAGCGATCGCGGGCCGACAGACGTACCACGCCGTTGTAACGCAGGTCTTCCTGCATGGCGCGGTCCCTCGAGTAGCCCTCGGCGCTCCACGCATCGAGGATCGCCGCGTACGAAGAGGTGTTGTCATCGGTGCGGACGGTCATATCGTGGCTGGTCGTTCCGTCACACGGCAGGTCGGATGCCGCCGGCGCGGTCACCGGTACTCCCTCGGCATCCGACATCGGCGTCCCTGCCGCTTCGATGGTCAGCTGCGCCATGCGCGCAATCTCATCGCGGGAGTCGGACACCGGAGCCGGCGCGGGGCCCTCGTCGACCGTGGCGACCGGGGAAGGGGATGCGGAAGGGCGAGCGGCTACCACTCCGCCGGCAAGGCCGCACCCGGTCTCATCGACCAGCCGTGGGAGGACGAAGGCCGGTTCGGTCGAGGTGCTGAGGCGCTCCCACGCGTTGTCGAACGTGTTCCAGATTCGGAGCGTGTCGCCGCTGGTCACGGCGATGTAGGACTGCTCCTGGAACGGCTTGTGCCCGTCGTCGACGGACGTGCTGCCGACGGAGGTGCCGATCACCCCCTCCACGCGGCGCACCTCGCCCGCGGCGAGGAAGAGGAAGCTGCGCTCGGTCACGACGTAACCGGTTTCGCATCCGTTCGCCACGATGGGGGTCACCGACTCGTCCGTGAGGGTGAAGCCGAAAGCGGCCACCACTGCCGCCGCCGCGACGATCGCCCGGAGCGGACCGAGCAGCACCCACCACCACCTGCGCGCGGGGACGGCGAAGACGATCACGCTCAGCGTCACTGTGGATGCCATGAGGCACGCAGCGACCAGCACGCCGCCCGTCCACGGCCCGACGACCACCTCGCGCCCGCCCGCACTGTCCACCGAGATGGGCATGACCACGAGGATCACCCCCGCGAACACCAGGTACGCCAGGCTCGCCACGACCGCTGTCCGGCGGCGCCCCGCGCTCACACCCCGCTCGGCGACCGGGGCCCCCACGTCCACTGTCACATCGCCACTCTGGCAGCGATCCCTGGACGCCCCCCGCACACCGCGCCCATGGGTTCGAGGAGCAGACTGAGCACATGACTCTCGCACTCGTCACCGGAACCACCAGCGGCATCGGCCTGCACACCGCCATCCAACTCGCGCAGCAGGGGGTGACGGTCATCGCCACGGTCCGCGACACCGCGCGCGCCGACGCCCTGCGCTCGGCGGCATCCGAGGCGGGTGTCGAGCTCGACATCCGGGCCTTGGACGTGACGGATGCCGCGGCATCCCGTGCCCTGATCGAGGCGGCTGGTCCGATCGACATCCTCGTGAACAACGCCGGACGTGGCGCTGTGGGCACCCTCGAGCAGATGAGCGACGAGGACCTGCAGGAGCAGTTGGAGACCAACTACCTCTCGGTCGCGCGCCTGACCCGTCTCGTCCTGCCCGGCATGCGCGAGCGGGGGAGCGGACGCATCGTCACGGTCACCAGCGTCGGGGGAGCGGTGGGCCAACCGTTCTCGGACGCGTACTGCGCCGCCAAGTTCGCCGTCGAGGGGCTCATGCAGTCGCTCGCCCCGGTCGTCGCCCCCTTCGGCATCGACGTGTCGATCGTCGAGCCCGCCGCCGTCGCGTCGTCGTTCGTCGACTCCGTCCACCGCGCCGCCCCCGGGCCCTACGCCGAGCAGCAGCAGGCGTACCTCGACCGCGCGGCGACCTCGTTCGCGTCCGCGCAATCTGCGGAGGATGCCGCGAAGACGGTCGTCGAGGCCTCGACGACGTCCGCGCCGCGCTTCCGCTGGCAGACCTCCGATGCGGCGACCCAGTTCGCCGGCCTGTCTCTGGCGGACCTCGACGGATCGCGAGTGCTGGGCATGACCTCCGGCTGGGTGCGGCGCGACTGAACCACGCCCGCGCCCCGGTTACCGTGGGATCCATGACGCGCGTGTGGCTGGATGCGATGGAGTGGGCGTGTTGCGGTGATCCGTTCAGCGTCGGCGACGACGTGGACTTCGTGATCGAACACCGGACGCCCTTCGACGGTTTCATCCGTCAGCTGGGTGTCGAGCTGGCCGCGACGGTGGACGCCTTCGAGGCACGGCATCCCCAGGGCTCCACCGACGATCGAGTGCTCGGACGGGTCACGCGCGTACAGATCGTCGTGCAGAAGACGATCGAGCGCTTCGCCCTCCGTCGACCCGGACACGGTGCCCCTCCCGATGCCGAGATACCCGCCGAAGGGGAACTCTGGCCGCTTTCGGGCCGGGACCTCGGGAACGGGTTCTTCATCGGCAACCGCCCCTCGCGGTGGATGCGGGTGTCCGCGCCCGTGCCGGAGGCGGTCGAGCTCGTGCCCAGCGACAGCGTCCCGGGGGAGCGGCCGGAATCGGACGATCGGGTCACGGAAGACGATCTCAACGGACCCGAGCCCTCCGAACGTCGTCTGCGGATCCGCAGAGGGTGGCTCGTCGACGTCGAAGAGACGAACCTCTAGGACGGCTTCACCGAGGGCTCCCACGAGCACACGGCATCCATCAGCTCCTTCACCGTCGACCGACTGTCGAGACGCAGGACGGGCTTGCCGATCGTCGCCAACCACCGGTCGTGTTCGGCGCGACTGCGGCCGTCGAAGGCCGGGTCGTCGTACCCCTCGGCCCAGGTCTTGAACTCGTGCCAGGCGTCGTCGTCATGCGGCAGGCCCCCGCGTCGGACGACCTCGCGGGCTTCGAGGCGGCGGAGCCTCTCCGCAGGGTCGAGCGCGACGAAGACGATCGCGTCGCACTCCGCGACGACCGACTCTCCCCACCCGAGCATCGAGCCCGAGAGCACCCACGCGGGGCGGCCGACGAAGATCTCGCGCATCAGCGCCACACGTTCCGCGTCGCCTCTCTTCCGCGTGAACGGGGGAGTGGTCGGCATCCAGAAATAGTCGTCGGCGTCGGCATGCGGCACCGCCCAGTGCGCGGCCAACGCGTGGCCCAGCGTCGTCGTTCCGCTGCCGCTGCCACCCAGGATGTGGACGCGTGATGGACGCATCGTGCCCCTTTTCGTTCGAGCCGACGTGACGATCATCCATCAGAATCGTGTGCCCACCGCGTCGTCTCGGTGCGGAGAGCCGAGCGCTTCTCCGCACAGGCGGGGGAGCGGATGCCAAGTGGTTTCGGCAGCGCGAACCAGCGACGTCGTCACTTCTCGGTGGACGACGTTCCCGACTGCCCCGACCAGACGGCGCGCGCACCGCTGTCTCCGACCTGGACGGCCGACACGGTGGTGCCGACCGACACGCCGATGGCCACCACGGCGATGGCGATCGTCGACACGCGGGCGGCCGTCGAACGCGTGTCCCCGGAGGGCTTCCGGGCCCGCATCCGGAACCACACCCATTGCCCCGCGGCCACCACGAACGAGCCGATGGCCCAGGGGAGGAGCTGACCGCCGAGTTCCGTGTGGACCTCCAGCGCCGTGGATTCGGGAACCTGCCGCTCAAGGGTTCCGCCCGCCTCTTTCGCGAGGGGAACGAAAACGAGCGCCACCGCCGCCACCAGCGGAGTGAGCACACCGAGCTTTCGGCGAGCGGCGGGCCACACGCTGCGCACGATCACCATGAGATCCGCGAGCGGGATGAGAACGACGACAGCATGAACCAGAAGAGACACCAGCGGACGCCGGTCAACGACCCGCCGTCCGCGTTGGTGGGATGAAGAGGGCGGGGAGTGACGCCGGAACTAGAACTGACATAATGTGCATTATCGGCGCTTCCAGACGATGGCGAGCGACTCTCGGAGGCGGCTCCACCTCAGGCGAACCAAACTTTATTCAGATGCATATTCCAACGGTGCAAGCAAGTGCTCTCTCACCGCCCGGATCATCTGTCAGCATCACCCCATGGCCGCTCGCGCTCCGCACACCGATAATGTCGACGATCACGCCGTCGACACCCTGAGCGCTCTGGCGGCCGCCGTCGCGAAGGGCGATCGCACAGCGTTCGCTCAGCTGTACGACCTCACCTCCGCCCGGGTGTTCGGGGTGGTGCTGAGGGTGGTCGTGAATCGCGCTCTGGCCGAAGAGGTGCTCCAGGAGGTGTACGTCTACGTCTGGCAGAACGCGTCGAAGTTCGTCGCCTCGAAGGGCAGCCTGCAGGCGTGGATCAGCACGATCGCGTATCGCCGAGCCGTCGACTGCGTCAGGGCGACGCAGGCGTCTCACGATCGGGACCGGCACGTGGGATCGAGATCTCTGGTCGAGGACGCTAACGCGGCCTCGGATGCCGTCGACCACTACCTCGAACGCGCGCACCTTCACGCCGCTCTGTCGCAGCTCTCCCCCGACCAACGACTCTGCGTGGAGCTCGCCTACACCGCCGGCCTCACGCAGTCGCAGATCGCGGCCCGCCTGGGCCAGCCCCTCGGGACGATCAAATCCCGCACGCGAACCGCAATGAGAGAGCTGCGTCGCACCCTTCAGGGACACGCCGGCCTGGGCGTGGGCGCGGTGGCGTGACGCCGCCGGTCGGCCTTCCTCGTCAGCGCCGCGTCAGGTTACCTTCGGCCCACTCGCCGAGCTGACCCAGGATCGGAACCAGTCGGCATCCGGCGTCCGTCAGCGCGTACGTGACGGCGACCGGCGGCCCGGCGTCGACGCGGCGGTCGACCAGGCCGGTGTCGGCGAGTTCGGTGAGGCGGTCCGACAGCACGGCGTCGCTGATGCCGCCGACCGCTCGCCGTAGGCCTGAGAACGACAACTCCCCCTGGCCGAGCACGTCGAGGATCATGCCGTTCCACCGCTTGCCGAGGACCGAGAACGCGTGCGAGACAGCGGCGTCGCACCGTCGCACGTCATGTTCTTCGGTCATGACCCCATCCTACGTGTGCTAGCTTTCCCGAAGCCACTTTGTTTTTCATAGTCACTCTGATCGGAGAAGCGCATGACCCTGTTCCGCCTGGATGCCAGCATCCTGCCCGCCACCTCTACGAGCCGCGAACTCGGCGACCTCGTCGAGGCCGAGTGGCTCGCCGCGCACCCGTCGTCGACGGTCGTCCGCCGTGACGTCGCCGCCGACCCGATGCCCGCCACCGCCTGGCGCGACGCCGTGACCTCGGGCTTCACCCCCGCCGACCAGTACACCGACGGCCAGCGCGAGGCCGTCGCTCTGCGCACGCGCCTCGCCGACGAGCTGATCGACGCCGACGCTCTGCTCTTCACCGTCCCGCTGTACAACTACGGCGTCTCGCAGCACGTGAAGACCTGGTTCGACCTCGCCTACACCGATCCGCGCATCGATCCGCAGGGCACGGCGCTGCGCGGTAAGCCCGCCACCCTCGTCACGGTCCTCGGCGGCAACTACGAGCCCGGGAGCCCCAAGGAGGGCTGGGACCACTCGACAGGCTGGCTGCGCCGCGTCTTCGCGGACGTGTGGGGACTCGACCTCACTGTCGTGCACCGCCCCTTCACGCTCGTCGGTGTGAATCCCGCGCTCGACGCCTTCGCCGACGTGGCGGCAGGACTGAAGACGGATGCCGAGCAGGCCGCCGTCACCGCCGGACGCACCCTCGCCGCGTCGCGAGACGCCTGACGCCCGCAACACCCGATTCGCCCGCCACGGACCGCAATGCGAACCCGTGGCGGGCGAATCCTGTCACGCCCGCGCTTCGAACACTTCCGCGAGGAACGCCTTCATCGCGGCCCAGCTGCGCCGCTCGGCGGTCGCCTGGAATTGCGCGCCCTGCTCGGGGGCATCGGCATCCGGAAGCGTGAAGGCGTGCATCGCGTTCGCGTACGACACCAGCTGCCAGTCGACCGACGGCGCCGTGCGCAGGTCGTTCTCGAAGGCGAGCATCGCGTCATCGGGTGCGACGGGATCGGCGGCGCCGTGCAACACGAGCAGCTTCGCGGTCATCTGCTCCGCCTCGCCCTCGGGCCCGGTGAGCAGTCCGCCGTGAAAGCTGACGACCGCGTCGACGTCGGCGCCCGTGCGGGCGAGTTCAAGCACCGACGACCCGCCGAAGCAGTAGCCGATCGCCGCGGTGCGGTCGGCGTCGACCGACGGCTGCTCGCGCAGGTAGGCGAAGGCCTCGGTCAGGCGCTTCCTCCACAGCGGGCGATCCTGGTAGAAGCCGCCGGCGACACCGGCCGCGTCCTCGGGCGCCGGTCGCACGTCGGCGCCGTAGACGTCCGCCGCGAAGGCCGTGTAGCCGAGGCGGGCGAGCATGTCGCAGCGCATGCGCACGTAGTCGGTCACGCCGAGCCAGTCGTGCACGACCATGATCCCCGGGTGGCGCCCCTCCCCTGCCGGGTGCGCCAGGTATCCGCGGTAGGCGACGCCGTCGGCGGTGTAGTCGACGTCGCCCGATTCGATTCCGGATGCCGGGAGGGGTTCGCGATCGAGGATCTCGGTGAGGTTCGGGGCATAGGTGTTCATTTCCGCGACGGTAGACCTCGCGCATAAGGACCAGCCGGGTCTTGTGGACGAGGTGCCGATGCCTCACGGCCTACACTCGGCCCTGACGACGACCGCCGTCGACGTCGGCCGGAGAGGAGCGCCAGGTGCGCGAACGGGTGATGGATCTCGTGTTCCTCATCGGCGTCGCCCTGAAGGGCCTCGACGGCCTGGTCGAACTCGTCGGTGCGATCGTGCTGCTCGTCACGACCCCCGGCCAGCTCCTGCATATCGCCCAGCGGCTCACCGCTCACGAGCTGGCGCGGGAGCCGAACGACTTCCTCGCGAACGCGCTGCTGCACAGCATCACGCAGCTCGGGTCGGGCACGGTCGTCTTCCTCGCCGTGTACCTCCTGCTGCACGGCGTCGTGAAGCTCGCGATCGTCATCGCCCTAATGCTCGGCACCCGACGGGTGTACCCGTGGGCGATCGCCGCGATCGGCGCCTTCCTCATCTACCAGGTGTACGAACTGTTCGTCTCACCGAGCATCGGCCTCGTGCTGCTCACGGTCTTCGACCTGATCATCCTGCTGCTCACCTGGCGCGAGTGGCGGCGCGGTCGCCCCCTGCGCCAGACCTGGCATTCGACGCTGGACTGGATCCTGCGCCGGCCGCAGCCGCAGCACTGACCGCTTCCCCGAAGCCCGCGTCAGCGGCGGCACGCAAAGAACAGTCGCGGTGCCTCGTCGTCGACGGGACGATCGCGGCCGCCGCTCACCTCGACCCGGGTGAATCCCGCCTCCGTCAGCATGCGGCGGACGTCGGTCAACGAAGCACCGTACTCGGCGATCGTCTCGTCGATCGGATCGTGGTCGCCCTCGATGCGCACGTGCCAGTCGTAGCGGTCGTCGCGCTCGTCGCTGATCGAAATCGTGACCGTCGATCCCCCGGCGACCGTCGTCTCGGACCGCCCCGCGCCGCCGCGGAGGCGCCCGAGCGTGTTCATGTCGAAGAGGAACATCCCGTCGGTTTCGAGATGACCGGATGCCACGGCGAACACCCGCGGCCAGTCCGAGACGGGCACATGGTTGACGGTGTCGTAGACGCACGCGACGACATCGAACCGACGATCCAGGGCGATGTCGCGGATGTCCGCCTCGATCAGGTCGGCATCCACCCCCTTGATTCGGGCGATCTCGAGCATGTCGGGTGACACGTCGATGCCGACCTTGGCCCACGCGGCGGGCAGGAGGTCGAGCACGGCCCCGGTGCCGCACCCGAGCTCGAGGATCGACTCCACCTCGCGCCCGAGCTCGGCGGCGCGTCTCTCGATCCAGGCGGCGAACGGCTCGGGGGTCCCGCCCTGCAGGACGTCGTAGAAGCGCGCGAATCCGGAGTACATGCGGCTCATCCCATCACGGCGTCACGGAGCGAGCCAAGCGTCCCGCTACGCTCGAACCGATGACTTCTCCGTGCGCCCCTCTCCCCCGGTCCGGCGCGTGAGCGGCGTCTTCACCGGCTTCGCGGTCGTCGGTCTCGCGGTCGTGGTGGGCTACATCATCGCCCGCATCGATCTGCTCGGGCCGCACGCGCGCCCCGTGCTGAGCCGCCTGACGTTCTTCGTGCTGTCGCCGTTCCTGCTGTTCACGGTGCTCGCGAAGGCCGACGTCGCCACGCTGTTCTCGGCGCTGCTGCCCGTGTCGATGATCACGGCGGCGGTCGTGATCGGTGTCTACACCCTGATTTCGGCGCTGGTCCTGCGGCGCCGCGTGGGTGAGACGGTGATCGGCGCGCTGTCGGCGGGCCAGGTGAACAGCAATAACATCGGCATCCCGATCTCGCTCTACATGCTCGGGAACGCGGCGTACTCGGCTCCGGTGATCCTGTTCCAGCTGCTGGTCCTCATGCCGATCGCCCTCTCGATCCTGGATGCCGCCACCTCGGGCTCCCGCAATGTGGGGCGCATCCTGTTGCAGACGGCGAAGAACCCGATGCTCATCGGTTCCGCCCTGGGCGTGCTGGTGGCGCTCCTCGACATCGATCTGCCGCCGATCGTCTTCGACCCCCTGCATTTGATTGCCGGGGCGTGCGTTCCCGTGCTGCTGATGTCGTACGGGATGTCGCTGTACGGCCAGCGCGTGCTGACCGAGCCGGGTCGCCGCGTCGACGTGGTGATCGCCTCGGCCCTGAAGCTCGTGGCGATGCCCGCGCTGGCGTGGCTCGTGGCGACGCTCTTCGCGCTGCCCGCCGAGCAGGTGTTCGTCGTCGTGGTGCTCGCGGCGCTCCCGACGGCACAGAACGTCTTCAACTTCGCGCAGCGGTACGGAGTGGGCGAGATCCTGTCGCGTGACGTGGTCTTCATCTCGACGCTCGGGTGCCTGCCGGTGCTGTTCACGGTGGCGCTGTTGCTGGAGCACTCCCCCGCGTGAGGGTCCTCGCGCGCGGTGAACCTTCGGGTCTAGGGTGAGAGTCGTTCCCAGCGTTCACTCAGAAAGGCTCGCCATGCCGACCTCCACGACCAACCCCGCCGTCGGAGCCGTGCGCACCGCGCTCGGCGTCAGCGGAGCCCTCTCCCTCGTCATCGGTCTGCTCATCCTCATCTGGCCGGGACGCACCGCCGAGGTCGCCGTCGGCATCATCTCGATCTACGTGATCATCGCCGGTCTTGTGAACATCGCCATCGGCCTGTTCTGGCGCTCGGGATGGGCGCGCATCGGCTACCTCGTGCTCGGCGTGCTGTTCATCGTCGCGGGCATCTTCTCGTTCGCCAACCTGTCGGCCACGACCGCGTGGTTCGGGGTGTTCATCGGCACCCTGGTCGGCATCCTCTGGATCATCGAGGGCGTCGTCTCGCTCACGACGGCCGGTCATCAGTCGAAGGCGCGGGCCTGGACGATCTTCTTCGCGATCGTCAGCATCCTCGCCGGCATCGTGCTGCTGTTCTCGCCGTTGCTCGGCGCGGTGACCCTGTTCCTGCTCATCGGCATCTCGCTCGTGATCCTGGGCGTGTTCCAGATCGTGCGGGCGATCCAGTTCGGCAAAGCCGTCTGATCTCGAACGAACAGGGCCCGGATGCCATGGCATCCGGGCCCTTCGTGTCTCACCCCACCGGCAGGTGGCGATTCCACCACTCGAGGACGGCGTCGAAACGCTGCACCCGGTGCTGCGGGCGCCCGGCGCGCGTGAGCTCGTGATCCTCGCCCGGGAAGACGAGCATCTCGGCCTCGACGCCGTTGCGCTTGAGCGCCGCGTAGTACCGCGTCGCCTGATCGAGCGGGCAGCGGTAGTCGAGTTCGGAGTGCAGCACGAGCGTGGGCGTGGCGACCTGGTCGACGACGGCCATGGGGCTCTGCGCGGCCACGAGCGCCGAGTCGGTGCCGACGTACTCCTCGCCGAAGAACGAGCCGATGTCGCTCGAGCCCGGGAAGGCGGCGGGGTCGAGGAATCCGCGCTCGACGATCGCTGCGGCGAAGCGGTGCTCGTGCGCGATGACCCAGGCGGTCATGTACCCGCCGTACGAGCCGCCCATGACACCCACGCGGTCCGCGTCGAGCCGCGGGTCGGCACCGACGACGCCGTCGAAGAAGTCCAGGACGTCGAAGAAGTCGAGGGTGCCCATGCGGCGGCGGATCGAGCGACCGTGTGAGCGGCCGTAACCGGCACTCCCCCGCGGGTTGCTGTAGACGACCGCGTATCCGGCGTCGACGAGCACCTGCGTCTCGTCGAACAGGTGCACGCCGTACGACGCGTAGGGGCCGCCGTGGATCTGCAGGATGACCGGGAACGGTCCCTCGCCCTCGGGCACGGCCACCCAGCCGTGCACGGGATAACCCTCTCGACCGACGATCTCGTGCTCGACCGGGACCACGATCCCCGCCGCGCGAGCGGCCTGGCCGAACGCGGTGAGCGCCCGCACCTCGGACCCCTCGCTCACGACGAGCTCTCCGGAGGACTCGGGAGAGGCGACGGATGCCACGACCCGGCCCCGCGCGACGGCATGGCCGTTCACCTCGAGGTCGCCGCCGAGCACCTGCTCCACCCGCCCGTCGCGCGTCACACGCAAGAGCCGCAGGCGACCGCGCGTGCGGTCCTGCACGAGCACGTCGTCGCCGTCGAACGAGAGGTGACTGCCGACCTCGCCGAGGTCGACCGTCTCGGGGTCGGTGAGCGGACGCGGTCCGTCGGCCTCGAGGATGAAGAGCGCGACGCCGGGCGCGACGAAGTCGATCCCCTCATCGCCCACGTCGTTCGCGAGCACGAAGACCGCGCCATCGGGCGCGACGTCGACCGTCGCCACCGAGAGGTTCTCCGACGAGCTCAGCATCTCGCGCTGCTCGCCGCTGTCGACCGCGACCGCGACGACCCGGTCGCGCAGGTCGCGGCGCGCGGTCTCGATCACGTCGGGGACGCTGAGCACCTCCGAACCGTCGGCGGTCCAGACGACGCCGCTCCAGCTCGTCTCCCCGTGGGTGAGTTGCGTCGCGGGCTCAGCCACGACGCGCTTCTCGGGCGTCTCGAGGGACGGCGCCGGCGCGTAGAACGGCTCGGCGTCGGTCGAAGGGACGTCGACGACGAACAGCTGCGCCGGACGATCGAGGTAGCCGAGCCCGTTGGCGTGCCAGCGGATGCCGGTGATCCGGCGCGGCGGCTCGGCCGCGGCATCCCGTCCCTCGACCGTGCCGTAGCGGCCGGGTTGGGGCACGCGAGCCGTGAAGGCGAGGCGGCCGCCGTCGGGCGAGAACGCCAGGGCGGTCACTCCCCCGGGCTGGTCGGTGACCTGCACGGGCTCGCCCCCGGACGAGGCCACGACGAAGACCTGCGTGCGTCCCTTGTCGTCGGCGCGGAGGAACGCGATCGTCGCGTCGTCGGGAGACAGGTGGGGCGCCCGATCGGCGACCCCCCGCGTGAGGCGCCGGGGCGAGCCGACGGGCAACTCGACCCGCCAGAGCTGCCCGACCGCGCGGTCGGCGGCGAGGTCGGGGCGAGAGGTCGCGAAGACGGCGAACGCCCCCGAAGCGGCGATCGCGGGCCGACCGACCCCGATCAGTGTCTCGATGTCGGTCGGCCGCATGCTCACTCGCCTCCGAACGAACCCGTGTCTCCGACGAGGCGGGTGTTGTCGGCGGGCACCGGGTCGACCGCGGCGCGGGCCACCTCGGCGGCGAACTCCGAGACGTTGTAGAGCTTGCCGGCGTCTTCGCGGCGCGCCGAGATGGCGCCGGGGTTCGCGCGCTCGAGCAGGGTCGCCGTGATGGTGCCCTCGATCATGTCGCCCGAGACGACGGTGAAGCCGATGCCGCGCTCTTCGAGAGCCGGGATCTTCTCGCGCAGGGCGTCTTCGCCGGCGCGCTTCGACAGGGCGACCGGCTCGTACTCGGGCATGGTCGGGGTAGTGCGGATGAAGTGCGCCTGGTGGCTGGTCACGAAGACGACGCGCGCGTCGTCCGTGAGCAGCGGCAGAGCCGTCTCGAGCACGTTGACCTGCGCGTCGCGGTTGAGCAGCAGCGCGTAGTCCTCGGCCATGCCCGACTCCATGCCGCCCGAGGCGTTGAGCACGAGGATGTCCAGACCGCCGAAGGTGCGCTCGACCTCGTCGAACATCGCCTTGACCGATTCGGGGTCGGTGAGGTCGGCGCCGACGACGAGGGCCTCGACGCCGAGCTCGCGCAGCTGCGTGGCGAGCTTCTCGGCGCGGGGCGCCTTGTTGCGGAAGTTGATGACGACGTTCGCGCCGGCCTCGGCGAAGTAGCGGACGGTGTCGGCGCCGATGCCGCGCGACGAGCCGGTGACGAGGGCGGTCTTGCCGCTCAGCGAGCCGGACGGGAGGGTCTGGGACACGGGAGTTCTCCTGACGATTCGGAATCAGCCCCCAGCCTATCGAGCGGGATGCCGACGCCCCGGGGCGACGGCGCCTGTGCGGAGGATGAGAACCGGCCCCGGTGTCGATGCCCAGTGCTACGTTCGGGCCAGGAGGCACGAAATGGACGTTCTCTCCATCGTCGAGATGTGGGCCTGGATCGCCTGGATCCTGCTCATCCTCGTCTTCCTCGTGTGCGAGATGCTCACCGGCGAGTTGACGTTCCTGATGGTCGCGGTGGGGAGCCTCATCGGCCTCGTCTCCGACCTGGTGGGCGCACCCCTCTGGCTGCAAATCATCGTCGCGGCCGTCGCTTCGGTCGCGCTCCTGCTGTTCGTGCGTCCGCCCCTGCTGCAACGACTGCACCGCGACGCCGATCCGCGGCCCTCCAACGTCGAGGCGCTGCTGGGTCTCGAGGGCCTCGTCCTGTCGCGGATGTCGGCGTCGGTCCCCGGGCAGGTCAAGCTCTCGAACGGTGACGTGTGGACCGCGCGCGCCGAGACCGACACCCGGATCGACCCCGCCACGCGCATCGAGGTCGTCCGTATCGACGGCGCCACCGCCGTCGTCCGCGCGCGAAGCCAGGAGGCGACATCATGAACGATCTGATCCCCGTCACGATCGGGTGGGTCCTCGCGGCCGTGGTGGTGATCTTCGTCGTCGTGGTGCTGTTCCGCGCGATCCGGATCATCCCGCAGGCCCGCGCCGGAGTGGTCGAGCGACTCGGCCGTTACCACAAGACGCTCAGCCCGGGCCTGAACCTCGTCGTCCCCCTCGTCGACCGCGTGCGGCCCCTGATCGACATGCGCGAGCAGGTCGTCTCGTTCCCCCCGCAGCCGGTCATCACCGAGGACAACCTGGTCGTCTCGATCGACACGGTCGTGTACTTCCAGGTCACCGACGCCCGGGCCGCGACCTACGAGATCGCCAACTACCTCGGCGCCGTCGAGCAACTGACGACCACGACCCTGCGCAACGTCGTGGGCGGCCTCAACCTCGAGCAGGCGCTCACCAGCCGCGACAACATCAACGGTCAGTTGCGCGTCGTCCTCGACGAGGCCACGGGAGAATGGGGCATTCGGGTGGGACGCGTCGAGCTCAAGGCGATCGATCCGCCCCTCTCGATCCAGGACTCGATGGAGAAGCAGATGAGAGCCGAACGCGATCGCCGCGCCGCGATCCTGACCGCCGAGGGGTCCAAGCAGTCGCAGATCCTCGAGGCCGAGGGGCGCCGTCAGGCGGCGATCCTCGAGGCCGAGGGCGACAAGCAGGCGGCAGTCCTGCGCGCGCAGGGTGAGGCCGAGGCGATCCACTCGGTGTTCACGGCGATCCACGAGGGCCGGCCCGACGACAAGCTCCTCGCGTACCAGTATCTTCAGACGCTGCCGAAGATCAGCGACAGCTCGTCGAGCAAGCTGTGGATCATCCCGAGCGAGTTCACCGAGGCGCTGAAGGGCATCTCCGGCGCGTTCGTCTCGCGCGCGGGCGACGACTCCCCCGCCGCGGCGTCCCCGCCGAGCTCGGCTCCGTGATGACGCGGCATCCCTACCTCTCCCCGGACGCCCCGCGTGTGCTCGCCCACCGCGGTCTGGTGACGGCGGATGCCGCCGCGCACGGGGTGGCCGAGAACTCCTTCGCCGCGGTGGCCGAGGCGCACGCCGCCGGAGCCGACTACGTCGAGTCGGACTGCCACCTCACCGCCGACGGCGAGGTCGTGCTGTTCCACGACGACGACCTGCGGCGGGTCGCCGATGATCCGCGGGCCATCGCCGACGTCCGCCTGCACGAGATCGAAGAGCTGATGTCGGAGCGCGGGGGGCTCATCACGCTGGTCCAGGCCCTCGAGTCCTTCCCCGACGTGCGCTTCAACCTCGATGTGAAGGCCGCGGCCGCAGCGGGCGAGGTCGGCCGCCTCGTCGCCCCGCACGCCGAGCGCGTCCTGGTCACGAGCTTCTCCGACGAGCGTCGACGCGATGCCCTCGCCGCCGCGCGGGCCGCGGGGGCGCGGATGCGTCCGGCCACCTCGCCCGGGTCGGCGACGATCGCCCGCCTTCTCGCCGCTCGCGCGCTGCACCGGACCCGCCTGGTCCGTTCTCTCCTGAGCGAGGTCGACGCCCTGCAGATCCCCGAGCGTCAGGGGCCGATCCCCGTGGTCACGCGCGGGTTGCTGCGAGACGCGCACGCCGCCGGTGTCGAGGTGCACGTGTGGACCGTGAACGACGAAGACGACATGTCCCGGCTGCTCGACCTCGGCGTGGACGGCCTCGTCACCGACCGCGCCGACGCGGCCATCGCGCTGGTAAACACACGGGGAACAGCGGCTGTCTGAGCATCCACTGTGAAACTCGTCAGGACGCGCGGAGTTCGAATAAAGCGCACAGGTGCGAACGTTATACATGGGGACCGACGAGAGGACCACAAAATGGCAGACCGCAGTCTCCGCGGCATCCGACTCGGCGCCCAAAGCCTCCAGAGCGAAGACGGCGTCGTGTTCCACGACCGTGCACAACACACCTACTCCTGCAGCACCTGCGGACGCGACACCGTCCTGACCTTCGCTGCCGACGCCGAGGTTCCCGACGCGTGGGAGTGCCGCACCTGCGGCGCCGAGGCGCTTCTTCGCATCGGCGACGGCACGGCGACGGTCGACCACAGCGCCGACAAGGCCGCCCGTACGCACTGGGACATGCTCCTGGAGCGTCGCACCATCCCCGAGCTCGAGGAACTCCTCGAGGAGCGCCTCGCGTTCGTCCGCGCTCGTCGCGGCGCAGGGAACGAGAAGCTCAGCGCCTGACGCTGACCCGCTGATTCAGACGCCGGCCCCTTCGGGGGTCGGCGTCTTCTTCGTGCGTCGCACCCGGATCCCGGCGATCAGGCCGGCGGCGAGGAGAGCGGCGATGCCGCCCCACCCGAGGACGATCTTCACGGCCGGCCCGATCACGACCGCGGGGGTGAGCCCGGTGCGCAGCGGCACGTCGGTGAGCATGTGCCCGGCGGTGTCGGGCGGCAGGGAGTCGAGCGTCGACCCGTCCGGAGCGATCACCTGACTCGTGCCGACGGTCGACAGGTTGACCACCGCGCGGCCCGTCTCGATCGCGCGCATCTGCGCGAACGCGAGCTGCTGAAGGTTCTCGTCGGTGCCCCGGAAGTCCGCATTGTTCGTCTGGAACATATAGACCTCGGCGCCTTCGTCGGCGCCGTCCCATACGACGTCGTCGTAGATGACGTCGAAGCAGATCGCCAGGCCCACGCCGATCCCGTTGAGGTCGATCAGCGGAGGGGCGGTTCCGGGGGTGTACTCGCGGCCGATGAGACCGATGAGGTCGGGGGCGAACGGCTCCCAGAAGGACCGGTCGGGAACGTACTCGCCGAAGGGCACGGGATGCCGCTTGTCGTACGTCGTCCCCTCTTGCCCGACCGCCGTCCACAGCAGCGACGAGTTGAACAGCTCGGAGCCGCGCTCGGTGACGGCCGAGATCAGCAGCGGGGCGTCCATCCGCCGGGAGAGTTCGCCGAGCGCCGCCGCTGTCGCGGGGTTCGAGGTGGGGTCGGAGTCGACGCCGCCCTCGGGCCAGAGCAGCACGTCCATCTTCTGGCCGAACAGCGGGGCGGATGCCGTGAGCTGCGCGTTCAACACCGCGTTGCGCGTGCGCTGGTCGAAGTACCCCGCCGGACCGTTGCCCTGCACCGCGCCCACGCGGATCGAACCCGCGTCGGTGGTGGGGAACGCGGGCAACGCCACCAGCACGACGAGCACCGCCGCCGCGGGGACCACGCCGGTCACACGACGGGGGCGGCCACCGCGCACGAACTCGACGGCCATCGCGCAGAAGAGCACGACGAGGAACGACAGCCCCGACATGCCCACCCACGACGCCACCTCGGCGAAGGGGCCGTTCACCTGCGAGACGCCGATGCGCCCCCACGGGAAGCCGCCGTAGGGCCACGAGCCGACGATCTGCTCGCGCAGGGTCCACAGCGCCGCGACGAGGGCGGGGAGCAGCAGGAGCCGTCCCACGTGCCCCGGCGCGACGCGTGGCATCCACCGATAGGCCAGGGCGATCGGTGCCGCCAGAACGGCTGTCAGCAACGCCTCGAGGACGAACAGGGCCGCCCACGGGATGGGTCCAAGGTAGCGAGCGGTGAAGAGCAGATTGACCGAGAAGAACGCCACCCCGAAGAGGAACCCGATCAGCACGGCCGACCAGAACCGTCGGCCGATGAGGGTCACCAGGGCCAGGGCGACGGCGGGGAACGCCATCGGCCACCAGGCGAGCGCGGGGAACGCGGTAACGAGCAGCAGCCCCGCCACTACGGCGAGGGGCGCCGCGAAAGCGAGGCGCAACGGAGGAGTCACCGACCCCCGGGGCGTCGTCATCGCGCTCATGCCGACGTGTAGGCCACGATGCCGCGGCGCACCGAGTCGAGCGCCGTCTGCGCGGTCTTGGCGAGCGGCGGTTCGGCGACCAGCGAGATCTGATCGAGCAGGTCGATCGTCTGCTTCGCCCAGCGCACGAAGTCACCCGCGGCCATGTCGGCGAGGGTCAGCACGCTGTCGAGCGGCAGGCCCTTCGCCCACGCGTGCATCGCCGGCGCGAGGCCCGAGGCGGGTGACTCCGAGCCCGGCAGCCGGTGGTCGCGTTCGAGGTCGTCGAGCTCCTGCCACAGAGTCTGCGTGGCGTCGAGGGCCCCGCGGAAGGCACCGCGGGGCAGACCGCGCTCCCCCGGGCCCGCTTCGTCGCGACGCGGTTCGTACACGAGGCAGCAGGCGAGGGCCGCGAGCGAGGGGGCGTCCAACCCCTCCCACAGTCCCTGACGGAGCGACTCGGCCACGAGCAGGTCGCGTTCGCCGTAAATGCGGCGCATCGTGCGCCCGGCACGCGTCAGCACCGTGGCACCGTCGTCTTCGATCGCGACGTACTCCAGCGCCGCGAGCACCTCGACCACGCGGTCGAACACGCGCGCGACGGTGCCGGTGCGCTGGTCGATCTGGTGGCGGGTCTTGTCGGTACTGCGCTTGAGCTTCCAGTAGCGCTCCGCCCAGCGGGCGTGGGCCTCACGATCGGGGCACGACTGGCACGGATGCCGCTGCATGCGCTTGCGCAGCGACTGGATCTGCTGCTGCCGCTCATCGCGCAGACGGCGGGGGGCCGTGGCATCCCGTCGATTGATCTTCTCGAGATCGCTCAGCTCGCGGCGGATCGTGGAGTACTCGCGGAAGTCGCCGCGGTCGCACGTCATCGCCTTCTCGTAGCCGGCGAGCGACTCCTCGGCCTCTTTCACCTGCCGCGCGAGTCCGACGACGGAGCGGTCGGCCTGGAACTGCGCGAACGACGACTCGAGGATCTCGCGGGCGCGTGCCCGACCGAACTGGTCGATGAGGTTCACGGCCATGTTGTACGTGGGCCGGAAGCTCGAGTTCAGCGGATAGGTGCGGCGCGAGGCGAGGGCTGCGACCGACTGCGGGTCGAGGCCCTCGGTGAACTGTACGACCGCGTGGCCTTCGACGTCGATGCCGCGACGGCCGGCGCGACCGGTCAGCTGCGTGTACTCCCCCGACGTGATCGCGACGCGGGCCTCGCCGTTGAACTTCTCGAGCTTTTCGAGCACGACGGTGCGCGCCGGCATGTTGATGCCGAGGGCGAGCGTCTCGGTCGCGAAGACGACCTTGACGAGCTTGCGGCGGAACAGCTCTTCGACGACCTCTTTGAACGCCGGGAGGAGACCCGCGTGGTGCGAAGCCATTCCGCGTTCGAGGTTGTCGCGCCACTCCCAGAAGTGGAGGACGGCGAGGTCTTCGTCCTTGAGGGTGAAGGTCAGCTCGTCAACGATCTGACGGATCTCGACGCGCTCCTCGGCGGAGGTCAGCCGTACGTTCGCGCGGCGCAGCTGCTGCACCGCGGCATCGCACCCGGCCCGGCTGAAGATGAAGAAGATCGCGGGCAGCAGGTGGTTGCGCTGCAGCAGCTCGACGACCTCGGGCCGGTCGATGCGCTCGATGCGCGGGCCCTGCTGGGCGCGCAGCGGCTTGTGACCGCCGCGTCGCTGGTGGGCGTGGCGGGGGCCGCCCGCGTGACGCTGGGAGCGGTACTCCTGCGCGCGCCGGTTGTTCTCGTATCCCCCGGCGTTGCCGCCGCGGATGCGCAGCAGCTCTTGATTGACCTGCGCGGTGGCAACTCCGGCCCGGTCGTCGAACAACGGCAACAGGTCGCCGCGCACGAGCACGTGCTGCTCGAGGGGAACCGGGCGGGTCTCCGACACGATCACCTCGGTGTCGCCGCGCACGGTGTCGAGCCAGTCGCCGAACTCCTCGGCGTTCGACACGGTCGCCGACAGCGAGACGAGCTTCACCGACGGCGGAAGGTGGATGATCACTTCTTCCCACACCGCGCCGCGGAAGCGGTCGGCGAGGTAATGCACCTCGTCCATCACGACGAATCGCAGACCGCGCAGGGCCGGCGAGTCGGCGTACAGCATGTTGCGCAGCACCTCGGTGGTCATCACGACGATGCGCGCCGAGGCGTTGATGTTCGTGTCGCCCGTCAGCAGGCCGACCTCGTCGTCGCCGTACACCTCTTGCAGCTCGTGGAACTTCTGATTCGACAGCGCCTTGATGGGCGTGGTGTAGAACGCCTTGTCGCCGGGCTCGAGCATGGCGAGGTGGATCGCGAACTCGCCGACGATCGTCTTTCCGGCACCGGTGGGCGCGGCCACCAGCACGCTGCGGCCGTCCTCGAGGGCGTGGCATCCCGCGATCTGAAAGTCGTCGAGCTCGAAACGCTGCATCTCGGCGAAGTCCGCCGTGTGCGGGTGCGTGGAGCGGGCGGCGGCGCGAGCGAAGCGCTCGGCCGGACTCGGTGAACTCACGCGGTGGGCCCCGACGGCATCTCGGCCGCGGCGAGGCGACGGGCCTTTCGCCGGTCGAACAGCATCGAGACCCCGGCCGCCGCGAAGAACAGCACGGTGAGGATGCCGGCGAGCATCAGCATGCTGATGATGTCGGCCGCGGGGGTGGCCAGGGCCGAGAACAGGGTGGCGATGAGGATCGCCACGCGCCAGCCCTTGAGGATCGCCTTGCCGCTCATGATGCCCGCCACGTTGAGCGCGACGAGGAACACCGGCAGCACGAACGCGACGCCGACCACGATCATCAGCTTGAAGACGAAGTCGTAGTAGTCGACCGCGTTGTAGAAGTTGACGCCACCCTCGGGCGTGAAGCCCCACATCAGCTCGATCACGTGCGGGACGATCAGCAGGCCCACCCAGCAGCCCACGAAGAAGAGCGGGACGGCGGATGCCACGAACCCGACCGTGTAACGGATCTCTTTGCGCGTGAGCCCGGGCATGATGAACGCCCAGATCTGCCACAGCCACACCGGTGCCGAGAGGAAGATGCCGATCGAGAACGCGATGCGCATGCGCAGGTCGAACGCCGAGGTCACCGAGGTGAAGTTCAGCGCCGAGAAGTCGTCTCCGCGCCGCTCCGCGATGACGCGGATGGGCTCGGTGATGAGGTGGATGATCGGGTCGGTGATGATGAACGCGATCACCATGCCCACCACGAGGGCGAGCGCCGCGATCATGAGCCGCTTGCGCAGCTCGACCAGGTGCGCCCCGATCGACATGCGCTTGTCGCGCCGCGGCCCCTCGGGCACGTCGATACGCGGCGGTCCTGCCGTCGCCACGGGTTAGACGGTGGGGTCGGTCGACCTGCGCGGCTCGGGAGCGACGGTCGGCGTGGTGCCGATGTCGGTGGCGCGCGGGGCTTCGGATGCGGCAGCGACCTCGTCGTCGCGCTTCATCTCCTTCATCTCACTCTTGAAGACTCGTGCCGACTGTCCCATGCTCTTGGCGAGCGCGGGGAGCTTGGCGGCACCGAAAAGAAGAAGGATGACAGCCAGAACGATGAGCAGGTGCCATCCGGTCAAACCCTGGAACATGAGGACTCCTCGTCTCGTTCGTGCGGTGTCTCAGTCTAACCCGGGCGCTCGTCGTGCGCTCCGACGCGCGGGAATCCGGCGGGAACGGTCAGGATTCGTGCGCGTACTGCGCGAGACCCGCGGCCGCCCACGCGGCGGCGGCCCGGCGGGCTCCGGCGGGTTCGACGAGCTCGACCACTCCCCCGCGGCGCGCCGCGAGGCGCTTGAGACTCTGCTCGTCGGCGAGCCGGAGGGATGCCACGGCCCGGCCGTCGTCGGCGTCGTCGATCTCGGCGCGCTCGAGGTAGTCGGCCAGCAGGGGCGCCACCTCTCGAGGGAAGCGGAAGCGCGCGACGACCTCGTCGTCCGCCGGGGCGAACAGCTCGGGCACGGGGTCGGCGCCGTGCGCGGCCGGGATGTCGGTGACGCGGGCGTCGCCAACGCGGTCGAGGTGGAAGGTGCGCACGGCCTGGCGCAGGTGATCCCAGCCCTGCAGGTACCACTGCCCGTTCGCGATGTGGACCTTGATGGGGTCGACCGTCCGGCTGATCGGCTCGGCCCCGGGGGCGCGGTAGGTGAACGTGACCGCGACGCGCGAGCGCAGGGCCTCGTCGACCACGTCCCGGACGCCGTCGACCGGCCCGGGGGCGACGATCACCGCGGCGGGCGCGGTCGATGCGCCCCGCGCGAGCTTCGAGAGGAGCCCGGTGACGAGCTCGCTGTCGCCGAAGCCGGGAAGGCTGCGGGCCAACTGCAGCCCGGCCAGAAGAGCGGCCGCCTCCCGCGCGGTCAGGCGCGGGGAGCGCTCGAGCCCCACGGTGTTCGTGATGGCGATGACGTCGTCGCGGTCGAGCAGGTCCCAGTCGATGTCGAAGAGGTCGTGCGGGAGCTGCCAGTAGCCCTGCTCGCCGGGAAGGCCGATCACCGTGAGACGCTCGACCATCGCGCGCATCTGATCGGGGGCGACCTCGAACTCCGCGGCGGCCTCGGCCACCGACACCTCGCCCTTGCCGAGCAGGTACGGCACGAGTTGGAGCAGGAGCGCGGCGCGATCCAGTGCGGCGACGGGGCGATCGGTGCTCACTCGGCACCCCCGTGCAGGGCGAGGGTGGCCTCGAGCCGTCGGATGACCTCGGCGCGCAGGTCGGCGGGTTCGACCACCCGCACCTCGGGGCCGTACGAGGCGAGCTCGTCGGCGAAGACGTGGAGGTCGACGTAGGGCACGCGGATTCCCTGGGGCGCCTGTTCGGCGCGGCGGTCCAGGCGCAGGGCCGCCTCGGTGCCGGGGTGCACCTCGAGGAGGGCGCGCTGGCGTTCGGCGACGGCGCGCAGGCCCTCGAGGGCCCGTTCCCCGGCTCCTTCCCGCAGTTCTGCGGGAAAACCCTTGCGTGTGAGCGTCACCTCGCCGACGATCCGCGAGAGCAGGAACGTGCGGTCGGCGTCGACGTTCAGGTCGTAGCCGTAGACGTGCCACCGCGCCTCGTACTCGACGAGCGCGAGGGGCTGCACGCGGCGTTCGCGCGGTCGCGCTTCGCCGGGGCGCAGGTAGGTGAAGGTCACGACGCGGCACTGCTCGATCGCCCTCTGGAGCGCGGCGAACGACGCATCGCGGACGCGGATGCGCGGGGCGTAGCCGATGATCGGCTCGTCGACGGCGATGCCGAGTGCGCGGATCTTGCGCAGACCGCTTCGCGCGTCGGCGGAGAGGGACTCGCTCCCCCACACGCCGCCCGCGATGTTCAGCAGCGCCACCTCGGCGGGGCTGAAGGTGATGTCCTCGGGCAGCGCGTACTCGGCGGTCGGCACGCGATAGCGCGCCTCGCGGAGGTCGTCGGGGTCCGCGCGATTGCCGATCGTCTCGATCGGGACGCCGAGGCCGCGCAGGCTCTCTTTGTCGCGTTCGAACATCTTCTCGAGCGCGTCCTTCGACGCACCCGCCTCGAGCTGCTCCCGGTAGCCCGCGACGGACGACAGGATCGTGTCCTTCGTCAGCCCCTGCTCGGTCGCCATGAGGGCGACGACGAGGTTCACCAGACGCTCCTCGGGAGCGCTGCGGGACACGGTGGCGGGCACCCGCCCATCCTAGGCGTCGAGCGGCCGGCCGGAACGGCACGGGGCGCCACGCGACCTCCCGAGAGCCCGCTTCGCGCGGACCGATCGGGGATGCCGATCAGCCGACGGTGCCGAGGACGTCGATGACGTAGACCAGTGCGGAGTTCGCGGGAGCCTTGAGCACCTGCTGATCCTGGGCGGTCTGGTCGGCGGGGACGACGATCAGCAACTGCGATCCGACCGTCGCGCCCTCGAGGGCCGAGGCGATCGCCGGCGGGAGCTGCGACACGGTCGCCTGGCCGGGCGCGCCGTTCTTCCAGGTCGAGGCGAAGGTGGTCGTGGCACCCCACGCGACGCCCTGGACGTGGATGACGACCGAGGAGTCGCCGGTCAGCACCTCGCCGTCGCCCTTCTTGATGGTCTGCGAACGCTGCTGCGTGGGAGCGTCGCCGGCGGGCATGACCACACCGGGCGTGCCGTCCGGGGCGCGGACGACCGAGGGCATGCCCGAGTCCGCGTTGTACTGGTCGGCACCGTCGGCCGCGGGGAGGAAGACCTTGCGCACGTCGAAGACGAAGACCGCTCCGTCGCCCTCATTCACGCCGAGCGCCTGAGCGCCCTGGGCGCCGAGGTCGGAACCGGGGATGGCGACCGCGACACGCGAGCCCTCGGCCACGCAGTGCAGCAGCGGCGCGACGGCGGGGATGGCCTGCGTCAGGCGGGGCAGCGGCGTCGCCGACTTCACGTCGGACCCGTACGTGGTCGCCACGAGCTGCGAGCCGGTGGCGGCGTCGAGCACCGTCACGTCGACGAGCGAGAGCTGGTCGTCGCTCGTGATGCGCTGCCCGTCGCCCTCGATGAGGGTCTGGGTCCCGGCCGCCTCGGGCACGAAAGGAGAACGCACCGAGACCGTGGGGGCGGTACCGAAATCACCGCTGGCGTCGACCACCGAGGCGATCGCACTGTCGGTGGGCGTCGGGCACGACGAGGCGGCGGATGCCGAGCACCCGACGAGGCCGAATCCGGCCAGGGCGGTCACGGCAACGAGAGCGGGGAGTCTACGCACCGGATCAGTTTAGGCTGTCGAACCGGGCTCTTCCGACGAGGCGCCCGCGACGGACTGACGGACCCCCTCGGCGGACTTCTGCGCCTCGCGCACGCGCTTGCGCAGGTTCTTGTCGGTGATCTGGCGGTCGCCGACGGCACCGGGAGTCCACAGTTCGACGTCCTCGTCGCCGTAACTCGACTTCGAGGCGCGGCGCTTGACCTCGGGCGGGACGGCCCCCGGGGCGAGGCGGCGCGCGGTGATGAGGAAGCCCGTGTGAGCGACCATGCGGTGATCGGGGCGGACCGCGAGCCCTTCGACGTGCCACCCGCGGACCATGGTCTCGCTGGCATCCGGCTCGGTGAACAGTCCGGTGGCGCGGATGTACTCGGCGACACGGCTGAGCTGGGTGGCGGTGGCGATGTAGCAGAGCACCACGCCGCCGGGGGTCAGCGCGTCGGCCGCGGCGTCGATGCACTCCCAGGGCGCGAGCATGTCGAGCACGATGCGGTCGACCGAGGCCGGGGCCACGGCATCCGGGAGGCTCTCGACCAGATCGCCGACGACGACCTCCCACGTCGCGGGCATCTCGCCGTGGAACGTCTCGACGTTGGCGCGGGCGACGTCGGCGAACTCCTCGCGGCGCTCGAACGACAGCAGGCGACCGGCCGGACCGATCGCGCGCAGCAGCCACAGCGACAGCGCTCCGGAGCCGACACCGGCCTCCACGACCGTGGCCCCCGGGAAGATGTCGGCCTGCGCGAGGATCTGCGCGGCGTCCTTGGGGTAGACGATCGCGGCGCCGCGCGGCATCGACATGACGAAGTCGCGCAGCAGCGGGCGCACGGCCAGGTAGTCGTGACCGGAGCTGTTGGTCACCACGCTGCCGTCGGGCTGGCCGACCAGCAGCTCGTGCTTCAGCACGCCGTTGTGGGTGTGCAGTTCGCCCGCCTCGCGCAGGGTGATGGTGTGCATGCGGCCCTTGGGGCCGGTCAGCTGCACCCGGTCGCCGACCCGGAAGGGGCCGCTCAGGTGGGGGGTCTCGCTCATCGGGTGACTCGTGTCTCTTCGGGGTGGATCGGGGTGTGGGCGGCGTGGAGCGCCCGCAGGTCGGAGGTCGTGCGGCCCTCGAGGCTCGGCCACAGCGCGTGCGCCCCGAGCCCCTCGAGGGGCACCATGAGGGGCACGCCCAGCGACACGGCACCGCTCGCGAGGGCGGAGCGCAGACCGTTCGGCGAGTCCTCGATCGCCACGGTGTCGCGGATGTCGACGCCGAGCGCCGCGGCCGCCTGCAGGTACGGGTCGGGGTACGGCTTCGGGCGTTCGACGTCGTCGCCGGCGACCACGAGGTCGAAGGCCGGGAAGTCGATGAGCTCCACCACCGACAGCGCCATACGGCGCATCGACATCGTGACGAGGGCGGTCTTGACGCCCGAGGCGCGCAGATCGGCGAGGAGCTCGCGGGCACCGGGGCGGAACGGCACACCCGTCACGGCGAGCTGGCGCTGCACCTCGTCGGTCAGGTACGAGATGATCTCGTCGACGCCCCAGGGCACGCCCGCGTTCTGCAGCAGCCGGGCGGAGTCCTCGAGGGCCAGGCCGACCATCCCGAGCGCCTGCTCGTGCGACCAGGTCCCCCCGAAGCGCTCCACGAGCGGGGTCTCCGCGGCCATCCAGTACGGCTCGGTGTCGACGAGCGTGCCGTCCATGTCCCAGAGGACGGCGGCGGGAGCGGGGGAAGTCATCGCTCCATCCTATTGAGGGCCCGGTGCGCACCCGTCCGGCCCCCGTGCCGTTCGCCGGGCGGGACCGGCTCGCTCTCCGCGGGTGCGCCTATTCTGGAAGCCAGCCCCGACGGGGCAGAGGAGGTTGCGTGGACGCACTGGGTCGCCGGATCATCGTCGCCGCGTTCGACGGGTGGAACGATGCCGGAGAAGCCGCATCGGCGGCGGCATCGATGCTGCGCGCCGATGTGGAGTACGAGGTCGTCCACTCGGTGGACCCCGAGCTGTACTTCGATTACCAGTACACCCGCCCCCAGGTCGGATTGGATGCCGAGGGCCGCCGCACCCTCACCTGGCCCGAGGCCACGCTCCTGCGTCCCGTGAAGCGCTCCGACGACGCCGAGATCTGGCTGCTGGTCGGGGTGGAGCCCGCGCGCGCCTGGCAGGCGTTCGCCGCCGAGTTCATCGACGTCGCCCTGCGCGAGGACGTCACGGGCTTCGTCGCGCTCGGATCGATGATGTCCGACGTTCCGCACACGCGCCCCATCTCGGTCTTCGCGGGCAGCGACAACGAGGGCGTGCGCCAGAGCCTGGGCCTCGAGCGGAGCCTGTACGAGGGGCCGGTCGGCATCCTGAGCGCCATCGGCCATGTCTCGGAGACCGTGGGCATCCCGACCGCGAGCCTCTGGGCGAGCGTTCCCCACTACGTCGCCGGGCACACCCCCTCGCCCAAGGCCACGCTCGCCCTGCTCGAGAAGCTCGAGTCGATCACCGGCATCGCGGTCCCGCGCGGAGACCTCGAGAACGAGTCGCGCCTGTGGGAAGCCTCGATCGACGCGGCCGCGGCCGACGACGACGAGATGAGCGAGTACATCCGCCAGCTCGAGCAGACCCGTGACACGTGGGACTCGCCCGAAGCCTCGGGGGACGCGATCGCCCAGGAGTTCGAGCGCTACCTGCGCCGCGGCGGCGACGGCCCCACCAAACCCGGACGCGACGACCCGCCCCGACGCTGAGCGGGCGGGTCGGCGACGACTCCCCCGGTCCCTCGACAGGCTCAGGGACCTTCTGCGGTGCGCTCCGGTGGCCGTGCCGTTCGAGACCACCGCAAGCCGCGCGCGCGAGCCGGGGCGACCGAGCCCGTCGAAGCCACCGGACCCCACGGCCCGCCCGCACACGACGAAGGCGCCGCCCCGAACGGGACGACGCCTTCGCGGCATCCGGGGTCAGCCGGTGATGGCCGAGTACGCCGGCAGCACACCGAGGGTCAACAGCACCATGATGAGCACGCCGAGAGCGACGCGGTAGATCACGAAGGGCAGGAAGCTGCCGCGCTTGAGGTACTGCATGAGGAAGGCGATGACGACGTACCCGACGACGAACGCGATGATCGTCGCGATCGCGGTCTCACCCAGGCTGTACGGGCCGGTGCCCTCGTCGAAGCTCTTGTACAGCTCGAAGAAGCCGCTGGCGAAGACCGCCGGCACCGCGAGGAGGAACGAGTACTCCGCGGCCGCCGTGCGCTTGTACCCGAGGGCGCGACCGAGGGTCGTGGTCGCCCCCGAACGGGAGACGCCGGGGACGAGCGCGAGGGCCTGAGCGACACCGAAGGCGATGCCGTGCGGGTACGTCAGGTCGTCGAGGTCGCGACGGCGCTTTCCGTAGTGGTCGGCGAGGCCGAGCAGGATGCCGAACACGATCAGCACCACCGCGGTGATCCACAGGCTGCGGAAGTTATCGCGGATGAGGCTCTGCAGGAGCACACCCAGCAGCGCGATCGGCAGCGTGCCGATGATGACGAGCCACCCCATGCGGGCGTCGGGGTCGGTGCGCGGCACCTTGCCGGTGAGCGAGCCGAACCAGCGCGAGATGACGCGCACGATCTTCTTGCGGAAGTAGATCAGCACGGCGAGCTCGGTGCCGATCTGCGTGATCGCGGTGAAGGTCGCACCCGGGTCGGTCTTCGACGGGAGGAACTCTCCGACGATGCGGAGGTGGGCGCTGGAGGAGATGGGGAGGAACTCGGTCAGGCCCTGGACGAGCCCGAGGATGATGACCTCGAAGATGTGCATGCGGTCCTTCAGTACGTGCGGATGAGGTCGGCGAGAACTCGCTGACCGAAGGAGAGCGCGTCGATCGGGACGCGCTCGTCGACACCGTGGAACATCCCGGTGAAGTCGAGACCGGCGGGCAGACGCAGCGGCGCGAATCCGTAACCGGCGATGCCGAGGGTCGACAGCGCCTTGTTGTCGGTGCCCCCGCCCATGAGGTACGGCAGGACGGGCACGCCCGGGTCGTGACGGCCGAGCTGAGCGACCATCGCGTCAACCAGGTCGCCCGAGAACGGCACCTCGAGCCCGATGTCCTGGTGGACGATCTCGATCTCGACGTCGGGGCCGATGATGCGGCGGATGTCGGCCAAGGCCGCCTCCTCGGTGCCGGGCAGCACCCGCACGTCGATGAGCGCCTCGGCACGGTCGGGGATGACGTTGTGCTTGTACCCGGCGGTGAGACCGGTCGGGTTCGTCGTGGTGCGCAGGGTCGAGCGGATGAAGCTGGATGCCGCGCCGGTGCGCAGGGCGAGCGCGTCGGGGTCGCCCGCGTCGTCACCGGTGATCTCGGCCAGACCCTCGAGGAGCTGGGCGGTCGTGTCGGTCAGGCGGATCGGCCACTCGGTGCGACCGAGGGCCGCGACGGCCTCGGCGAGCTTCGTGACGGCGTTGTCGGCGTGCAGGCCGCTGCCGTGGCCCGCACGGCCGCGGGCGACGAGCTTGATCCACACGAGAGCCTTCTCGCCCACCTGGAGCAGGTACGCGCGGCGGTCGCCGACGGCGATCGAGTACCCGCCGACCTCGCTGATGGCCTCGGTCGCGCCGGCGAACCATTCGGGCCGGTCGCGGATGACGAGCGCCGAGCCCTCGACGCCGCCGTTCTCCTCGTCGGCGAAGAACGTGACGATGATGTCGCGCTCGGGCTGCTCCCCCGCGCGGAGCACGTCGGCCACGGCGGTGAGGATCATGGCATCCATGTCCTTCATGTCCACCGCCCCCCGACCCCACAGCACGCCGTCGCGGATCTCGCCGGCGAACGGATCGACGCTCCAGTCGGCGGCGACGGCGGGCACCACGTCGAGGTGGCCGTGGAGGATCAGGGCGGGCTTGTCGGGATTACGACCCGGGATGCGGGCGCAGACGTTGGTGCGGCGGTCGACGGGCTCGTAGTACTCGACCTCGAGACCGAGGGCTTCGAGGTACGCGCCGACGTACTGGGCCGCCTCGCGCTCGCCCTCGGCACGGCCCCCGCCGTAGTTCGAGGTGTCGAACCGGATGAGGTCGCGCGCGACGCGGGCGACCTCGGGGATGTCGGATTCGAGCTCGGGCATGCGCACTACGGTACCGGGGACGAGCGTCGCAGCCCGCCGCGCGTCGCCCCGAGACGCGCCCGGGAAGCGGCACCGATTCGAGGCGGGGTCGGGAGCGTGGTAATGTCGTTCTTCGTTGCGAAAGCAGCAAAACACCCAGATGCGCGGGTGGCGGAATAGGTAGACGCGCTAGCTTGAGGTGCTAGTGCCCTTTAACGGGCGTGGGGGTTCAAGTCCCCCCTCGCGCACACATGAGAAAGACCCCCCGGGTTCGTCCCGGGGGGTCTTCTTCGTTTCTGCGCCGGGTAGCGCTCGCAGCCCGCGTGGGGGTCCGCGCGCGTTCAGGGAACCGATAGCCGCCGCTTCTCTCGGCATAGCCTCCCTCCCTACGTTCCTTCGTGATAACGGTTCTCATTCCCAGAGAACCGATCGCGAAGGGACACCGACCTCCATGAAGACAGCGCGCACCGTCGTCGCCGCCACCGCCTCCGCCTCGCTACTAACCCTGGTCCTCGCCGGGTGTGCGACAGGCGCATCGTCGACCGCTCCCGCCGCGACCGCCGACTCGAGCCCGAAGATCACGGTCGTCGCTGGCGAGAACGAGTACGCCGACGTCGTGCAGCAGATCGGCGGAGATCGCGTCGACGTCTCGGCGATCCTGAGCGACCCCAACACCGATCCGCACACGTTCGAGGCGAGCGCGAGCGTGGCCAAGGAGATCGCCGGCGCGAAACTCATCGTGCAGAACGGTCTCGGCTACGACGACTTCATGTCCGATCTCGAAAAGGCCTCCCCCGACGAAAGCCGATCGGTGATCGTGGCACAGGACGTGCTGGGACTTCCCGACAGCACCGACAACCCCCACCTCTGGTACGACCCGAAGACCATGCCCGCGGTCGCCAAGGCCGTGGCCGACAGGCTCAGCGAGCTCGATCCGGCGAGCGCCGACGCGTTCCACGCGAACCTCGCCACCTTCACCGCGTCCCTGTCGGACTGGACAGACGCGCTCTCGGCGTTCGCGGAGGACCACCCGAAGACACCCGTCGCGGTGACCGAGCCCGTCGCGGACTTCATGCTGGACGCAGCGGATGCCGACGTCGAGACGCCCTGGAATCTGCAGGCCGCGATCATGAACGACACCGATCCCTCGGCGCAGGACACCGCGACGCAGGACTCCCTCTTCACCGGCAAGCAGGTGAAGGTGTTCCTCTACAACCAGCAGGTCACCGACGACACGACCGACAAGTACCTGCAGCTCGCCAAGGACAACGGCATCCCGGTGGTGGGCGTATACGAGACGATGCCGGCAAACCACCACTACCAGGACTGGATGCTCGACGAGGTGAAGGCTCTCGAGACCGCCGCCACCCAGGGCACCTCCACCGAGCACCTGTGAGCAAGGCGTCCCGGCTCCGCGATCCCGACGTCGTCCTCCGGGCGCGCGGGATCGCGGTGCGTCTCGGTGGCCGGACCGTCCTCGACGACGTCGACCTCGACGTGCCGCCGGGGGCGATCGTCGGGCTGATCGGAGCGAACGGCGCGGGCAAGACCACCCTGCTCCGGGTGCTGCTCGGTATCCTGCGCCCTCAGGCGGGAGGGGTGCGGCGTCCGGATCGACGCGCGGGCATCGGGTACGTGCCGCAGAAGATCAGCCTCGACCCGCAGGCGCCGCTGCGCGCCCGCGATGTCGTGATGCTGGGTCTCGACGGGGCTCGGCTCGGTATCCCTCTCGGTCGGCGTCGCCTGCGCGGGGCGGTCGACGCTGCGCTGGCGCAAGTGGGCGCGTCGGATTTCGCCGACGCGCGGGTGGGCGAGCTCTCGGGCGGACAGCAGCAGCGCGTCCTGCTCGCGCACGCGATCGTGAGCCGTCCGACACTGCTGTTGCTGGACGAGCCGCTCGCGAGCCTCGACCCGGTCAGCGCGAGAGACGTGGTCGCCCTCCTCGACGACCTGCGGCGCCGCTCGAACGTGGCGATCGTGGTCACGGCGCACGATCTGACCCTGCTGCTGCCGGTGCTCGACCGCGTCGCCTACCTGGCGGGAGGGCGCGCCGCGGTGGGCACTGCCGCCGAGGTGGTGCGCGACGACGTGCTGAGCGCGCTGTACCGCTCGCCGATGCGGGTGGTCGAGACGGCCGGGCGCACCTTCGTCGTCGCCGACGACGCCGTGACGCACACGTGAGCGCGGTGCTCTCGGCGTTCTTCGCGAGTCCGACGGTGCAGACGGCTCTCGCGGTCGGAACCGTGGTCGCCGTGGTGTCGAGCGTCGTCGGGGTGTTCACGATCACGCGGGGTCAGTCCTTCGCCGGTCACGCGCTCGCCGATCTGGGTGCGGTCGGGGGGTCGGGGGCGTTTTTACTCGGCGTGAGCCAACTGTGGGGGTTCGTCCTCGCGGGGGTGATCTCGGCGGTCGCGATGGAGGCGATCGGCACCCGGCGACTGGAGGGCCGCGATGTGGCCACGGGCATCGTCTTCGGTGCGGGCATGGGGCTGACCGCCCTGTTCCTGACCCTCGACACCCTCATCGGCGGATCCAGCAACGCCGCGATCTCGGTGCTGTTCGGCTCGCTGTTCTCCCTCGACAGCGCCCTCGTGCCCGTCATCGTCGCGCTGGGCGTGGTCACCCTCGCGATCATGACGGCGATCTGGCGGTGGGTGGCACTGGAGACCCTCGACCGCGATCTGGCCGCTGCGCGCGGTGTCCCCCCGAGAACGGCGAGCACGCTCTTCCTCGTCGCCCTCGCCCTCGCCGTCCAGTTGTCGTCCCTGTCGATCGGGGCGATCCTCTCGACCGCACTGCTGATCGGACCCGCCGCGACCGCGCTGCTGTTCACGCGGCGTCTGAGCACGGCAGCGGCGCTCGCCGCGGTCATCGCGGTGGTCGAAGTGTGGCTGGGGTGCCTGGTGGCCTTCGCGAGTTTCGACTGGTTCGGAGGCAGCAGCTGGCCCGTCAGTTTCACGATCGTCGCGGCGGTGTTCCTCGGGTACGTCGGGGCGCGGACCGTGACGGCCCTGCGTCCCTTCGGGCACCGGATGGCGGTGGGGTGATGTTCGCGCCGTACCTGATGACCGCGTGGGCGGGAGGGACGATCGTGGCGGTGGTCGCCGGTATTGTCGGCTTCTTCGTCGTGCTGCGCGGCAACGCCTTCTTCGCCCATGCCGTGCCGCACGGGGCGTTCGCCGGGGCGGCGGGGGCCGTCCTCGTCGGGGTGAACCCGCTGGTCGGGCTCGGCGTCTTCGCCGCGGGCGGGGCGGTGGGCATCGTGCTCCTCGGGCGCCGGGCGCGGCACGATGTCGTCACGGCCCTGACGCTGGTGACGATGCTCGCGCTCGGCGCCCTGTTCCTCAGCCGCTCGCGCGAGTACTCGGCGCAGGTCTTCGCCCTGCTGTTCGGCCAGATCCTCGGGGTGTCGCCCGATCAGCTCGCCACGATGGGCCTGCTCGGAGTCTGCTGTCTCGCGCTCGTCGCGCTCATCGCGCGGCCCCTGCTGCTGGCATCCGTCTCGCCCGCCCTCGCCGCCGCGCGCGGAATACGCGTCACGGGAGTGGACCTCGTGTTCGCCCTCGTGATCGCTGCGGCGACGACGGTGAGCGTGCCGATGGTGGGCGCACTGTTGATGTTCGCGCTGCTCGTCGGTCCCCCGGCAGCGGCGCAGGCTCTCACGCGCACACCCGGACAGGGGATGGCCCTCTCGGTCGCCCTCACGCTCGGCACGGTCTGGACGTCGATCGCGCTGTCGGTCGGCACCGACCTGCCGATCGGTTTCTTCGCCACGGCCATCGGGGCGCTGCTGTACGCGGGGGCACGCCTGGCGGCGCGTCGGCGTCGTCGCCGGGAGGGACGATCCCGGATGCCGTGACCCGGCGCCGTGACCCCGTGCGATGCGACCAGGTGCGATGCGACCAGGTGCGGTGCCCTCGCGGTGACGATGCGAACGACACGCGCCCCGTCACGCCGCCCGTGACGGCGCGGAAACACCCGCGTGACATCGGCCGCTTAGCGTCGGGGCATGCCCGCGTTCTCCGTGCCGACGATCGACATCTCCGCCTGGGTGGGACCCGGCTCCCCCGACGCGCGCGCCGCGGTGGTCGCCGCGATCGACCACGCGTGTCGCACCGTGGGCTTCATGCAGGTGGTGGGTCACGGCATCCCGGATGCCGTGATCTCGGAGCTGACGGAAGGGCTCGACGAATTCTTCGCCCTGCCCCTGGAGACCAAGAAGGCGTACGTGCGGCCCGCGTCCGAGAATCGCGGGTACAGCCCGCCGAAAAGCGAGTCCCTGAGCTACAGCCTCGGCGTCGACCCGGTGACGCGGATGAACGACTTCTTCGAGGCGTTCAACGTGGGGACCTCGGCCGCCGAGTATCCGGGGAGCACCGCGACGCCGGCGGACTACGCCGAGAACACCTGGCCCGCCGAGACGCGCATCTTCGAACCGGCCGTCCGCGCTTATTACGGCGAGGCGCGACGTGTCGCACAGACTCTGACGCGGATCTTCGCGGCAGCCCTCCGGGTGCCCGACGACTTCTTCGACGACGTGACCGATCACTCCATCGACGTGCTGCGCATGAACAACTACGCCCTCCCGCCGGGCTCGATCGAGCTGGGGGCGGAGCTGACCGGCATGGGCGAACACACCGACTTCGGTCTCGTCACCGTGCTCTGGGCGGATCAGATCGCGGGACTCCAGGTGCTCGGCCAGGACGGCTCGTGGAACGACGTCTCGCCCGCCCGAGGCGCTCTGCTCGTCAATCTCGGTGACGTCGCGGCACGCCTGACGAACGACCGGTGGATGTCGACCCTGCACCGGGTGAAGCCACCGGTCGTCGACGGGACGATCGAGCGTCGACGGTCGGCGGCGTTCTTCCACGACGGGAACGCGGACGCCGTGATCGCCCCGCTCCCCCACTTCGTCTCGGCCGGGGCCCCGGCGCTGTACGAGCCGGTGACGGTGCGCGAGCACATCGCCGCCAAGCTCGCCGGCTCGCGGGCGGGGCGGAAGAACGTCGGCGCCGCGCGCGAGGCCGCCCGGGTGACGGCGGCGAGCCGGGGCTGAGCGCGACGCGACAGCGGGGCCGCGGGCGGGGGTCGAGCGCGACGCGACCGCGGGGCACCGGCGGCGTGGTCGGGAGGTGAGCGCCGCGCGGCGGGCGCTGCCCCGAGGGCAGCGCCCCTCGCCGCGTCAGCCCGCCGACACGCCGAACAGCAGGCCGAGCACGTAGGTGACCGCGGCCGCGCCGAACCCGATCGCGAGCTGGCGGAGTCCCCGCTTGATCGGCGAGGCGCCCGAGAGCAGACCGACCATGGCGCCGGTGCCGATCAGCGCGATGCCGACGAGGCCCAGCGCGAGAGCCACGGCCGGGAAGCCGGCCATGCCGAAGATCCACGGCAGTACCGGGATGATCGCGCCCGAGGCGAAGAACAGGAAGCTCGACAGGGCCGCGCCCCAGGCGCTACCGACGACCTCGTGCGACGACTCCCCCGGGGCGGCTGCGGCGGGTGCGGTACCGGCCTGCGCCGCGGTGACCACGTCGCGGGCCTTGTCGAGAGCGGCATCCGGATCCATCCCGCGCGTGCGGTAGACGAGCGCGAGCTCGTTGGCATCCAGGTCGAGGTGAGGAAGAGCGGAGTCGGCGAAGTCGCTCTCCTCGGTGGCTTCGAGCAGCTCGCGCTGCGACCGCACCGAGACGAACTCCCCCGCGCCCATCGACAGGGCGCCGGCGAGCAGGCCCGCGATACCGCTGAAGAGCACGAAGCTGGGGGCCACGCCGGTCGCCCCGACGCCCATCACCAGGGCGAGGTTCGACACGAGACCGTCGTTCGCACCGAAGACGGCGGCGCGGAAGGTGCCCGAGAGGCGTCGGCGCCCGCGCGCGGCGAGACCGCGGACGACTTCGTGGTGCACGCGTTCGTCAGCGGCCATCGCGGGGGTCGCGTGAGGCTCGTCGGCGTAGGGCGAGCGGGCCTCGGCGTTCTGGGCGAGGGCGAGCACGAAGATCGAGCCGAAGCGGCGGGCCATCCACGCCAGGAGTCGGGTGCCGATGCCCGGCGCGGGCAGGCGCTTGGGCGCCTCGCCGAGGAGATCGAGCCAGTGCTGCTCGTGGCGGCCCTCGGCCTCGGCGAGGGCGAGCAGGATGTCGCGCTCCTCCCCGGTGCGGCGCGAGGCGAGCTCGCGGTACACGCGCGCCTCGGCGCGTTCGTCGACGAGATAGCGCGCCCAGCGGCGGCGATCACGGGCGGTGGGTGTGGCGGGGGTCGTCACGGGTGCTCCTTCGGGTCGTCCCCACCGTAGTGAGGCGGGTTCACCCCCTCGGGCGCGTCGGCCCACACTGACAGCATTTCGGCCCCCCGAAGCCCGGAAAGACGCGGATGCCGAGGGCTCGGTGCCAGCATTTCGGGGCCGCGAAACCGGGGGTCGCGGGCGGCGGGGAGGCGGGGCGGGGCCGAGCCGTTCCGGATCCGGGTCAGGAGTGCACGCGCTTGCGCAGCACGTCAATGCGCGCCTGCAGCTGCGCGACCGTCGCGTGCGAGACGGCGGGGCCGCCGCAGATGCGGCGGAGCTCGGCGTGCACCAGGCCATGCGGCTCGCCGCTCTGGCGGGCGTACAGACCGACCATCGTGTTGAGCAACTGGCGCTGCTCCTTGAGGGTGCGGTGCAGAGGCGCCGGGAGCCCACCGTCGTCGACCGAGGGCGGCTCACCGCTCTCCTTCTCGGTCGCCTCGCGGGTGGAGCGGTGGCGCGACTGCCGCGTAGCCCGCGACATGAGCACCTCGTGCACCTGTTCGGGTTCGAGAAGACCCGGGATGCCGAGGAACTCCTCCTCCTCGATGGTTCCCGGAACCGCGAGCTGGCCGAACTCCTGCCCGTCGAACAGCACGCGGTCGAAGTGCGCGAGCGAGCCGAGCGCCTGGTACTCGAATTCCTGCTCGAGCGCGTCGGAGGCTTTGTCCTCGCGCTCGGCGGCATCCATCATGTCTTCTTCGGCGTTCCACTGGTCTTCCGTGTCGCTGTCACGGTCGAGGGCGTGGTCGCGCTGCGCCTCCATCTCGCCGGCGAGGGCGAGCAGCTGCGGGACGTTCGGCAGGAACACGCTCGCGGTCTCACCGCGGCGGCGTGCGCGCACGAAACGGCCGATGGCCTGGGCGAAGAACAGCGGCGTCGACGCGCTCGTGGCGTACACGCCGACGGCGAGGCGCGGGACGTCGACGCCCTCGGACACCATGCGCACGGCGACCATCCAGCGGCTCGTGCCCTTCGAGAACGTCTCGATGCGTCCCGATGCTTCGGCCTCGTCCGAGAGCACGATGGTGACCTTCTCACCGCTGATGTCCTCGAGGATGGCGGCGTAGGCGCGCGCGGCGGTCTGATCCGTCGCGATGACCAGGCCACCGGCATCCGGAACCGTCTCGCGCACCTCGGTGAGGCGGCGGTCGGCGGAGCGCAGGACCGCGGGGATCCAGTCGCCGTTCGGATCGAGCGCCGTGCGCCAGGCCTGCGAGGTGATGTCCTTGGTGTTGTCCTGGCCGAGCTGGGCCTCCATCTCCTCGCCCGCCTTGGTGCGCCAGCGCATCTGACCGGCATAGACGAGGAAGAAGACGGGGCGCACGACCCCGTCGTCGAGGGCACGGCGGTAGCCGTAGGCGTAGTCGGTGCGCGAGAGGCGGATGCCCTTCGAGTTCGGGTGGTACTCCACGAACGGGATGGGCGCGGTGTCGCTGCGGAACGGGGTTCCCGACAGCAGCAGGCGGCGCGTCGCGCGGTTGTAGGCCTCGCGCAGGGCGTCGCCCCAGCTGAGCGCGTCGCCACCGTGGTGCACCTCGTCGAGGATCACGAGGGTCCGGGCATCCATGGTGAGGCGCTGGTGCACCTCGGCCTTCACCGCGACCTGCGCGTACGTGACCGCGACGCCGTGGTACTGCCGCGAGGGCGTGGCGTGCCGGTTGGAGAAGAACGGATCGAGCCGGATGCCGACACGCGCGGCCGCCTCGGCCCACTGGGTCTTGAGGTGCTCGGTGGGGGCGACGACGACGATGCGGTCGACCACGCGACGACGCATGAGCTCGGACGCGAGACGAAGGGCGAAGGTCGTCTTACCGGCGCCCGGGGTGGCCGCCGCGAGGAAGTCGCGCGGACCCTTGCCGACGCCGTCGGGCCCGTCGGAGCCGAAGTACTGATCCAGCGCCTCGGCCTGCCAGGCGCGCAGGCGCTGCGCTGTTCCCCACGGCGCGCGCTGCGGGAACGACGGCGAGAGGTGCTCGGCGGCGAAGGAGCCGAAGTGCGGCTCGACCCCGTCGAGAGCAGGGTCGGGAATCGCCCCGGGCGCCGGTTCGTCGGCGACGGGCGCGGTCGCGTGGGACGGGTCGACGACGGGGGCCGCGTCGGCGGGCGCGGATGCCGGGACGGCGGGCGCGGAGGAGGCGTCGGGGCTCGCGACCGGACCAGGGCTGGCGACGGGACCCGGGCTGGCAACCGGACCGGGGGTGGCAACGGGACCCGGGCTGGCAACCGGACCCGGGCTGGCAACCGGGCCGGGGCTCGCGACCGGACCCGGGCTGGCAACCGGGCCGGGGCTCGCGACCGGGCCGGGAGAGGCGATGCGCGGAGTCACCGCTTCGGCGGCCGAGCTCGTGTGCGGGAGGGCCGAGGTGCGGGCTTCTTCTTCCAGCATCGAACCTCCATCCTTCGCGAGCGCGAACATCCACGATAGGCGACAGCGGAGCCCGCCACGCCCGACCCGGAGGCGGATACGTCGCACCACCGGCCATAAACGCGATTCGTACCGAGAAACGCGTGCAGACGGCGTTTATCCGACGAAATCGCGTTTACGGATGTCCCCTGGGAGGCCGGACGCCGGTGGGTCGCGCGGGGACGTGAGCCGCGCACGCTCACGCGAGGAGCACTCGTTCACGCGACGGGATCGCGTTCCTGCGCGACCGGCCACGCGGATGCCGCTACCTCGCGCGCCCGCTCTCTCGCGGTGTCGGAGGCCGGGGGTACCGTGGAAGCCGGAGGTTTCGATGACACTCGATCCGCATTCGCCCCGCACCCCGTCCGCGTCCGACAACCCCGGCCCCCACCCCTGGCGGCGCTACGTCGCCCTCGGCGACTCGTTCACCGAGGGAATCGGCGACCCACTGCCCGACGGCGGTCACCGCGGGTGGGCCGACCGGGTCGCCGAGGTCCTCGGCGCGCAGGTCGACGATTTCGCCTACGCCAACCTCGCGGTGCGCGGAAAGCTCATCGCGCAGATCGTCGCCGACCAGATCGAGCCGGCGCTCGCGCTCAAACCCGACCTCATCACCATCTCCGCGGGCGGAAATGACGTCATCCGCCCGGGCAGCGATCCCGATGCCGTGTCGCGGCAATTCGAAGACGCCGTCGCGCGTCTGCGCGCCAGCGGGGCCACCATCGTCGTCTTCACGGCGATCGACACCGAGTTCACGCCGGTGTTCCGCGGCATCCGGGGCAAGGTCGCGATCTACAACGAGAACATCCGCTCGATCGCCGACCGCTACGACTGCGTGGTCGCCGACCAGTGGGGCCTCAAAGAGGTGCAGGACATGCGCTTCTTCGACGACGATCGCCTGCACTACAACTCCCTCGGTCATCACGAGGTCGCCCGCATGGTGTTGCGGGCCCTCAACGTGCCCAACGACCTCGAGCCGATGAAGGCCGAGACCAGGGCGATCACGACGTGGCGCGCCGCCCGCGAGAAGGACTTCGTGTGGGCGCGCGAGTACCTCGTGCCCTGGGTGCTGCGGCGTCTGCGACACCAGTCGTCCGGCGACCACATCCAGCCCAAGCGTCCCGAGCCGCTTCCGATGGTGACCCTCGCCCCGGGTCGGGATGCCGCGGGCTCCCGCGAGACGCAGGCGTGACGCCCGTGCACGCCCTTCCCGACGCGGTCGTCGCCCTGCTGCGCGTGGCCGACGCCGACACCCTCCTGCGAGACGCCGATGCGCTCGCCGAGACCCTCGCCGACACCGGGTGGGCGCCCGAGGTCGAAAGCGGTCGCTTCAGCGCCGCGGGGTGGGATGTCGTGTCGTCGGCGTGGCCGCCGAACCTGTCGGTGTTCCGCGACGGGGAGCTTTCCGACGTGCGCCGCGACGCGCTCGCGATCGCCGAGACGCTCAACGCCGAGCCGCAACGATGGGCCTTCGACACCGAGGGGCCGGACTGGTCGGGCTGGAACGCCGACGACCCGCGGTGGGACGACGAGCAGATCGACTGGCTCGAGTGGCGCGGCCGGGGTGTCGTCGTGCAACTGTTCACGGCGCCGGAGGCGCAGATCGGCCCCGACGCGCTCCCTCCGCATCTGCACCTCGCGATCGAACGGGACGATTCCCCGCCCGAGGGCCTGCCGCGCGACGACGCCCGCGACCGCCGCGTCGCCGCGGACGGAAGCGTCGTCGAGAGGTGGTACTTGGTCGGCGAGGACGATCTCCCCGACGATCTGCTCGCGGCGCTTGGCGCCGACCCCGACCAGCGCGTGAGCGCCGCTGCCGCGTCGGAGCTCCGCATGCGTGCGGGCGGGTTCGATGACCCGACCGGCTGAGCCGGTTCGAAGTCCCCCGCCTCAGGCCCGGCGTCCCCGTCCGAGTTCCCACAGCGCCACCGCGCTCGCCGCGGCGACGTTGAGCGAGTCCACTCCCCCGGCCATCGGGATCGTCACGACGGTGTCCGCCGCGGCGAGCGCGCCCCGGCTGAGTCCGTCGCCCTCGGATCCCATCAGCAGGGCGATGCGCTCGTGCCCCGCGGCAGAGAAAGCGTCGAGGGTCACCGCGTCGTCCGACAACGCCAGTGCGGCGAGGTGGAATCCGGCGTCGTGCAGCAGGGGGGCGGCATCCGACCACTCCGGCAGTCGCGTCCACGGCACCTGGAACACGGTGCCCATGCTGACGCGGACGCTGCGTCGGTACAGCGGGTCGGCGCAGCGCGGGGTGACGAGCACCGCGTCGGCGCCGAGGGCCGCCGCCGAACGGAACGCCGCTCCGATGTTGGTGTGATCGACCACGTCTTCGAGAACGACGACGAGCCGGGCGTCGCGCACGACTTCTTCGACGGATGCCAGCGCGGGGCGATGCATGGACGCCAGGAGCCCCCGGTGCACGGTGTATCCGGTCACCCGTTCGGCGACCTCGGCCGGGACGACGTAGACCTCGGCGTCCTCACCGACGAGCGCGAGCGCATCGGCGAGGAACTTCTCCTGCACGAGGACGGAGCGCGGCCGGTGCCCCGCGCGAAGGGCGCGATCGAGGACCTTCGAGGACTCGGCGATGTAGAGCCCGCCAGCCGGCTCCGACACCCGCCGCAGCGACACGTCGGTGAGATCGCGATAGTCGGCGAGGCGCGGGTCGGCGGCGGAGTCGAGGGGGATGACGGGCATCCCCCCATGGTGCCAGCAGCCCGCGCGCCAGACCTCACGCCACGTGCAGCGCCCGACCCCCGGCGATCACCAGGGCCCGCTCGGGCTGACGCACGAGCGCATCCATGGGGTTCTCGGCATCCACGAGGACGATGTCTGCGCGCGCTCCCTCGACGAGGTCGTGCACCTCTCGACCGACCGCCCACGCACCCGCGCGGGTGGCGAGCTCGACGACGCGGAGCAGCTCCTCGTCGCGCACGAGCCCTCCCGCGCGGGCGTACTGCCAGGCGATGCCAAGCGTGTCGCCGGTGCCGAAGGGGCTCCAGAGATCCCGGATGCCGTCGGTGCCGAGCCCCAGCCGGACTCCGGCCGCGTCGAGCTCGGCGAGGGGAAGCTGCGCCAGCCGCAGCGGGGCGACGGTGGTCATCGATACGCCGGCCGCGCCCATCGCGGCGAGGAGGTCGCGCCGGCGGGCGGGGTCGAGCTGGGCGACGGCGAACCCGTGGGCGATGTTCACCCGTCCGCCGAGTCCCAGGCGCTGCGTGCGCTCGATGAGCAGCTCGATCTGGAACGCGCCGAGCTCGGCCGCGTCGTGCAGGTGGATGTCGAGGTCGACCCCGGTGTCGGCGGCGAGCGCGGTCAGGGCGTCGATCTGTCCCACCGGGTCGCGGTCGATCGACGCGGGGTCGAGACCACCGATCCCCGTGACGCTGTCGCGGCCTGCGGCCTCGCGCAGCAGCTCGAGGACACCCGGGCGTCGAAGCACCCCGTCCTGCGGGAAGGCCACGATCTGCACGTCGAGGGCGCCCCCGTAGGCGGCCGCGGCTTCTTCGACCGCCTCGATCCCGCGCAGGCCCACCCCGTTGTCGACGTCGACGTGGGTGCGGATCGCGGTCGTTCCCTGACGGACGAGCTCGCGGAGCACGAACGCGCAGCGCTCGAGCGAGGGGATGCCGAGCGCCTCGCGCTGCTCCCGTTCGTGTCGGATGCGCCCCTCGGTCGACCCCTCGCCGCCGTACGACTGCCACGGCAGTCCCCACCACGACTTGTCCACGTGCGCGTGGGCGTTCACGAGCCCCGGCAGGGCGAGCAGCCCGCGTCCGTCGAATTCCCGGATGCCGATGGGGTCGGCGGCGGCGGGGGTGATCGCGGTGATCCGTCCCCCGTCGATGGCGATGTCGACGAGATCACCGCCCCACGGACGCACGCGGCGGAGGGAGGTGACGTCGAGCATGGCGGGCCGGGGGAAGGAGCTCATTCCCCCAGTCTCCCTTTCGCGCGCTCCTCCCCGCGACACGGACCCGTCGACGGGACGGGAGGAGGGGCTGCCGGCGCGAGCCGGTGTCGGCGCCCCGCCATAGACTCGACGGGACGGAGGTGTGCATGACCGACACGACGCAGGACGCCGAGTTCTCGGCATCCATCGATCGCGCCGTCGAGGTCCTCGCCGGGCGCAAGATCGCCGTCCTCACGGGCGCGGGCGTGTCGACCGATTCGGGGATACCCGACTATCGGGGCAAGGGGGCGCCGACGCGCACGCCCATGACGGCTCAGCAGTTCCTCTCGAGTGCCGACGCGCGCCGCCGCTACTGGGTGGGCAGCCACCTGGGGTGGAAGGTGTTCGCCGCCGCGCAGCCGAACGACGGTCATCGCGCCCTCGCCGATCTCGAGTCCGCCGGAGTCGCCAACGGCGTGATCACGCAGAACGTCGACGGTCTGCACGTACGGGCCGGCAGCGGACGCGTCGTCGAGTTGCACGGCACGATGCGCCGCGTCGGCTGTCTGCAGTGCGGGCAGGTGTTCGACCGCCGCGACCTGGCCGAACGCGTCGAGGCCGACAACCCCTGGATCTCGCTCCCCGAGAATGTCGAGCTCGGCCCCGACGGCGATGTCACCCCGGCGAGCGCCCACGGTTTCGTCGTGCCGGTGTGCTCGGTGTGCGAGGGCACGCTCAAGCCCGATGTCGTGTTCTTCGGCGAGTACATCCCGGTCGAGAAGTTCCGCGAGGCGGAGCAGCTCGTGCACACCAGCGATGCGCTGGTCGTCGCCGGCTCGTCCCTGGTGGTCAACTCGGGCATCCGGCTCGTCGAGCGGGCGCGACGCAAGCGCCTCCCCGTGGTCATCGTCAATCGCGGCGAGACGCGCGCCGACCAGCGCGCGGCGGTCAAGATCGACGGGGGCACGACGCACGTGCTGCGGGCGTTCGCCGATCGGCTGCCGGGGCTGCTTTGAGCCTTGACGTACCCCTGCCCTCCGAGGTCACCGGTCCCGGCGCAAGACCCCCGGACTCTCGACGTCGCGCGGTCACGATCGTTGGGCTGCTTGCAGCTCTGATCGTCATCGTGATGGTGGGACGGGCTTTCGGTGGCAACCCGAAGGTGATCGAGGACGAACAGGCGGCGGTCTTTGCCGACGGGGCCCTGCTCGCGGCGATCACGGCCGTCGCCCAGACAACCCCCGATCCTCGCTCCGCCGTGAGCGCAGCCCTTCAGAACGGGGAGATCGCGGCGCGGACCAGGGGGCTGCCGGACGTGTGGCGCGTGCTCTCGAGCGACGGTGACGCCCTCGTCGTCGTGTACGCGTACGCGAATCCGGAAGCCCTCGAAGGGCCGTTCACGCGGCGCGGGTGGGCGCGGGCTTGCCGGTCGTTCGACATTCGCACGGCGGGTGTCGTCGCCCGTGCTGTCGATTGCCCGGCCGGGACTCCCGAGCGGGTCGGCGACTGACTCGGCACCCCCGCACTCCCCGCCGGTTAGGCTCGACGCGTGACGATTCTGACTCTGGTGCGGCATGGCGAGACGGCGTGGAACTACGAGGGACGCATCCAGGGGTCGACCGACATCCCCCTGAACGACACCGGTCGTCTGCAGGCGCGCGGCATCGCCGAGACCCTCGCCGCGGAGTACGCCGGCCGTGAGGTCGTCGTCGTCTCGAGCGACCTGGGTCGCGCCGCCGAGACGGCCGACATCATCGCTGCGGCCCTCGGCACGTCGGTGACCCTGCGCCTCCCCGGCCTGCGGGAGCGCTCGTACGGCGAGGCCGAGGGCATGGACGCGCCCACCTTCTCCGACACCTACGGCCCCTGGCACGCGGCCGATGTGCCCGGCGCCGAGACCTGGCCGGTCGTGCGCGAGCGTGCGCTGGCCGCGCTCGCCGAGGCCGTGGCATCCGCGCCCGACGGCGTCGACGTGATCGCCGTCGCACACGGAGCGCTCATCCGCGAGGTCATCATGTTCGCCACCGACGGCGAGTTCCCCCGCGAGGGCGAACGCCTGCCGAACTGCTCGGCGACGACCTTCCGCCTCGACGGCGACCGCTGGGAGATGCTGGCCTACGCCGGCGTCGCGAGCTAAGCGTTTTCCGCCCGCGCGACGAGCGAGCGGGCGTGGCGCAGGATCGGCTCGTCGATCATTCGCCCCTCGTGGCGGAACACTCCCCGCTCCCCCTCGGCCGCGGCGAGCACTCCGCGCGCCCACTCGACCTGCTCGGGGGGCGGGGCGTACGCCGCGCGGATCGTCGCGACCTGCCCGGGGTGAATGCACGCGGTGGCCGTGAATCCGGATGTCACGGCATCCCGCGCCTCGTCCGAGAGGCCGTCGAGGTCGGCGATGTCGACGTGCACGGCGTCGATTGCCTGCTTGCCGAAGGCTCCGGCGGCGAGCAGCACCCGAGCCCGCGCGAGGCGTGCGACGTCGCGATACCCGCCGTCGTCGCTGCGGCTCGAAGTTCCGCCGAGGCTCGCGACGAGGTCTTCGGCACCCCACATGAGCGCGATCACCTGCGGCAGGGCGGCGAGCTGCTCGGCGGCGACCACCCCACGAGCCGTCTCGCACAGGGCGATCACCTCGTACCCCTCGAGCCGCGCGAGCGCGGCAGGATCCTCGGCCTTGGCGACCATTACGCGCCGCACGCGGGTCTCGGCGAGGGCGTCGAGGTCGAGCGCGAAGTCGGGCGTCTCGGGTCCGTTGACCCGCACGATGACGCGTTCGGGGTCGGGGTCGGCGGCGATCAACTCCGCGCGGGCGTGAGCCTTGGCATCCGGGGCGACGGCGTCTTCGAGGTCGAGGATCGCGGCATCCGCCCGCTCGAGAGCCTTCGACAGCCGTTCCGGCCGGTCGCCGGGTACGAACAGGAGTGCGGGACCGAGCGAGAACGATGCGCTCACGCCGCCCACCCCCGCAGCACCGCGGAGATACCCGCGGGGCCCTCGTCGAACGCGCCGCACGGGTCGGGAAGGGCCCCGCTCACGCCGCCGCCTCCTGCGCCCACACCAGTACCGTGCGGGTCGCGGTGGCGACCACCTCGTCGTTCTGCGAGCGTCCGGTGTGCTCCATGACGACGATCCCCTGACCGGGCCTCGACGCCGAGGGGCGCACCGAGACGATCTCGGTCTCGGCGATCAGGGTGTCACCGACGAACAGCGGAGCCGGGAAGCTCACGTCGGTCAGCCCGAGCTGCGCGACGAGCGTGCCCTGGGTGAGCTGCCCCACCGAGAGCCCCACGAGGGTCGACAGCGTCCACATCGAGTTCACCAGCGGACGACCGAACGGCTGGGTCGCCGCGTACGCCGCATCGAGGTGCAGGGCCTGCGGATTCATCGTCAGGGTCGTGAACACGACGTTGTCGGCATCCGTCACCGTCCGCCCGGGACGGTGCGCGTACTTCTCACCGACGACGAACTCCTCCAGATACAGGCCGCGCTGCTCGATCATGCCGCAACGGTACCCGTGAGCCCCAGCGCACGCGAGATCACCATGAGCTGCACCTCGGTCGTGCCCTCGCCGATCTCGAGGATCTTCGAGTCGCGGTAATGCCGCGCGACCGGGTACTCGTTGATGAAGCCGTTGCCGCCGAACACCTGGGTCGCGTCGCGCGCGTTCGCCATGGCGGCGTCGCTCGCGGTCATCTTCGCGACGGCGGCGTCGACCGTGAAGGGCTTGCCGGCGTCGCACAGGCGCGCGGCGTGCACCCACGCGAGGCGGGCGGTGTGCACGCGGGCGTGCATGCGCGCGAGCAGGAACTGCATGTTCTGGCGCGTCGACAGGCGCTCGCCGAAGACGGTGCGGCTGCGGGCGTAGTCGACGGCGGCTTCGAGGCAGCCCTCGGCGGCGCCGGTGGCGAGGGCGGCGATCGCGACGCGGCCCTCGTCGAGGGTGCGGAGGAAGTTCTTGAACCCGTGCCCGCGCTGGCCGAGCAGGTTCGCCTCGGGAACTCGCACGCCGTCGAAGGTGAGCGGATGCGTATCGGAGGCGTTCCAACCGACCTTGTCGTACGCGGGACCCACGGTGAAGCCGGGCGTGCCGTTGGGCACGATGATCGTCGAGATCTCGGGGCGGCCCGCGTCGGTGCGGCGGGTAACCGCGGTGACGGTCACGAATCGGGTGATGTCGGTGCCGGAGTTGGTGATGAACTGCTTCGTCCCGTCGATGACCCATTCGCCGCCCTCGAGCGTCGCGGTCGTGCGGGTGGCGCCGGCGTCGCTGCCGGCCTCGGCTTCGGTGAGTCCGAATCCGGCGAGCGCGCGACCGGCGACGAGGTCGGGAAGGTACTCCGCCTTCTGCGCGTCGGTGCCGTAACGGTAGATCGGCATGGCGCCGAGGCCGACGCCTGCTTCCAGCGTGATGGCCATCGACTGGTCGACGCGCGCCACCCCCTCGATCGCGACGCACAGGCTCGCGTAGTCGCCGCCCTGGCCACCGACCTCTTCGGGGAACGGCAGACCAAAGAGTCCGAGGTCGCCCATCTGCTCGACGAGGTCGAGGGGCAGCTGGTGCGCGCGGTCGGCTTCGTACGAGCGCGGCGCGATCACCTCGTCGGCGAACTCGCGCACCATCGCGCTCAGTTCGCGCTCGTCGTCGGTGAATACCTGCTGGCTGTCGATGCTCACGAGAGGGTCTCCTTGTGGGATGAAGCGGGGTGGGATGCCGGGATGCCGGCGGAATCGTGGGACTGGGGGATCTCAGGGCTCACCGTCGCGACCACCGCGTCTCGCGCGACCTGCGAGCCCGCGGAGGTGCGCAGCCGCACCGTCCCGACGTGCGGGGTCACGACCGTGTGCTCCATCTTCATCGCCTCGATCGTGAGGAGCCGGGCGCCGGCCTCGACGCTGTCTCCGTCGACGACGTGCACGGCGACGACGGTTCCGGGGAGAGGGGCGACCAGGTCGGGATCGACGGCCCCGGGCGCGCGGCCCGCGGCGGTCCGGCGGCGCTGGGCGGCATCTCGCCGCGACACGACTCGCAACCGGTGCGCTCCCCCGTCGGCGTGCACCCAGTACTCCACCGGTCCGCCCGTCACGCGCGCCTCGCCCGCGGGCGATGTCGCCGACGCCATCGCGGCGGACACCGAGGTCCCCCGATCACCTCGGATACCCACCGCGTCACCCGACGGCGGCGCCACCGCGTGCACCTGCCCGGCGTCGTCTTCGAGCGACACCGGGCGAGCGGCCGCCGCTCCCCCGGCCCGCCACGCCCCGACGCGTCCCCAGACGGAGCCGTCGGCCGGGGTCCCGGCATCCGCGGCTCTCTGCGCCACGGCGGCGAGCGCGGCCTGCGACGGTTCCGGAGCCTCCGGAGTCCCCCGCCGATCGAGCAACCCCGTGTCGAGGTCGCCCGCGCGCACGGCCGGGTCGGCCAGCAGGGCGCGAAGATCGGCGATGTTCGTGTCGACGCCGAGCACGACCGTGTCGGCGAGGGCCGCGTCGAGTCGGGCGAGGGCCGTCTCGCGGTCGGGGCCGTGTGCGATGACCTTGGCGATCATCGGGTCGTACAGCGAGCTGATGACGCTGCCGGTCTCGACGGCGCTGTCGACGCGGGCGGATCCCGGATGCCACAGGCTCACGGTCCCGGTCGCCGGGAGGTATCCGCGGGCGGGCGTCTCGGCGTACACGCGCGCCTCGATCGCGTGACCGTCGAGGCGGATCTCGCCGAGCTCGAGCGCGAAGCCCGCCGCGACCCGCAGCTGCTGCTCGACGAGGTCGATGCCGGTGACCATCTCGGTCACGGGGTGCTCGACCTGCAGGCGCGTGTTCATCTCGATGAAGAACGGCTCGTCGAGCCGGTCGCCCGCGACGAGGAACTCCACGGTCCCGGCGCCGAGGTAGCCGACGCTGCGGGCGGCGGCGACGGCGGCCTCGCCCAGGCGGGCGCGGGTCTCCGGGTCCACGACCGGAGAGGGAGCCTCTTCGATCACCTTCTGATGCCGTCGCTGCAGCGTGCACTCGCGCTCGCCGAGCGAGAGGGTCGTGCCGTGCGTGTCGGCGAGCACCTGCACCTCGATGTGGCGCGGGCGCTCGAGCAGCCGCTCGAGCAGCAGGGTGTCGTCGCCGAAGGCCGCGGCGGCGACCCGGCGGGCCGTCGCGAGCGCGTCGGAGAGGTCGGCGGGACCGGTGGCCACGGTCATGCCCTTGCCGCCCCCACCGGCGGAGGGCTTGACGAGCAGGGGGTATCCGGCGCGGTCGGCCTCGGCGGCGATCTCGTCGTCGCTCAACCCCGTCGCGGAGAATCCCGGCACGGTCGGCACGTCATGGGCGGCGACGTGCTCCTTCGCGCGGATCTTGTCGCCCATCACCTCGAGCGCCTCGATGCCGGGGCCGACGAACACGATTCCCGCCACGGCGCACGCGCGGGCGAAGCCGGCGTTCTCGCTGAGGAAGCCGTAGCCCGGGTGAACGGCGTCCGCCCCCGACGACACGGCGGCGGCGACCACCGCGTCGACGTCGAGGTACGAGGGCACGCGCACGGCGTGATCGGCTTCGCGGGCGTGGGGCGCGTCGGCATCCGCGTCGGTGAAGACGGCGACCGAGCGGATGCCGAGACGCCGCAACGTCCGAAACACCCGGCGCGCGATCTCACCGCGGTTGGCGACGAGAACGCAGGAGAAGGGGGGAATGCTCATGTTCACATCCGGAAGAGGCCGAAGCCCCGGTCGGCCAGCGGCACCCGGCTGACGACGTCGAGCGCAAGCCCGAGCATCGTGCGCGTGTCGGCGGGGTCGATCACGCCGTCGTCCCAGAGCCGGGCGGTGGCGTAGTACGGACTGCCCTGCTCTTCGTAGCGGTCGCGGATGGGTTTCTGGAAGGCCTGGTCGTCGGCATCCGTCCACTCCTCCCCGCGCGCGGCGCGCTGGTCGCGCGTGACGGTCGAGAGCACGGATGCCGCTTGCGCACCCCCCATGACCGAGATGCGGCTCGACGGCCAGGTCCAGAGGAACCGCGGGTCGTACGCGCGGCCGCACATGGCGTAGTTGCCGGCGCCGTACGACCCGCCGATGAGGACCGTGAGTTTGGGGACGCGGGTGGTCGCGACGGCGGTGACCATCTTGGCGCCGTCTTTCGCGATGCCTCCGGCCTCGGCATCCCGCCCCACCATGAACCCGGTGATGTTCTGCAGGAAGAGCAGGGGGATGCCGCGCTGATCGGCGAGCTCGATGAAGTGCGCGGCCTTGAGAGCCGACTCGCTGAAGAGCACGCCGTCGTTGGCGATGATCGCGACCGGGTGCCCGTGCAGGCGCGCGAAGGTCGTGATGACGCTCTCGCCGTACAGCGCCTTGAACTCGTGCAGGGTGCCCGCGTCGACGAGGGTGTCGATGATCGCGCGCGTGTCGACGGGCTGTGCGACGTCGGCGGGGACGATGTCGTAGAGCTCCTGCGGGTCGCGTGCGGGATCGGTCGGCGCCTCGACCTGCCAGACCGGCGCGGGGGTCGGCGGGAGGGTCGCGACGATGTCGCGGACGATCTCGAGCGCGTGCTCGTCGTCGTCGGCGAGGTGGTCGACCACTCCCGACCGGCGGGCGTGCAGGTCGCCGCCGCCGAGCTGCTCCGCGGTGACGTCTTCGCCGATTGCGGCCTTCACCAGGGGCGGTCCGCCGAGGAACACCGTGCCCTGGTTCCGCACGATCACGCTCTCGTCGCTCATCGCCGGGACGTACGCCCCGCCCGCGGTGCACGAGCCCATGACGGCGGCGATCTGCGGAATGCCGCGGGCCGACAGCTGCGCCTGGTTGCGGAAGATCCGGCCGAAGTGCTCGCGGTCGGGGAACACCTCGTCCTGCATGGGCAAGAACGCCCCGCCCGAGTCGACGAGGTAGATGCAGGGCAGGCGGTTGTCGAGGGCGATCTCCTGCGCGCGCAGGTGCTTCTTCACCGTCAGGGGGAAGTACGCCCCGCCCTTGACGGTGGCGTCGTTGGCGACGACCATGACGTGGCATCCGTGCACGAGGCCGATACCGGCGACGACTCCCGCGCCGGGAGCCCCGCCGTCGTAGAGGCCGTGAGCGGCGAGGGGGGCGACCTCGAGGAACGGGCTGCCCTCATCGAGAAGTCGGTCGATGCGGTCGCGGGCGAGGAGCTTGCCGCGAGCGGTGTGACGCTCTCGCGCGGCGTCGGACCCACCGCGGGCGGCCGTGGCAAGCGTCACGCGGAGCTCTTGCGCGAGGTCGCGCTGGGTGGGGGCGGCGGCGGGCGCGGCGTTCTGTGACGTCTCGGGCGCTGCCGCGGTGACCGGTGCTGTGCTCATGGCGGCTCCGTCTCGGTGCCGCATCGTCGACGGCACCGTCGTTCCGGTCGGGGTCGTTCCCGCCGGAGGGGTTTTCAGTTAATGTTGACTAACTGAGATTCCAGGCTAGCCCGAGCGGATGCCGATGACAAGAGCGAACGACGAGCCCCCCGCGGTTGCCAGCGAAGCGCGCGCTGACGCGGTTACCCCCCTCGCCCCCGCCGGCACCGCTCGCGACCGTGCGAAGGCCGACCGCCGCGCCGCACTTCTGGCCGCCGCCGCACGCCTGTTCGCCGAGCGCGGCTTCGACGGTGTGACCCTCGGCGACATCGGCGAAGCGGCCGGGGTGAGCGGGCCGGCGGTATACCGCCACGTCGCGGGCAAACAGGCGTTGCTCGGTGCGATCCTCGTCGACGTCAGCGAGCGGCTGCTCGAGGGCGGGCGCCGAGTCGCGAAATCCGCCGCCGCGAACACATCCGCGGAGCCCCCGCCCGACACGCCGCCCGCGACCACCCCCACCCCGCGTGTCGCCGAATCCCTCCGCGATCGTGCACACGAGGCATCCGCCGCCGCGAACACAACAGCGGGGATCCTGCCAGACACGCCTTCCTCGGCAGCCCCCGCCCGGCGTGTCGCCGAATCCCCCCGCGATCGTGCACACCCGGCATCCGCCCCGCATGGTGCCGATGACTCCGACGCCGTGCTCCGCGCGCTCGTCGACTTCCACGTCGCGTTCGCGCTCGCCGAGGCCGACGTGATCCGCGTGCAGGACCGCGACCTCGACCGCCTCTCCCCCGACGACCGCCGCACGGTGCGCCGCCTGCAGAACGCGTACGTCGCCGTGTGGACCGAGGCGCTCGCCACCGCGCATCCCGATGCCGAAACTCCCGCCGAGCGGCGCGTGCGAGCCCTGGCGTGCTTCGGTCTGATCAACTCGACGCCGCACAGCGTGCGCGGCGTGCCCGCGGCTCGCGTGCGCCCGACCCTGACCCGCATGGCGCTGGCCGCGCTGACGGCCTGACTCCCCGACGCGCGCCCCGGAGCCTGCACCCGCCCGCAACCGCAGCAGAACAAAGGTGCCGAGGGCGACCACTCCCTCGGCACCCCGTCGGTGCACCGCGCGACGGACTCACCGCCGCGGGTTCGCTCAGCGCAGCAGCATGGCCCGCCCGGGCTCGCGCAGCACGCCGGCGACGTCGGTGAGGAATCGCGCCGCCTCGGCTCCGTCGACCAAACGGTGGTCGAACGAGAGGCTGAGGGTCAGCACGTCGCGCAGGGCGATCTCGCCGTGGTGCTCCCACGGCGTGCGCCGCAGGGCGCCGACCGCGAGGATCCCCGCTTCGCCGGGGTTGAGGATCGGCGTTCCGGCATCCACTCCGAACACGCCGACGTTGGTGATCGAGAACGTCCCTCCGGTCATGGCGGCCGGAGCGGTGCGTCCGGCGCGGGCCGTCGCGGCGAGCTCGGCGATCGCATCGGCGAGGTCGACAAGAGCGAGCCGGTCGGCATCCGGGATCACCGGAACCACGAGACCGCGATCGGTCGCGGCGGCGATCCCCAGGTTCACGTAGTGGTGCTCGACGATCTCACCCGCCGCCTCATCCCACTTCGCGTTGAGCGCGGGCGTGCGCCCGAGCGCCAGGCACACGGCCTTCGCGACGATCGCGAGCACGCCGATGCGGTGCCCGTCGAGCGCGCGGTCGGTCTTGAGCGAGGCGAGCAGCTCGGTCGTCGCGGTGACGTCGAGGGTGAGGAACGTCGTCGCGTGCGGAGCCGTGAACGCGCTCTGCACCATCGCCGCGGCCGTGTGCTTGCGCACTCCGCGGATCGGCGTGCGGGTCACCCGGTCGCCGGACAGGCTGGTCGGGGGGACCGTCGACGTGGGGGCGGGGGCGGATGCCGTGGCCGCGCTCACCGGGCCGCGCGCCACCGTCCCACCGGGGTGCACTACGGCGGATGCCGTGACCTCGGGCATCGCCGAAGTGCGCGCCGCGAACTCCTCGACGTGGCCGCGCGTCACCATCTCGCCCGGGTGCGCGGCGGCGACCAGCACGAGGTCGACCCCAAGGTCCTTCGCGAGCTTGCGCACCGGCGGGGTCGAGCGCGGACGCTCGAGCGGCAAGTCGATCGGCCCGGTCTTGACGACGTCGTGCGGAGCGGCCTCGCGCACGGCGTGGTCGGACTCGATCACCGCGGTCCCGCCTCCGCGCGCGCGTCGCTTCGGACGGTTGCCGGATGCCGGAGCGGCGCCGTACCCGACGAGATTCGGGGTCGCGCGGGCGGCGATGTCGTCGGCGGGGGCGTCGAGCGGCGCGTCGGCGACCGTCTCGACGGCCGCGCCCGTCCCGGCCTCTCGGGTCGTCACAGCAGAGGGGGCCGCCGGGGTAGCGGCATCCGCCCCGCCCAGGTCGAACGACACCAGGGGCGATCCGACCTCGACGACGTCTCCGGCCGCGGCGTGTAAGCCCTGCACGGTGCCGGCGTACGGCGAGGGGATCTCGACGATCGCCTTCGCTGTCTCGACCTCGGCGATCGTCTGGTTGAGGGTGACCGTGTCGCCCTCGGCCACATGCCACTGCACGATCTCGGCCTCGGGAAGGCCCTCGCCGAGGTCGGGAAGCAAGAACTCCGCGATCATCGAACGCCTCCTTCGACGGTCGCGGCGGATGCGCCGCCGGTGGGCGAAGAGCCCGCACCGCGCTCGAGCACCAGGTCCACCGCGTGCAGGATCCGATCCAGGTCGGGCACGTGGTGCTTCTCGAGCTTCGACGGCGGATAGGGGATGTCGTGCCCGGTGACGCGCCGCGGCGGCGTCTCGAGGTAGTGGAAGCACTCCTCGGTGATGCTCGCGATCAGCTCCGCGCCGACTCCCGCTTCGCGCGCGGCCTCGTGCGTGACGACGACGCGTCCGGTCTTGCGGACGGATGCCGCGACCGTGTTCATGTCGATCGGCGACAGCGAGCGCAGGTCGATGACCTCGAGCGAGATGCCGTCATCTTCGGCGGCGACGGCGGCATCGAGGGCGGTGCGCACCTGGGCGCCGTAGGTGACGATCGTGGCATCCGTGCCCTCGCGGGCGACGCGCGCGAGGTGCATCGGCGGGGCGTCGGCGAGGTCGGCGTCGAGGTCGACCTCACCCTTGGAGTGGTACAGGCGCTTGGGCTCGAAGAAGATCACCGGGTCGTCGGAGGCGACCGCCTGCTGCAGCATGACGTAGGCATCCTGCGGGTTCGAGGGGGCGATCACGCGGAGTCCGGCGGTGTGCACGAAGTACGCCTCGGGCGACTCGGAGTGGTGCTCGGCCGCGCCGACGCCCCCGGCCCACGGGATGCGGATGACCAGCGGCATCCGGATGCGACCGTTGCTGCGGTAGTGGAGCTTCGCGACTTGGCAGACGATCTGGTCGAAGGCCGGGTAGACGAAGCCGTCGAACTGGATCTCGACGACGGGCCGGTAGCCGCGCAGCGCGAGTCCGACGGCCGTACCGACGATGCCGGCCTCGGCGAGCGGGGTGTCGACGACGCGCTGCGCGCCGAAGCGCTTCTGCAGGCCGTCGGTGACGCGAAAGACACCGCCGAGCTTCCCGATGTCCTCGCCCATGAGCAGGACCGTGTCGTCGTTCTCGAGCGCCTTCGACAGGCCCGCGTTGATCGCGGACCCGAGGGTGAGGGCGGTCACTTCTCGAACCCCGCGAGGTAGTCCATGTACTCGGCTTTCTGCCGTTCGACCGCGGCATGCGGTTCCGCGTACACGTGGTCGAACATGGTCTCGGGGGCCCGGGTGGTGGCCCCGATGCACGCGGCGCGCACCTCTGCGGCGAGAGCGTCTGCGGCACGGGCGACCTCGTCCATTCCGGAGTCGTCGAGCATCCCCTCGGCGCGCAGGTAGGCCTCGAGCCGGGCGATCGGGTCGCGTTGCGCCCACTCGTCGACCTCGGCGGCGTCGCGGTAGCGCGTGGGGTCGTCGCTCGTGGTGTGCGGTCCCATGCGGTAGGTCACGGCCTCGATGAACGAGGGTCCTTCGCCACGACGGGCGCGGTCGAGGGCCCAGCGCATGGCCGCGACGCAAGCGAGGGCGTCGTTGCCGTCGATGCGGAGGCTCGGGATGCCGAACCCTGGCGCCCGGCCCGCGATCGGGTACGTGGCTTGGACGGTGACGGGCTCCGAGATAGCCCATTGGTTGTTCGAGCACACGAACACCACGGGGGCGCGGAACGACGAGGCGAAGACCATCGCCTCGTTGACGTCGCCCTGGCTCGTCGCCCCGTCGCCGTAGTACGCGACGGCAACGTCGGTCGAGCCGTCGCGTTGAGCGCCCATCGCCCAGCCGGTGGCGTGCAGTGACTGCGCGCCGATGATGATCTGGGGAGGCGCCGCGTTGATGGTGGTGTGGTCGTAGGCGGAGTGCTCTTCGCCGCGCCAGGCCAGGACGTAGTCAGCGGGCTTGGCACCGCGGCCCAGCAGCACTCCGTGCTCGCGGTAACTGGGGAAGACGAAGTCTCCCGGGGCGAGGGCGTGGGCTGTGCCGACCTGGGTGGCCTCCTGTCCACGACACGGTGCCCAGAGGGCGAGCTGTCCTTGGCGCTGCAGGGCGACGCCCTCGGCATCCAGCCGACGGGTGAGGACCATGTCGCGGTGGAGGGCGCGCAACTCGTGCGGCGAGAGATCGGCGACCCAGGGATCGAGGGTGTCGTCGGCGATCCGGGAGCCGTCCGGCTCGAGGAGGCGGAGCACGTCGTCGACGGCGTCGTGGTCGTCGGCTCGTCCTGTCGAAGAGCCTCGGGTCTGGGTGTACGTCATCGTCATCCCTCCAGTGCGGCCCGGGCTCCTCGTGAGAGCCGGGGCGTACGGATGCCGGCAGCACCGCCGACGAGGCCGACCGTACGCGCGGAATGCACCCCGCTCAAGACCTCGCCGCCATATTGAGCATCGTGCCCACCATGACCGACCTTCACACTGCTAATGTTTCGCACCATGAGCAAGCTCGACGCGGTCGACCTCGACCTCCTCCGCGCCCTGTCCGCCGATCCGCGCGCCACCGTCGTCGCGCTCGCCGAGAAACTCGGACTCTCCCGGAACACCGTCCAAGCGCGCATGAGCCGCCTGGAACGCGGGGGCGTCTTCCTCTCGTACGAACGCACGCTGTCGGCCGAGGCTCTGGGCTTCCCCATCGAGGCGTTCCTGCAGGTGACCGTTCGGCAGGCTGAGCTGCCGGCGATCCGTGCGGAGCTCGCCAAGGTGCCCGAGGTCCTGCAGGCGCACGGACTCAGCGGTCAGGTCGACCTGCTCGTGCGCGTGGCGTGCCGCGACACCCAGCACCTGTTCGACACCGACGCCCGGATCCTGGCCATCGAGGGTGTCGAGCGCACCGAGACGTCGCTCGTGATGGGCGAGGTCATCGGCTACCGCGTCGGCCCACTGATGCAGCTGGCGCGCGAGGAGATTTAGTTTTCTACGGCGTTTCTACGGCGCCGGCACCACCGGGATGCTCGCCGTCTCCGTGCTCTGCTCGCTCGGGCTCCCGGCATCCATCCGCACGAGCACCACTCCCACGAGGATCAGGGCCCCGCCCACGAACTGGACCGGCGCCGGCGTCTCGCCGAGCAGCAGCCACGCGAACCCGAGAGCGAACAGCACCTCGCTCAGACCCACGAACGATGCGAGTCGCGAGCCGATGAGCGGCACCGCGATCACCCCGAGCGCGTAGCCGACGGTGGTCGCCACGCCGCCCACCCACAGCAGCGGCAGGATGCCGGGGAGCTCGAGTCCCGCGAGCGACACGGTGATCGAGGGGGCGGCGAAGGGCAGGACCCCCGTGGCCACCAGCACTCCTATGAGCAGGGTTCCCGTCAGCAGGCCACCCGCGGCGAGGGCGAGCGGGGGGAGGTCGTCGCCCGCGCGCCCGGCGATGACGAAGTAGGCCGCGGCGCAGACCGCCGCGCACAGCGCGAAGACCGTGCCGAGAAGGTCGAAGCGCGCCCCGCTGATGTCGACCACGAGCACGAGACCGGCCATCGCGACGACGGAGCCGATGAGCACCGCCTTCGACGGGGAGCGTCGGGTGCGCACCCAGACCGCGATGACGATGAGCACCGGCGCGATGTACTGAATGAGCAGGGCGACGGCGACCGGCATCCGCTGCATCGCGGCGAAGTAGAAGAGCTGGCAGCCGGCCACGGCCGTGAGCCCGAACGCGACGATGAGCAGCCCGTGTCGGCGGAGGAATCCGCGCTGACGGCGGATGGCGAGGATCAGCGCGGGCGAGAGCAGCAGGGCGGCGAGGCCCATGCGCACGAGGAGCACCGCGCCGAGAGACCAGCCGCCGTCGAGCAGCGGTTTGACGAACGGGCCGCTGGAAGAGAACGCCAGGGCCGAGGCGACGGCGATCGCGAGGCCGGTGACGGCGGTGGATCCGCGGTGGGTGGGACGCGGAAGGGTCACGGGAGACGTGGTCATGCGGGCCTGCTGTCACGAATGAAGGGGGTTTACACTCGTGACAGTACGGCCCCTACCTGTCAGGAGTCAACGTGGTCTTCATTCGTGACACCGAACTGGTGCTGCGCGCCGCCGTCGAACTCGTGAACACCCTGCCGCACACCGAGGTGAGCGGGGTCGACACCCTCGTCGACGTCGCGGAGCTCGAGGCCTTCACCGACCGTCACGGCTACACCGGTTCGCGCACGCGCGACGCCCGCGAGCTCGCCGCCGTCCGCGGCATCCGCCCCCGTCTGCTGGAGCTGTGGAGTGCGGATCGCGACGGGGCCGTCCCCCTGGTGAACGCCATGCTCGCCGATGGGCGCGCGCTCCCCCAGCTCGTGCGCCACGACGGACTCGACTGGCACATCCACGCGAGCGACCCCGCGGATCCCCTGGCGACGCGCATCCTGGTGGAGTCGGCATTGGCCTTCGTCGACGTCATCCGCGCCGATGAGTACGCGCGCGTGCGCGTCTGCGAGGCGGACGACTGCGAGGGCGTGTACGTCGACTTCTCGAAGAACGGATCGAAGCGCTACTGCGACGCGGGTAACTGCGGCAACCGGATGAACGTGAACGCGTACCGCAAGCGCCGAGCCGAGGCCTAGCCGAGGAACTCCGCGATCGCCCGCGCCGCGGCCTGCGGCGTCTCGTAGTGGATCAGGTGTCCGACCTCGGGGATCTCGACGAGCCGGGCGTCGGGGAAGAGCGTCGCCAGGTGCCGCTCGGCCTCGATCGGGGTGATGTCGTCCTTCTCGGCCGCGATGAGCAGCGTCGGCTGCGCGATGCGCGGGGCGAACTCGCGCACGTCGTGCGAGACGCTCGTGACGAAGGCCTCGTGCAGCACGTCGCGGTCGGCGAAGCGCGAGAAGTATTCGTCGTGCTGTTCGTGCACGAAGCGCCGTAGGTCGGGGTCGCGCGTCTTGGCCATGGCGTTGCTCATGACGCGCACGATGAGCCCGTTGCGCAGCAGTCCCTCGCCGATCGCGCGTGGCAGCTTCGCCCCGGCGAGGTAGTAGAACACCGCGAGCCGGGTCAGGATCCCGCGAGGACCCTCGAGCGCGGGTGCCCCGATCGGGTTGACGAGGATGAGCCGGGGCGTCGACAACCCGCCCGCCACCGCCGCCGCCGACACGATCGAACCGAACGAGTGGCCGAGCACGACGGCATCCGGAGCGACGCTCTCGACGAACGCGCGCAGCCAGGCGGCGTAGGTGTCGAGGTCGTGCGGGGGTCCGTCGAGGGGCGCGGTCTCGCCGAACCCGGGAAGGTCGGGAGAGACCACCCGGATGCCGGGAAGATGCGCGACCACCGGATCGAGCCCGTGGTGCTCGCCGCGGAAGCCGTGCACCGCGACGATCGTCGTCTCGGCGGCGTCGTCACCGTAGACCCAGTACGCCGTAGTGCCCCCGAGAACACTCGCCTCGCGCCGCACGACGGGGATCTGAGCGAGGCGGTCGGCGTAGGGGTTCGGCATGGGTCGAGTCTACGAGGGGGGTCTGACATCCCGTTTCCGGACCGCCGCCGGTGGCACGCTTCGGCGCTCGCCACCTCGCGGAGGCGTCCGTGGAATGCCCTTCACCGCGGGGTCTGCGTCGCGCCCTCGCCCCACCGGCGCCGACTCCGGCCGCGCGGGGCTTGCGTCGCGCCCGAGCCCACGGCATCCACCCCCCGTTCCTGCGCGCCTCGACGGCGATGTCGGAGGCCCGCTCTAGCGTGAGCCCATGACCACGTGGCAGGCCGAGCCGCTCCCCCTCTTCCAGACGCCCGAGTGGGCGCGCCTCGTGGGCGTGTTCGACCTCGAGACGACCGGGATCGACGTCGAGAACGATCGCATCGTGACCGCGCACGTGGGTGTCCTCGACGCCGACGGCCGCGTCGTCGACGCCCGCGACTGGCTCGCCGACCCGGGCGTCGAGATCCCCGCGGGGGCCGCGGCGATCCACGGGATCTCGACCGAACGCGCTCGCGCCGACGGCGCCCCCGCACCGCGAGTGGTAGCCGAGGTCGTCGAGGCCCTGGGGGCGCTCTTCGCCGCCGGCATTCCGGTCGTCGCGTACAACGCGCCCTTCGATTTCTCGATGCTCAAGAACGAGGCCGTGCGCCACGGCGTGGCGCCGATCGCCGCCCCTTCCCCCGTCATCGACCCCCTCGTCGTCGACAAGACCTTCGACCGCTACCGCCGCGGCAAGCGCACGCTCTCCGTCGTCGCCGAGCACTACGCGGTTCCCCTCGAGTCCGCGCACGAGGCCTGCGCCGACGCCGTCGCCGCGGGCCGGCTCGCCCTCGCACTCGCCGAGAAGTTCGGCCCGTGGCTGCCCCCGACCCTCGACGAGCTCCACACCCGCCAGATCGGCTGGGCGCGCGCGCAAGCCGAGAGCCTCACGGAGTACTTCGTGAAGATCGGTCGGCTGGATGCCACGGCTCCGGCGATCGACGGCGCGTGGCCGATCCGCTGAGCCCGGTTGGCGCGTTTCCCGCCTCATCGCGCGGCGTCGTCGTCGGCCGTGACGTCTCCGTCTTGTCCACCCCCGCCACCGAGCTGATCCGAGGCTGCCCGATGCGGCATCGCCTATGCATCGCCTGTGATGGATCCTGTCCTCGTTCGACACGCCGCCGAAACGTGCCGCCCCTACGGTGGCGACAACCATCTCGGCGGCGCTCTTTCGGACGAAGCTGCCGCATCTTCTGAACGGACGACAGAACCCATGCGCCAGGCTCCGCCAGCTCCGCCCTCGCACCCTCCCCTTCTCCACCGGTCCGTCCGGTTCCTCGGAACCGCCGCGCTCGCGGCGGGGCTCGCCGTGTCATCAGTAGCCGCGGTCACCCCGGCGCTCGCTGCCGACCCCGTGGACGGCGCGCGCACCTCGGGCGACGCCATGTTCCCGAACGTGGGCAACGGCGGCTACGACGCCCTCGACTACGACATCGACCTCGCGTGGACCCCCGACGCGGTTCAGACGGGCTCCGTCGTGGCCAGCTCCATCGTCGCGACCTCGACCATGACCGCCCGCGCCGCCGAACCGCTGCGCAGCCTCTCGCTCGACTTCGAAGGACTCGTGGTCGACTCCGTGACGGTGAACGGCGCGCCCGCTGCGTGGCTGCGTGAGACCGACGCCGCTGCGATCACACACAAGCTTGTCGTGACCCCCGCCACCCCGGTCTCCGGTGAGTTCCGCGTCACGGTCGCCTATCACGGAGTCCCGCAGGCCCACGTCGACGCCGACGGCTCGTACGAAGGGTGGAACGCCACAACCGACGGGGCGACGATGCTCGGTCAACCGGTCGGCAACATGACCGGGTTCCCGCACAACAACACTCCGGGCGACAAGGCGACCTACTCGATCTCGCTCGACGTCCCGACCACCCTCTCCGACGCGACCGGCGCGGGAGCGGCCCCGGCCGCCGCCATCAGCAACGGCGAGCTGCTCTCGAAGACGCCGTCGACCGACGGCACCCGCACGACCTGGGCGTGGCAGCAGACGAAGCAGATGGCATCCGAGCTGCTCATCATCTCGATCGGCCGCTACGACGTCATCGAATCATCGGTGACGCTCACCGACGGCAGCACCATTCCCGCGTGGTCCTTCGTCGACTCGACGTCGACGACCGCCAACAAGGCGACCGTGACCACGGCGGTGAGCCAGCTCGGCCCGATCATCCGCAACCTCGAGTCCGTGTACGGGCCCTACCCGGGCCGCAGCGCCGGCGTCGTCGTGGACCGCGTGCCGCGCGGCATCAACTACGCGCTCGAGACGCAGGACCGCTCCTTCTTCCCGACGCGTATCGGTTTCAGCACCCTCGTGCACGAGCTCGCGCACCAGTGGTACGGCAACAATGTGTCTCCCACGACGTGGACCGACATCTGGATCGCCGAGGGCATGGCGACCTGGTCCGAAAGCTATTACGCCGGCAGCGACGGGTTCGGTGCGGGCACTCCGTCGCGCGAGGCGCAGTTCGACGCGTGGATCAGCACCCCCGCGGGCGATGACAGGTGGACCATTGCGCCGGGTGCGCAGACCGACTCGGCTTCGCTGTACGACTACCAGACCTATGATCGCTCGGCGCAGTTCTGGGCGGCGCTGCGCGTCGCGATCGGCGACGACGCGTTCTTCCCGGTCGTCACGCAGTGGCAGCTGCGCAACGCTGGCACGAGCAGGACCGGCGCCGACCTCCTCGCTCTCGCCGAGGAGCTCTCCGGCCGTGACCTGCAGGCGTTCTACCGGGACTGGATCCTGGATGCCGACAAGCCCGCGTGGCCCGACCAGTTCACGCTCGCCCTGTCCACGAGCGCGACCGCCCCACTCGAGCGCGGCGGCTCGGCGAGCTACACCCTCTCGGCGGAGAACACCGGACTCGTCCCGCTCGCCTCGTCGACCGCGAGGCTCGATGTCCGCGGCATCCTGGATCGGGCCTCCATCGACCAGACGGCTTTACCCGCCGGCGTGACCCTGACCGGCGACGTGCTCGTCTGGACCATTCCGGCGACGGATCCGGGACGGACGGCCTCGACGACGTTCGCGGCGACAGTGGCCGAAGACGCCTCGGGCGGAGCGCTGACCACCGAGGCCGCCGCCAGCCTCGGCGGAACGTGCGCATCGTGCGCGAGCACCCTTGCCGTGCAGGAGTACCCGGTCGACGCGCAGGCACCGATCATCACGGGCGACACGGCGGCCGGTGCGACGCTCACGGCGACCACCCCCGGGTGGACCGACGGCACGTCGTTCGCGTATTCCTGGGCGGTCGACGGAACCCCGATCCCGGATGCCACGACCCCGACCTTCACGATCCCCGCCGCCGCCGTCGGACGGGCGGTGACGGTGACCGTCACGGGCAGCCTCGCCGGGTATGTCGCCCAGTCGCGCACGAGCGCGCCCTTCGGCCCGGTCGTCGCAGCGATCGTGCCCGCGCCTTCACCTTCGCCGTCGGCATCGGGAGCCGCCGTCGCCTCGCCCCCTCGCGGGCAGCTCGGAGCGACCGGCTCCGAAGCACCGATGGCGGCGATCATGTGGGCTCTCGCGGCTCTCGTCGGCGGCTCTGTGCTGTCGGTCGCAGCGGTGCGACGCCGGCGCGGCGCTCGTCGGGTCGAATCGGTCTGAGCATGTCGTGAGGATCGCCCCCGCCCCGGGTTGCCGGGTGCGGGGGCGATCCGTCGTGAGTCGGCCGGCTGTAGCCGCCTCCGTCACCCGTCTCACCCCGGAAGCGGGCGAGGCGGTGGCGATCGAGGGAACGGTCGCGCTCTGGTTCGCGGCGCGGCGCTCGCCTCTCGGCGAGCAGGACACGGCTGTCCCCTTTAGGAACGGTCGATGCTTCTCGATCGGCGCGGCGGAAGGTCGCATCGCGGCGCGGTCCCGATGCGCGACGCGCGAGGCTGGGGCCCTTGCGACGGGCGCCCGCGTCAGGGGCTGACGGAGCGACCCGAGGTGCTCGATCGGACGCCCTCCCCACGGCCGTGGCTCCGCCGAACCGACCCTCGACTCAATGTCGGAGGTCACCGATAGCGTTCTGCCATGACCCGCACCGCACACTCCGAAGGCCGGCCGACGCCGGTGTTCCGGGAGTGCGACGGGGCCCCGTGGCCGAGCGACGACGAGCTCGAACTCGAGGCAGAGTGGGCAGCTTTCCGCGAGAGCGGCGATGTCGAGTGGTGGACGGGCGAAGAACCCGCGCAGTCGGGCGAGGCATCTTCTGCAGCCGTCCCGGCCGCCACTCCGGGCGGAGCGACGGCGTCCGGCACCAGCGACAGTGACGACGTCTGGTCGATAGACGACCTGCTCTCGCCGCTCGACGGTGGCGCCGCCGCGGTCTCTGACATCGATGCGCGGCTGGGCCACCTCGAGTGCGTCGTCAACGACAGGCAGCGGGCAACCGCCGACGAGTACCGCTTGATTCTGGCGATCCTCGACGATGCCGCCTTCGACCCCACTCCCTGGGTCGGTCCCGACCCCACTCTCGACCGCGCGTGGAACGACCCCCGCGGACGTACCCCCGGCGCTGTGCGTCGCGATCGCACCGACCTCGCTGAGCGCGCCGCCGTCGCCGAGGTCGCCGTCCGCCTGCGTCTGTCCGAGCAGACCGTTCGGACGAGGGCCGCCCACGCGCGGACGCTGGCCGCCAATTGCCCGCAGCTGTGGACCGCCTTCAGCGAAGGCCGCCTCTCCGAGAAGCACGCGGTCGACGCAGCTCGACTGGCGTCGACGCTCCCCGCGGGCGATGACGCCGCCTTTAAACGCTTCGACGACGAAGCGTGTCCGCAAGCCCTCGTCCTCCCCCCGGCGAAATTCGCGGTTGCTGCTCGCGCGATCCGCGAGCGCGTCCATGCCGAATCACTCGATGCTCGTCATCGCCGGGCAGCCGAGGATCGCGGCGTCTGGATGAGGACCGAGCTCGACGGCATGGCATCCCTGCACGCCCTTCTCCCCGCGGATCGCGCCCGCGCGGTGATGTCGCGGCTGGATCGCGCGGCCCGACACCTTCGCGCGGGACCCGATGAAAAACGCACGCTCGCGCAGTTGCGGGCCGACGCCTTCGCCGACCTCGTCACCATGACGGAGGATCCGGGCCAGAACGCGACGGCTCCGTCCTCGAACACCGTGCCCGAGAATCCCCCGCCTGGTGCGGCCGTGCCCATGCCCCCGGTGGCCGGCACTGCGAAGCGAACTCCCGTCGCGGCCGACGCGAAAGAGCCCGCCCGACATGCGCTCGCGGGCCTCGCATCACGAGCGCCAGATGCTGAGCAGGCCGCATCGCACCCGGACACCGAACACCTCGCACCGCACCCACCGGGCCCCGAACGCCCCGCGCCGCGCGCACGCGATGCCGAACGCCCCGCGCCACACACACCCGCTGCTGAAAACCCCACACCGCATGAACCCGCGGCGGGGCGCACCTTCCGGTCTGCTCCCCCGGCAACCGTCGTCGTGACGATTCCTGCGCTTACTCCTCTGGGGCACGACACCGAGCCGGCGACGCTCGAGGGCTACGGACCGATCGACCTCGAGACCGCACGGCGGCTCGCCGGAAACGCCACCTCGTGGATACGGCTTCTCACCCATCCTGTGACCGGCGCTCCGCTCGTGCTCGACCGGAAGACGTACCGCGTTCCCGTGGCGCTCCGACGGTGGCTCGGCGTCACCTCGCCCACGTGCGTGTTCCCCGGCTGCGGCCGCGCCGCGCGGGAGTGCGACATCGACCATCTCACCGCGTGGGCCGACGGCGGCACCACCGACGACGACAACCTCGATCCCAAATGTCGCCATCACCACCGCCTCCGTCACGAGACCCGGTGGGACCTCGCTCGCACAGCCGGAGGCGACACCGCGTGGATCTCGCCCCTCGGCGGCAGGTACGGCACAGATCCGCCACCGTTCTAGAGGCGGCGGTCCTGACGCGTGCCCCTCGAGAGGGCTCCCTTCGCCCGCCGCCCTCGAAGAGCGAGCGACGGGACGGAACGCCCCCGCACCACGGAGTGACGGCCGCAATGCGCATCCGCGGAATCCTGCCGCCAGCACACCACCCGCAGCGCTGTCCCCTTGGCGCGGATGATGAGCGCTCGACATACGGCATCCGAAAAACGATGACGAACGGTGGGCGACGAACACCGAACACCGAACACCGAACAACGAGCGCCGCGCACCGAACCCCGAGCCGCGAACAGCGAACCCGGGCGATGAACACCCCGACACCCAACACCCAACAAAGGACATCCCGGTGGCCGGGCACCGGACAAGACGCTCCACACAAAGCGCAATCCCACCGCCTCAGCCCCACCGGCCCAACCCTCACCGCCACCGCGGCGCCCGCACGAAACTCGCCCCACCAGCCCTGTCAGACTGGTCCCCGTGACCGTCCGCATCGCTACCGTCCAGGCCGAGTCCGTCCCCGGCGCCGTCGACCGCAATGTCGCTCGCGCCGCGCAGTTCGTCTCTGCGAGCGCCGACGCCGGCGCGGATGTCGTCCTCTTCCCGGAGGCTTTCCTCACCGGGTACGACGAGCACGTCTTCACACGCCCCCTCCCGCGCATCGACGGCCGGGAGTGGTTGCGGCCGCTTCAGAGCGCCGTCGACACGACCGGTGTCGTCGCGGTGGTCAACACCGCGGTGCAGGCCGATGACGGCCACCGCACGCTGACCGACTTCTTGTTCATGCCCGGTCGACCCGCGCACCCGGTCTACGCCAAGCAACACCTGCATGCGCCCGAGCGCGCGATCTTCAGTCCGGGCACCGGCGGGTTCTCGTTTCGGGCGGGCGACGTCGAGCTCGCCCTGTCCGTCTGCTACGACGCCAATTTTCCCGAACACGCCGCCGCCGCGGCCGCCGCCGAAGCCACGGTCTATCTCAATAGCGGGGCGTACTTCCCAGGCGGGGAGCGACGTCGCGACCTTCACCTCGCCGCTCGCGCTCTCGACAACGGCATTTATGTCGTGTTCAGCGGTCTCGTCGGTGCTCCGAGCGACTTCATCGGAGGCTCAGCGATTTTCGACCCTCTCGGGCGTCGTGTCGCCCACGTCGTCGAACGCGAGGGTCTGGCCATCGCCGACATCGACCCCGCCGTCGTGCAAGAGGTCCGTCGCGATCAGCGCATGTGGATCGACCGCCGAGACGACCTGGGGTCCTTCGATCGCTCCGGACTCGTCGCACTGCAACCCGGCAGCGCGCCACGCTCCTGAAGCGAGCCCCCGCACACAACGCGAAAGCCCCCCGTCCCGAAGGACGAGGGGCTTTCGCTGCGAGAACCGCTGGGCTCAACGACCGCCGAAGTTCTTGAAGCGCTGGTTGAACTTCTCGACGCGACCGGCCGAGTCCATGATGCGCTGCTTGCCCGTGTAGAAGGGGTGCGAAGCGGACGAGATTTCCACGTCGATGACGGGGTACTCCACGCCGTCGAGCTCGATCGTCTTGTCGCTGGACACGGTCGAGCGGGTGAGGAACGTGTCGCCCGAACCGAGGTCGCGGAACACGACGGCCTTGTACGTGGGGTGGATGTCAGTCTTCATGGGAGGTCCTTTGAGAAGTGGTGTCCTGGATTCTGCCAGGACGTCAAAGTCTGCGGCGCCGATGGCACCAACGAGAGAGTCTACCAGGCCCGAGCGCTGCCCCGATACGAAGGCGCCGCTCGAGACGAAGCGGGTCAGACGGCGCGCGCCGCGTACCGGCCGGCTTCGTGCGTGAGTGCGATCTCGAGCCCGAACGTCTCCGTGAGGTTCTCGGCCGTGAGGGCTTCCTGGAGGGGCCCGGATGCCACGACCTCGCCGTCACTCAACAGCAGAACGTGCGTGAAGCCGACGGGAATCTCTTCGACGTGGTGCGTGACCATCACCATCGCGGGCGTCGTCGGCGCCTGCGCGTAGCCCGACAGCAGAGCGAGCAGCTCTTCGCGCGCGCCGAGATCGAGGCTCGCGGTGGGCTCGTCGAGCAGCAGCAGCTCGGGGTCGGTCATGACCGCGCGGGCGATCTGGACGCGCTTCTGCTCGCCGTCGCTCAGGGTTCCGAACGTGCGGTCGGCGAGGTGATCGAGCTTCCACTCGGCGAGCACGCGCAGCGCGCGACGCTCGTCGATGTCGTCGTAGTCCTCGCGCCAGCGACCCACGACCGAGAACGCGGCCGTCAGCACGACGTCGAGCACGGTCTCTTCCGGCGGCACGCGACGCGCCATCGCCGACGAGGCGAAGCCGATGCGCGGACGCAGCTCGAACACGTCGGTGCGGCCGAGACGCTCACCGAGGATCGTCACCGAACCCGAGGTCGGGTGAAGCAGGGTGTCGGCGAGCTGGAGCACCGTCGTCTTGCCCGCGCCGTTCGGCCCGAGCACGACCCACCGCTGATCGTCCGACACCTCCCAGTCGAGGTGGGACACGATATCCCGCGCGTTCCGGCGGACGACGACGTCGGAGAACTCGAGCACCTGGGGCATGGTCCTAGCCTACTGTCCGAGACAGCGGCATCCCGATGCCACGCGGCCTCTGTGGACAGTGCCGGACACGCCCGCGCGCGTCGCGCATGACCGCCCCGGCGATCCGCCACTGCGCCGCCGAAACGCCCCGGCCACCGAGGCGGACGCCCTACTTTCCTGCGACCTCCGCGTACAGCGCGGCGGTGGTCTCCGCGATCGCGGCCCAGCTGAAGTCCTCGACGGCTCGCGTGCGCCCGGCTTCGCCGTAGGCCCGGGCGGTGTCGGCATCCATCACGACCTCCGTCAGGACGCGGGCGAGATCGTCGACGAACCGCTCGGGATCGACGGGCGTTCCCGTTCCGTCCTGCACCTGCTCGATCGGCACCAGGCGCCCGGTCACCCCGTCGACGACGACCTCGGGAATACCCCCGGTCGCCGTTCCGACGACCGCAGCCCCGCACGCCATCGCCTCGAGGTTCACGATGCCGAGCGGCTCGTACACCGAGGGGCAGACGAACGTGGTCGCCGCGGTGAGGATCGCGCTGAGCTCGTTGCGCGGCAGGAGCTTCTCGATCCACACGACCCCGTCGCGGGTCACCTGAAGCCCGCGTACCAGCTCCTGCACCTCGGCCATGATCTGCGGGGTGTCGGGAGCACCGGCGCACAGGATCAGCTGCACCTCGGGCGGCAGCTGCTCCGCCGCGCGCAGAAGGTACGGCAGCCCCTTCTGACGGGTGATGCGACCGACGAAGACGACCGAGGGGCGCGATGGATCGATGCCCTGCGACGCCAGGAACGCGTCATCCGACACCGGATGCCACGACTCGGTGTCGATGCCGTTGTAGATGACCCGCACCTTGTCGGGATCCAGCGAGGGGTAGCTGCGCAGGATGTCGTCGCGCATGCCGGAGCTCACCGCGACGACGGCGGCCGCCCCCTCGTACGCGGTCTTCTCGATGTAGCTCGACACGGCGTATCCGCCGCCGAGCTGCTCGGCCTTCCACGGGCGCAGCGGTTCGAGGCTATGCGCGGTGACCACGTGGGGAATGCCGTGGAGGAGGGATGCCAGGTGCCCGGCGAAGTTCGCGTACCAGGTGTGCGAGTGCACGACGTCGGCGCCCGCGATGTCCGAGACGATCGCGAGGTCGGTGCCGAGGGTCTGGATCGCACCGTTCGCCGACGCCAATTCGGCGGGCACGCCGTAAGAGGTCGTGTCGGCCTCGTCGCGCGACGCGCCGAACGCGCGGACCTGCACCTCGGTGCCCTCGGCGCGCAGCGCCTTGACGAGTTCGGTGGCGTGGACCCCGGCTCCCCCGTAGATCTCCGGCGGGTATTCCTTGGTCACGATGTCGACGCGCATGAGACGAACCGTAGTACAGCGCAAGGCGCGCCGCAGACGTGTTTCCGCTCGCCCGCCGGAGCCCTAGGGTGGTGCCATGCCTGCAGCGCCGAAGGTCTTCGGAATCATCCTCGCCGGCGGCGAGGGAAAGCGACTCATGCCCCTGACGGCTGACCGCGCCAAACCCGCCGTGCCCTTCGGCGGTCAATACCGCCTCATCGACTTCGCGATCTCGAATCTCATCAATTCGGGGCTGCGTCAGCTGGTCGTGCTGACGCAGTACAAGTCGCACAGCCTCGACCGACACATCTCGCAGACGTGGCGCATGTCGCCGATGCTCGGCTCGTACGTCGCCTCGGTCCCCGCCCAGCAGCGTCTCGGCAAGCGGTGGTTCTCGGGTTCGGCCGACGCGATCCTGCAGTCGATGAACCTCATCCGCGACGAGAAGCCCGACATCGTCGTCGTCATCGGCGCCGACCACGTGTACCGCATGGACTTCAAACAGATGCTCGACGCCCACATCGCCTCCGATGCACGCGCGACGGTCGCCGGCATCCGTCAGCCGATCTCGCTCGCGAACCAGTTCGGCGTCATCGACACCGACCCCAGCGACCCGACGAAGATCCGCGCGTTCCTCGAGAAGCCGCAGAGCCCCGCGGGCCTCGCCGACTCGCCGCACGAGGTGCTCGCCTCGATGGGCAACTACATCTTCGACGCCGACGCCCTCGTCGACGCCGTCACGCACGACGGCGAGCTGCCCACCTCGGCGCACGACATGGGCGGCGACATCGTCCCCTACTTCGTCGACCGCGGTGAGGCGGCCGTCTACGACTTCCAGCGCAACGACGTGCCCGGCTCCACGCCGCGTGACCGGTCGTACTGGCGCGACGTCGGCACGATCGAGTCGTTCTACGACGCGCACATGGATCTGATCTCGACCCTGCCGATCTTCAACCTCTACAACAACGACTGGCCGATCTTCTCGCAGACCTTCAACGCCCCTCCGGCGAAGTTCGTGCGCGACTCGGTCGGCCGCATCGGCAACGCGATCGACTCGATCGTGTCGCTGGGCTCGGTGCTGTCGGGAACCCACCTCGAGCGCAGCGTCGTCGGCCCGTGGGCCCTCGCCGGGGGTGGCTCGACCATCACCGACTCGGTGCTGTTCGACAGCGTCCAGGTGGGCGCGGGGGCGCGCATCCACCGCGCGATCCTCGACAAGAACGTGGTCCTCGAGCCCGGGGCGACCATCGGCGTCGATCGCGAGCGCGACCTGGCCCGTGGTTTCACCGTCACCGAGACGGGCATCACCGTCGTCGGCAAGGACGTCCACGTCCACGCGTGATTCCCGTTGCCGGGGATTCCGGATGCCAGAAGGGGCGGTGACCGGGATGGTCACCGCCCCTTCTGGCATCCGGAACCGAGGTTCTACACTCCGACGCGCTCGAACGCGTCGCGCGAGATGCCCTTGGCGAGGACCTCCTTGGACCACTCCTTGGCGGTGTGCAGGCTGTGGTCGCGGTAGTTGCCGCAGCTGAACGCGTCGGTTCCGGGGACGTCGTCCCACTGCACGTCGTCGACGATGGCGCGGAGCGAGCCGGTGATCGCGTCGACGAGGTCGCCCACCGAGGGCTCTCCCCACATGATCACGTGGAAGCCCGTGCGACAGCCGAACGGCGAGATGTCGATGAGGCCGTCGATCCGGTCGCGCACGAGGCTCGCGAGCAGGTGCTCGATCGTGTGGAGACCGGCCGTGGGGATCTCCTGCTCGTTCGGCTGCACGAGGCGCAGGTCGAAATTCGAGATGACGTCACCTCGCGGGCCCGACTCTGTGCCGATGAGGCGCACGTAGGGCGCCAGGACGGCGGTGTGATCGAGGGTGAAGCTTTCGACGTCGGCCATGCGAGGTCCCTTCTGGAGAAGCGGGGTACCGCAGAAGCCTACGGTGGGTGCGGTGCGAGATGACCCCGCGTGACGCCGCCCGGATGCGTGGCGCGGGGTCCTCGGGAACCCGCGCGTCGGCTCGCTGGCGTCGGGCAGGTGCCTGCGACCGCAGGTCACCCGCACGACGGACCACCGTGCCGACCCGCTGGCGTCGGGCACGTGCCCGCGACCGCAGGTGACCCTCACGACACGCGACCGCACCGACCCGCTCGCGTCGAGCACGTGCCCGTGACCGCAGATCACCCGCACGACGGACCACCGCGCCGACCCGCTAGCGTTAAGCGCGTGCCTGTGACCGCCCGATTCCTCGTCGTCCTCGACGCCGATTCCACGCTGATCCGCAACGAGGTCATCGAACTCCTCGCCGACGAAGCCGGCCGAGGCCCCGAGGTGGCCGCCGCCACCGAGGCCGCCATGCGCGGTGAGGTCGACTTCGCGACGAGCCTGCGCTCCCGCGTGCAGGCGCTCACCGGCGTGCCCACCGAGGCCTTCGCGCGTGCCATCGCCCGTATCGAGCCCACGCCCGGCGTCCGCGATCTGATCGCTGCCGTTCACGAGCGCGGCGGAATCGTCGGCGTCGTGTCGGGCGGCTTCCACGAAGTCCTCGACACGGTCGCCCCCGAGCTCGGCGTCGACCTCTGGCGCGCGAACAGGCTCGGCGCCGTCGACGGCACCCTCACGGGAGAGGTCGAGGGAGAGATCGTGGATGCCACGGCCAAGGCCGACACGCTCCGTCGCTGGGCAGAAGAGCTCGGCGTCCCCCTCCCCCTCACGTTCGCGATCGGCGACGGGGCGAACGACCTCGAGATGATGGCGACCGCGGGGCTCGGACTGGCGTTCAACGCCAAGCCGGCCGTGCGCGAGCGGGCGGATCTGGTGATCGGCCCCGTCGACCTCGCCCACGTCGTCGCACTGCTCCCCCGCTGAGCGGATCGGGCTCGGTTCCTCGCCGGCGCGCGCGGAGTCGCCTGCCTCCGCACGGTGCCCTTCCCGATGTCGGAGGCCCGTTCTACGCTCGCCGCATGGACGTCATTCTGGTTCCCGGTCTCTGGCTCGACGCGTCGTCGTGGGACGACATCACCCCCGCCCTCGAGGCGGCAGGTCATCGTCCGCACCCCGTGACCCTGCCCGGGCCCGCGGTGGGCGACCTCGTGATCGACGACTGGGTCGACGCCGTCGTCAGCGAGATCGACCGTCTCGGCGAGAACGTGGTGCTCGTCGGGCACTCGGGCGGCGGCAACGTCGTGTGGGGCGCGGCGGATCGGCGACCCGCACAGGTCGCGCGCGTCATCCTCGTCGACACGATCGTCCCGCACCCGGGCGCGATGATCTCGGAGTTCCCCGTCGAAGACGGAGTCGTGCACTTCCCCGGGTGGGATTTCTTCGACGACGACGACGTCGCCGACATCGACGACGAGACACGTCGGCGGACCGCGCAGCAGGTCGTCGACGTTCCGGGCCGCGTTCCGACGTCGCCGATCACGTTGACCGACGAGCGGCGGTTCGCGATCCCCGTCACGATCCTGTCAGGGCAGCTCGATGCCGAGTCGCTCCACCGCGTCCTGGCCGACTGGGGGGCCTACGCCGAAGAGGTCGACTGCATCGAGAGCGTCGAAGTCGTCACGCTCGACTCCGGCCATTGGCCGCAGTTCTCGCAGCCGCAGAAGTTCGCCGAGACGCTGGCCGCCGCCGTGCGGTGAGACGGGCACTGCGCCGCACGAGAGCTCTCCCGGCGGCGAGGCGCGACGCGAGCCCCGACGCGAACCCCAGGACGCCGGAGAGCACCCCGGCGCGTCTCGCGGTCAGTGGCCCATGCCCAGATGGCGCCCGGGAACCGCCGCGGTCACGACTCGGCAGAGCGCGCGGATCAGCGCCCTACGCCCAGCCGCCAACGCGAATCACTGCGCCGGACACCCAGGCGAGTCTCGCGGTCAGTGACCCATGCCCAGCTGGCGCACCCGGGGATCGTCGCGGTCACGCCTCGGGAGAGCGCTCGCGGTCAGTGACCCATGCCCAGGCCGCCGTCGACGGGGATCACGGCGCCCGAGATGTAGGCGGCGTCATCGCCGGCGAGCCAGGTCACGACGCCGGCCACCTCGTCGGCCGACGCGAAGCGCCCGGCGGGGATGTTCTTCTTGTACTCGGCCTGCGTGTCAGCGGGGAGCTCGGCGGTCATGTCGGTCTCGATGAAGCCCGGGGCCACCACGTTCGCGGTGATCCCGCGACCTCCGAGTTCGCGGGTCAGCGACCTCGCGAAGCCGACGAGAGCGCTCTTCGAGGCGGCGTAGTTGATCTGACCGGCCGAGCCATACAGACCGACGACGCTCGAGATGAGGATGACGCGACCCCAGCGGGCCTTGAGCATGCCCTTCGAGGCGCGCTTGACCACGCGGAACGCACCCCCGAGGTTCGTGTTCACCACGCTGTCGAAGTCGTCTTCGCTCATGCGCAGCAGCAGGGTGTCCTTCGTGACCCCGGCGTTGGCCACGACCACGGCGATCGGGCCGAGCTCAGCCTCGACCTGGGTGAAAGCGGCGTCGACGGTGGCGGCGTCGGTCACGTCGGCACGCACGGTCAGCGTTCCCTCGGGGCCCTCACCCGAGCGGGCGGTCACGGCGACCTTCCACCCCTCGGCGACGAAACGCTCGGCGATGGCTCGACCGATGCCCCGGTTTCCTCCGGTGACGACGACGACGCGGTCCTGGGACATGGTGAGACTCCTGCGCTTGCGATGACGGAACCGGCCCAGCCTACCGAGGCCGCCCCGATCGCCTCGCGCAGCAAGGTTTGACACGGGGTCAGCGGCGCTGGAACGCTGGGAGGACGCGCGACGAAAGGGGCTCCCGTGAGCGACGACCGCACCACCGACCCGCAGCATCCCGACAACACCGGGTCCGACAGCAGCTCGGGAGGCGATAACTCGTCGTCCCCGTACGCTCCGCAGAGCGACGGCGTCCCCGGGTACGACTCCCCCGCGGCACCGGCGACTCCGCCCTCCGAGGCGGCCGGGTCATCGGCATCCGCTCCGCCCTACGGCTCCTCGACGGGGGGCTCCGCGACCGGCGGCGCTGCCCACTACGGCACCCCGGCCCCGGACGCCCCGGCGTACGGCACCCCCGCCGCCCCGGCATACGGCACCCCCGCGCCCCCGGCCTCCGGCACGCCCGCACCCGAGGCACCCGCCTACGGAGCCCCGGCGTACGGTCAGCCCACGACCTCGACCTACGGGCAGCCCGCGTACGGCACCCCGAACGCGGGGTACGGCTACGGCGGCGGCTACATCGCCCCCGCGCGCACCAACGTCCTCGCGATCATCTCGCTCGTGGCATCCCTCGTCGGTTTCGTCCTCATCCTCCCGGTGGTCGGATCGATCGCCGGTGTGATCATGGGCCACATCTCACTCAAGCAGATCAAGGATCGGGGCGAGCGCGGCCGCGGCATGGCGCTCGCCGGCGTCATCATCGGGTACGTCACGCTGCTGTTCGTCATCCTGTTCGTGATCGGGATCTCGATCCTCATCGCGAGCGCAGGGACCAGCGGCGCGCGCTACGGCGCCTGACCTTAGGCGGCGGGTCCGCCGGGTGCCTCGCGCCCCGGCGACCCGCCCTCGACGGCTTGTTACGACGTCGAACAGTCCGCGCAAGGCCGCGCCCTGCCCCACCGCCGCGGGCGTACCCTGATACCACTGTGAAGACATCGCACACCGCCCAGTCCGCGACGTCGCTCCCCAAGGCACCGAGGGAGGACGCCGACTCCCGCTTCGCCAAATACATGGTGATGATGGGCATCCGTATCGCGTGCTTCATCGCGATGGCCGTGATCACGCCCTACGGCTGGTACACCTTCGTGTTCGCCGCCGGGGCGATTTTCCTTCCCTACCTCGCGGTCATCGTCGCCAATGTCGGCGCCGATCAGGGGTCCGCCGAGGCGATCAACCCCGAACGGGCGATCGAAGCTCCCGCGGCGACTCCCGCCCCCGCGGTGGCGGCCGATGGCCCCATCGTCATCCGCATCGCAGAGACCCCGCGCCTCGAGTCACCGCGCGACCCGTCGTGACCGACGAGCCCGCGGAGTGCTCGCGGGCCGGATGCCGAGACACCGCCGCCTGGGCGATCCGCTGGCGCAACCCGCGCATCCACTCCGCTGACCGCCACAAGACCTGGGTCGCGTGCGACGAACACGTGTCCTACCTCCGGGAGTTCCTCAGCGCCCGCGACTTCCCCGTCGAGGTGTCAGCCCTTTCGAGAGATCGCGCGTGAGCGCCGCGCCGACCGACGTACCCTGGAAGACGTGGTCAGCTCTGTCGAAGTGCATGCGCGCGGTCGCCTCACGCCCGTGAGCTCCGCGGCGGCGAACGGAGACGCCTCGTGAGCGCGCGAGAGATGCCGGCCGCCGGGCGCTGGGCCGTCTACGTCGGAATCGCGATCCTGTTCGCGATCGCGTGCGGGTTCCTGTCGAACTGGCAGTTCTCGCGCAACGCCGAACGCAGCGAGCAGTTGCAGCTCGTGGCCGACAATTACGACGCCGCCCCCGTCCCGCTCGGCGAGCTCCTCGCCCCGGGGGCCGAGATGAACCCCGGCGACGAGTGGCGCCCCGTGCGCATGGAGGGGCAATACCTCGCCGACGAGCAGCTCCTGGTCCGCAACCGCGCGCACGGCGGTTCGGCGGCCTACGAGCAGCTCGTCCCCTTCCGCCTCGACGACGGCCGGACGTTCCTGGTCGATCGCGGGTGGCTGCCGCCGGGCAACCGGCAAGCGGAACCCGACGAGATCCCCGCGCCGCCCCAGGGCCAGGTGAGCGTCGAGGTGCGCCTCCGCCCCGAAGAGGCCGCGCCGACCTCGGGACGGACCGCTGAGGCCGGTCAGGTCCCGACCATCAACCTCGGTCTCGTCGCGGAACAGACCGGACCCCTCGAGCAGGGTGCCTACGGTCTGCTCATGTCCGAGACGCCGGCGCCGGCGACCACGCCCAACACGGTCGACCCGCCGAGCAACGACCCCGGGCCGTACCTGTCCTACGCCGTGCAGTGGATCCTGTTCGCCGTGATGGGGTTCGGCTTCATCACCTACGTCATCGTGAGCGAGCGCAAGCTCCGCCGCGAGGAACCGGATGACGAGGACGACGACGTTCTGCCCGAACCGATCCCCGCGCCCGAGAGACCCGCGGGCGAGAAGCGCCGCGTCGATCCGGTCGCTCTTCACCGGGCGCGGAAGCGGCCGAAAGATCGCGACGCCGACGACGAGGATGCCCTGCTCGACGCGCGGTGAGCGCGGGAGGGGATCCCGGGGAATCGGCGGACCCGCACAGCGATCGGTCTCGAGCGGAGGGCCGAAGGCCCCGACGCCAGCGTGATCACACCCGCGTGATCGCGACCCCAGATGTCCTCGACAGCACCGACCCCGAGGACGATCCCGATTACGCCAGCGTGATGAGGTCCGCGTAATCGCGGCCCCAGATGTCCTCGACACCGTCGGGCAGGATCAGCACGCGCTCGGGGTTGAGCGCCTCGACGGCGCCCTCGTCGTGCGAGACGAGCACGACGGCTCCCTCGTAATGCGACAGGGCGCCGAGGATCTCCTCGCGCGAGGCGGGGTCGAGGTTGTTCGTGGGCTCGTCGAGCAGCAGCATGTTCGCCGACGACACCACGAGCGTCGCGAGCGACAGGCGCGTCTTCTCTCCGCCCGACAGGACTCCCGCGGGCTTCAGCACGTCGTCGCCGACGAAGAGGAACGAGCCGAGCACCTTGCGGGCCTCGGTCGCGGTGATGTGCGGCGCCGACGACATCATGTTCTCGAGCACCGAGCGATTCACGTCGAGGTTCTCGTGCTCCTGCGCGTAGTACCCGATCTTCAGGCCGTGGCCCGGCTCGAGCTGTCCGGTGTCGGGCTGGTCGACGCCGGCGAGGATGCGCAGCAGCGTCGTCTTTCCGGCACCGTTCAGGCCCAGGATGACCACGCGCGAGCCGCGGTCGATCGCGAGGTCGACGTCGGTGAAGATCTCGAGCGAGCCGTACGACTTCGACAGACCGGATGCCATGAGCGGGGTCTTGCCGCACGGTGCGGGCTTCGGGAAGCGCAGCTTGGCGACGCGCTCGTCCTGACGAACGTCGTCGAGGCCCGACAGCATCTTCTCGGCGCGGGCGACCATCTGGTGCGCGGCCGCGGCCTTCGAGGCCTTCGCGCCGAAGCGCGCGGCCTGCAGCTGCAGTGCCGTGGCCTTCTTCTCGACGTTGACGCGCTCCTTCTTGCGGCGCTCCTCGTCGGCCACGCGCTGGCGCAGGTAGTTCTTCCAGTTCATGTTGTAGACGTCGATGACCTGGCGATTGGCATCCAGGTAGAAGACCCGGTTGACGGTCTCGCCGACGAGCTCGACGTCGTGCGAGATCACGATGAGCCCGCCCTTGTAGCCCTTCAGGAACTCGCGCAGCCACACGACGCTGTCGGCGTCGAGGTGGTTGGTCGGCTCGTCGAGGATCATCGTCTGCGCGTCCGAGAAGAGGATGCGCGCGAGCTCGATGCGGCGGCGCTGACCACCCGAGAGGGTCTTCAACGGCTGGTCGAGGATGCGGTCGGGAAGAGAGAGGTTGTGGGCGATGGATGCCGCTTCGGCCTCGGCCGCGTATCCGCCGGCCGACTCGAACTCCTCGGTGAGGCGGCCGTACTTCTTCATCGCCTTCGCCGCGACGGCGGGGTCGTCGTCGCCCATCGCCATCGACGCCTCGTGCATGCCGAGGGCGAGCGAGCCGAGCCCGCGCGCGTCGAGGATGCGCGTGCGCGCGAGCATCTCGGGGTCGCCCGAGCGGGGGTCCTGCGGCAGGTAGCCGAGCTCGCCGACGCGGTCGACGCCGCCGTTCGAGGGGAGCAGATCGCCGGCGAGCACCTTGGTCAAGGTGGTCTTTCCGGCTCCGTTGCGCCCGACGAGGCCGATCTTGTCGCCGTCGGAGACGCGGAACGCCACGTCTGACATGAGCACGCGGGCACCCACGCGGATCTCGAGGTCGTGCACGGCGAGCACAGCGAACGTCCGTTCTTCGGGGATGGGGAAGCAGGCCGACATGGCCAGCCACCCAGTATAAGACGCGCCCCTGCATGCCCGCCGACAGCGTGGGTTTCCCGCGGGCCCGAGGACCCGCCGCGGCCGGGCGTGCCGAGCGGCCGATCCCGGATGCCGTTACCTCGACACCGAGACGATCGCCCGGGTTCGCGGCATCCCGGTTTGCGTTACCACCCGAATCCTGAACTAAACTAAGCCTATCCTTACCTAACACGCAGGAGGCTCTTCGTGTCCCGATACCGCGCGCTGGCGGCACTCGCCGTCGGTACCGCCCTCGTCCTCACCGGCTGCGCCGGTACCTCAGCCGCCCCCGGCGCGCAGGAAGGGTCGTCGACGTCGGCAACGGGGTCCTTCCCCGTCACGATCGACCACGCCTTCGGCGAGACCACGATCGAGGCGGAGCCGAAGCGCGTCGTCACGGTCAGCTGGGGCAATCAAGAGGCCGCGCTCGCGCTCGGCGTCGTGCCCGTCGCCATGCCGAAGGTCACCTGGGGTGATGAAGACGGCGACGGCATGCTCCCCTGGGTCAAAGACAAGCTCGACGAGCTCGGCGCGCAGACGCCCACGCTGATGGACGAGACCAACGGTTTCGACTATGAGGCGATCGCCGACGCGAAGCCCGACGTCATCCTGGGCGCCTACTCGGGTATGACGCAGGAGCAGTACGACACGCTCAGCAAGATCGCCCCCGTCGTCGCCTTCCCCGAGATCGCCTGGGGTACCACGTGGCAGCAGATGACGCTGACGGATGCCAAGGCCCTCGGCCTCGAAGACCAGGCGCAGCAGCTGGTCTCCGACCTCGAGAAGCACGTGACCGACGAGTCCGCCACCTACCCGGCTCTGGCGGGAAAGAAGGCGCTGTTCACCTACATCGACCCGACGGACCTCAGCACCGTCGGCTACTACTCGACCAAGGACCCGCGCGCGACGTACCTCGACGAGCTCGGACTGGTGCCCTCGTCGGCCGTCGAAGCCTCCAGCGCCACCGGTGACACCTTCTGGTTCACCGAGAGCACCGAGAAGATCGAGAACTTCTCGGACGTCCAGGTCCTCACCGGCTACGGCACCGACGCGACTCTCGCGCAGCTGCAGGCCGACCCGCTGTGGTCGCGCATCCCCGCGATCGCGAACGGCGCCGTGGCGTTCCTGCCCGACAACACCACCTTGGCCGCGGCCGGCAACCCCAGTCCGCTGTCGATCGGCACGCCCTACGGCGACGACTACATCGCGCTGGTCGGCAAGGCCGCCGAGAAGGCCGCGTCCTGATGCGGGCGCGTCCGGCGCGGGCCGTCCCGACGCCGCAGGTCTCGGTGCGGTCCGTCCGGACGCCGCTCGTCACGATGCACGCCCCTCGCCCGTCGGCGCGATGACCGCTCTCGCACCGGCTCCGACCGCCCCCGGCGACGCCCGCCCGCGTCGCTGGGGGCGGCGACGCGTCGTGGGCGTCACGACCCTCGTCGCCGTGCTCGTCGTCGCCGTGGTGCTGTCCGTGACCTTCGGCGCCCGCGACGTCACCGCCGCGGACGTGTGGGCGGGTCTCACCGGCTCCACCGACACGACGTCGGCTGCCGCCGTCGCCAAGCGCATCCCCCGAACGATCCTCGCGGTCCTGGTGGGCGCGGCCCTGGCCGTGTCGGGCGCCGTGCTGCAGGGGGCGACGCGGAACCCGCTCGCCGACCCGCAGATCCTCGGGATCAACGGCGGAGCGGGACTCGCGATCGTCACGGGGATCGCCTTCTTCGGCCTGAGCTCGCCGTCGATGTACATCTGGACGGGCATGCTGGGCGCGGCAGCCGCGGCCGTCCTCGTCTACACGATCGGCTCACTCGGCCGCGGCGGGGCGACACCCCTGCGCCTGGCCCTCGCCGGCGCGGTGACCGCTGTCGCGTTCAGCTCGCTGACGAGCGCGATCCTGCTCCCCCGGACCGACGTGATGAACGTCTTCCGTTTCTGGCAGATCGGCGGCGTCGGCGGAGCCACGGTCGAGACCATCGGCCAGGTGCTCCCCTTCCTGCTCGCCGGCCTGATCATCTGCCTCGCGAGCGTCCCGGCGCTGAACACCCTCGCGCTCGGCGACGAACTCGCCGCGGGCCTGGGCGCCCGCGTGCGCACCGCGCGTCTGGTCGCGACCCTCGGAGCGGTCGTGCTCTGCGGAGCCGCGACCGCCGTCGCCGGCCCCATCGGCTTCGTGGGCCTCATCGTGCCCCACATGCTCCGCCTGGTCGTCGGCGTCGACCACCGGTGGCTCCTCCCCGTCTCGGCCCTCGGCGGTGCGACCCTGCTGACCCTCGCCGACGTCGTCGGTCGCGTCGTGGCCCGTCCCGAAGAGATCGAGGTCGGCATCGTCACCGCTCTCATCGGCGCCCCGTTCTTCATCGCCCTCGTCCGCCGTCAGAAGATGAGGGCCCTGTGACCACGCACCTCTCCCCCCGGGTCGCCGCGCCCGGTCCGGCCCCGGACGCCCTGGCATCCGTCATCGCCGGACGCCGCCGTCGCCGCCGTCGCTGGACCTTCGTCACCGCGACCCTGGCAGCGGCCGTCGTCGCCGCGTTCACCCTCTCGCTCATGCTGGGCCAGACGTTCTACTCGCCCGCCGAAGTGTGGGGCGTCCTCACCGGGCAGCGCGTCGCCGGAGCCTCGTTCACTGTCGGCGAGCTGCGCCTGCCCCGCGCGATGACGGCCCTGCTGACGGGGCTCTGCTTCGGCATGGGCGGTGTCGTCTTCCAGACCATGCTGCGCAACGCCCTCGCCAGCCCCGACGTCATCGGCATCAACACCGGCGCGAGTGCGGCGGCCGTCATCGGCATCGTCGTGCTCGGCTGGGGCGAGACCGCGGTGTCGTTCCTCGCGATGGCGGCGGCTCTGGCCGCGGCGCTCGCGATCTACCTGCTCTCGTATCGCAACGGCAGCTCGGGCGCGCGACTCATCCTCGTGGGCATCGGGGTCGCCGCGATGTGTCAGGCGGTCGTCTCGTACGTCGTCGCGCGCGCCGCGCAGTACGACCTTCCCGCCGCGATGCGCTGGATCACCGGCAACCTGAACGACGCCACGTGGGACCGAGCGATGCCGGTCCTCTTCGCGGTCGTCGTGCTGGGTCCGGTGCTGCTGGTCCTGGCCGGACGCCTCGAGATCCTCCGCATGGGAGACGACACCGCAGCCGCCATCGGTCTGCCCGTCGAACGCAGCCGCCTGCTGCTGATCGTGGCCGCCGTCGGCCTCCTCGCCTTCGGGACGGCGGCCGCCGGGCCCATCGCGTTCGTCTCGTTCCTCGCCGGCCCCATCGCTGTGCGCCTGCTCGGCCCGGTCGGCTCGCCGATCCTGCCCGCGGGCCTCGTCGGAGCCCTGCTCGTACTGGTCGCCGACTTCGCCGCGCAGTACGCCTTCGGCACCCGCCTGCCGGTCGGCGTCATCACCGGCGTGCTGGGCGCGCCGTACCTCATCTTCCTGCTCGTCCGCAGCAGCCGATCCGAAGGGACGTCGCTATGAGCGCCGACCGCACCCCGGTCCACCCCGTCCCCCAGCACCGAGGAGTCACCCGATGACCATCGAGCGCACCCTGACCGCCGAGAGCGTCACGCTCGGCTACGGCGATCGGACGATCGTCGACTCCCTGGACCTCGCCCTGCCGCCGGGGCGTGTGACCGCCATCGTCGGCGCGAACGCCTGCGGCAAGTCGACGCTGCTGAAGGCGATGGCCCGTCTGCTGACGCCCTCGGCGGGGCAGGTCCTGCTCGACGGCAAGTCGATCCATCGCCTGCCGACGAAGCAGGTCGCCCGCGTTCTCGGGCTGCTTCCGCAGTCGCCGATCGCCCCCGACGGCATCGCCGTCAGCGACCTCGTCAGCCGGGGTCGTCACCCGCACCAGGGCGCCCTCTCGCGCTGGACGAGCACCGATGACGCAGCGGTCGCCCGCGCGCTCGAGGCCACCGACGTCACGCACCTCGCCGACCGTCCCGTCGACGAGCTCAGCGGCGGTCAACGCCAGCGCGTCTGGATCGCGATGGCCCTCGCTCAAGAGACCGACGTGCTCCTGCTCGACGAGCCGACGACCTTCCTCGACATCAGCCACCAGATCGACGTCCTCGACCTGCTCACCGACCTCAATCGCGACCGCGGCACCACCGTGGCCATGGTCCTCCACGACCTCAACCTCGCCGCCCGCTACGCCGACCACCTCGTGGCCATGGCCCAGGGGGAGGTGATCGCGGCCGGCGACCCCTCCGACGTCCTCACCGAAGAGACCGTGCGCCGCGTCTTCGGCCTCGACAGTCGCGTCGTGCCCGATCCCCTGACCGGGCGACCGATGGTGGTCCCGATCGGCCGTCACCACACCGTGGCCGAGCCCGAGCAGTCGCGGGCGCAGACGGCCTGAGACGTCGCGAGAACCACGAAGAGCCCCGGCCGCGGCCGGGGCTCTTCGTCGTCGTCATGCCGGGTAATTACGCCGTACGCTCGACCTGCCCGGCGCGCCAGTAGCCCATGAAGGCGACGCGACCGCGGTCGACGCCGCACCCCGAGACGAGCATGCGCCGCAGGAGCTTCACGGTCGACGACTCCCCCGCGATCCACGCGTAGAACTCGCCTTCGGCGTCGGCGGGGCTGTCCCACAGCAGGTCGACATCGAGGTCGATCTCTTCGAGAACCTGCGGACGGGGCGCGGCCGCGCGCTCCAGAACGTCACCGGATGCCGCGGCCCAGGCCTCCATCGCTTCGATCAGCGCCTCGCCGTGCGGGCGTTCGCCCCGCGGGAGCCAGTGGACGCGCGCGTCTCCGCTGCGCACGGGGAGAGCGTCGTCGACGTCGGGCACTTCGATGAACGCGTCGACGTCGAGACCGGGCTCGAGCCCCTCGAGCACGGCGCAGATCGCAGGAGCGGCGGTCTCGTCGCCGGCGAGCAGAATGCGCCGCGCCGTGCCGGGGTGGAAGTCGATCCCCTGCGCCGAGTCGGCGCTGCGCGCGTCGGGGCCGACGACCACCAGGTGGTCCCCCGCCGTCGCCGCTTCGGCCCAGGACCCGGCCGGACCGGCGTCGTGGTGCACGACGAAGTCGATGTCGAGTTCGAGGGCCTCGGGGTCGATGCGGCGCACGGTGTAAGTGCGGAAGGGCATGCGCTCCTCGTCGGGCAGGTCGCGCCAGCGGGTGTACCACTCGCCGTTGGCGATGGCCTCGGGGTCGTCCTGTCCGATGTCGCAGACGGTGCCGTCGCGGCCGGGCAGCACCAGCTTGACGCGCTGGTCACGGCGGTCGGTGCCGAAGACGTCGAAGTCGGGTGAGGTGAACGTCACGCGCACGAAGTGCGGCGAGAGACGTCGCGCGGTCTTCACCACGGCGACGTACGGGCGGTAGGCGGGACGCGTGGCAGTGATCACGAGATAAGGATATCCTTACCTTGCTTCCGGATGCCACGCCGCTGCCTCGACGGCGAGCTAACCGACCCGGCTACGCGCGATCGACGAGCTTCCCGATCCTCGCGATCGCCTCGCGCAGCACCTCGGGAGCGCAGCCCACGTTGATGCGCACGTGGCCGATCCCCTCGACCCCGAACAGCGGGCCGTGGTGCAGGGCGACCTGCGCCTCGCGACGGATGAACGGGGCGGGGTTGTCGCCCCACCCGTACGCCGAAACGTCGACCCACGCGAGGAACCCCGCCTCGGGGATCCGATACCGCGCGAGCGGCAGATGCTCGGCGAGCAGATCGGCGAGCAGACGACGGTTGTCGTCCAGGGCCACGAGCAGAGAGGCCAGCCATTCGTCGCTCTCGGCCGAGAACGCCGCACGGTTCGCGATGACGCCGAACAACCCGGCCCGCCACTCGACCTCCCACGGCAGGGCGCGCACCACCGCCGCGGTCTCCTCCGAGCCGGTCACGATGACGGCGCACTTCAACCCGGCGAGGTTGTAGGTCTTGCTCGCGCTCGTCACGATGTACCCGACCGCGGCCGCCTCGTCACCGGCATCCAGGAAGGGAGTGAAGACCGCGGGGGCGTGCGTGAGCGGCGCGTGGATCTCGTCGCTGACCACGCTGGCGCCGTACCGCTTCGCGAGACGCGCGAGAGAGGCGAGGGAGTCCCGGGAGTGGACGGTCCCGGTGGGGTTGTGCGGGTTGCACAGCAGCACGGCGCGCGCTCCGCCCGACAGGGCCGCCTCGATGCCGTCGAGGTCGAGGTGCCAGCGCTCCCCGTCGTCGATCAGCGGGACGCGCTCCACGACGGCCCCCGCCTCTTCGACCGTGTCGTAGAACGGCGGGTACACCGGGGGCGTCACGATCACCCGATCACCGGGCGAGGTCACCCCCCGCAACACCTCGACGACGCCCATCATCACGTCGCCCGTCCAGCGGATGCGCGCCGGGTCCGGTCGCCACCCCCACTGCCGCTCGGCGAAGTCGGCGAAATCGAGGTCGATGCCGGGACGCGGAGGCGTGTAGCCCGTGTCGCCGATCTCGACCGCCCGATGCAGCGCCGAGGTGATCGCCGGCGCCAGCGGGAAGTCGGTCTCGGCCACGAACATCGGGATGACGTCGTCGTCGTAGGAGCGCCACTTCGTGCTGCTGCGCTGACGCAGGAGCTCGAGCGGCAGGGCCTGCAACGGAGGAACGCTCATGCGAAAAGCCTAACGAGGACCCCGGATGCCGGCACCCTGCGCGTCAGAGGAGGACACACGGGCGCGAGAAGGGCACCGTTCCCCTCACTGGAACACCGAACGCCCACCCCCGGAGGGATGGGCGTTCAGGAACGATTCTGCGGTCAGATCGCGAAACCAAGGGCGCCATCCCTCTCGCCGGAACGCCGAACGCCCACCCCTGGAGGGATGGGCGTTCAGGAAGGATTCTGCGGTCAGATCGCGAAGCCGAGGGCGCGCATCATGTCGCGGCCGTCGTCGGTGATCCGCTCGGGGCCCCACGGCGGCATCCACACCCAGTTGATGCGGAAGCGTTCCACGACGTTGTCGAGGGCCTGGGCCGTCTGCTCTTCGAGCACGTCGGTCAGCGGGCAGCCGGCCGAAGTGAGGGTCATGTGGATGACGAGCGCGTCGTTCTCGTCGTCCCACGCGAGATCGTAGATGAGGCCGAGGTCGACGACGTTGATCCCCAGTTCGGGGTCCATGACGTCTTTGAGAGCCTCGGTGACCTCGTCGTACTTCTCGGGAGCGAGGGTTGCGGTCATGTAACGATCCTACGCGTCGATCGGCGTACCGGCCTCGAGGAAGCGGTCGTAACCCTCTTCTTCGAGTCGGTCGGCGAGCTCGGGCCCACCCTCTTCGACGATCCGGCCCTTGACGACCACGTGCACGAAGTCGGGGCGGATGTAGCGCAGGATGCGGGTGTAGTGCGTGATCAGCAGCACACCGAGGTCCGTCTGCTCCTTCGCGCGGTTCACACCCTCGGACACGATCTTCAGCGCGTCGACGTCGAGGCCGGAGTCGGTCTCGTCGAGCACGGCGATCTTCGGCTTGAGCAGCTCGAGCTGAAGGATCTCGTGACGCTTCTTCTCGCCACCCGAGAAGCCCTCGTTGACGTTGCGCGAGGCGAACTTCGGGTCCATGCGGAGGTTCTCCATGGCGCCCTTGACGTCCTTCGTCCACGAGCGGATGGCCGGAGCCTCGCCGTCGATGGCCGTCTTGGCCGTGCGGAGGAAGTTCGTCACCGTGACGCCGGGGATCTCGACCGGGTACTGCATCGCGAGGAAGAGGCCCGCGCGAGCGCGCTCGTCGACGCTCATCTCGAGCACGTCTTCACCGTCGAGGGTGATCGAGCCGCTCGTGACGGTGTACTTGGGGTGACCGGCGATCGTGTACGCCAGGGTCGACTTGCCGGAGCCGTTGGGGCCCATGATGGCGTGGGTCTCACCGGTGCGCATGGTCAGCGTCACGCCGTTGAGGATCGGGGTCGTACCGTTCTCCGTCTCGACCGTCACGTGGAGGTCGCGGATCTCGAGGACAGACATGGTGTTCCTTACTCGTAAGTCTTCAGGTCGTGGGCGTTGTCGTGAGCGGCGCTCAGGCCGTCGCCTTGGTGACGGCGGGATCGATGAGCACGTCGTCTCCGTCGATCACGACCTCGTATACGGGGACCGGCTCGTAGGCCGGGAGGTTCAGGGGGCGGCCGGTCTTCAGCGAGAACGCCGAGCCGTGGGCCCAGCACTCGAGCGTCTCGCCCTCGACGAAGCCGTCCGACAGCGAGATGTCGCCGTGCGTGCAGACGTCGCCGATCGCGTGGACCTCGCCGTTGCCGTCGAGCACGACCGCCATGGCGACGCCGTCGATCTCGACGCGACGGGCCTCGTCCTGCACGAGCTCGCTCAGGGCGCAGACGCGCGAAGCGCTCACGCGGCGGCTCCTTCGGCCAGCTCGTGCTCGATGGCCTCGATGAGCTCGGTCTCGAGCTCGGGGATGCCGATGCGCTGCACGATCTCGCTGAGGAAGCCGAGCACGACCAGGCGACGCGCCTCGTCTTCGGCGATACCGCGAGCCTGCAGGTAGAACAGCTGCTCGTCGTCGAAACGCCCCGTGGCGCTGGCGTGGCCGGCACCCTGGATGTCGCCGGTCTCGATTTCGAGGTTCGGGATCGAGTCGGCGCGGGCACCGTCGGTGAGCACCAGGTTGCGGTTCGCCTCGTACGAGTCGGTGCCCGTGGCATCCGGTCCGATGAGCACGTCACCGATCCAGACGCTGCGCGCGCTTTCGCCCTGCAGCGCGCCCTTGTAGAGCACGTCGCCGACGGTGTGCGGACCCTTGTGGTGCAGGTAGACCTGCGACTCGAGGTGCTGACCGGCGTCCGAGAACGACAGGCCGTACAGGCGCCCCTCGGCGCCGGGGCCCGAGAGCTCTACCGAGGGGTTCACGCGCACGACACCGCCGCCGAAGCTCACCACGACGTGCGTGAGCTTGGCGTCGCGGTCGACACGGGCCTGGTGGGATGCCGCGTGCACGGCGTCGTCGTTCCAGCGCTGCACCGACACGACCGTGAGGTCGGCGCCGTCGCGCACGATGATCTCGACGTTCTGCGCGTGATTCGCCGTGCCCTCGTGACGCAGCACCACGGTGCCGCGCGAGTTGGGCTGAGCCTCGATCACGACGTGGGCGTGCGCGAGGCCGCCCGTGCCGGTCAAGCGCACCACGACGGGCTCGTCGAGCTCGACGTTCGCGGGGATCCGCAAGAGCGGAGCCTCGGTCTCGTGCGTCCAGGCGAGGGCCGCGGGCAGGTCTTCGGGCCGGAAGTGCTCACCGCGCGGCGCGTCGCAGGCCGCGAGACGCAGCTGCTCCACGGCGTCCGGCGCCTGCACGTCGACGGAGATGACACCGGACGGACCGGCCTCGTCGACGAACAGCGGAGCCAGGCGCGTGATCGGGCTGAGCTTCCAGTTGACCTCGCGCCCCGTGGGGGTGCCGAAGTCGGCCGGGTCGAACGAGGTCAGACGCTCCGAGCGCGTCTGAACCGGAACGACGGATGCCACGAGGGCTGCCGGGTCGATGTGACCCGTACCGGCGCCAGTCGACTGTGCCGTGGGTGATTCGGTCGCAGTCGTCATTTAGCCTACGGATCCTTCCATGCCCATTTCGATGAGCTTGTTGAGTTCGAGCGCGTACTCCATGGGGAGCTCCCGCGCGATGGGCTCGATGAACCCGCGGACGATCATGGCCATGGCCTCGTCTTCGGGCATGCCGCGCGACTGCAGGTAGAACAGCTGCTCTTCGCTGACCTTCGAGACCGTGGCCTCGTGGCCGAGCTGCACGTCGTCGACGCGGATGTCGATCGCGGGGTAGGTGTCGCTGCGCGAGATGGTGTCGACGAGCAGGGCGTCGCAGCGCACGGTGTTGGCGGAGTGGTGCGCGTTGGCGTCCACCCGCACCTCGCCGCGGTATCCGGCGCGACCGCCGCCGCGGGCGATCGACTTCGAGACGATCGACGACTGCGTGTACGGCGCCATGTGGATCATCTTCGCGCCGGCGTCCTGGTGCTGACCGGGACCGGCGAAGGCGACCGACAGGGTCTCGCCCTTGGCGTGCTCGCCCATCAGGTAGATGGAGGGGTACTTCATCGTCACCTTGGAGCCGATGTTGCCGTCGACCCATTCCATGGTCGCGCCCTCGTGGGCGACGGCGCGCTTGGTGACGAGGTTGTAGACGTTGTTCGACCAGTTCTGGATCGTCGTGTAGCGCACGCGGGCGTTCTTCTTCACGATGATCTCGACCACGGCCGAGTGCAGCGAGTCGCTCTTGTAGATCGGAGCGGTGCAGCCCTCGATGTAGTGGACGTAGCTGTCCTCGTCGGCGATGATCAGCGTCCGCTCGAACTGACCCATGTTCTCGGTGTTGATGCGGAAGTACGCCTGCAGCGGGATCTCGACGTGAACGCCCTTGGGGACGTAGACGAACGAGCCGCCCGACCAGACGGCCGTGTTCAACGCCGCGAACTTGTTGTCACCGGCGGGGATGACGGTGCCGAAGTACTCCTCGAAGAACTCGGGGTGCTCGCGCAGGGCGGTGTCGGTGTCCATGAAGATGACACCCTGCTGCTCGAGGTCCTCGCGGATCTGGTGGTAGACCACCTCGGACTCGTACTGGGCGGCGACGCCGGCGACCAGGCGCTGACGCTCGGCCTCGGGGATGCCCAGCTTCTCGTAGGTGTTGCGGATCTCTTCCGGAAGGTCTTCCCAGGTCTGGGCCTGCTTCTCGGTCGAGCGCACGAAGTACTTGATGTTGTCGAAGTCGATCTCCGACAGGTCGGCGCCCCACGTGGGCATCGGCTTCTTGCCGAAGAGCTGGTAGCCCTTCAGGCGCGTCTTGAGCATCCACTCGGGCTCGGACTTCAGCGCCGAGATGCCGCGGACGACGTCTTCGTTGATGCCGCGCTGCGCGATCGCGCCCGCCGCGTCGGTGTCGTGCCAGCCGAACTCGTATTGCCCCAGGCTTTCGAGCTCTGGTCGGTCGATGAGGACATCGGACATGGTGATCACTCTCCTTCTCGGGCCACAACGGTGTCATCCGCCCCGACATTCCGGACTCCGGTCGAAGTCCCAGGAAGGTCGCTGGTGGGCCCGCTCGAAGGCGCTGGCTGCGCGCCTAGACTGTCGTGGGTGCGGTTCGCGCGAGCGCTGCACCCGGACCCTTCGATTCTACAGGCAACACCCGCTCCCGGCATGGCAGGCCCGCTCTCCCGACAGCCCGGAGCACCTCGACGCCAGGAAGCCGTACGCATGCCCTCCGCCTCGTCCCCCACCGCCTCGACGCGCGTCCCCGCACCCCTGCGACGGATCGTCGAGTGGCTCCCGACCGACGTCGACCGCCGTGTGCGCGTCTTCGCGTGGCTGTCGTTCATCGCCGAAGTGCTGATCATCGGCACCGGCGGGGCCGTCCGACTGACGGGTTCGGGCCTGGGCTGCCCCACCTGGCCGCGCTGCACCCCCGACTCCCTCGTGAACACCCCCGAGATGGGCATCCACGGCATCATCGAGTTCGGCAACCGCACACTGACCGGGCTCGTCGGCATCCTGGCCCTCGCCGTGGTCGTGCTGGTGTGGCGCATGCGTCACGAGCGCCGCGTGTTGTTCGTACTCTCGCTCGTCGTGCTCGTCGGCATCGTCGCGCAGGCGGTCGTGGGCGGCATCACGGTGCTCACCGGCCTGAACCCCTTCATCGTCGGGTTCCACTACATCGCGTCGGTGTCGATCGTGGCGGTGTGCGCGGCGTTCCTCGTGCGCATGAATCAGCCGGTCGGGCCGCGCCTGCTCGCCGCCCCGCGCTGGTTCGCCGGGCTCGTCCACGCGACGACCGGCGTCCTCGCCCTCACCATCGTCTTCGGCGTTCTCACCACCGGCGCCGGCCCGCACTCGGGCGACGCCTCGGCCGGACGCAACGGTTTCGATGCCGAGGTGCTCGAGCACGTGCACTCCTGGCCGGGATACGCCCTGTTCGCCCTGACGCTCGTCGTGGTCATCGCGTCCTGGCGCCTGCGCCTGCCGGTGCGCCGCTGGGCCGTCGCCCTGCTGGCCGTCGAGCTGGTGCAGATCGCCGTGGGGCTCTACCAGGCCCGCAACGGCCTGCCCGAGTGGGCCGTGGGCACCCACATGGTCCTGGCCGCTCTGGCCGCCGCGACCATGACGGTCGTCGTTCTGCGCCTCAAGGTGTCCGCGGTCGCGGGGCGTCAGGGTGCCAAGCGCGAGACGGCGGCTGCTCACGGCTGAGGCGCCGACGACGCGCGACCGAGTTGCGCCGAACGGACCGCGTTCCCCCGCGTAAGGCCCACGAGACCCCCTTATACGCTCATAGGCGATTCATCGGCGACCCCTACACGGAGCACTGGCTCGTAGGTCATCGTTGATCGTGGCACTTCCGTGCCCACCGTCCCGTCGTCCCCCGCTTCGGGACCCGCCGCCCGACAACCCCCTGTCGGAACGACAAGGAGTACTCCCCATGAAGACTCGTCCCCGCCTGGTGACCAGCATCCCGTTCTGGGTGCTCGTCGTCGCATCCCTGGCCGCCATCGCCGGCGGACTCGCGATCGTCCTGAACGGGATCGACGCGATGGAGCAGGTGCTCAACGACCCGAACGCCACCGTCGTGCAGGTCTACGTCGGCCAGTCGTGGGTCGTCGTCGGCGCCGCCGTCCTCGGCGCCGGTGCCATCGGCATCGTCGCGGTCCTGGCGCTCGCCGCCGCGGCCACGCTGACCCGCCGCCCCGACGTCGCGATCGAGACGATCGACTGGAACAGCGACGACGAGACGGCCGCCGAGAGCGCCGTCCCCGCCGCTCCGTTCGCTCCGGCGACCACCGCAACCCCCCTCGCGGTTGAGGACGCCGACGTCGAGGTGCCCTCGACGACCCCCGCTCCGCCGCAGGCCGCCGCCGCGACTCACGACGCGCCCAAGCTCGACGCGGGTGACGGTTCGACCGGCCGCTGACTCGCGACGAGAAGGCGCCCGCTCCCTTCGGGGGGCGGGCGCTTTCGCGTACGGGAGTCCTCCACCCGCGGGCGCGGGATCACGACCGAACAGCATCGTGGGCACCGCGGGTCGCTCGAGGACACCCTCCCTCCCCGCAGCACCATCGCCTCGCACCACCGCGGGGTCTGACCGCACGAGTCGGGTCCGCCTCGCCACGCCGATCGCGCGCACTTCGCTGGTGGCGGAACCGCGCGCGCGCACCGTGTCGCGGCGCGAGATCAGCGGAGGACCGCGCCGTCGCCGCGCTGCCCCGGGGCCCGTCGACCGCCGGTTGAACCGGTCGACCAACCCGACGGACGCGCGGGCAGCCGGCATCCCGAAACGACGAAGCGCCCGCCCCGCAGACGGGACGGGCGCTGTCGAATCCGATCAGAACGGAAGTAGCGGGTCGACGGCGATCGCGACGAACAGCAGCGTCAGGTACGTGATCGAGGCGTGGAACACGCGCATCGGGCGGGGCTCGCCCCCGCGCACGGCGCGCGCGTAGAGGCGGTGCGATTCGTAGATGAACCAGCCACCGAAGACGAGGGCCGACACGGTGTAGACGAGACCCATCGGCGCGACCGGGATCAGCAGGAGCGAGCACGCGACGGTCGCCCACGCGTACAGGATGACCTGCAGTCCGACCTGCGAACCGCTGCGGGTGGCGCCCAGCATGGGCACGTCGACCTCGTCGTACTGCGCCGCGTACTTCATCGACAGCGGCCAGTAGTGCGGCGGCGTCCACAGGAACACCAGCGCGAAGAGGATGAACGGCGCCCACGACAGCGAGCCCGTCACGGCCGACCAGCCGATGAGGACCGGGAAGCACCCGGCGATCCCGCCCCAGACGATGTTCTGCTCGGTGCGGCGCTTGAGGATGATCGTGTAGATCACCACGTAGAAGAAGATCGCCGCGGCCGACAGACCCGCCGCGAGGACGTTGGTGAAAGCCCACAGCCACACCGTCGACACGACGGCCAGCGTCCACGCGAAGACCAGCGCGCCGCGGGGCGAGACCTCGCCCGTCACGAGCGGCCGGTTGACCGTGCGCTGCATGTGCGCGTCGATGTCGCGATCGAGATACATGTTGAACGCCGCGGCCGAGCCCGCGCTCAGCGAGCCGCCGATCACGGTGGCCAGGATCAGCCACAGATTCGGCAGACCACCCTGCGCCAGGATCATCACCGGCACGGTGGTCACGAGCAGCAACTCGAGGACGCGGGGCTTCGTCAGAGCGACGTAGGCCCGGAGGGTGCGTCCGACGGAGCGGCGATCGGTCGTCGCAATGACGTGCGACGTCGTCGAGATGTCCATCGTCCCCCGGGGTAAGCGCGTATAGAACCTCAACGATTCTATGCCATCTCCACCACACGACCGGCCGTCTGTCGAGCCCCGTCACGCACCGCAACCTGCACCGGCGTTCTCGCTATGCTGGCGATGAACGCGCGCCCCGCGCCGACACCCCACCCCTCTCCCACTCCTACGGTGGTGAGTGCGGCGTCGGAAGTGAACCCGGGCGCTCAGTATCGAGAAAGGCGACCCAGTTGTCGGACTTCGAATGGGATGACATCGATCGGCGCGCGGTGGACACCGCCCGCATCCTCGCGGCGGATGCCGTCGAGAAGGTGGGCAACGGCCACCCCGGAACCGCGATGTCGCTCGCACCCGCGGCCTACCTGCTCTACCAGCGCGTCATGCGCCACGATCCCGCCGACACGCACTGGCCGGGCCGCGACCGCTTCATCCTGTCGGTCGGTCACTCCTCGCTCACGCAGTACGTCCAGCTCTACCTCGGCGGCTTCGGCCTCGAGAAGAAGGACCTCGAGGCGCTGCGCACCTGGGGCTCGCTGACCCCCGGTCACCCCGAGTACGGCCACACCGACGGTGTCGAGATCACCACGGGCCCCCTCGGCCAGGGCCTCGCCTCGTCCGTCGGCTTCGCCTACGCCGCCCGCTACGAGCGCGGCCTGTTCGACCCGGAGCCGCCGGCCGGCGAGAGCCCCTTCGACCACTACGTCTACGTGATCGCCGGCGACGGCGACCTGCAGGAGGGCGTGACGAGCGAGGCCTCCTCGCTCGCCGGCCACCAGGAGCTCGGCAACCTCATCGCCATCTACGACTCCAACCAGATCTCGATCGAGGACGACACCAACGTCGCCTTCACCGAGGACGTCCAGAAGCGTTACGAGGCCTACGGCTGGCACGTGCAGACGGTCGACTGGAAGAAGACCGGCGAGTACGTCGAAGACGTCGCCGAACTCCACGCCGCGATCGAGCGTGCGAAGGGCGAGACGAGCAAGCCCTCGCTCATCGTCCTCAAGACGATCATCGGCTGGCCCTCCCCCGGCAAGCAGAACTCCGGCAAGATCCACGGCTCGGCCCTCGGCGCTGACGAGCTGAAGGCCACGAAGGAGGTGCTCGGCTTCGACCCCGAGCAGCACTTCGCCGTCGCCGACGACGTCATCGCCCACACGCGCAAGCTCGTCGAGCGCGGCGAGGCCGAGAAGGCCGCCTGGCAGCAGAAGTTCGACGCGTGGGCCGAAGCCCACCCCGAGCGCAAGCAGCTGTGGGACCGCCTGCAGGCGCGCGAGCTCCCCGAGGGCATCGCCGACGCGCTCCCCGCCTTCGAAGCGGGCAAGGACGTCTCGACCCGCGCCGCCAGCGGCACGGTCATCAACGCCCTGGCCGCCGAGCTCCCCGAGCTCTGGGGCGGTTCGGCCGACCTCGCCGAGTCCAACCTGACGACGATCAAGGATGCCAAGTCCTTCATCCCCGCCAGCTGGTCGACGCACGAGTGGTCGGGCGACCCCTACGGCCGCGTGCTCCACTTCGGCATCCGCGAGCACGCCATGGGTGCGATCCTCAACGGCATCGTGCTCCACGGCCCCACGCGCCCCTTCGGCGGCACGTTCCTCATCTTCAGCGACTACATGCGCCCGCCGGTGCGTCTGGCCGCCCTGATGAACATCCCCACGATCTTCGTCTGGACGCACGACTCCGTCGCCCTCGGCGAGGACGGCCCCACGCACCAGCCGATCGAGCAGATCGCCACGCTCCGCGCCATCCCCAACTTCGCCCTCGTGCGTCCCGCGGATGCCAACGAGACCAGCGTCGTCTGGCTCGAGATGCTGCGCCGCACCGCCGGTCCCGCCGGCATCGCCCTGACCCGCCAGAACATCCCCGTCTTCGCCCGCGGCGAGGGTGCGGCATCCGGAGACGAATTCGCCTCCGCCGAGGGCGCGGTCAAGGGAGCGTACGTACTGGCCGAGGCCAAGAACGGCGAGCCCGACGTGATCCTGATCGCCACCGGCTCCGAGGTGCAGCTGGCCGTCGAGGCGCGCGAGAAGCTCGCCGCCGAAGGCGTGCACGCCCGCGTCGTGTCGGCCCCCTCACTCGAGTGGTTCGCCGAGCAGGACGAGGCGTACCGCGAGTCGGTGCTGCCGTCGTCGGTCAAGGCCCGCGTGTCGGTCGAAGCCGGTTCCGCGCTCAGCTGGGCGGGCATCGTCGGCGACGCCGGCCGCTCCGTCGCGATCGACCACTTCGGTGCGTCGGCCGACTACAAGACCCTTTTCCAGAAGTTCGGCATCACCACCGAGCACGTCGTGGAGGCCGCGCGCGAGTCGCTGGCCGCCGCGAAGAAGTAATCAGAGGAGAACCAGAACAATGAGCACTCCCACCGCAGACCTCTCGGCCGCCGGCGTCAGCATCTGGCTGGACGACCTGTCGCGTCAGCGCATCCAGTCCGGCAACCTCGCCGAGCTCATCGAGTCGCGCAACGTCTCGGGTGTCACCACGAACCCGACCATCTTCGCCGGCGCCCTGTCGAAGGGCGAGGCGTACGAGGGCCAGGTCAAGGAGCTCGCGGCCGCCGACGCCAGCGTCGACGAGGCGATCTTCTCGATCACGACCGACGACGTGCGCGACGCGTGCGACATCTTCCTGCCGGTCTTCGAGGCCACCAACGGCGTCGACGGCCGCGTGTCGATCGAGGTCTCGCCCGACCTCGCCCACGACACCGAGGGCACCATCGCCCAGGCGAAGGACCTGTCGGCCCGCGTCGACCGCAAGAACGTCCTGATCAAGATCCCCGCGACCAAGGCCGGCCTCCCCGCCATCACCGAGGTCATCGGTGCGGGCATCTCGGTCAACGTCACGCTGATCTTCAGCCTCGAGCGCTACGAGGAAGTCATCGACGCGTACCTCGCCGGTGTCGAGAAGGCGCAGGCCGCCGGTCACGACATCTCGACCCTGCAGTCGGTGGCGTCGTTCTTCGTGTCGCGCGTCGACACCGAGATCGACAAGCGCCTCGCCGCGATCGGAACCGACGAGGCCGCAGCCCTCAAGGGCAAGGCCGGCATCGCGAACGCGCGTCTGGCCTACGAGCTCTACGAGAAGAAGTTCTCGGAGGACCGCGCCACGAAGCTGCTGGATGCCGGTGCCACGGTGCAGCGTCCGCTCTGGGCGTCGACCGGCGTCAAGGACCCCGCGCTGCCCGACACGCTGTACGTCACCGAGCTCGTCGCCCCCGGCACCGTCAACACCATGCCGGAGAAGACGCTCGAGGCGACGTTCGAGCACGGCGTCATCGCGGGTGACACGGTCACCGGTGCCTACGCCGAGGCGCACGAGGTCTTCGACCGCCTGGCAGCGGCCGGCGTCGACGTCGCCGACGCCACGCAGGTGCTCGAGGACGAGGGTGTCGAGAAGTTCATCGCCTCGTGGCACGAGCTGCAGGACACCGTGAAGACCGCGCTGCAGGCCGGAAGCGCCCAGGCCGCGCAGTGACTCTCGCCGTCAAGGTCACCGGCCACGTCAAGTCGGTTGTCGACGCGGAGCTGCCGGGCCTGACCGGCTCGCTCATCGCGTCGGGGATCACGGCGGCCGACCCCACCCTGTGGGGCGCGGCGGCCGAGGACGAGGCGTCGCGTCGACTCGGGTGGGTGCGGGCGGTCACCGTCTCGCGCCCGCTCGTGGCCGAGATCACGGCCCTGCGCGACGAACTCGTCGCGCAGGGCGTGACCCGCGTCGTCCTCGCCGGAATGGGCGGGTCCTCGCTCGCTCCCGAGGTCATCGCGCAGTCGGCGGGCGTGCCGCTCGTCATCCTCGACTCGACCGCTCCGGGCCAGGTGCTCGCCGCGATCGACGGCGACGCCGAGTCCGGCGGTCTCGAGCAGACCGTGCTGGTGGTCTCGAGCAAGTCGGGCGCGACCATCGAGACCGACTCCGCCAAGCGGGCCTTCGAGGCCGCCTTCCGCGACCTCGGCATCGACCCCGCCGGTCGCATCGTGGTGGTCACCGACCCCGGCTCCCCGCTCGAGCAGTCGGCTCGCGCCGACGGCTACCGGGTGTTCACCGCCGATCCGACCGTGGGCGGACGCTACTCGGCGCTCACAGCGTTCGGGCTCGTCCCCACCGGCCTCGCCGGCGTCGACATCGAGGACCTCCTCGACGAGGCGGATGCCACTCTGCTCGAGGTCGCGATCGACTCCCCCGAGAACCCGGCCCTCGTGCTCGCCGCGGCGATCGCGGGCGGCGGGGTACACCGCCGCGACAAGCTCGGTCTGGTCACCGACGGAAGCCACATCATCGGCCTGCCCGACTGGATCGAGCAGCTCGTCGCTGAATCGACCGGGAAGGAGGGCACCGGCATCCTGCCCGTCGTCCTGCTCCCCGTGTCGCCCGAGCTCGAGTCGAAGCCCGACGACCTTCAGGTCGTGCGGTTCGTCGACGACGCCGAGGCATTCCACCTGTTCGAGCGGCACACCGGCGAAGTGCTCATGAGCGGTTCGCTCGGTGCGCAGTTCGTCGTGTGGGAGTACGCCACCGCGATCGCCGGCCGACTGCTCGGGATCGATCCCTTCGATCAGCCCGACGTCGAGTCGGCGAAAGAGGCGACGCGCGGCCTGCTCGACGCGCAGCCCGCTCCCACCGCCCCGGTCTTCGTCGACCGCGGCGTCGAGGTGCGCGTGTCCGACCCCGCCCTCGCGGCGAGCGGCACGGTCGCGGGCGTCCTGGAAGCGCTGTGGCGGACGGTCCCGGCCGATGGCTACGTCAGCGTCCAGGCGTACGTGAACCGTCTCGAACTGGCGCAGCTCGCGGGACTCCGCGAACTCGTGGCGGCCGACTCGGGTCGCCCCACCACGTTCGGCTGGGGACCGCGGTTTCTGCACTCCACCGGACAGTTCCACAAGGGAGGACCCGCCAGCGGCGTGTTCCTCCAGATCATCGAACGCACCGACGTCGACCTCGAGATCCCCGGTCGACCGTTCACGTTCGGACAACTCATCCAGGCACAGGCCGCGGGCGATGCGAGCGTGCTGGCGGAGGGCCACGGCCGTCCCGTCGTCACGCTGACGCTGACCGACCCGCAGGTCGACGTGCTCTCACTCTTCGAGGCGGCGCAGTAAAGCATGGTCGTAGAGATCACTCCGGGTCACAATCCGTTGCGCGATCCCGAGGATCGCCGTCTGAGCCGGATCGCGGGGCCCAGCGCCCTCGTGATCTTCGGCGTCACCGGCGACCTCTCGCGCAAGAAACTCATGCCGGCGGTCTACGACCTCGCCAACCGCGGCCTGCTGCCCCCGGGCTTCGCGCTCGTGGGCTTCGCGCGTCGCGACTGGGAGGACCAGGACTTCGCCGAGGTCGTGTACGAGTCGGTCAAGAAGTACGCCCGTACGGAATTCCGCGAGGAGACGTGGAAGGAGCTCCTCGAGGGCATCCGCTTCGTCCAGGGCGAGTTCGACGACCCCGAGGCGTTCGGTCGTCTGCGCGAGACCGTCGACAAGCTCGACACCGAGCGCGGGACGATGGGCAACCACGCCTACTACCTCTCGATCCCGCCGAAGGCGTTCCCGCTGGTCACCACCCAGCTGAAGGCGTCGGGTCTCGTGGGCGACGACGAGACGAAGACCTCGGGCTGGCGCCGCGTCGTCATCGAGAAGCCGTTCGGTCACGACCTCGCCTCGGCGCGCGAGCTGAACGAGGTCGTCGAGAGCGCCTTCCCCGCCGACGCGATCTTCCGCATCGACCACTACCTCGGTAAAGAGACGGTGCAGAACATCCTCGCGCTGCGCTTCGCGAACGAGCTGTACGAGCCGATCTGGAACCGCAACTACGTCGATCACGTGCAGATCACCATGGCCGAGGACATCGGTGTCGGTGGCCGTGCCGGGTACTACGACGGCATCGGCGCGGCGCGCGACGTCATCCAGAACCACCTGCTGCAGCTGCTCGCGCTCACGGCGATGGAAGAGCCCATCAGCTTCAACGCCGCCGACCTGCGCGCCGAGAAAGAGAAGGTGCTGGCCGCGGTCCGCGTGCCCGAGAACCTCGCCGAGGCGACCGCTCGCGGTCAGTACGCCGGCGGCTGGCAGGGCGGCGAGCAGGTGCTCGGCTTCCTCGAGGAAGACGGCATGAACCCCGAGTCGGTCACCGAGACGTACGCGGCGATCAAGCTCGAGATCAACACGCGCCGCTGGTCGGGGGTCCCTTTCTACGTCCGCAGCGGAAAGCGTCTGGGTCGCCGCGTGACCGAGGTCGCCGTGGTGTTCAAGCGCGCGCCGCAGCAGCTGTTCTCGCAGAGTCAGACGCAGGAGCTGGGGCAGAACGCCCTCGTCATCCGCGTCCAGCCCGACGAGGGCGTGACGATCCGCTTCGGGTCGAAGGTCCCCGGCGACGGCACCCAGGTGCGCGACGTCACGATGGACTTCGGCTACGGGCACGCCTTCACCGAGGCGAGCCCCGAGGCCTACGAGCGCCTCATCCTCGACGTCCTGCTGGGCGATCCGCCGCTGTTCCCCCGGCACGAAGAGGTGGAGCTCAGCTGGAAGATCCTCGACCCGATCGAGGAGTTCTGGTCCGCCCAGGGCGGTCCGCTCGAACAGTATTCGCCCGGTTCGTGGGGTCCGGCATCCGCCGACGAACTCCTCGCCCGCGACGGTCGCACCTGGAGACGCCCGTGATCATCGATCTGCCCGACACCACCGTCAGCGCCATCTCGAAGAAGCTCGTCAGCGTGCGCGAAGAGGGCGGCGCCGTCGCCCTCGGCCGCGTGCTGACGCTCATCATCGTCACGCACCATGGCGCCGAAGAAGAGGTCATCGAGGCGGCCAACGACGCCTCGCGCGAGCACCCGATGCGCGTCATCGCCGTGCTGTTCGGCGACGACGACGACGAGCCCCGCCTCGACGCCCAGATCCGCGTGGGCGGCGACGCCGGCGCGAGCGAGGTCGTGGTGCTGCGCGCCCACGGCGCCGCGGGCTCGAATGCCGAGAGCCTCGTCACCGGCCTGCTGCTCCCCGATGCCCCGGTCGTGGCCTGGTGGCCGGCCGACGCGCCCGAGGACCCCTCGCACTCCGCGATCGGTCGGATCGCGCAGCGTCGCATCACCGACGCGTCGTCGCAGGCCGACCCGGCCGCCTGGGTCGCCCGGCTCGGCGAGCACTACTCCCCCGGTGACACCGACTTTGCCTGGACCCGTGTGACGCGCTGGCGCGAGCAGCTCGCGGCCGTGCTCGATCAGCCCCCGTACGAGCCCGTCACCGCGATCGAGGTCCGCGGCGCCGCCGACTCCCCCTCCACCGCCCTGCTGGCGGCCTGGTTGGGGATGAAGCTCGAGGCTCCCGTCGACTACGCCTACCTGCCGGCCGAGGAGTGGGCGAGCGGCATCAAGTCGGTGCGTCTCACCCGTCCGAGCGGCGACACGCTGCTCGAGCGGCCCGAGGCGGGGGTCGCGGTGCTCACGCAGCCCGGTCAGCCCACCCACGACCTGGCGTTCCCGCGCCGCACGTTGCGCGAGTGCCTCGCCGAGGAGCTGCGCCGCCTCGACCCCGACCTCCTCTACGGTCGCGTGATCACCGAGGGGCACGACCTGCTGCTCGCCGCGAGCGAGCGGGACGACGCATGACCGACAACGGCTCGGTCAAGCAGGTCATCATCAAGCCGGACGCCGAGACCCTCGCCTCGTACGTCGCCACGCGCTTCGTGAACCGCATCGTCAAGCGGGTCGCCGAGGGCAAGCGCATGCACGTGTGCCTCACCGGCGGCACGATGGGCGGAGCGGTGCTGCGCACCGCAGCGAAGGACGCGCGGGTCGGCGAGATCGACTGGTCGCTCGTGCACTTCTGGTTCGGCGACGAGCGGTTCGTTCCGCGCGACTCGGACGACCGCAACGAGAAGCAGGCCCGCGAGGCGTTCCTCGACCACCTCGACATCCCGGCCGAGAACATCCACACCGTCGCCTCGATCGAGGACGGTCTCGACCTCGATGCCGCGGCGATCGCGTACGCCGACGAGTTGGCGCAGTTCGCTCCCTCGGACCGCAGCGAGACGGGACCCTGGCCCGCTTTCGACATCTGCTTCCTCGGGGTCGGACCCGACGCGCACATCGCCTCGCTGTTCCCCGATCGTCCCGAGATCTCGGTGACCGATCGGGCCACCGTCCCGGTGCGCAACTCCCCCAAGCCGCCGAGCGATCGCGTCTCGCTGACGCGGCCGGTCATCAACTCGTCGAAGCGCGTGTGGATGGTCGTCGCGGGCGCCGACAAGGCCGCCGCCCTGGGTCTCGCCCTCGCCGGTGCGAGCTATCAGAGCGTTCCCGCGGCCGGGGCGAAGGGCCGCCGTCGCACGGCGTTCTTCGTCGACGAGGTCGCGGCCGATCAGGTTCCGCCGCAGCTCATCGACCGCGAGTACTGAGGAGCGGGAGCTCGCCCGACGGGGACTCTCCCCCGCACGCGCCGCGAGTTCACACGCTCGAGCCGGAGGACCGGATGCCACACGGCATCCGGTCCTCCGCGTTGTCCGCGCACGTCTGTAGGGGACTTCCACCCATTGTCTTCCGCGTGGCGCCGATTTACTCTCTTCGTGGGGGGCATCCTGGTCCGCTCGGCGGGGCTCGATCCGTGAGGGTCGATCCGCGACGAACGGCCGACGCAGTAGGGAGCGTTCGGATGCCATTTGTCGGTCGAGATCGAGAGTTGCACGTCGCCGCGAACCTGATCGGTTCGGGCAGCGGCTCCGCGGGTTTGTTCGTCGGTGAAAGCGGGTCGGGCAAGTCCGCCCTGGCACGCGAGGTCGCCGCGCGCCACGACGCCGTGGTGGTCACGGCCAGTCCGAGCGAGCGCATGTGGCCGCTCTCGGGCGTGACCGCGGTGGTGGCGGCGCTCGACGACGGGCGACGAGATGCGGTCGACAGCGTCCTGTCCCGCAGCGGTGACTGGCCGGAGCACCTCCTCGCCGAGGAGATCAGCCGCACCCTCCACCTGCTGCGAGCCGATCCGTGCGTCGTCGTCGTCGACGACCTCGACGAGATGGACAGCGCGAGCATCACCGTGCTGTCGTACGTCTTCGGACGCCTCCGCGGCACCGGCGTCAGCGTCATCGCCACGAGCGGTTCGTTCGAGGGACGCCACGACTTCGCCGGCATGCTGCAGACCCGCATCCAGCGGTTGTCGTTCGACGAGTCCGTGGATCTCGCGCGCACCGTCCTCGGGGCGGGTGCCGACCGCGCCGTGCTGCGGATCGTGGCGGACCTCGCCGCCGGCGACCCCGGCGTGCTGGTGGGGTTGCGCCTCACCCCCGCCGAGGCGAACGGCGAGGAGCCGCTCAGCGTCCCGCTGCGCGTGCGCGAGCAGCGACCCCACCGGCGGCAGCAGCGCGAGTGCCGCGTCATCGACCCGCGCTGGGCGCACGTGCTCGATCTGCTCGCCGTGGGTCCCGTGTACGGCCTCGACCGGCTGCGCGCCACCGCCGGCGAGCACGATGTCGACATCGACGATCTGCTCGATCACGGCATCGTCTCCGTCCACGGCGGTCTCGCCCGCATCGCCGACCCGGCTCGCCGACTGCGCCTGCACGCCGGATTGAGTCCGGAGGAGCGTCGCGCCCTCCACGCACGGGGAGCGGCCGACCACGCCGGCGCGTACCCGGCGACGCGTCGCTGGCACGAGAGCTTCCTCGACCCGACCGCGGACCGCAGCGCCCTTCTCGAAGGTGCCATCCTGCTCGCTCGAGACGCTGAGACCGCCGCCGCCGTGGAGTTCGCCGAGCGGGCGTTGGCCGGGGAGATGGACGAAGCACGTCGCTGCGAGCTCCTCGTCGACCTCGGCGAGGCGCTCGTGCTCGGAGGACACGACCTCCTCGGTCAGCACTACCTCCGGCGGGCCGGGGTGAGCGCCGATCCCGCGACCCGCACGCGCGCCGCGATCGCCCGCCTCCGCGCTGTCGCGGCGGTGGATCACACGGTCGACGACACCGTCCTCGATCACGTCGATCCGCTCGTCGGCGCCGAGGCCGCGGCATCCGAGAGGCTTCTCTGTGAGAGCGCCTGCCTGCACCTGCACCGGGGAGAGGTCGACCTCGCCGTCGAACGGATCGCCCTCGCCGTGAAGCTCGGCGTCGCATCCACCCAGACGGCGCTGCTCGCCGGTATCGCCGAAGAAATGGGCGGGCGCTCCCACGCCGCGGCGGCCATCCGTCTCGAAGACGACGGCGACGACGTCCAGATCGACCACGCCCTGCTGTACGCGGGGCTCACCCTGCTGCGCGAGGACTACAGCACGGCGAGACGGATCATCCGCGCCGAGCTCGATCGTTCCCCGCGACACGCGCCGATGTGGCGAGAGCATCTTCTGCGCCAGCTCGTCACCGTCGAGGTCCGCGCCGGAGACCCGATCGCCGCGCGCGACGCCGTCATCGCCTGGCAGCGCGAGTGGATTCCGGGACGCAGCACCGACGCCGCCAGCACGCTCATCCTCGCCGCCGAGGCGGCAATGCATGAACCGCCCACCGCTGCCGCCGACCTCGTCGAGCGGGGGCGGGAACGAGCCCGTCGCGAAGGCGCGAGCACCCTGACGCCGTGGTTCGCGGCGATCGAGGGATCCCTCGCCCTCGGCGAGGGGCGGCACACCGAGGCCATCCTGCACCTGCGCGACGCCCGCTCCCTTCACGCCGACGACGACCCCGCCGTGATGCGCCTCGACGCCGACCTCATCGAAGCCCTCTGGCTCGACGGTCGGCACGACGAGGCCCTCGAAGAACTGCAACGCCTCGAGCGCGCGGCCGCCGATTCGACGAGAAGGTGGACCCATCTCGCCCTCGCGCGCTCGCGGGCCGTCTGCCGGTCCGCCCGCGAGGGCGCGGCGGCTTTCCGTGACGCGGAAACGCTCTTCCGCGGCGACGACTCTCCTCTCGAGCGGGAACGTCTCCGCCGGGCGGAGGAACGGTGCCTGCCGGACGTCCGCGTGTCGGCCGTCCGCGCGATCGGTGGCGACGCCGTCCCGAACCCCCGACCGAGTCTCAACGCGCGAGAGCTCACTGGCCACGAACGCGAGATCGTCGCCTTCGTCGAGCGCGGGCTGCGCAACCGCGAGATCGCGGCGGCCCTGTTCATCTCACTCCGGACGGTCGAGCTGCGCCTGACCGGCATCTACCGCAAGCTCGGCATCACCTCGCGGGTACAGCTCGTGGCCCACCTTCGCGGAGCGGCGAGCTGAGCGGAGCGGCCGCCGGTTCGACCGACGGCTGCGACATCCGGCGATCGGGGCTGCGCCAGCGCCCGTCGGACGGACGCCCGAGCGCGGCGACGAGGGCACGCAGGCACAGGGTCGCATCCCACACCCGCAGGAGGGGGAACACGAGCATCCGGGGGTGCGGGCGCGTGCGCGACACCGCACAGGTGAACGCACTCATCACAAAGTCGACGATCAGGAACCCCGCGGCCAGGGGAAGCACCGGAAGCGCCGCGGCCACCCCGGCCGCCGTCGCCGCTGCGGCACCGTCGGTGGTCGCCGCGACCAGCGCCGCCAGAGCTCCGACGACCAGGAGCGGAAGCATCGCCACCAGGACCAGGCTCGACACCACCGTCTCGATCGCGAAGACGCCGACCGATGACCAGAAGAGGCCCGGATGGGGACCGTGGCGGCGCACCGTCTGCCAGAACCCCAGGCTCCAGCGCCGGACCTGCGCCGAGTAGTCGCGCAGCACCGCGGGATCCTGCGTCTCGGCGACGGCGCACTCCGGGTGGAAGGCGATCCGTCCGAGCCTCTTGGCGTGGACCTCGAAGGTCATGTTGAAGTCCTCGATCGACAGCCCGGGGGCGTCGATGTCGATGCGATCCAGCACATCGGTGCGGTACAGGCTGGCGAACCCGGGCACGATCGCCACGGCATCCGCTCCCCGCGCCGCCTGCCCGAACTTGTGCAGGTACTGCGTGCACACGTAGGTCCGCTCGCGATACGAGGTGAGGAGGCGCCCCACGCCCGTGGGCGGAGAATCCGCCGACGTGGTCGCCCGACCGGCCACCGCGACGACACCGTCGTCCGTGAACTGCGGAAGCGCGGTACGCAGGTAGTCGGGGCGGGGCCGGGAGTCCGCGTCGAGCAGGAGGAGCAGGGGGAACCGCTCCGGGATCCGGAAGTGGTCGAGACCCGCCCGGATGGCGCCCGCCTTCCCCCGATTCGGCGTGAGGTCCCAGGCCTCGGCACCGGCGGCCCGCGCCCGCTCGACGGTGCCGTCGCGGGAGCCGTCCGACACGACGAACACGTTGCCCGCGGGCACGAGCCGGCGCGCCGCACGCACGGCGTCGGCGATCACGAGCTCCTCGTCGTGCGCCGCGATGAGGATCGCCACCTCGGCGCTGCGGAAGTACATCGACGGGTTCAGCAGCGCGGCGGACGGTCGACGCTCGGCGACGAGACGGCACACCGCTGCCGTGCCCCACACGAGCGTCGAGACGCCGATCGTGCACACCGCGACGAGCACGACGAGTGCAGGGGTCATGGCATCCCACCTCTTCGGGTCGAGGGTTCGGGTCGCGCCTCCGGATCGGGCGACCGGATGACGCGTCGAAGGCGACCGTACGTGACCCGACGCCCGTCGAGGCCGCCTCGACCCGCAGTTGCGGTTGCGGTTTCCCGCAGATCGCGATGCGGGGAGCGGGACCCCGCAGGATCGTCCGCGATTGCTTGACCCGACCCGCGCCGACGACGCACTGTGATCCCCGGATCAGCGTCGACACCCGATCGGACGCCGTCCCACCACCCGAAATCGTCCGAGGGGGCGCTGCATTTCCCCCGCCGCCCCCTCGGACCCTGCCTTGGAGGATGAAGATGTCCACTCTCGATGTCCGGGCCGACGTGATGACCACGCCGCAGCCCCCGGCTCCCGCCCCGACGCGGACGTTCGACTTCGACGTCGCCATCGTGGGACTCGGGTACGTGGGCCTGCCGACCGCCCTGGCCTATCACGCCAGCGGGTCGCGCGTTCTCGCCCTCGACGTCTCGCCGCGACGCCTGCGCGACATCGCCGCGCGCAGCGCCGACCTCATCGACTCCGACCGGCAGCGCCTGGAGACCGCCCTGCACGCGCCGGCCGGCTTCCGCCTCACGAGCGACACCTCCGAGCTCGGCCGCGCGGCCGCCATCGTCGTGTGCGTCCCCACGCCCGTCGACCACCAGCAGGTCCCGGACCTCACCGCACTCCGGGCGGCGTGCGCCACCGTCGTCGCCGCCGTCCGGCCCGGGCAGCTCATCATGCTCACCTCGACCACGTACGTCGGCTGCACCCACGACCTCGTCGAGAAGCCGCTCCGCGAGCGCGGGATGCAGATCGGACGCGACGTCTTCGTCACCTTCAGCGCCGAGCGCATCGACCCCGGCAACGTGGGCTTCGCCCAGGAGATCGTCCCCCGCGTGGTGGGAGGCGCCACCGGGCAGTGCGAAGAAGAGGGCGCGCGGCTACTCGCCCGCTACGCGGCGCGCGTGCACCGGGTGTCGAGCCTCGCCACCGCCGAGATGACGAAGCTGCTCGAAAACACCTTCCGCGCCGTCAACATCGCCCTCGCCAACGAGTTCGCCGACATCTGCGGTGCCCTCGACGTCCCGGTCACCGAGGTGATCGAGGCCGCGAGCACCAAGCCCTACGGCTTCATGGCGTTCTACCCCGGCCCCGGCGTCGGCGGACACTGCATCCCCTGCGACCCGCACTACCTGCTCTGGCAGCTCAAGGCGCTGCACGTCGACGCGGGCGTCATCACCGAGGCCATGACGCGCATCGCGGCCCGCCCTCGCCGTGTCGTCGACCGCATTCGCGATGTCCTCGGACGCGCCGGCAAGGGCACGCTCGGCGCCCGCGTGCTCGTCGTCGGCGTCACCTACAAGCCCGACGTCGCCGACCTGCGCGAATCCCCCGCCCTCGAGATCATCGACCACCTGATCGACGTGGGCGCCGAGGTGCAGTACGTCGACACCCACGCCCCGCACATCCGCCTCGATTCCGGGCGGGAACGCGATTCGCTGCCCGACCCGGCGGCCTTCCATCCCGACATCGTGCTCGTGCACACCCGCCACCACGACGCCGACCTGGGTTGGCTCGACGGCGACGCGGTCGTCGTCGACGGCACCTACCGCAGCGCCGACATCGCGGGGCGGGTGCTCCTGTGAGCGGCGTGACGGTCTACCCGGGTTCCGCCTCGCCCCGGACGCGCACGCTGGTGACCGGGGGCGCCGGGTTCGTCGGCAGCCACCTCGTCGAGCACCTGCTGACCCTGGGTGACGAGGTCGTCGTCCTCGACGACCTCTCGACCGGCTCGGCCCGCAACCTCGCGGGCGTCGCCGACAACCCCCGCCTCGAGATGATCCACGGCTCGATCCTCAACACCAAGACGGTGAGCGCGGCGATCCAGGGATGCGACCGCGTGTTCCACCTGGCCGCGGCCGTGGGGGTGAAGCTCATCGTGGAGCAGCCCCTGCGGGGTCTGCGCATCAACATCCACGGCACCGAGAACGTGCTGACGGCGGCCATCGAGCACCAGGCCTCGGTGCTCATGGTGTCCACGAGCGAGGTGTACGGCAAGAACACCGCCGATCGCCTGCGCGAGGACTCCGACCGCGTCCTCGGTGACCCGCTGCTCTCGCGTTGGACCTATGCGGGAGCCAAGGGCATCGACGAGGCCTTCGCCAAGGCCTATTGCGATCAGGAGGGCCTCGACGTCTCGATCGTCCGCCTGTTCAACACCGTCGGGCCCCGCCAGACCGGTCGCTACGGCATGGTGCTGCCCAACCTCGTGGGGCAGGCCCTACGCGGCGCTCCCCTCACCGTGTTCGGCGACGGCCAGCAGACGCGCTGCTTCTCCGCGGTCGAGGACGTCGTGCCCGCGATGGTGCTCATCGAGCGGGATCCGCGCGCCCGGGGTCAGGCCTACAACCTGGGCGGTGCGCGCGAGATCTCGATCTTCGAGCTCGCGACCGAGATCATCCGCACCCTCGACAGTCGGAGCACGATCGAGCTCGTCCCCTACGAGCAGGCGTACGCCCCCGGCTTCGAGGACATGCGGCGCCGCGTCCCCGACAACACCAAGGCGCACGACCTCGTGGGCTACGAGCCGCACACCTCGCTGACCTCGACGATCATGCGAGTCGCCGCCGACCTGCTCTCGCGCGAACGCCTCGGCTCCGACGCCATGCCGCTGGCCGGCGCGGGCGCTTTCCGCGGGGTCCTCTGATGTGCGGCATCACCGCGTACCGCGGTCCGACGTCCGCCGCCTCGCGCGCCCGTAGCGCCCTCGAGCGTCTGGAGTACCGGGGCTACGACTCCGCGGGCATCGCCGCGCGGTACATCGACGGCACGGCCCTGCACGTGCGCACCCTGAACGGCGTGGCATCCCTCACCGACGCAGTGCGTTCGGGCGAATCGGGGACGGATGCCACGACCTCGGCGATCGGCCACACCCGCTGGGCCACCCACGGCGGGGTCAGCGAGCGCAACGCCCACCCGATCGAGGACTGTAGCGGTCGGTTGTTCCTGGTGCACAACGGAATCATCGAGAACGCCGATCTGCTGCGGGCGCAGCTCGTCGCCGACGGGCACCGGTTCGCCACCGACGTCGACAGCGAGGTGATCGTCCACCTGCTCGAGCAGGCGTTGCGCCCCGGGGTGGGGCTCGGCGACGCCCTCGCCGACATCGTCACGCGCCTCGAGGGGTCATGGGCGATCGTCGCCCTCGACAGCCGGTCGGGATCGCTCGCGGGAACGGCGCACGGTTCGCCCCTCATCTTCGCCGAGGGCGAGGAGGGGGTCTACTTCGCGAGCGACGTGGGTGCGATCACTCCGGTGGTCGAGACGTTCCGCGTGCTGGAGGACGACGACGTGGTCGAGGTGGACGCGGAAGGCATGCGGTGGCACCGCCCGGGCGGCAGTTGTCGCCCGCGCGGACTGTGGCCCGTCCCGCAGACGGCGTACCTGTCGAGCAAGGGACGCCACCGCGACCACATGGGCAACGAGATCGACGAGCAGCCCGCCGTGGCGCGCCGCGTGCTCGAGGTCCTCACCCCCGGGATCGCCGACGGCGTCCTGTGGCGAGGGGCGGGCCTTCCCCCGCTCGACGAGGTCGATCGGGTGACGGTCATCGGGTGCGGGACGTCGCTGCACGCCGGCCGTGCGGTGGCCGGAGTGTTCTCCCGCCTCGGCGGCCTTCCCACTCGCACGCTCGTCGCGAGCGAGGCGGCGCACGAGGTCTGGGAGCCGCGCACGCTGGTGATCGCGCTGAGCCAGTCGGGCGAGACGGCCGACGTCCTGCGGGCGCTCGACGGTCTCCCGGCCCGCGGGCGCACCGTGTTGGCCCTGACGAACAACCCGTCGTCGACGCTGGCCCGTCGCGCGGATGCGACGCTCGATTGCCTCGCCGGTCCCGAGATCGGGGTCGCCGCGACGAAGACGTTCATCGCCCAGGTCCTCACGGGCGCCTGCCTCGCCCTCTCGGGATTGTCGGTCTCGTCGCGGGCCGACGCGATGGCCCTCGACGGTGACCTGCGCGCGCTCGCCGCGACCCCCGAGGCGCTGTCGGCCGCACTCGACACCTGGCGTGGCCCCGCGGCGAAGATGGCCGCCGAATTCGTCAACGCCCCCGGCTTCCTCTTCATCGGACGCGGCTCGGGTCTCGTCTACGCCGCCGAGGGGGCGCTCAAGCTGAAAGAGCTGTCGTACCGGTGGACCGAGCACCAGCCGGCGGGCGAGCTGAAGCACGGCCCCCTCGCCCTGGTGGATGCCGGCACCCCGGTCTTCGTCGTCGACAACGGCGATTCGCGGCTCGACGTCGACGTCGCCGAGGTGCTCGCCCGCGGCGGCCGCGTGCTCCGCGTGGGAGAACGCGTGCTGAACGTGGGCGGCATCCCCCTGCACCTGCCGCGGACGGGCCCCTCGTGGGGACCGCTCGAGACGGTGGTGCCCCTGCAGATGTTCGCTCGCGAGCTCGCCCTGCGCCTGCGCCGCGACGTGGACAAGCCCCGCAATCTCGCCAAGTCGGTGACGGTCTCGTGACCGGCCGCGACTCCGAGGTCCCCGGCCCGGACGACTCACGGATCCGCCGACGGACCCGCCCCACCCGAAAGGACGCCCCCATGATCCACCGACACGTCGCCCCCGGGCGTCGGCGACTCCGCGCCCTCGCGGTCCTCGCCGCCGTCGCCGTCGGAGCGGGCGGGCTGATCGCCGCGGCACCGCCCGCCGCGGCACCGGCCCAGGCCGCGACCCGCACCATCGTCAGCCTCACGTTCGACGACGCCAACTCCGACCAGCTCAACGCCCTCCCCGCCCTTCAGGCCAACGGCATGAAGGGGACGTTCTACATCAACTCCGGATTCATCGGCGCGGCGGGGCACATGACCCGCACCGACCTGACGAACCTGAAGAACGCGGGTCACGAGATCGGCGGGCACACCGTCAACCATCCCGACCTCGCGCAGGTCAGTGTCGACGAGGCCACGCGCCAGATCTGCACCGACCGCAAGAACCTCACCTCGTGGGGCTTCACGGTGCGCAGTTTCGCCTACCCCTTCGCGTCGTCGACCCCCGCCGTCGAGAAGGCCGTGGCGAACTGCGGGTACAGCAGCGGGCGCCTCCTCGGCGACATCCGCAGTCGCTTCGGCTGCCCCGACTGCGCCTACGCGGAGTCCACCCGCCCGGCCGACAAGTACGCGCTCAAGGCCCTCGACCAGGTCGACGCCACCTGGACGCTCGACGACCTCAAGGCGGGGGTCACGAACGCCGAGAAGAACGGCGGCGGGTGGGTGCAGTACACCTTCCACGACGTCTGCGACGACGCGTGCAGCGACCTGGCGGTCACCACGTCGTTGTTCAGTCAGTTCACCTCGTGGCTGAAGACGCGACAGGCGGCGGGGACGGTGGTCAAGACGATCGGCGACGTCATCGGCGGCACGGCCAAGCCCGTCGTCGACGGCCCCTCGGTGCCCGCCGTGACGGGGTCGACCAACGGCATCGTCAACCCGAGCATGGAGACCGGTGCTCCCGACTGCTGGATGAGGGGCGGTTACGGCAACAACTCCCCCGCGTTCAGCACCGGCTCCCCCGCGCACACGGGGAACATCTCCAGCGGAATCGTCATGTCCGCGTACGTCGACGGCGATGCCAAACTCCTCCCGCAGTTCGACCTCGGCCAGTGCTCCCCCACGGTGACACCGGGCAAAACCTATACGCTGCGCGAGTGGTACCAGTCGAGTGGGGTGACGCAGTTCGCGGTCTACCTCCGGTCGACGAGCGGTTCGTGGTCGTACTGGACCTCGAGCCCGTGGTTCTCCTCGGCCGCCGACTGGACGCAGGCCGACTGGACGACGGCCGCGATCCCCGCCGGCTACAACGGCATCAGTTTCGCGCTGACGATCTTCGGCAACGGCACTCTCCGCACCGACGATCTGCAGCTCTACGACAGCACCGGTGCCCCGTCCCTGGCCCCCGCCACCGTGACCGCCCCGTCGTTCGCCCCGATGACCGCGACGCCTCCCCAGGGCCCGGTGGAGAAGGTCCACCCCACCGAGAGCGACGTCACCGGATGACGCGGACGCTGCGGCCGGCGGCGGCGATCACCCTCGTGGTGGTCGCCGCCGTCGGCCTCTCGGCGTGCGCCCCACCCGCCGTGCCGCGCCCCGACACCGGCTACCCGTGGCATACCGACATCGTGGCGACGACCTTCTGGGTGGGCGAGGTGTTCGACCCGGACGCCTCCGACGGCAGCCAGCGCATCTCGGCGTACGACTCGGACTGGCTGGGGTCCTACGGCGGATGCGATGGGATCGTCGACGGCACCGATTGCCGCACCGAGGCCCGTACCGCCGACGCCGGCTACTTCCCCACCGCCATGACTCCGCGCGAGAACCCGTTCTACCTCGACCTGCCGTTCGACGACGTCAACGACGACCAGGGCTTCGCCACGCGCGGCTCGGTCATCCCCTGGGCGAAGGAGCCCGCGTACTCCTCAGCCGTCGACGACCCCTCGCAAAGCCTCATGAAGAACCGGTGGGTGGTCCTGCGCAAGGACGGACACGTCTGCTACGGCCAGATCGAGGACGCGGGGCCGGGCGAGTACCGCGACGCCGCCTACGTGTTCGGCTCAGACGATCGTCATCCCGCGAACACGCGGTACAACGGCGCGGGCCTCGACGTGTCGCCCGCCCTGAACGGCTGCCTGGGCTTCTCCTATCTCAACGGGGAGGACGACCGCGTCGACTGGGCCTTCGTCGACGACGCCGACGTCCCCGCGGGCCCCTGGACGAGAATCGTCACCGACTCCCCGGTCCGCTGAACAGACTCCGACCGCCGACGCGCGCTAGCGCCCGCACCCTCTCACGTGGGTGTGGAACGGAAAAGGGCCGAATGCCATGGCATCCGGCCCTTCCCTCGCTCGCGCGGTGAGGACCTACTGTCCGCGACGCTCGCGCAGCTGCTGCAGAGCGTCATCGAGGAGCGAAGCGGCTTCTTCGTCGCTGCGGCGCTCCTTCACGTAGGCGAGGTGCGTCTTGTACGGCTCCGCCTTGGCGAGAGCCGGCGGGTTGGCCTTGTCGCGCCCGGCGGGGAGCCCGGAGTGCGGGGAGTCGATCGTCTCGGGGATCTCGTCGTCGGGGATGCCCGCAGCGAAATACCGGACGGTCTCGTTGCCGAGGGCGTCCCAGTACGAGACGGCGACGCGGTCGGCGTGGAAGCCGTGATCCTGCTCGCCCATGGGGCCCGCGCCGACGCGCGAGCCACGGATGGCATTACCGCCAGTGGCCATGTCAGATCTCCGCGAACTTGGTGAGGAGACCGAGACCCACGATGGTGACGAACCACACCAGCGCGAGCACGATCGTGAAACGGTTGAGGTTGCGCTCGGCCAGGCCCGACGAACCGAGGGCGGAACTCATGCCGCCGCCGAACATGTCGGACAGACCGCCACCGCGACCCTTGTGAAGCAGGATGAGCAGGGTCAGCAGGAGGCTGGTGATACCCAGGAGCACCTGCAGGACGAACTCGAGAATCTGCACAGTCGAAAGCCTTTCGTAGCGATCAGGTCGACCGCACAAGCGTCAAGTATACGGGGAGGCGCCCCGGACGCACGGATGCCCGCGGCGAAGCGCCGCGGGCACCCGTATCGGCGTCAGACGCCGACGTGCTTCTGGAAGCGGACGATCGCGGCGAACTCGTCGACGACGAGGCTCGCGCCACCCACCAGGGCGCCGTCCACATCGGGCTCGCGCATGAAGCCGGCGATGTTCCCCGACTTCACCGAACCGCCGTAGAGGACGCGCGTGCGAGCAGCCGCATCGGCGCCCAGCTTGTCGGCGACGACCGCACGGAGCTTGGCGCAGACCTCCTGGGCCTGGTCGGGCGTCGCCGCCTGACCCGAACCGATGGCCCATACCGGCTCGTAGGCCACGACAATGTCGGCGTCCGCCGCCACGCCCTCGAGCGCGACCTCGAGCTGACCGACCGGAACGGCGCTGGCGCCGAACTTCTCGAGGTCCTCCGAGGTCTCGCCGACGCAGATGACCGGCGCGAGACCGTGACGCAGGGCCGCCTGGGTCTTCGCCGCGACGACCTCGTCGGTCTCGTTGTGGAACTGACGACGCTCCGAGTGCCCGATGATCACGTACTTCGCGTCGAGCTTGGCCAAGAACTGACCCGAGATCTCGCCGGTGTACGCACCGGAGTCGTGGGTCGACAGGTCCTGACCGCCGAGGGCGAAGTCGATCTTGTCGGCGTCGAGCAGCGTCTGCACGGTGCGCAGATCGGTGAACGGCGGGAAGACCGCGACCTCGACGCTTCCGGCCTCGTGCTTGGCTTCCTTCAACGTCCAGTGCAGCTTCTGAACGAACGCGACCGCCTGCAGGTGGTCGAGGTTCATCTTCCAGTTGCCGGCGATGAGAGGGGTTCTGGTCACTGCCATCCGAGGACCTCCAGTCCGGGGAGTTTCTTGCCTTCGAGGAACTCCAGGCTGGCGCCGCCACCCGTGGAGATGTGGCCGAACGCCTCGTCGGCGAAGCCGAGCTGACGCACGGCTGCGGCGGAGTCGCCACCGCCGACGACGCTGAGGCCGTCGACCTCGGTGAGTGCCTGGGCGACGGTCTTGGTGCCGGACTCGAACGCCTTCATCTCGAACACGCCCATCGGGCCGTTCCAGAAGACGGTGCGCGAGCCGCGGACGGCGTCGGCGAACATCTCCGCCGTGCGGGGGCCGATGTCGAGGCCGAGACCGGACGCACCGAAGGCGGTGTCTTCGAGGGCGTCCGCGTCGGCGACCACGTGATCGGCGTCCGCCGAGAACGAGGCGGCGACGACCGCATCCACCGGCAGCACGATCTCGACGCCGCGCTCCTTCGCCGTGGCGAGGTAACCCTTCACGGTGTCGATCTGGTCCTGCTCGAGCAGGCTCGAGCCGACCTTGTGCCCCTCGGCGACGAGGAAGGTGAACATCATGCCGCCACCGACGAGAAGCTTGTCCACGCGCGGCAGCAGGTGCTCGATGACGCCCAGCTTGTCGCTCACCTTCGAACCGCCGAGAACGACCGTGTAGGGCCGCTCGGGGTTCTCGGTGAGACGGTCGAGGACCTCGAGCTCCTTCTGGATGAGAAGGCCGGCGGCCGAGGGCACCAGCTGAGCGAGGTCGTAGACGCTCGCCTGCTTGCGGTGCACGACGCCGAAGCCGTCCGACACGAGGGCATCGCCGAGAGCGGCGAGCTCTCGGGCGAAGGCCTGGCGCTCGGACTCGTCCTTCGAGGTCTCGCCCGCGTTGAAGCGGAGGTTCTCGATGACGGCGACCTCACCGTTCTCGAGCGAGGCCACGGCATCCTGAGCCGACTCGCCCACCGTGTCGCGCGCGAACGCGACCGGCTGGCCGAGGAGCTCGGACAGGCGCTGCGCGACCGGCTCGAGGGAGTACTTCGGGTCGGGGGCCCCGTCGGGGCGGCCCAGGTGCGAGCACACGATCACACGCGCGCCGGCGTTGATCAGTGCGTTGAGGGTCGGCAGCGACGCGCGCACGCGGCCATCGTCCGTGATGATCCCGTCCTTGAGAGGAACGTTGAGATCACAACGGACGATGACGCGCGTGCCGGCCAGCGACCCCAGCGAATCGAGGGTGCGCAGAGCCATGGAGGGTCAGAGACGCTCGGCGACGTACTCGGTCAGGTCGACGAGACGGTTCGAGTAGCCCCACTCGTTGTCGTACCACGACGACACCTTGACGAGGTTGCCGCTGACGTTGGTCAGCTCGGCGTCGAAGATCGACGAGTGCGGGTTGCCCTGGATGTCGCTCGAGACGATCGGGTCCTCGGTGTACTGGAGGATGCCGTTGAGGCGACCCTCGGCAGCGGCCTTCTTGTAGACCTCGTTGACCTGGTCGACGGTCAGGCCCTCGGTGGGCGTGACGATCGTGAGGTCGACGATCGAGCCGGTGGGAACCGGAACGCGGTACGACGAGCCACTGAGCTTGCCGTTGAGCTCGGGCAGCACCAGGCCGATGGCCTTGGCGGCACCGGTCGAGGCGGGAACGATGTTGATCGCCGCGCCGCGCGCACGACGCAGGTCGCTGTGCGGGCCGTCCTGGAGGTTCTGGTCGGCGGTGTAGGCGTGAGCGGTCATCATGAAGCCGCGCTCGATGCCGAAGGCCTCGTTGAACACCTGGGCGAGGGGCGCCAGGCAGTTCGTGGTGCAGGACGCGTTCGAGATGATGACGTCGGTCTCGGGGTTGTACGTCTCTTCGTTGACGCCCATGACGATCGTGGCGTCGTCGCCCGTGGCGGGAGCCGAGATGAGGACCTTCTTGGCCCCACCGGTGATGTGCTTCTTGGCGTCTTCGGCCTTGGTGAAGCGACCGGTCGACTCGATGACGATGTCGACGCCCAGCTCACCCCAGGGGAGGTTCGCGGGGTCGCGCTCTTCGAAGACCTTGATGGTCTTGTCGCCGACGGTGATGGAGTCTGCGGTGTACGAGACGTCCTCGGTCAGCACGCCGCCGACGGAGTCGTACTTGAGGAGGTGCGCCAGCGACTTGTTGTCGGTGAGGTCGTTCACCGCCACGATTTCGAGGTCGGCACCCTGCGCGAGAGCCGCGCGGAGGTAGTTGCGTCCGATACGGCCGAAGCCGTTGATTCCGATCTTGACGGTCACGGAATATCTCCTGAATCAGTTGTGCGCGAGAAGCGCGTGATTGCGGTGTTCGCTGGCGGACAACGGCGTCCCGGTGAGGTGTCCCACCGGGACGCCGCACCGTTTACGACAGTACCAGCAGACCCGCGGTCTTCTCTCGGGCGGCGGCGAAGCGCTGCTGGGCGTCATCCCAGTTCGCGATGTTCCAGAACGCCTTCACGTAGTCGGCGCGGACGTTCTTGTAGTCGAGGTAGTACGCGTGCTCCCAGACGTCGAGGAGCAGGATCGGCACGGTGCCCGCGACGATCTGACCCTGCTGGTCGAAGAACTGCTGGATGACGAGGTTCTCGCCGATCGAGTCCCAGAACAGACCCGCCCAGCCGGAGCCCTGCACGCCGAGGGCGGCGGCGGTGAACTGCGCACGGAAGGCGTCGAACGAGCCGAACTGGTCGTCGATGGCCGACTCGAGGTCGCCGGTGGGCTTGTCTCCACCGTTGGGCGAGAGGTTCGTCCAGAAGATCGAGTGGTTCGTGTGACCGCCGAGGTTGAACGCGAGGTCCTTCTGCAGGCGGTTGATGTTGGCGAAATCGCCCTTCTCGCGCGCTTCGGCGAGGAGGTCGAGAGTGGTGTTGGCACCGTTGACGTAGGTCTGGTGGTGCTTGCTGTGGTGCAGCTCCATGATGGTCGCACTGATGTGCGGCTCCAGCGCCGAGTAGTCGTAGGGCAGTTCGGGCAGCGTGTACTTCGCCATGATCTCAACTTCCGAATCGGGCGCTGCCGAAACCTCTTCGCCGAGACGACGTGCCGAGGGATCGAGCAGCGAGGGTGACGAGTTCATCCTACTGAGGGGTAACCACGGCGCACCGGGGTTGCTTCCCCGGATGACGGAAGATAAACGCCCGGGCGCGTCGGAAGGGGGCGATGGATGCCGTGACCCGCGGGGCCCGGACGAGCGAGGTCGCACTCAGCGGGCGTCGGTGATCGGGACAGCCCGAGCGTCACCGGGGCGCCCCGAGGACGGCATCCCCCTCCGCCCCCGGATCTCACCGGAACAGCGGCCTCGATCCCGGGATGCCCGCAACGGCGGCATCCCGCCCGGACTCACTCCTCGGCACCGGCCGGAACAGCAGCCTCGGTTCCCGGGATGCCCGCAACGGCGGCGCCCCACCCGGGCTCAGTCCTCGGCACCGACCGGAACAGCAGCCTCGGTTCCCGGGATGCCCGCAACGGCGGCGCCCCACCCGGGCTCAGTCCTCGGCACCCACCGGAACAGCAGCCTCGGTTCCCGGGATGCCCGCAACGGCGGCATCCCACCCGGGCTCAGTCCTCGGCACCCACCGGAACAGCAGCCTCGGTTCCCGGGATGCCCTCGACATCGGCCTTCTTGTCGGCCATGGCGAGGAGGCGGCGGATACGGCCGGCGACGGCGTCCTTGGTGAGGGGCGGGTCGGCGTGGTGGCCGAGCTCGTCGAGGCTCGCGTCGCGGTGCGCCAAGCGCAGCTCACCCGCCTGCTGAAGGTGCGCGGGAACGTCGTCGCCGAGGATCTCGAGAGCGCGCTCGACACGCGCGCACGCCGCGACGGCGGCCTGCGCGGAGCGGCGGAGGTTCGCGTCGTCGAAGTTCACGAGACGGTTGACCCCGGCCCGCACCTCGCGGCGCTGGCGCATCTGGTCCCACTCCCCCGCGGTGCGGCGGGCACCCATCTCGTACAGGGCTCCGCGGATCGCCTCGCCGTCGCGGACGACGACGCGCGGCACTCCGCGCACCTCGCGGGCCTTGGCGGGGATGCCGATGCGGTGGCCCGCACCCACGAGCGCCATCGCCGCCTCAGACGAGGGGCACGAGATCTCAAGGGCCGCGGAACGACCGGGGTCGCTCAGGGTGCCGGCGGCGAGGAATGCTCCACGCCAGATGGCGCTCAGGTCGGGACGCGAACCGGTGGTCAGCTTGTTCGGCAGGCCGCGCACGGGGCGACGGCGCTGGTCGAGGAGTCCGGTCTGCCGCGCGAGGGTCTCGCCCGCCTCGATCACGCGCACCGCGTAGAGCCCGCCCGCACGCCCGCCGGAACCCTGCACGTGGTGCAGTTCGGGACGGACGCCGTAGAGCTCCATGAGGTCGCGAGCCACGCGGCGCGCGAGGATGTCGGAGTCGAGTTCGGCCTCGACCGCGACGCGGTTGGCGATGGAGTGCAGACCACCGGAGAAGCGCAGGAGGGCCGTCAGCTCGGCGACGCGCGCGGTCGGGCGCGGGTCGCGAACGGTGATGAGTTCGGCCTTCACGTCGGCGGTCAGCGGCACGGTTCTCCTCGGGTGGGGGCGGCGGGGACGACGGTCCAGCCTACTCGCGACCGAGGTCGCGGTGAGCCACACGGACGGCCACCCCGGGCACATCGGACAGACGTGCAGCCAACTCCCGGGCCATCACCACCGAACGATGCTTGCCCCCCGTGCAGCCCACAGCCACGACGGAATGCCGCTTGTTCTCGCGCTGATACCCCTCCATCACGGGGCGCAGCGCCGCCGCGTACGCATCGAGGAACTCCGCCGCGCCCTGCTGACCCAGCACGTATTCCCGCACGCGGGGATCCTCTCCGGTGAGCGCGCGCAGATCGTCGTTCCAGAACGGATTCGGCAGGAAGCGCATGTCGGCGACGAGATCGACGTCGGGCGGCAGGCCGTACTTGAACCCGAAACTCATCAGCGTGACGGTGTGACGCGCAGCGCCCTCTTCGCCGAACAGCTCGACCGCCCGCAACGACAACTGATGGACGTTCAGGGCGGAGGTGTCGATCACGACGTCGGCGGCCTCGCGGACCGGAGCCAATCGCTCGCGCTCGCGACGGATGCCGTCGAGAATCGTGCCGTCGTGCTGCAGGGGGTGCGGCCGGCGCACCGCCTCGAACCTGCGCACGAGCACCGCGTCACTGGCATCCAGGAACACCACCCTCACCTGCCGGTGCGCCTGCAGGGTGCGCATGGCCTCGGGAAGGTCGCCGAACAGCGATCGGCCGCGGACGTCGACCACGACCGCGACGCGCGGAACCGCCCCACCGGCGAGCTCTGTGAGCTCGAGAAGCGGCCGCAGCATGCGCGGGGGCAGGTTGTCGACCACGTACCAGTCGAGGTCTTCGAGGGCGTTGGCGACCGTGGATCGCCCGGCGCCCGACATGCCCGTGACGATCAGCACCTCGCCTGGCTCGTCGTCGCGTGCCGGTTCCATGGGCGATCGCCTCCCGTCGTGTCGGTCCAGCCTACCGAGCCAGATGACTGTGGATGTTCTCGGCGAGCGTCGGCCCGATGCCGGGGAGCTCCATGATCTCTTCGGGCGTGGCGTTCTTCAACGCCGAGACCGACCCGAAATGCCGCAGCAGCGCCTTGATGCGCGTATCGCCGAGTCCGGGCACCTCGGTGAGCACGCTCGTGATGTCGCGCTTGCGGCGCTTGCGCTGGTGGACGATCGCGAAGCGGTGGGCCTCGTCGCGCAGACGCTGCAGCAAGTACAGCGCCTCCGAGGTACGCGGAAGGATCACCGGGTACTCCTCCCCCGGCAGCCACACTTCTTCGAGACGTTTGGCGATGCCGCACAGCGCGATCTCCTCGTGCCCCGCGTCGGCGAGGGCACGGGCCGCGGCGGCGACCTGGGGCTGACCGCCGTCGACCACGAGCAGCTGCGGGCGGTAGGCGAAGCGCGGCCTCTTGCGGGCCGTGACGACCTCGCCGTCGGCCGTCGCCTCCTCGGAGTCGGGATCGGCCACGATCGCCCCGTCGATGGTCTCGGGCTCGATTTCGTCGGGCCGGTCGAGGTACGCCAGCCGGCGACTGAGCACCTGGTACATCGAATCGGTGTCGTCGGTCGTCTCGGCGACGCCGAAGGAGCGGTACTGGTCCTTGCGCGGAAGGCCGTCCTCGAACACGACCATGGATGCCACCACGTTGGTGCCCGACAGGTGCGAGATGTCGAAGCACTCGATGCGCAACGGCGCCTCGGTCATGCCGAGAGCCTCTTGCAGGTCGGTGAGGGCCTGCGACCGGGCGACGTAGTCGCTCGTCCGGCGCGTCTTGTGGAGCATGAGGGCCTGTTGCGCGTTGAGCGTCGCGGTCTTCAGCAGGTCGGCCTTGCGGCCGCGCTGGGCGACCTGCAGGGTCACCGGGCGGCCCCGGCGTTCGCGCAGCCAGTCCTCGAGCTGCTCCGCGTCGTCGGGGAGTTCGGGAACGAGCACCTGACGGGGGATGTCGCTCGAGTCCGCGTCTCCGTAGGTGCGCTGGAGGACCTGGTCGACGAGATCGGCACCGGAGATGTCGATCTCTTTCTCGATCGTGGTGGCGCGGACTCCGCGCACGCGTCCGCCGCGCACCACGAAGTGCTGGACGGTCGCGGCGAGCTCGTCCTCGGCGATGCCGAAGAGATCGGCATCCGTGTCGGAGGCCAGCACGAGCGCGCTCTTGCCGAGCACGGCGTCGATGGCCTGCAGGCGGTCGCGGTAGTGCGCGGCCGACTCGTAGTCCATCGCGGCCGAGGCCTCTTTCATTCGCGATGTCAGCTCGCGCGCGAAGCGCTGGTCGCCGCCCGACATGAAGGCGACGAAGTCGTTGACGATCGCGCGGTGCTCCTCGATCGTCACCTTCATCGAACAGGGACCACCGCAGCGCCCGATCTGACCCGGGAAGCACGGTCGACCGGAGGCCATCGCCTTCTTGTACGACGAGTCGCTGCACGTGCGGATCGGGAAGACCTTGATCATCAGGTCGATCGTGTCGTGCACCGCCCAGACCTTGGGGTACGGGCCGAAGTACTTTGCCCCGCGGATCTTCGGGTTGCGCGTGACGATCACCCGCGGCGCCTCGTCGGCGAGGGTGATCGCCATGAAGGGGTACGACTTGTCGTCCTTGTAGCGGACGTTGAACGGCGGATCGAACTCCTTGATCCACATGTACTCGAGCTGCAGAGAGTCGACGTCGCTGGGCACGACCGTCCACTCCACGCTCGCCGCCGTCGTGACCATGCGGCGCGTGCGCTCATGCAGCGAGTGCAGCGGAGCGAAGTAGTTCGACAGGCGCGCGCGCAGGTTCTTCGCCTTGCCGACGTACAGCACGCGCCCCTCGGCGTCCCGGAACCGGTAGACCCCCGGATTGGTGGGGATCTCGCCGGCCTTGGGACGATACGGAAGGTGCGAGACCCGTTCGCGGGACGCCATGCTCAGCGCGCCGCGCTCACGAGCTCTCGCTCGGTGTCGCCGGTCTCGACCGTCGCCGCGTTGCGCTGCGCGCCGGTGCGACCGGTCTCGAGGAGCTCCGCGAGGAAGGCACCGGTGTGGCTGCCCTCGACCTTCGCGACCTGCTCGGGCGTGCCGGTGGCCACGATCGTTCCCCCGCCGGCGCCGCCCTCGGGGCCGAGGTCGATGACCCAGTCCGAGCTCTTGATGACGTCGAGGTTGTGCTCGATGACGATGACGGTGTTGCCCTTGTCGACGAGACCGTTGAGCACCTTCAGCAGCAGGGACACGTCTTCGAAGTGCAGACCGGTCGTCGGCTCGTCGAGCACGTAGATCGAGCGGCCGTTGCTCCGGCGCTGCAGCTCGGTCGCGAGCTTGACGCGTTGCGCCTCACCGCCCGACAGGGTAGTCGCCGACTGTCCGAGGCGCACGTAGCCCAGGCCGACATCGACGAGGGTCCGCAGGTAGCGGTGGATCGCCTGGATCGGCTCGAAGAAGTCCGCGGCCTCGGAGATGGGCATCTCGAGCACCTCGGCGATGTTCTTGCCCTTGTAGTGCACCGACAGGGTGTCGCGGTTGTAGCGCTTTCCGTGGCAGACCTCGCAGTCGACGTAGACGTCGGGCAGGAAGTTCATCTCGATCTTCAGCGTGCCGTCGCCGGAGCACGCCTCGCAGCGCCCGCCCTTGACGTTGAAGCTGAAGCGCCCGGCCTGGTAGCCGCGCACCTTGGCCTCGGGCGTCTCGGCGAACAGGCTGCGGATGCGGTCGAAGACGCCGGTGTAGGTGGCCGGGTTCGAGCGCGGCGTCCGGCCGATGGGCGCCTGATCGACGTGCACGACCTTGTCGAGGTTGTCGAGTCCGGTGACGCGCGTGTGCTTGCCGGGTACGCGCCGCGCGCCGTTCAGCTTGGAGGCGAGGACCTCGTACAGGATGCCGTTGACGAGCGTGGACTTGCCCGAGCCACTGACCCCGGTGACGGAGGTCAGCACACCGAGCGGGAAGTCGGCCGTCACATTCTGGAGATTATTCTCGCGTGCCCCGACGACCGTGACCTGGCGCTTCTTATCGATCTTGCGGCGCTTTTTGGGTGCCTCGATCGAACGGCGGCCCGAAAGGTAGGCACCGGTGAGGGAGCGCTCGTCTTCGAGGAGTTCGGCGAGAGGGCCGGAGTGGACGACGTTTCCGCCGTCGACGCCCGCGCGGGGTCCGATGTCGACCACCCAGTCGGCCGCGTGGATCGTCTCTTCGTCGTGCTCGACGACGATCAGCGTGTTGCCCAGGTCGCGAAGGGTCTCGAGGGTCTGGATGAGACGGCGGTTGTCGCGCTGGTGCAGGCCGATCGACGGCTCATCGAGGACGTAGAGCACACCCGTGAGGCCGGAACCGATCTGGGTGGCCAGGCGGATGCGCTGGGCCTCGCCGCCCGAGAGCGTACCGGCGGCGCGACCGAGGCTGAGGTAGTTCAGGCCGACCTGCAGCAGGAAGTCGAGACGAGCCCGGATCTCGCGCAGCACTGCGGCGGCGATCGTGGCCTCGCGGTCGGTCAGCGTGAGCTGCGAGAAGAAGTCCCGCGCGTCGGCGAGGCTCATGCGCGATGCCGCGGCGATCGAGGTGCCGTCGACGAGGACCGAGAGCACCTCGGGCTTGAGACGGTCGCCGTCGCAGACCGCGCAGGGAACCTCGCGCAGGTACTCCGACCAGCGCTGGCGCTGCGTGTCGGACTCGGCCTGGAGATACTGACGCTCGATGTACGGAACAACGCCCTCGAAGCCCGAGGAGTACCGCATCTCACGGCCGTAGCGGTTCTTCCATTTGACGGTCACCTTGTAGTTCTCGCCGCGGAGGACAGCCTGCTGGACGTCGTGCGAGAGGTCCTTCCACGGGGTGTCGAGCGAGAACTCCAGGTCGCGCGCGAGTCCTTCGAGCAGGCGCTCGTAGTACTGGAACAGGCCCTTGCCCTGCGTGGTCCACGGCAGGATCGCTCCGTCGCGGATGGAGAGTTCTTCATCGCCCAGCATGAGGTCGACGTCGACCGACATGCGCGTGCCGAGGCCCGAACACACGGGGCACGCACCGAACGGCGCGTTGAACGAGAACGTGCGCGGCTCGATCTCGGTCAGCTGCAGGGGATGGCCGTTGGGGCACGCGAGCTTCTCGGAGAACGACTGCCAGGCGTCGTCGCCCTCTTCGTCGACGTAGTTGACCTGCATGATGCCGCCGGCGAGGCCCATCGCGGTCTCGACCGAGTCGGTGACGCGGCTCAGGTTGTCACCGGAGGCTACGAGGCGGTCGACGACGACCGCGATGTCGTGCTTGTAGCTCTTCTTGAGTGTCGGGGGCTCGGCCAGCTGGACGAGCTCGCCGTCGACGACCGCGCGGGCGTAGCCCTTAGCGCTGAGCTCTTTGAAGAGGTCGACGAACTCGCCCTTCTTCTGGGTGACGACGGGGGCGACGATCTGGTAGCGCGTGCGCTCGGGCAACTCCATGAGCTGGTCGGCGATCTGCTGGATCGTCTGACGCTGGATGCGGGCGCCGCAATCGGGGCAGTGGGGAACGCCGACGCGCGCCCAGAGCAGGCGCATGTAGTCGTGGATCTCGGTGATCGTGCCGACCGTCGAGCGGGGGTTGCGGTTGGTCGACTTCTGATCGATCGAGACGGCCGGGCTGAGGCCCTCGATGAAGTCGACGTCGGGCCGGTCGACCTGTCCGAGGAACTGACGCGCGTACGCGCTCAGCGACTCGACGTACCGACGCTGCCCCTCGGCGAAGATCGTGTCGAAGGCGAGGCTCGACTTGCCAGAACCCGACAGACCGGTGAAGACGACGAGCGAATCGCGGGGGATGTCGAGGTCGACGTTCTTGAGGTTGTGGACACGCGCGCCCCGGACACTCAGCTTTCCGCTGGTACCGGAATTCGCGGATGACGAGGGCTGGGCGACAGGAACGATGGGCACCTGTTAAGTCTAGGTCGGACCTCCGACATCGGCCCCGGGTTCGCCCGGGGCGCACGGATGTGCGAGAGTGCGGGCCCCGCGGCGTCGCGCCCGGACGCCTCGGACGGTCGCCCCGGGCCGGGCGTCAGTCGCGCGTCGGTCCCGCGAAGGGAGCCAGACCATCGCGCAGCGCCACGAGCGCATCGTGGTCGACCCCGACCCGCTCCATGATCTTGCCCGGAACTTCGAGCGCGGCCGCGCGCAGAGCGCGGCCCTCGTCCGTCAGCGCGATGTCGAGCACGCGCTCATCGTCGGCGCGTCGTGACCGCGCCACCCTCCCCTGAGCCTCGAGGCGCTTGACGAGCGGCGACAGCGTGGCGGGCTCCATCGCGAGTTCGACGGCCAGAGCGCCGAGGGAGCGCGGCTCCTCCTCCCAGAGCGCGAGCATCACAAGGTACTGCGGGTGCGTCAGTCCGAGCGGCTCGAGCACGGGGCGGTAGATCGAGACCACGTTCCGGGCGGCCGTGACCAACGCGAAGCACACCTGGTTCTCGAGCTTCAGGAGGTCGTCCACGTGCGCTCCTCTCCATTCGTTAGTACACTAACTATCATGACACGAAGGGATGCCGACCGCCCGCCTCTGCGCGAGCGCGTCCGCGACGCCGGCGGCTGGTACCAGTACCTCAACACGCGCCTCATCCGGGTCGCCGGACCCGCGTCGGTCGGCCCGTACGAGGACACCCCCGAGCCCGTCCGCACGGAGCGCCCCTGTCCGCTGTGCGGTCACGCGATGTCCGAGCACGCCGTCGATCGGTCGGGGCCGAAGCCCCTCCTGCACTGCCCCTAATCTCCGACGCGGACCCGACTCACTCGTCGAGCACGGGCCTCCCCCGGTCATCGAGTGGCCAGCCTGGGTTGACCGCGACCTCCCAGGGGTGGCCGTCGGGGTCGACGAAGACGCCGGAGTACCCGCCCCACGGGGTGTCCACGCCCGCGCGCGCGAGCCGGGCTCCCGCCGCCTCCGCCTCCGCGAGGATCGCATCGACGTCAGCCGGGTGATCCACGTTGTGGGCGAGGGTCACCCCGCCCCAGCCCCCGGCATCCGAGACCCCGGAGTCCTCGGCGAGCTTCGCCCTGTCCCACAACGCGACGACCATACCTCCGACGTCGAAGAACGCCACCTCTCCGACGACCGACGACGGATGCGCTCGCCACCCGAGCGCCGTGTAGAAGGCCATCGCCCGTTCCAGATCGCTGACGCCGAGGGTGACGAGCGTGACGCGTTGTTCCATGACGACCTCCGTGCGCCGGACCCGATCAGGGTCAGGCGTGACCGGCGCGCTCCATGGCGCGCAGCTCTTTCTTCATGTCCTGCACCTCGTCGCGCAGGCGTCCGGCGAGCTCGAACTTGAGCTCGGCCGCGGCCGCGAGCATCTGCTGCGTGAGATCCGCGATCGTGGACTCGAGCTGATCGGCGCCCTCGGCCGCGATACCGGTGCGGCGCAGGGACGGCGTGGGCGATTTGCCCTTGCCGGACTTGTCGTTGCGTGCCAGGAGGTTCTTCGTGTCGGACGCCTCGCGGTTGAGCACCTCGGTGATGTCGGCGATCTTCTTGCGCAACGGCTGCGGGTCAATCCCGTGCTCGAGGTTGTAGGCGATCTGCTTCTCGCGACGACGCTCGGTCTCTTCAATGGCCTTGCTCATCGAGTCGGTCATCTTGTCGGCGTACATGTGCACCTCGCCCGAGACGTTTCGCGCCGCACGGCCGATGGTCTGGATGAGCGAGGTGCCGCTGCGCAGGAACCCCTCCTTGTCGGCATCGAGGATCGACACCAACGAGACCTCCGGAAGGTCGAGACCCTCCCGCAGGAGGTTGATGCCCACCAGCACGTCGTAGACGCCGGCGCGCAGTTCGGTGAGCAGCTCGACACGGCGCAGCGTGTCGACGTCGGAGTGCAGATACCGCACGCGGACCCCGTGCTCGCCGAGGAAATCCGTGAGCTCCTCCGCCATCTTCTTCGTGAGGGTGGTGACGAGCACGCGCTCGTCGCGCTCGACGCGGACGCGGATCTCTTCGAGCAGGTCGTCGATCTGTCCCTTCGAGGGCTTGACGATGATCTCCGGATCCACGAGACCGGTCGGACGGATGATCTGCTCGACCACGCCGTCGGCGATCCCCATCTCGTAGCGGCCCGGCGTCGCCGACAGGTAGACCGTCTGGCCGACGCGCTCCTTGAACTCGTCCCAGCGCAGCGGGCGGTTGTCCATCGCGCTCGGGAGGCGGAATCCATGCTCGACCAGAGTGCGCTTGCGCGAGGCGTCGCCCTCGTACATCGCCCCGATCTGCGGGACGGTCACGTGGGACTCGTCGATGACGAGAAGGAAGTCGTCGGGGAAGAAGTCGAGCAGGGTGTGCGGCGGGTCGCCGGGCATCCGGCCGTCCATGTGCCGCGAGTAGTTCTCGATGCCCGAGCAGAACCCGAGCTGCTGCAGCATCTCGAGGTCGAAGGTGGTGCGCATGCGCAGACGCTGCGCCTCGAGGAGCTTGCCCTGCGACTCGAATTCCTTCAGACGCTCCTCGAGTTCGTGCTCGATCGTTCCGATCGCACGCTGGACCGTCTCGGTCCCGGCGACGTAGTGCGATGCGGGGAAGATCGGCACGGAGTCCATCTTCTCGATCACATCGCCCGTCAGGGGGTGGAGGAGATACAGGGCCTCGATCTCGTCGCCGAACATCTCGATGCGGATGGCGTACTCCTCGTACACCGGGATGATCTCGATCGTGTCACCGCGCACGCGGAAGTTTCCGCGCGAGAAGTCGACATCGTTGCGGTTGTACTGCATCGAGATGAACTTGCGGATGAGGGCGTCGCGGTCGTACCGCTCCCCCACCTGCAGGGCCACCATCGCGCGGAGGTACTCTTCCGGCGCGCCGAGGCCGTAGATGCACGAGACCGTCGACACCACCACGACGTCGCGGCGCGAGAGCAGCGAGTTCGTCGTCGAGTGCCGAAGGCGCTCCACCTCTGCGTTGATCGAGCTGTCCTTCTCGATGAAGGTGTCCGTCTGCGGAACGTAGGCCTCGGGCTGGTAGTAGTCGTAATACGAGACGAAGTACTCGACGGCGTTGTTGGGCATCAGCTCGCGGAACTCGTTGGCCAGCTGGGCGGCCAGCGTCTTGTTGTGCGCGAGCACCAGCGTCGGGCGCTGCACCTGCTCCACCAGCCACGCCGTGGTCGCCGACTTGCCGGTACCCGTGGCACCCAGCAGCACGACGTCGGTTTCACCGGCGTTGATGCGCCCCGCGAGATCGGCGATCGCCTGTGGCTGATCACCGGAGGGCGTGTATTCGCTGATGACCTCGAAGGGGCGGACGGAGCGCGTGGCCTGCATACTTCCAGCGTAGGCGGGGCCTCCGACATCGGGGTCGGGTTGCGTTCGCCGTGGGCGAGCGCCCGGGTCCGCATCGGCCCGATCAGGCGGGACGGACCACCCGAGCCCAGAGCTCGTCGACCTGTCGACGCGTGGCATCCATGTCGGCCGCGGTGTCGATCACGACGTCCGCCAGAGCGAGTCGCTCCTCCTCGCTCGCCTGCGAACCCACGCGCGCGCGGGCGTCGGCCTCGCTCAGCCCCCGGTGCTCGACGAGGCGCCGCACGCGGAGCTCCGCGGGGCAGTGTGCCACGACCACCAGGTCCCACGAGTCGCCGCCGCGGGCCTCCGCGAGCAGGGGGACGTCGTACACGACCACCGCACCCGCGTCCGCGGCGAAGGCCTCCTCGAAACGCCGCTGCGACTCCTCGCGCACGGCCGGGTGCACGAGCGCGTTGAGGCGCCCGAGTCGATCGGGATGACCGAACACAAGGGTTCCGAGCGCGGCCCGATCGAGAGACCCGTCGGGTCGCACGACGCCCGCGCCGAACTCGTCGGCGATCGCGCCGAGCACCACGGACCCCGGGGCCTGCACCTCCCGCACGATCGCATCCGCGTCGACCACGACGGCTCCGCGGTCGGCGAGAAGGCCGGCGATGGTGGATTTGCCCGAGGCGATCCCACCCGTCAACGCGAGAAGAGGCACCCATCGAGGATGCCATATCCGCACGTCCTCTCACCGGGGAGGCGGATCGTCCACCTGTCGTCTACGATTTGCCCAGGCCGCACGCCCGTTCCGGCCCGACGAAAGCTCCGCCATGACCTCCCCACACACCACTGTGGTGATCGAGGACGACCTCGACATCCGCCTCCTCGTGACGGCGGTCCTCGAGAGCGCCGGATACGTCGTCCACGCGGCCGCGACCGGCCTCGACGGCATCGAACTCGTCCGTCGGCACGACCCCGTTGTGACGACGTTGGACGTGAGCATGCCGGGGATCGACGGGTTCGAGACGGCGCGCCGCATCCGCGCGTTCAGCGACACCCGCATCCTCATGGTGAGTGCGCGGGCTGATGAGAACGAACAGCGGGCGGGCCGCGAGGCCGGCGCCGACGACTACCTCACCAAGCCGTTCCGTCCGCGCGAGCTCCGCCAGCGGGTCACCGACCTCGCCCAGTCCGTCCGGGACTGACCCCCGACTCAGGCTAGCCCGAAGGCCTGTTCGCCGGTCGCAGCCGCGTGCGCCGCGGCCTCGTCCGCTCGCGTCGTGAGGGCGACGGAGTGATAGCCGTGATCGGCGGCCAAAGCCATTCCGACGCCCACGGTGGGCACGACCGCGGCGCCCAGGCGCGCGAGGTCGGCGACCACGCGCTGATGCAGGACGCGAGCGGCGCGACGCACGTCCGTCGTCGGCGTCGTGGTGAACGCCACGGCGAGGCCGGCGGCATCCGTCTCCCCCACGAGAGCCATCGTGGGCGAGTGCCGACGCACGGACGCGCGCACCTCGAGGGCCAGCCGCTCGGCGTCATCGGGGCCGAAAGCGACCGCGACGCGCTTGAGATCGTCGATCCGGATGCCGATCACGCACACGCCCTCGCCCGCCTCCTCGGCCCGCGAGCAGATGATGGCGAGAGTGGCCTCGAACGATTCGCGGAAGAGCACGCCGTTCGCGTCCACCGACAGCCGTCGGGTCTCGGACGTCCCGCGCAGCGCCGACTCGTTCGCCCGGAGGACGGAGGTCACCACCACCGCCGCGATGACGAGCGAGATCGTGAGGATCGCCGACACCCGCGTGTCGAACGCGTCGCGGAACAGCGCGCTGTCGGGGCCGAGCGAGAGGAACACGATCGCGCGAGCGACAAACCACACCGTCTCGACCGCCAGGACGACGGTCAGTCCCGACGAGCTCCAGCGACGGGCGATCGCCCCTCGACGCGTCTCGATCGCCCCCGTCGCGGCGAACACCGCGTTGCCGAGGAAGAACGGCACGGCCCCCGCCCACGATCCTCCCTCGGGCCCTGCGGCCAGAGCGGCGACGACGACCACGAGGACGGTCGCCGTGAGGATGAGCGCGGCGCGGCGAACCGATCCGCCGTTGAAGGCGACGCACCCCAGCCAGATGAAGCCGGTCGCGGCGACGAACGCGCCGTTGCCCACCGCGATCGCGACGTACACGTCGGGGAGCAGCAGCCAGGCCAGGTAGCACATGGCCGAGAACGTCCCCGACAGGTAGGCGCTCGCCCACAGTCGCCCGGGGAGACCGTCCTTGAGCATGAGGGTGTCGAGCAGGTACATGACCGTCGACATGACGATCACGAGGGTCGCCGCGGCCTGCAGGGTGAGGACGTCGAGGTTCACGGGGTCTCCCTCGGATCGCGTGGCAGCCGCACGGTGAAGGTCGCCCCTTCGCCCGCTGCCGTGTGCACGGTGATCTCGCCGCCGTGGGCGCGGACGAGGTCTCGGCTGATGGCGAGGCCCAGCCCGCTGCCGTGGGTCGAGGATTTGCGCACGGCGTCGCCCCGGAAGAACCTTTCGAACAGGCGCGCCTGTTCGCTCGCGCTGATGCCCGGCCCGTCGTCCGAGATGACGACCGTGATCGAGCGCGGTTCGTTTCCGACCGAGACGGCCACCGACCCCCCGCGCGGGTTGTACTTCACGGCGTTCGAGAGCAGATTGTCGATGACCTGGCGCACCCGGCGTCCGTCGACCAGCGCGTGCGCCGTCGGCAGGTCGCCGGCCTCGATCAGGATGCCGTGATCATGCGCCTTCAACGCGATCGACTCGATCGCGGAGCGGACGATGGCCGAGACGTCGGTCGGGCGCAGATCCAGGTCGACGCCGAAGCCCTCCCTCGACGTGGACGACACCGCGAGGATGTCGGCGACCAGCTCGAGCAGCCGCGAGGCGTTGCGCTCGGCCACCTCGAGCCTCTCCCGGGTCGCGGGATCGAGCTCGTCGTCGTCGAGCGCGAGGTCGAGGTAGCCGATGATCGAGGTGAGCGGGGTGCGCAGCTCGTGCGAGACGCTGGCGACCAGGTCTTCGCGGGCTCGACGGGCTTGCTCCTCCACCGTCACGTCGCGCGAGACGACCACCGCCCCGGCGTCGCCGGCGTCGCTGCGGGGCAGACGGCGCGCGGTGACGTTGAGGGCGCGGCGGTCCTCCCCCGGGAGGCCGTACCAGACCACCTCACCCTCGAACACCTCTCCCGAACGCGCGCGAGCGAGCGGAGCGGATTCGGGGGCGATCGCGGTGGACCCGTCGGCGGCGAACACCGCGACCTCCCGGCCGAAGGCGTCCGTGCTGTTCAACAGGAGCCCGTGGGCGGTGTTGGTGACGGAGAACTCCCCGGTCGGGGTGATGCGCGTGACGCCGAAGTCGACGGCATCCAGCACCTCGGTGACGAGGTCCTCCTGACGCCGGGCACGATCGAGGGCTCGACGCAGCTCGGCGGACTGCTTCTCGAGCAGGACCCGCTGGGCGCGGGATCGTCGAGCGGTGAACGCGGCCATCGACGACAGCGCCGTCACGGTGAAGGGCAGCACGAGGGTCGACGCGGTGAATCTCTGCAGGTCATCGGTCGAGAGCTGGTGGACCATCACGGCGGTCACCGTCAACGACACGGCGACGACGCCGCGCAGACCGAAGACCGTCCCGATCCAGATCGCGGGGAACGTCCACAACAGACCGACTCCGGCCAGCGGCGAGCTCTCGCGCATGACGGCGATCGCCACGACGTCGACGATCGGCAACAGCCCGACCACCCACCGGGGCATGCGCTGCCAGGGCAGGAGCACGGCGGCGATCGCACCCGCGAAGACGAGCGAGGTCCCTCCGAAGAACAGCGAGGCGTGGCCCACCTGCCCCACCGAGATCGACACCACGACACTCAGGAGGGTCGCTGCGGCGAGAAGCGTCTGGCTCGCCACGATGCTGCGGCGCAGACCGAAGCGCTCGCTCGAGGTCGGAGGCGCCATGGCCTCGACCATAGCGTTTCCCGAGTGCGCGACAGGGGCGGTGTGCTCCGGCACGCCGGTCAGGGGGTCGTGACGGCTCGCGCGAAGGGGTCAGAACCCGAAATCGCCGCCGAAATCTCCCCCGAGGTCCCCGCCGAAGTCACCGCCGAAATCGGCCGCGCCCGCGTCCGTCTCCGACGCGTCCGCGACGCCGGCGGCATCCGCGTCGGCCTGGGCGTCCGCTACCGCGCCGTCGGCGTATCCCGCGTCGTATCCGGGGTCGAACAGCGCCCCGACGAGAGCGGAACCGACGACGTACCCCCCGATTGTCCCGAGCATCGAGGCTCCGAGCATCGACCCGAAACCCGGCCCGTTCGAGAACCCGCGCCCGCCGAAGGTGCGCTCCATGAAACCCGGCTGCGAGTACTCGGCGCGGGTGGCCGCGCGGGCCAGGGATGCAGGATCATCGCTTGCGGGACACTCGGCGGGTGCCAACCCGGCCGACATCTCGGCGAGCACCTGTTGACGCTGGGCCGGGGTCAACCGGCCGAAGGCTTCGGCGTGCACCTGCTCGACCGTCTCGGGAGGCGCCGTCCGGAGCAGGTAGCGGTAGCGTTCGATCGCCTGGCGGTCCTCGTCGGACCCGGATGCGGCGGCCGGCGCCTGCTGCTGCGCGGGCGGAGGGGCGTACCGACCCTCGGCGTCGCGAGAGCCGCTCGCCGAACCGCGGGGCACCGGCGTCTCGGGGGCTCGTCGCGAGGCGTCGTCGCCGGAGCCGAACAGTCTGTCGAACAAACCCATGGGTACGCCTCTCGGATCGTGTGTCTCGAACCGTAGACCGCTCGCCTCGGAGCGCCCTGAGGCTTGTGGACGGCGGAGCACTCGTGGCAGACGGGGCGGCGGAGCGTGCGACAGCCGTCAGCCCCGGCGCGCGATCGCCGCGCTCGTCCACCGGGCGTACAACGCCCAGGGGTCGTCGACGCCCGCCGCGAGCTCGGCCACGTGCGCGTCGAGCGCGGGACTGCGGTGGAACCACTCGGTCCTGCCGAATCGCTCGTCGCCGAACTGCGCGTGTCGACGCCGCTCGACGAGCCTGTCCCCCGGCTCGAAGGCGAGGAGTTCGTCGTGCCAGATCGCGGCCAGCCGCTGGCGGGGGCTCGCCGTGGTGCCGATCTTGATGCGGTCGTCGAACCGGAGGTAGTAGACGACGTCGACGCGCGGCGGCGGCAGTTCGCCGTCGACGGGGTCGCCGTGCCGCCACTCGCACACCGCGCAGAGCCACCCGCTCGGCCACCGCACGCCCAGCCGCGACCCGCACAATCGGCAGGGCGCCGGGAGCACGTCGGTCACGCCGTCGTGTCCGGCGGCCCAGTCCGCGCTCACGCTCAGGTGCCAGGTGCACATGGCCACCGGGGCGGAGGAATCGCCCGCTCGCCGGCAATCGGGCACGAGGCAGTCGGGGTCGGACATGCGCTCACGCTACGCCCGACCCCCGACATCGCCGTCAGTCGTCGGCGGCCGGCGCCTCCAGAACGAGGAACAGACCGGCGTACGGCCCGAGCTCGAGAGAGAAGCTCTGCAGTTCGTCCACTCGGCCGACGGCCTCGCCGGTCGCGGCGTCGATCGCGGTGCTCTGCGGTACCAGCCACTCCGACCGGACCGTTCCCTCGATCGTCTCGCCCGAGAAGTTCAGCACCGTGATCTGCAAGGGCGCCGACTCGTCCCGTCGGTCGCCCCCGTCGAGACGATGGACCATGACGAGCATGCTCGGATGCCCGACCTGCGGGATGTCGACCTGAGAGGCGATGGCGATGCCGTGATCGCCGCGGATCCGCAGGATCTCTTTCAGCCCCGACAGGAAGGATTCGGGGTCTTCCTGCTGCCGGCCCAGCGAGCCGTAGAGCGAGCGCGCGCGCGGCACGCCCGACATCGACGACGCTGCGTCGGGGGCCACGTCGAGCAGGTCGTGCGCTCCCCGCTCGATCCAGCGTGTGTCGCCGGTCGAGATGAGGTGTCGCACGTCGTCCGCCGGAAGCGTGAGCGAGCCCGTGAGGTCCCAGCCCGAGAGGGCGAAGACCCCCGGCTGCCAGGAGTTGTACTTCGCGAGCAGCAGGTGCGCATCGCGGATGGCCGGGATGTCTTGGTCGGTGATCTCGTCGAGCGTCGCCTTGCCCTGCGTCGCGGCGATGAGGGATGCCGATGTGCAGGCGATCCCGTTCTGCGTGAAGACGAGGTTGTAATCGGCGTCGACGGTGAGCTTCTCGGTGAGCTCGGCGCGCACCATCTCGGCGATTTCTCCCCCGGTGTGCTCCTCGTGCCGGAAGGGGTAGACGGTGTCGCGGTGGGTCGTGGCCCAGTGCACGAGCTCGTAAGTCAACTCGTCGTGATTCTGCATGCCGTGCACGAGCTGCACGGGCTCGACGCCGGTCTCGAGCGCCGTGGTGAGCGCGAGCCGCAGGAACTCCGTGTTCGCCGTGGCGAGGGCGTGGTGATACCCGGGCCGCGTGACGAAGTCGTACGACAGGTCGGCGCCGACCGCACTTGTGTCGCGGATGTCCTCCATCGTGAGGTTCAGCTCTTGGAACGTGAACCCGCCGACCTTTCGGACCATCCCGGCGATGATGTGGTTGGCCGCGTGCGACAGCGGGTGCCCCTCCGACCACGCGGGCAGACCCTCTGCGCTCTTCTCCACACCAAGGAAGCCGTTCGCGTCGAGTCGCAGCGCGCTCGTCCCGAGATCGCCGAGGGAGTGCAGGGCGTCTCCGATCACGAGCCGCATCCCCGCGAAGGTGGGGTCGAGCCAGTTGATCGACGGCTGCCCCTCCTTGAAGTAGTGGAGGTACACCCAGCGTCGCTCGAGACCGTCGGTGCCGACGACCGGGGCGGTCGTACTCCAGTTCGTCTCTTTCACCCCCGGGGTGTAGAAGATGACGCGCTGCAGCTCGCCGATGATGTAGCCGCGTGCGCTGAGCTCGCGCTCGGTCTCGGCGTCGAGGTTGACCGAGTCGCGTCCGGCGGGCACCTCGGGAAGCAGGTCCCAGTCCTCACGCGGGATCTCGACCATGTGGTAGATGCCCGGGTAGTCCTTGTAGGCCATCTCGGCGAGCCGGAAATCCGCGCCCTTACCGGTGTGACCGGGAACGATGTCGTCGATGACGCTGCCGCCGTGCGACTCCGCCACGTCGGCCACGCGGCGGAAGGCGTTCTCGTCACCGAATTCGGGGTCGATCTGCGTGCTGATGCGATCGAAGTGACCGTCGACGCTGGGGGTCTCCTGCCAGCCGGTGATGCCTCCGGCTCTCTTGACGGGACCGGTGTGGATGCCGTTGATCCCCACCCACTCGAAAGCCTCCCACAGCGCCTCATCGCCGAGTGCCTCGAGGAAGGACTCTCCCGGGCGGGTGATGAGCGAGATCGGATAGGCCGTGAACCAGACGTCGGTCGATTCGATGGCTCGGCGCGCGTCCGGGCGCGCGTACGGATTACGCCACATCGAGGGCTGACCGGACAGCTGCCGGCTCAGCACATCGGCGTCTTTGAGCATCGACTGACGGACGAGCCACTCCACATAGGAGGGATTGCCGCCGTTCGCGTTGCGGGGATCGGTGAGGAATCGACGGAGAGTGCCACCGCGGAACTGGTCGCGGGGACGCAGCCGACGGGGTCGCGCCGGATAGCGCTGCTCGTCGTAGCTGATTTCGGTCGTCGTCTCGACCGCCTCTTCGGCATCGATGTCATCCGCGTCGTTCCGACCGGCATCGACCATCTCGTCGTCCATCACAGCGCGCTCATCGGCGTCGTCCACTCCCGACCTCCCTCACGTCATATCCGACGCTAGTCGCTTCCACCGACATCGACCTCGGGCATTGACCTCGACCCGCCGGGTGTCGACAGATCCGTCGTGCGCGCATTCCTCCGGGCTCACCGCGGACGCGACGGGGCCCCGCGCAGGGCCGACCAGGCGATCACCAGCGCGAGCAAGCACATCCCGAGCACCGCGGCGAGGAACACCCCCCACCCGACGGAGGAGAAGACCAGTCCCAGCAGCCATCCGAACAGGCTCGAGCCCGCGTAGTACCCGAGGTAGTACAGCGACGACGCCTGCGCGCGGGCCTCGGGATCGGCGGCGACGGGTGTCCAGCCCGAGGCCACCGCGTGCGCTCCGAAAAAGCCGGCGGTGAAAGCGAGCAGCCCCACGATCACCGCGGCGATGAACGGCAGGAACATCACGATCACGCCCGCCGCCATGAGTCCGGTGCTGCCGAGCAGGAGGGGGAGCCTGCCGTACCGCACGGCCAGCGCGCCCGCCCGCGGAGACGAGACCGTCCCGGCCAGGTACGCGAGGAACAACAGCGTCACGATCGCCGGCGGCAGAGCGAACGGCGGGGCCGCCACGTGGAAGCCCAGATAGTTGTAGACCGCGACGAAGGCGCCCATCAGCAGGAACGCTTGCGCGTACAGCGCCATCTGCACCGGAGAGCAGAGGTTCAGCGCCAGACGCCGCCTCACCGACGGTCCCCTCACCGTCCGGGACCGACCGGGAACGAATCCCCTGGCGGCCGGCACAAGCCACAAGAAGACCACCGCCGCGACCACGCAGAGAAGGACGACGGATGCCACCCCCCACCGCCACCCGGCCAGTTCGGCGATCCAGCCCGAGGCCACGCGTCCCGACAGACCACCCACGGTCGTTCCCGCGATGTAGGAGCCAGCCGCGGCCGCCACGAAGCGGGGCGACACCTCCTCGCTCAGGTAGGCGAGAGCGACAGCCGGAACGGCGCCGAGCGCCGCCCCCTCGAGAAGGCGCAGCGCCAACAGCACGCCGAGGTCGCCGGCGAAGGGCGTGACAGCGCCGAGAAGCGTGGCCGCGATCAGGCCGATGGCCATGGCGGGCACGCGGCCGATGCGATCGGCTACCAGCGACCAGGGGATGACCGCCACCGCCAGGCCCAGAGTGGATGCCGAGACGGTCAGCGCCGCCCCTGCCGGACCCGACGTCAGATCGTCGGCGATCGCCGGGAGGACGGCCTGCGTCGCGTACAACTGCGCGAAGGTCGCGACGCCACCGAAGAAGAGTCCGATCAGCAGGCGACGGTAGTCGCGACTCCCGGGGAGATGGCCCGAGAACTCGCTCACACCCTCGAGCCTATCGACCAGTGCCCCGGGGTAAGACGAAGCGCCGGTACCCACACCACCTTCTCTAGGTGGTGTGGGCACCGGCGCTGAAACCCAATCCCCGGGCGGTCGACCGGGGTCGATCACCGGGGGATTGTGCCCGTA
>NZ_JBFYGQ010000006.1:0-275976 GCF_041079455.1 Microbacterium sp. 16-032 | reverse complement strand
GACACCGCCGGACTTCCCTTAGTCGAAATGGCCACCCAAAGTTGGGTGGCCATTTCGCATTTACGGGCACAATCCCCGGAAGGACAGTCATGTCGTCGGATGACGCGAACGATCGCAAGAGCAACGAAGGGCGCTCGGGCGACCGCGCATCCGGGCGCGGACAGTCTTCTCGAGGCAATGATTCATCGCCTCGCAGCGATCGTCCTTACCGCCGCGACGGGCAGGCCGGGGGGCAGCGCCGCGACGGTGACCGTCCGTTCCGTCGTGATGGTGACCGTCCTGTTCGTCGTGATGGTGACCGTCCCTTCCGTCAGGACGGTGACCGTCCGTTCCGTCGTGATGGTGACCGTCCTGTTCGTCGTGATGGTGACCGTCCCGTTCGTCGTGATGGTGACCGTCCCGTTCGTCGTGATGGTGAGCGTCCGGTTCGTCGTGATGGTGATCGTCCGTTCCGTCAGGACGGCGACCGTCCGTTCCGTCGTGACGGCGAACGCCCCGCCCAGCGCGATGGTGATCGTCCGTTCCGTCGTGAGGGGGATCGTCCTGTTCGTCGTGATGGTGACCGTCCTGTTCGTCGTGACGGTGACCGTCCCTTCCGCCGGGATGCTGATCGTCCTGTTCAGCGTGATGGTGATCGTCCGTTCCGTCGCGACGGGGATCGTCCTGTTCGTCGCGAGGGGGATCGTCCGTTCCGCCGTGACGGTGATCGTCCCGTTCAGCGCGAGGGGGAGCGTCCGTTCCGTCGTGACGGGGACCGTCCGGTTCGTCGTGACGGGGACCGTCCCGTTCGTCGCGACGGCGATCGTCCGGTTCGCCGTGACGGTGACCGTCCGTTCCGTCGGGACGGGGACAGCCCCGTGCGCCGAGACGGTGATTCCCGCGGCTTCGGGGGCGGTGACCGACGTCCGAGTGGCGACCGCCGGCCGGGCGCGGGAGCGCCGCGTCGATTCGATCGCGAGGACTCCCGTGCCACGCGCCCGCCGCAGGATCGTCGCGAGCGTGGCCCGGAGATCCCCGAGGACGTCACTGCCTTCGACCTTCCTGGCGCAGCCCGCAACGAGTTGAAGACGCTCAGCAAGGACAACGCCGACAACGTCGCCCGTCACCTTGCGATGGCTGCTCGCATGATCGACGAAGACCCCCAGCTGGCGCACGAACACGCGCTGGCGGCATCCCGGAGCGCCGGCCGTGTCGGGGTCGTCCGCGAGACCGTCGCCATCACGGCATACGCCGTCGGCGACTTCGCCCTGGCACTCCGCGAACTCCGGACGCACCGCCGGATTACCGGGTCCGACGAGCAGCTTCCGCTCATCGTCGACAGTGAGCGCGGGGTCGGACGTCCCGATCGCGCCCTCGAGGAGGGGCGCGCGGTCGACCGCTCGAGCCTGTCCGTTCCGGTACGTGTACAGCTGGCGATCGCCATGTCGGGAGCGCGCCTCGACCTCGGGCAGACGGACCGTGCTCTGCAGGAGCTCGAGATCCCCGAGGCCGACCCGGACCGCGCGTTCGAATGGAGCCCGGCCCTCTTCTCCGCGCGCGCAGCGGTTCTCGAAGAACTCGGACGGTCCGATGAAGCCGCCGAGTGGGAGCGTCGAGCCGAGATCGCGGCCGACGCCCTGGACGCCGCCGCAGGCGTCGCCGATCGCGAGGTCATCGTCGTCGAAGAGATCGAACTCATCGATGACGAGGGTGGTGTGGACGTGGCATCCGGAGTCATCCCCCTCGAAGGAAACGACGTGGCGGTCGAATCGGCTGACGACGCTGCGAGTGAACCGCACGACGAAGACGTGACAGACGGTGACGGGGACGATCGTGCCGACGGCATCGAGCCCGCCGAGACGGTTGTCGAAGCGGACGTCGAGGAAGACGGGCGATGATTTTCGGCCGGAGCACTCCGCCGCCGACACCGCTCGACGGCGTCGACGTCGTCCTGGCGGACCTCGACGGGGTGGTCTATGCCGGCCCCGGTGCTCTGCCGCACGCGGTCGACAGCCTGAACCGCGCCCAGCAGGAGGGGCGTCGTCTCGGGTACATCACGAACAACGCGTCGCGGACCGACGCGTCGGTCGCCGAGCACCTCACCTCCCTCGGGCTGCGTGTGGCGGCGGACGACGTCACCACCAGCCCGCAAGCGGCGATGCGTCTGATGCGCGACCTGGTGCCCGCGGGTTCCACCCTGCTGGTCATCGGCGGCGAGGGTCTCGTCGTCGAGGTCGAGAAGGCCGGCTTCGTCGTCACGCGCAGCGCCGATGACAACCCGGCGGCCGTCGTCCAGGGCTTCGCTCCCGAGGTCGGGTGGGTCCATCTCGCCGAGGCCGCGTACGCACTCGCGACGCCTGTGGAGGAGGGGGGGATCCCCTGGGTCGCCACCAACTCCGACTGGACGATCCCGCAGGCCCGCGGCATCGCTCCGGGTAACGGCACGCTCGTGTCGGCCGTGCACACGGCCGTGGGGCGGTTGGCCACCATCGCAGGCAAGCCCGAACGGCCCATCTTCGATGTCGCCGTCGCCCGCACCGGCGCGCAGTCGCCGCTGTTCATCGGTGATCGCCTCGACACCGACATCCAGGGTGCGCGCACGGCTGAGATGCGCTCCCTGCTGGTGCTCACCGGCATCGACCGACCGAAGCAAGTTCTCGCGGCGCCGCCCTCGCAGCGCCCCGACTACATCGTCGAAGACCTCCGTCAGCTCTTCGAGCCGTACCCCACGACGGTCGTCAAGGGCGACCGCACCCGTGTGGGTGATGCGATCGTCGAGATCGACGGCGTCGATCTCCGGATCGTCAACGACGGAGGGCGGCAGATCGACCTTCTGCGTGCCGGCTCGGCGGCCATCTGGAACAGTGGTCGTGCCATCTTCGGCTTCCGGGTTCCGGAGCAGCTCTACGCGGACCCGTTCCGCGTGCGCTGACGTCGGTAGCATGGCATCCATGTCCGACAGCTCCGCCCCGGACGCCGGGCTCATCGATCGGCTGCGTCTCATCGAGGAGGAGCCCCTCGACACCCGCGCGGACGCTTACGCCGCCGTGCACGAAGAGTTGGCTCGACGACTCGAATCGGCGCCGATCGATCCGACCGCAGCGTCGTGAGCCCGCGCCTCGATGCCGAGCTCGCCGCCCGCGGGCTGGCGCGTTCCCGCTCGCACGCGGCTCAACTGATCTCCGGCGGGCTCGTGACGGTCGACGGCCGCCCCGTCGTCAAAGCATCGACGCCCGTGGAGACGGACAGCGTGCTCGACGTCGCGGGGGCCGACCACTACGTCAGCCGCGGCGCGCACAAGCTGCTGGCCGCGCTCGATGCCTTCGGGGTCGACGTGAGCGATCGGGTCGCCCTCGATCTCGGAGCGTCCACCGGCGGCTTCACACAGGTCCTTCGCGAGCGCGGCGCGCGCCCGGTCATGGCCGTCGACGTGGGGCACGGTCAGTTATCCACCGTCGTGGGGGCGGACCCCGACGTGGTGTCGGTCGAGGGGTATAACGTGCGGTTCATGACCGCCGACTCCCTCGCGGGCGCCACGGGTATCGCCGAGCGTCCCACCGTGGTGACCGGAGACCTGTCGTTCATCTCGCTGGAGCACGCGTTGCCCGCCGTCGTGGCCACGGCGGCCCCCGAGGCGGATGTCATCCTCCTCATCAAGCCGCAGTTCGAGGTCGGCCGCACAGCGCTGAAGGGCGGGCTGGTCACCGACCCCGCCCTGCGATCCGACGCCGTGCACGGCGTGCTCTGGGCCGCGTGGGACGCGGGTCTCAGGACCTCCGGGCTCATCGCGTCGCCCATCGTCGGAACGCACGGGAACCAGGAGTACGTCGCGTGGTTCTCGGCCACTCGGGGCAGCGACCCCTCAGAATGGGAGAGCACCGTGACCCGACTGACCGGAAGCCGATGACCCCCAGCGATCGCCGAATCCTCCTCGTCGTGCACGCGCGCCGAGATGACACCGTCCACGCCGCCGAGCGCATCCTGACCGCCGTGCGGTCGGCCGGTGCCACCCCGGTGGTGTCCGCGGAGGACCGGCCCGAGCTCGCGGAGCGTCTGTCGCTCGAGGGCGTCCAGACCCTCGGGGTCGACGTCGGCATCGACGACATCGAGCTCGCCATCGTGCTCGGCGGCGACGGCACCATCCTGCGCGCGGCCGAAGTCGTGCGGGGTGGGACCGTCCCGATCCTCGGGATCAACATGGGCCACGTCGGATTCCTCGCCGAGATCGAACGCGACGACATGGACGACGCCGTGCGTCGGGTCATCGACCGCGACTACGTCGTCGAGGAGCGACTCGCCCTCGCGGTGCGCGTGTTGAACGCCGACGATGAGGTCATCTTCGAGACCTGGGCACTGAACGAGGCCACCGTCGAGAAGGCGAGCCGCGAGCGGATGCTCGAAGTGGTGATGGAGGTCGACGGCCGTCCGCTGTCATCGTTCGGCTGCGACGGGATCGTCGTGGCGTCTCCGACCGGTTCGACGGCCTACAACTTCTCCGCCGGAGGGCCGGTGATCTGGCCGACGGTCGAGGCCATCGCCGTCGTCCCCCTCTCGGCGCACGCCCTTTTCGCACGTCCGCTGGTGGTGAGTCCCGAGGCGATGGTCGCCGTCGAGGTACTCGAGCGCACGAGCGGCAGCGGCATCCTGTGGTGCGACGGCCGACGCTCGCACGAGCTGCCCCCGGGCGCTCGCGTGATGGTGCGTCGTTCGTCGCGGCCCGTCCGCCTCGCCCGCCTGCACCCTGCCGCGTTCACCGACCGGCTCGTTCGGAAGTTCCGCCTTCCGGTCACGGGATGGCGCGGGATGCCGGGAGGTGCGGCGTGATCGAAGAGATGCGGCTGCGCGACCTCGGCGTGATCGCGGACGCGACCCTGCCGATCGGGCGCGGTTTCACGGCCATCACCGGCGAGACCGGGGCGGGCAAGACCATGGTCGTGACCGGGCTCGGGCTGCTGCTCGGTCAGCGCGCCGACTCCGGCGCGGTGCGCAAGGGCGCGACCCAGGCTGCCGTCGAGGGCGTGTGGCTCGTCCCCGAAGAGGGGGTCGTCTCCGCGCGAGTGCGGGAGGCCGGAGGCGATGTCGAGCCCGTCGGGGACGGTTCGGCCGAGCTCTATCTCGGACGCACCGTCTCGAGCGAAGGACGCGGGCGCGCCACCGTGGGCGGACGCACCGCTCCGGCGGGTGTCCTGGCTGATCTCGCCGACGACCTCGTCGTCGTGCACGGACAGTCCGACCAACTCCGCCTCAAGTCGTCGGGAGCGCAGCGCGATGCCCTGGACCGCTTCGGCGGGGAGCCGGTCGTCGCTGCCCGCACCGCCTATCGCGCGGCGTGGGACGCCTGGCGTGCTCTGGATGCCGAACTGACCACCCTGACCGCTGATCGTGACGACCGCGCCCGCGAGGCCGAGCAGCTGCGCGCCGCGATCGCCGAGATCGAGGCCGCAGCGCCGATCGTCGGCGAGGAAGAGGAGCTGGCGCGCCGCGCCGAGCGTCTCGCCAACGCCGAGGATCTGCGAGTCGCCGCCGTGACGGCCCACGCCGCCCTGTCGAACGAAGACGGCTCACCCGATGTCGTGACGCTGCTGGCCGAAGCCCGCCGGGCCCTCGAGCGGATCTCGGGCAGCGACGAGGCACTCGCCGCCATCGGCGAGGTGATCGCCGACCTCGGGTATCGCGCGACCGACGCCTCCGTCGCGCTGTCGGGCTACCTCGCAGACCTCGACGAATCCGGCCCGCACGAGCTGGTCGCGGTCGATGAACGCCGCGGAGTGCTCGCCGGACTCGCCCGCACGCACGGAACGGTCGAGGCGGCGATCTCGTTGCTCGAGACGGGCTCGGCTCGTCTAGTCGAATTGGATGACGACGGCGACCGCCTCGAGCGACTCGAGGCGCAGCGCGACGCCGCGGCCTCCGAGCTGGATGCGGCCGCGGAAGCGCTCACCGCTGCGCGACGCGAGGCCGCCGAGAGACTGGGCGCCGCGGTCACCGAGGAGCTCCATGCGCTCGCCCTTCCCGACGCCCGGTTGAGCGTCGACGTGGCCCCCGCCTCACCCGCCGGTCACGGACGCGATGAGGTGTCGATCCTGCTCGCCCCGCACCCGGGCGCCGATCCCCGCCCCGTGTCGCGCGGGGCGTCCGGGGGCGAGCTGAGTCGCGTCATGCTCGCCATCGAGGTCGTCATCGCCGGCGTCGACCCGGTGCCCACCTTCGTGTTCGACGAGGTCGACGCCGGAATCGGGGGAGCCGCGGCGATCGAGGTCGGTCGTCGGCTCGCTCGTCTCGCGGAATCGTCGCAGGTGATCGCCGTCACGCACCTCGCGCAGGTGGCGGCCTTCGCGGGAAACCACCTGACGGTCGTCAAGGGCAACGACGGTGCGGTCACGGCATCCAGTGTCCGCCGTCTCGACGGGGCCGAGCGCGAAGCCGAGATGGCCCGCTTGCTGTCGGGACTCACCGACTCGGAAGCGGCGTTGACGCACGCCCGTGAACTGCTGGAGACCGGCCGATCCCGATGACCGACGACTCCGACGACGAGCTCTCAGCGCCGCCGGAAGCGACGCTGATCGACCCCCCGCGGCACACGCCGCTGTGGGCGTTCCTCTCCCGGCTGCTGCTGCGTCTCGAGGCGTGGCTGCGGTCGCACGGGGGGACACGTCTGCGTGCCGGCATCCGCGTGTTCTGGGCGGCGGTCGCCGCCGTCGGCGTGGTGCTCCTCGTCGGCCCGGTGATCAACGCGCCCCTCACCTTCGACGACATCACCTCGTCGGCGAAGGAGGCCACGAGCACCTGGATCGCGAAGGACTTCTCGGCGGAGTACGACCTGCAGCGTCACGACGACGGGCGACTCGTCGTCGCGGTGACGGAGAAGTTCACCGCGGTCTTTCCGGACGACGTCGACGAGAACTCGATCGAACGCGTGCTCGCGTCGCAGTACGAGGGACACGATCTCGCTCCCGCGCTGCGCGAGGCGCGGCTCGACGATCGCCCCGTCGACGCACGGGTGGAGACGACGCCGACCCGCACGACCTACGTCATCGGGGGAGTGGACAGACTCACCGGGTCGCATCTCGTCGAAGTGCGCTACGACCTGCGCGACCTCGCTTACGACGACCGCGACACCTCGTCAGACCAGGTGTCCCAGGTGCTGCAGTGGGACGTCTTCGGGCCCGAGTGGCCGCACGGGGTCTCGTCGAGTTCGTTGCGCGTCGTCGTGCCCCGCGACCTCGAGGGGGCTTTCGCGCGCCAGCCCTCGGCGGGACTGTCGTGGCTTCTCGTGGGCGGTTCCACCACGATGGAGCCCGAGGACGCGGCATCCGATCCGCTCGTGTACGAGATCACGAACGACCAGAACATCCCTCCCCACGGATCGTTCTGGTTCACGTTCCGGTTCGATCCGGGTACGTTCGCGATGCCGGGGCCGTCTCCGCTGTTCTTCGTCCAGGCGTACGGGCCCTTCGTGCCGCTGTTGCTCTCGGCGGCCGGCGTGCTCTTCGCCTTCGCCGCGCGGGCGGTGGCCTGGGCCGACGCGCGGGGGCGCGCGTGGTTCGTGCCGGAGTCGCAGCCGCGCCGCGGCAGCTCGGTGGCGCTGGACGCACGCCTGTGGGGAGCGCGCCGCACGGCGGTACTCGCCGAGGCCCTCGACGCGTGGCGTCGAGATCCGAAGGACCCCCGGCTGACCCATCGTCTCGCGCGCGCCGCCCATCGAGCGGGGCGGTGGGGGGATCTGCTCCCGGCTCTGCGGTCGTTCCGCTTCTCGCCCGCGTGGAGGGCGCAGTTCGAACGTGGTCTCCGCACGGTGCCGCGCGGGTTCGTCCGGGACGCCTTCCTCGGCGGAGCGTTCGCGCTCGCCGTCCTCCAGCTCGGACTGACGCGACAACTCTCGTATCAGCGCGCGCTGACGATCGAATGGTGGCCCGTGGCTGCCGCGGCGGCCTCCGTCGCTCTCGCCGGCGTGATCCTCGCGGTGGCGCTGAGCGCACGCCCACTGACGCGCGAGGGAGCCCTCGCGCGTGAACACCTGCTCGGTCAGCGGCAGTATCTCGAGCTGACGAGCGCCGCCGAGCGCACGCCGCTGCGATCGGCGGATCTGCCCTACGTCGTGATCTTCTCGCACCCGCGCGCGGCAGGTCGTCTGCTCCGAGGCCTGATCGAGCGCGAAGGGATCGATCGTCGGGTGGGGGCCGATCCGAGGTTCCTCGGGGGCGGACGACTCGCCGTCCGTGCGTGCGCGCTGGGTCTCGTCGCCGGCGCCATCGCCCTCGCGTTCCTCACGACGGCGTCCACCACCGCCGCTCCCGATCAGACCGCGGTTCTCGACGGGATCGAGGGCAGCAGCGGTCTCGCCGTGACGGACGCCGACATCGCCGCCACCCTCCGTCGCGACGGCGACGGAGCAGGCCGGGTGGAAGTCGTCGAGACCCTGAAGACGGAGGTCGAGGCGGATCGCCGGGTGATCCCCCAGGTCACGCGCGTGTGGCGGGACGTCGTCGACGGGCACGATCAGGGGCTGACCGTCGAGTCGATCACCGTCGACGGCGGGACGGTTCCGTTCGTGCAGACCCGGCGTCTCGATCACGCCGTCGTCCAGACGCGCCTGACCGACGACTGGACCGGGACCCACGTCGTCGAGATCCGGTATGAGGTGACGCGCCCGATCGCCCAGGACGCATCGGGGGAGCGGATGACCTGGACCGCCCTCATGCCGGGGTGGTCGTGGTCGTGGCGGACCGTCGACGCGGAGACGGAGCACGTGCGGATCGCGTTGACCCTCGCGGACGGACTGGGAGAGGGCCTCGAAGAGGGGTCCGGATGGGTGGATGCCACTCCCTACCGCCCGGACGCGGCGCCCGAGCCACTGGGCGACGACGCCGTGCAGAGCGGGTCCGAGACCGTCATCGCGTTCGACGCCAGGGCGAGCGACGAGTATTCGCCGGACAGCCGGTGGCCGTCCTCGTCGACGTACGCGGGGCTCGACCTGCGATTCGCCTCGGGGACGTTCTCATCGGCGACGCCTCCGAGCATCGGGCACACCCTGTGGGCGGCGCTTCCCTGGGTCATCGGGCCGATCCTCGGAGCGGGGGCCGTCGTCCTGGGCCTGGTGGGCATGAGCGCGCGCGACCGGGTCGGTGTGCGGCGCGACCTCGCGCGGTGGTTGCCGCCGAGCCTGGTCATCGCCCAGGTCGTGCTCGTCGGCTGGGCGGCCGGCGACGCGGCGACCGAGGACGCGATCCTTCCCGTCGTGCTGATCCCCGTGGTGCTCTCGGTGGTCGTCGCGGTGGTCGCCTTCGTCCGCACCCGAAGACTCGCCATCGTCACGCGAACGTGACGCGGATGTCGGAGGGGGGTGCCAGACTCGGAGGCGAACCCCCACACGCGACTGATAGGATCGAAGCCCGTGATGCAGACTTCGGACGCGGGACATTCAGACGGCACGACTTTCACGACGAAGCACATCTTCGTCACCGGAGGCGTGGTCTCCTCACTGGGCAAGGGCCTGACGGCGGCTAGCCTCGGCAACCTCCTCACGGCTCGCGGACTTCGCGTCGTCATGCAGAAGCTCGACCCGTACCTGAACGTCGACCCCGGGACGATGAACCCGTTCCAGCACGGCGAGGTCTTCGTGACCGACGACGGAGCCGAGACCGATCTCGACATCGGCCACTACGAGCGATTCCTCGACATCGAGCTCAGCCAGGCGGCCAACGTCACCACGGGCCAGATCTACTCGCAGGTCATCGCGCGCGAGCGCCGCGGCGAGTACCTCGGCGACACGGTGCAGGTCATTCCGCACATCACCGACGAGATCAAGCGCCGCATGCGCCTGCAGGCCAGCGAGCAGCCGCAGCCCGACGTCATCATCACCGAGATCGGCGGAACCGTCGGCGACATCGAGTCGCAGCCCTTCATCGAGTCGGCGCGTCAGATCCGCCACGAGCTCGGCCGCAAGAACGTCTTCTTCGTGCACGTCTCGCTCGTGCCGTTCATGGGCGCCTCGGGTGAGCAGAAGACCAAGCCGACGCAACACTCCGTCGCGACCCTGCGCTCGATCGGCATCCAGCCCGACGCCCTCGTTCTGCGCAGCGACCGCCCCGTCACCGAGTCGAACAAGCGCAAGATCGCGCTCATGTGCGATGTCGACGAAGACGCGGTCGTCAACGCGATCGACGTGCCGAGCATCTACGACATCCCCTCGATGCTGAACGACCAGGGCCTCGACGGTCACATCGTCGACGCCCTCGACCTCGACAAGGCGAGCGACGTCGACTGGTCGCGGTGGCAGCGCGTGCTCCAGGCCGTGCACAACCCCAAGCACGAGGTCTCGATCGGACTCGTCGGCAAGTACATCGACCTGCCCGACGCGTACCTCTCGGTCACCGAGGCCATCAAGGCCGGCGGCTTTGGTCAAGAGACGCACGTCAAGATCACGTGGATCCCCTCCGACCTCTGCGAGACGCCCGAGGGCGCGGCGAAGGCCCTCGGCGCGGTCGACGGCATCATCGTCCCCGGTGGTTTCGGCATCCGCGGCATCGAGGGCAAGCTCGGTGCGCTGCGGTTCGCACGCGAGCAGGGCATCCCCACGCTCGGCATCTGCCTCGGCCTGCAGTGCATGGTCATCGAGTACGCGCGCACCGTCGCCGGCCTCGAGGGCGCGTCGTCGAGCGAGTTCGACCCCGACACCGCGCACCCGGTCGTGGCGACGATGGCCGAGCAGGTCGACATCCTCGAAAGCGGCGACCTCGGCGGCACGATGCGCCTGGGCCTGTACCCCGCCGCGCTCGCGGAGGGCTCGCTCGCGGCCGACCTGTACGGCTCGAACAGCATCTCGGAGCGCCACCGTCACCGCTACGAGGTCAACAACGCCTACCGTCAGCAGCTGAGCGACGCGGGCCTGGTGTTCTCGGGGCTGAACCCCGACCTCGACCTCGTCGAGTTCGTCGAGTTGCCGCGCGACGTGCACCCGTACTACATCGCCACGCAGGCGCACCCCGAGCTGCGCTCGCGCCCGACCGAGCCGCACCCGCTGTTCCGCGGTCTTGTCGGCGCGGCCCTCGAGCGTCACCGCTCGAGCGAGCTCTTCGACGTCGAGGAGGACTGACGTGGAGGAGCTGCGCGACGAGAAGGTCGACCTCGAGATCGTCTCGACCGACCTGGTCTACGAGGGCGCGGTCTGGGACGTGCGCTCCGACACCGTGCGCTACGGCGACGGCGAGATGACCCGCCAGTACGTCGAGCACCCGGGAGCCGCGGCGGTCGTCGCGATCGACGACGACGAGCGCGTCGTGCTCATCCAGCAGTACCGCCACCCCATCAAGGAGCGCGACTGGGAGATCCCCGCCGGGCTGCTCGACGTCGCGGGGGAGCCGCCGATCGAGACCGCCAAGCGCGAGCTGACCGAAGAAGCCGATCTCGCCGCCGACCGCTGGCAGCACCTGGTGTCGATGCACACGACCCCCGGCGGCAACGACGAGGTCGTGCACCTCTTCCTCGCGCGCGGTCTGCGCGCGGTCGAGACCGACTTCGAGCGCGAACACGAGGAGTCCGACATGCGCCTCGAGCGCGTGCCGCTGGCCGAGGTCATCGACGGCGTGCTCGCGGGACGCCTGCGCAACGGCATCCTCGCCACCGGCGCCCTGGCGGCGGCCGAGGTGTTGCGCCGCGAGGCCTCCTCCCGCTGACGTGGAGCTCGAGCGCGCGGTCGAGACCTACCTCCGGCACGTTGCGCTCGAGCGCGGGCTCTCGGACCACACCGTGGCCGCGTATCGCCGCGACCTGTCCGTCTACACGGACTGGTTGGGCGAGCGTGGCATCGGCGAGGTCGAAGCGGTGACACCCGCTCTGATCGCGGACTTCGCGGCCGAGCGGGCCTCGGCCGAGCCACCGCCCGCCTCGTCGTCGCTGGCGCGGCTGCAGTCGTCGGTGCGGGGGCTGCACCGCTTCCTCGTGCGGGAGGGACGAGTGGATGCCGACCCTAGCGGCCGACTGCGCCCGCCCAAGGCTCCGCGCCGCCTGCCGAAGGCCCTCACGATCGCTCAGGTCGATCAGCTGCTGGATGCCGCGGGTCCCGCGCCCGGTTCGGCAGACGCCTCCGCCGCGGAGCCGGCGGCCGTGCGCGACCGCGCTCTGCTCGAGCTGCTGTACGCCACGGGTGCCCGCGTGTCGGAGATCGTGCAGCTCGACGTCGACGACACCGCCCACGGCGACCTGCTGCGCGTGCGCGGCAAGGGCGACAAGGAGCGGATCGTGCCCGTCGGCTCGTACGCGCGCGCGGCCGTCGAGGCCTACCTCACGCGCGTGCGCCCCGCGCTCGCCGCGAAGGGACGGGCGACACCGCGGCTCTTCCTCGGCGTGCGCGGGGCGCCGCTGTCGCGCCAGAGCGCGTGGTTGATCATCCAGGCCGCCGCCGAGAAGGCGGGGCTCACCGCCCACGTCTCACCGCACACGCTGCGGCACTCGTTCGCGACCCACCTGCTGCACGGCGGAGCGGACGTGCGCGTCGTCCAGGAACTGCTCGGACACGCCTCGGTGTCGACGACACAGATCTACACGCACGTGTCGGTCGACGCGCTGCGCGACGTGTACGCGACCTCGCACCCGCGGGCGCGGTGACGCGACGGCATCCGGTGCCTTCGGCGGGCTCAGGGACCCGGGCGGCGGCGCCCGGTCTCGTCGACGGGCTCGGGGACCTGCATGGGCCGGCGCCTGAGGGAGTGGCATCCGGGGTCTTCGAGGCGTCGAAGGCGGAGGCGTGAACAGCGCGGCGGCCCTGAGACACTAGAGGGATGACCGCCACCCTCGTCGCGCAGGGCCTCGCCGGGGGCCACGGACACCGCACGCTCTTCGACGGCGTCGACCTCACCGTCGCGCCGGGAGACGTGATCGGCGTGGTCGGGGCGAACGGAGCGGGCAAGTCCACGCTGCTGCGTCTGCTCGCCGGCGTCGACGAGCCGCAGGGTGGATCGATCAGCCTCGCGCCCAGCGACGCCTTCGTCGGTTGGCTCCCGCAGGAGCACGAGCGCGTCGCGGGAGAGACCGTCGCGCAGTACATCGCCCGCCGCACCGGGTGCGCGGAGGCGACGCGGGAGATGGATGCCACGGCGGCGGCGCTCGGCGATGCGTCGGTCGTGGGGGCGGACGACGCCTACGCCACGGCCCTCGAGCGGTGGCTCGCCAGCGGCGCCGCCGACCTCGACGAGCGGATGCCGATCGTGCTCGCCGACCTGGGTCTGGAGGTGGGACCGGATGCCGAGATGACGGGTCTCTCCGGAGGCCAGGCGGCGCGCGTGGGGTTGGCGGCCCTGCTGCTGTCGCGCTTCGACATCGCGCTTCTCGACGAGCCGACCAACGACCTCGACCTCGACGGGCTCGAGCGACTCGAGACCTTCGTGAAAGGGCTCCGCGGCGGTGTCGTGCTGGTCAGCCACGACCGGGAGTTCCTCGCCCGCTCGGTGACCCGCGTGCTCGAGCTCGACCTCGCGCAGAACTCCCACCGTGTCTACGGCGGTGGGTACGACGCCTACCTCGAGGAGCGCGCGACCCTGCGCCGCCAGGCGCGTGAGAAGTACGAGGAATACGCCGACACGAAGGCCGACCTGGTCTCGCGTGCTCGGACGCAGCGCGAGTGGTCGAGCCAGGGCGTGCGCAACGCCATGAAGAAGTCGCCCGACAACGACAAGATCCGCCGCAAGGCCGCGACGGAATCGAGCGAGAAGCAGGCGCAGAAGGTGCGTCAGATGGAGAGCCGCATCGCCCGCCTCGACGAGGTCGAGGAGCCGCGCAAGGAGTGGCAACTCGAATTCACGATCGGATCGGCGCCGCGCTCGAGCTCGGTCGTGTCGACGCTGTCGGGGGCGGTCTTCCGCCAGGGCGACTTCACCCTCGGGCCGGTGTCGCTGCAGGTCAACGCGGGCGAGCGGATCGGCATCACCGGGCCGAACGGCGCCGGCAAGTCGACCCTGCTGCGCGGCATCCTCGGCCGTCAGAGCCCTGACGAGGGATCGGCCTCGCTGGGCTCGAGCGTCGCGATCGGCGAGATCGACCAGTCGCGGTCGCTGCTGGTCGGCGGGCGTGCGCTGGCCGAGACGTTCGAGGGCTTCGTGCCGGAGATGAACGCCGGTGAGGTGCGGACGCTGCTGGCGAAGTTCGGGCTCAAGGCCGATCACGTCACCCGCCCGGTCGATGAGCTCTCGCCGGGCGAGCGCACGCGCGCGGGACTCGCCCTGCTGCAGGCGCGGGGCGTCAACGTCCTCGTGCTCGACGAGCCGACGAACCACCTCGACCTGCCGGCGATCGAGCAGCTCGAGCAGGCGCTCGAGTCGTACACCGGCACGCTGCTGCTCGTCACGCACGACCGGCGGATGCTCGCCGCGGTGCAGACGGACCGCCGCTGGCGCGTGGAAGCCGGGGTCGTGACCGAGCTCTAGGCGAGCGGCGCGGGGCGCACCCGTCGCTCGATAAACGCGGATTCTGTCGAGACACGCTGTGTCGCAGAGAGTCTCGCCACTATCAGCGTTTATCGCGTGTGGGGGCGGCGGGGAACGGTGGGGTCAGCGGCCCTGGCGCTTCTTGTAGGGCTTCGGCTCGCCCTTCACGATCGGGGCGCGGCCCTTGCCCTTGTTGGCTTTCGCCTTGCCGCCGCCGGGGGCCTTCTGCCGCGGCGCGGCGGGAGGCGCATCCGCGATGCGGAGGTGGGCTTCTTCGAGCAGCAGGCGGCCGGCCGGGGTGAGCTGCGTCGGCGGGGTGCGCGAGATGAGCGGCTGCCCCACCTGCTCCTCGAGCTTGTCGACGGTCGTGTACAGCGAGGCGAGGGGGATGCGCAGCTTCTCGGCCGCGCGCGGGAAGTGCAGCTCCTCAGCGAGGGCGGCGAACCGGACGAGGTGCTCGAGCTTCATGGCATCCATTCTCCCGTGTTCGACGCGCGGAGCGGACCGGGCCGCTCAGCATGCGGACACGGGTGCCGCTCCTGAGCCGTCTGGAGCGCGGACCGGGGGACCTGGACGCGCGTCACCGTCCCGCCGCACCTGCGCGCGGCGGGACGGACGACGCCACTCAGGCGGCGGTGGAGGCGAGGAAGCGGTCCGCGGTGCGCAGCGAGAGGGCCATGATCGTCAGCGCGGGGTTGGCGGCGATCGCCGAGGGGAAGACCGAGTTGTCGCAGATCCAGAGGTTCGGGATCTCGTGCGAACGGCCGTCGGCATCGACCACGCCGTCGGACGGGTCGGTCGACATGCGGCACGTGCCGATCGTGTGCGCGGTGCGGGCGAGGACCATCGTCTCGCGCGCCCCGGCGGCCTCCATCACGCGCAGCATGAAGGCCGTCGCGTGCTTGTCGATCGCCTTCTCGTTGTCGCCGGCGGTGAACGTCACCCGAGCGCGCGGGATGCCGAACTCGTCGAGCTCGTCGACCAGCTCGAGGCGGTTGTCGTCGGACGGGAGGCAGTCGGCGTTGATGCCGATGCCGGCCATGAACCGCGCCTGATCGAGTCGCTGCAGGAGCTCGGGGCCCCACAGGCCGCCGCCGCGCACGAGGGTGGTCGAGAACGTCAACGGCATGACCCCGAGGCTCTGCACGAGGTATCCGCCGGCGAAGTCGGCGTCGGCCGGGCGCATCATGTCTTCGCTGATGAGCGACGAGGGGTACCCGCGGTGCCCGCGCACCGGCTCGTCGAACCGGCCCCACACCTGCGTCGCGCCGTGCGCGAGGAAGTTGCGGCCCACCTGACCGTTGTCGTTGGCCAAGCCCGTGTGCAGCAGCAGGCGCGGCGTTTCGACACCGCCGCCGGCGAGCACGAGGGCGCGGCAGCGCTGACGACGATCGACGCCGTCCGTGCGGTAGACGACGGCCTCGACGTGGCCGCGGGCGTCGAGCTCGATGCCGTGCACCATCGCCTCGCTGCGGATCTCGGCACCGGATGCCACGGCCGCGGGCAGGTACGTGTTGGCGGTGGACGCCTTGGCATCCACCCGGCATCCCTGATGGCACTCGCCGCAGTTGACGCACGCCCCGCGCTCGCCGTGGTGGTCCTGCAGGCGGGCGCGGGTGAGAACGGCGGCCGGGGCGTCGGCCCAGCGCACGCCGAGGGCGTCGCAGCCCTTGGCCACGAGGTTCGCGGGAGCATTGCGCTTCGCCGGCGCGTAGGCGTAGGTACGGCTGGGATCCCACGGATAGGGGGACGGACCCGAGACGCCGATGTCGCCCTCGACGCGCTCGACGTACGACAGCAACTCGTCAGGATCGATCGGCCAGTCGCGGCCGACGCCCGATTCGGTCTTCAGTGCGAGGTCGCGTCGATCGGGGCGCGGGGTGAACGCCCCCCAGTGCAGCATCGAGCCGCCGACGCCGCGCCCGCTGTTGTTCGGGCCGAACGCGGTCGGGTCGTCACCGCCGCTGAGGCGCTCCGACATCCAATTGATTTCGACGGCCTCGGTCTCATCGGGCGTGAGGTCGTCGAGCGAGAAGTGCCGCCCGGCCTCGAGAGCGACCACCGTGAGACCCTTCCGCGCGAGTTCGGCGGTCAGGGGTGCGCCGCCGGCGCCGGTTCCGATCACCACCACGTCGACGATCTCGTCGTCGGTGAAGGTGCGCATCGCTTCGAGGTTCATGCCGCGTCTCCCGTCGCGATCGTGCCGCCGACGTTCGCCGGCTCCCAGTCTTCGCGGCGCCCCAGGCGCAACTCGACGAATCCGCGGATGGGGCGGCCTCCGGTGGCGAACCCGTCGTAGCCGACGCGCGCCATGCTCGCGGGGTGGGCGAGCCACTGACGGACGAGGTCGTTGCGCACGTCCTCGAGCCACGCCTTCAGCTGGGCGGCGTCGAAGGGGCCCTCGGCATCCGCCTCTCCCTCGACGGCGGCGCGGAAGGTCTCGGCACGCTCCACCGGGTCGGTGGGCCACGTGGCGGCCATCTGATCGAGACCGGTGCGATACGCCTCGGCGTCGATGGGCAGGTCGGCGTGACGCCAACCGTCACCCTCGCCGCGCGCGAGCTGAGCGTCGACGCGTCCGGCGATGTCGATCGCCGGTCCGTCCTGGGGCACCACGAGGTCGGCGATCTCGCGGAGCAGCGTCAGCTGCGCCAGGTCCAGCACCGCGGGGGCGTAGCCGCGGTCGTCGGGCAGGGATCGTCGAGCCAGGATGCCGCGCACCCGGGCATCGACACGATCGCCGGCGATCAGCCGGGCCCAGTCGTCCGGCACCACCGGACCGACCCGCACCTCGTCGGCGATGAAGCGGGAGATCGCCGCAGCGGCCTCGGCGGGACGTTCGAGGGGGATCATGTGCCCGGTGTCGGGGAAGGTCGTGAAACGCGCGCGGGGGTAGACCGAGGCGAGCAGCTCCGGCTGGGCGGCGGCCCCGAGGTCCGCGTCGTCGGTCCCGGCGAGCACGAGCACGGGGATATCGAGGGTCTGCACCTCGGCGGTGGCGTCGACGCGACTTCCCGTCTCGAGCCAGGCGCGCCACGCGGTGGGCGACGTGCGACGAAGATCCGCGAGGGCGAGGGAATGCGCCCCGGCATCGAGGGGCTCCGCGGTGTTCTGATCGATGAAGGTCTCGGCATCCTGCTCCGAGATCGCCCCGCCGTCGACCCACGAGAGCATCCGCTCACGGCGCTCCTCGTCCATGGGTTCGGGACGCGGCGGCGAGGGAGCCATGAGCACCATGCCGCGGAGTCCGAACAGCGGAGCGTCTCCGCGCAGGACGCGCGCGGCCACGAGCGCGGCGATCTTGCCGCCCATGCTGTGGCCGCCGAGCATCCACGGACCGTTCGCGTGGCCGGCGAGGTGGCGGAGGACGTGCTCGACGGTCTCGTCGAGGGTGGCGTCGGGGGCGCTCGCGGCGGAGCCGAACCCGGGGAGGTCGATGCCCTGCACCCGCACGTCGTCATCGAGCTTCTCAGCGAGGCGGTCGAAGGAGCCGGAGCTCGCTCCCAGCGCGTGGAGGAGGTACAGGGTGAGGGGCGCCCCGCTGGCGGCGGAGGCGTTGTCGGTGGGCATGCACTCACGCTCGCGTACGGGAGGCCCCGGAACGGGTCGGTTGCGGAACGGGACGTTTTGCGCAAGCGTGCGCTGTGGCCCGTCCCTGGGACGACGATCGCCCCGGCCGTGCGCGACGGACCGGGGCGATGCGCGTGGTCGGCTTACGGAGTGACCATGCCGCCGTTGACGTTGAGGGTCTCTCCCGAGACGTAGCTCGACTCCGCGGAGGCGAGGAAGACGAAGGCCGGCGCGATCTCGGCCGGCTGGCCTGCTCGCTGGTAGGTGCTCTCGTCGTCGAAGTGCTCCATCTGGTCGTCGGAGACGCCCTGACTCACCTGCAGCGCCGACCAGGTGGGTCCCGGTGCGACGACGTTGACCCGGATGCCGCGTGACGCGAGCTGCTGCGCCAGGCCCTTCGAGAGGTTGTTGATCGCGGCCTTGGTCGCGGCGTAATCGAGGCGGTCGGGCGCCGGCACGTACGCCTCGAGGGACGCGGTGTTGATGATCGTGCCACCTTCCGGCAGATGGGCGAGGGCCGCCTTGGTGATCCAGAACGGCGCGAACACGTTGGTGCGGAACGTCTGCTCGAACTGTTCGTCCGAGAGGTCGTCGACCTTCTCGACCATCACCTGCTTGCCGGCGTTGTTCACGACGATGTCGAGGCCGTCGAGCGCCTCGGCGGCGCGGGCGACGAGCTCGCGGCACGCGCCGGGATCGGTGATGTCGGTCGCGATCGAGACGCCGGTACGGCCGGCATCCCGGATCTGCTCGAGGATGTGGTCGGCATCGCGCTGCTCGTCGGGCAGGTGCACGATGGCGACGTCGGCACCCTCGCGCGCGAAGGCGATCGCCACGGCCCCGCCGATCCCGGAGTCGCCCCCGGTGATGAGCGCCTTGCGGCCGACCAGGCGGCCGAGCCCGCGGTAGGTCTTCTCACCCAGATCGGGCACCGGACTCATATCGGCTTGAACGCCGGGCTCGGGCTGGTGCTGCAGGGGCGGCTCGACGCGGGCGTAACGGGTGACGGGATTGTCGAAGGTGAACTGATCGCGATCGGAGGTCATGCCTCGACGGTAAGCAGGGGCCGCCGCGCGGGGCGCGGCCTTGACGGGAGCGGGGCAGCCACGCTCGGACCGCGGGAGCCGGCGCGGAGACGGGAGTGTTCGATGGTCAGGACACTCCGCCCCGGTCGACGAGGCGCGTCGGAACGAGGTGCGTGTGAGAGCCGGTCGCGGGGTCGGCGCCCCTCGCCAGCAGCGTCTCGGCCGCGCGCGTGCCGAGCTCGGTGACGTCGTAGTCGACGATGCGGATGCGACGAGGCAGGAGTCGCGAGAGCTCGAAGTCGTCGAAGCCCGCGATCGCGATCTCTGCTCCGCGGGGCAGGATCGCCTCCAGGGCACCGATCGTGACGCGGTTGTTGGCGCAGAAGACCGCCGTCGGCGGGTCGGCGGAGTCGAGCAGCCGATGCACGGCGTCGCGCGCGACGGCGGGGGTGTGGAGGCCGTCCACGACCAGCGCGGGATCAAGGGGCGTTCCGGCCGCGGCGAAGGCCTCACGTGCTCCGGCGAGGCGCTCGACCATGGTGAAGATCTCGGGGGAGTCGAGCAGCACGGCGGTACGACGGTGTCCGGCCGCGAGGAGCTCAGCGACGGCGTCGCGAGCGCCTCCCCGGTTGTCGAGAAGGATGGCATCGGCCGGTACCCCGCTGCCGGGGCGGTCGAGGAAGACGACGGGCGTCCCGAGCTCGACCTCGCGGGACAGGTAGGAGTGATCGGTGGCGGTGGGGACGACGATGAGGCCGCCGATCTGGCGCTGGCAGAGATCGAGGGCGAGGGTGCGTTCCAGGTCGGCATCCTCTTCGCTGGATGCCATGACCAGGTGCATGCGCTCTCGCGTGGCGATCGTCGAGACGGCGGCGGCGACGGCCATGTAGAAGGTGTTCGAGAGGTCGGCGGCGACGAAGCCGATCGTGTCCCGGTTGCCCGAGCGCAGGCTCGCGGCGAGGGAGTTGCGGTGGTACCCGAGCCGCGCGACCGCGGCGCGCACTCGCTCGATCATGGCCGGGTCGACGCCCGACTCCCCGTTCACGACCCGGGAGACGGTCTTCAGGCTGACTCCGGCGTCGGCGGCGACGTCGATCATCGTGGGCCGACCGGTCTTGCGCATGCGTCTCCTCGTGCTGCCGTGAAGCGACGGCATCCTCCGAGCATAGGGAGTGCGCCCGCCTCGAACCGGCGACGCGGGGCCCGGTGGCGCGTCCGGGCCCCGCGTCACGTGATCAGGCCTCGGGGGCGACCAGCGCGCCCGTCTCGTGGGAGGCGATCGCGGCCGCGAACAGGCGGTGGGTGAGCGCCGCCTCTTCGGGGCGCACGCAGCCGAATCCGTCGCCCAGCTCGCCCTGGTATTCGGCGAGGAAGGCCGCCCACATCTGCAGGATGGCGTCGGAGAAGCCCGACTCGAAGTTGGGACCGGTCACCGTCGGCCAGACGGACTGGCTCCCGGCATCCACGCTCTGCCAGCTCTGCTCGCGGCCGACACCGGGCACGTCGACGAAGGCGAACACCTCGACCTGCTTGGGGTTCTTGGTGCTGAAGCGCACGCCGCCCGACATGCCGATGGCCTCGAACTCCCACGTGTTCTTCTGCCCCGGCGCGATGCGCTTGGTCTCGGTGGTGAGGGGGAAGGGGGCGCCGTCGTGGCGCGACCACGAGTGGATCACGGCGTTGTCCCACGTGTCGCACGGCTGCGGCGACCCGTCGGGACCGGGGCGCTCGGTGACGATGTCCTGCAGGATGCCGACGACCTTCTCGGGCGCCCACCCCAGCCGCAGCGGCACGTGCCACGTGTGCATGCCGAGGTCGTTGAGCACTCCCGCATCGCCGCAGAACTGCTTCTGCCGCTTCCAGTTGAGGGGCTTGTTCACGTCGATGTCGCTGGAGTGCAGGAAGGTGCATTTCGCCTCGACGATGCGGCCAAGACCGCCCGCGCGTACGTAGTCGACCGCCCACTGAGCACCGGGGAAGAACGGCATCTCGCTCGAGACGCGCACGAACGACTGAGGGTTCTCCTCGATCGCGGCCACGACAGCGTCGGCGGCGGCGCGGTCGATGCCGAACGGTTTCTCGGCCAGCAGTGCCTTGCCCGCGCGCACGGTGTCGACGTAGAGACGCTCGTGCAGGTCGTGGCGGACCGCGATGTAGACGACGTCGACGCGGGGGTCGGCGAGCAGCTCGTGGTGGTCGGTCGTGGTCAGCTGCACCGTGTCGATGCGCTCGAAGAACTCCAGCGCCGCGGGGTTGATGTCGCAGACGGCGACGAGCTCGGGCTCGGCCGGGTGGTCGATCAGGGCGGGCCAGCGTCGCAGCGCCGCCGCGATTTCGCGGCCCATGAGGCCGCCGCCGATGATGCCGACGCCGATCTTCTTGCCGGTCATGCGCGGTCTCCTTCCACGGGGGCGCCGATGAGGGCGAGAGCCTCGTCGACCGAGGCGTCGTCGTGCACGACGGCCATGAGCGCGGCCGTGATGCCGGCGGGGTCGTGGTGCTGGATGACGTTGCGTCCGTAGACGATGCCGCGCGCGCCCTGCTCGAGGACGGCCTGCGTACGCTCGAGCAGTGTGCGGTCGTCGACGCGCCCGCCGCCGCGGACCAGCAGCGGGGTGTCGCCGGCGGCCTGGATGACCCGGTGGTACTCGGTGATGTCGTCGGTGGGGTCGGCCTTGATGAGGTCGGCGCCGAGCTCGCGCGCCTGGCGGACGAGCGTGATCACCTTGGCGGTGTCGCCGTCGACCCCGTATCCGCCCGAGCCGGGCTTGGTCTGCATGACGAGGGGCTCGATCATGAGCGGCATCCCGTACTTCTCGGCGTCTGTGCGGAGGGCCAAGATCGAGCGGATGCACTGCTCGCGCACCTGCGGCTCGCCGGGGAGGTCGAGGAGGTTGACGCACACGGCCACGGCGTCGAGACGCACGGCCACTTCGATGGCATCCGGAACGTGGATGCTGTGCAGCGGGGTTTCGAGGGGATCGCCGTAGACGTTGGCGATGTCGGTGCGCAGCACGAGTCCGGGCTTCTGCTTGCCGGGGAACGCCTGCAGCAGCGGGGCCTGGCCGAGGGTGAGCTGCACGGCGTCGGGGCCGGCGTCGACGAGCGTCGCGACGGTCTTCGCCATGTCTTCGATGCCGGTGAGGAAGGTGTGCTCGTGGAACGCGCCGTGGTCGACGGCGACATCGAACGCGCGACCGGATCGGGCGTTGAAGAGGCGATTGAGGCGGGGTTTCGACATGGGGTGTGGGTCTCCGAAGCGTCGTATCGGGGCGCGGCTCTGCGCTCGACGGTCAGTATGCGGTTCGCAAGACAACGTTGTCAAACATTGGTAGCGTGAGCGTCGCAACGGCGAGGAAGGCGGGGCTCATGGGCGAGCTGTACGGACGATCGATCGACGAGGCGCTGCGGCGCTCGGGCTCCGCGGCGCAGGTCGCCGCGGTCGAGGCATCGGTGCGCAGCGATGGACCGGATGCCGGAACCCGGCGACTCCGAGTGATCGCGGGCGACCTCGACATCGAGCTGCTGCCCGACCGCGGACTCGACCTCGGGCAGGTGCGGCACCGCGGCGTGCCCTTGGCCTGGGTGTCGCCGACGGGATGGCCGCGCCCCGGCGCCGCGGGGTTCGGGGCGTCGTTCGGCGGGGGACTCGTGACCACCTGCGGCCTGCTGTCGTTCGGCCCGCCGTCGGTCGACGCCGAGGGGGAGCATCCCCAGCACGGGCGGTTCAGCGGGCTGTCGGCATCCGTCACCCGGGCGGAGGCGCGGGCGGATGCCGTGGTGGTCGAGGCCACCGTCGTCGAGGCGACGGTGCTCGGCGCCCACTTGGAGCTGCGACGGCGCCTGCGCGTGCCGCTGGGCGCGGGGCGGATCGAGCTGCGCGACGAGATCGTCAATCGCGGGTCGCGGGTGGTGGAGCCGATGGTGCTCTACCACGTCAACCTCGGCTGGCCGCTGGTCGACGCGGGCACCGTGCTGCGCTCGCCCGCGGACCGCGTCGAACCCCGCGACGCGGCGGCCGAGGCGGGGCTCGACGGGTGGGCGGAGTTCCCCGAACCGGTCGCGGACTACCCCGAACAGGTGTTCCGCCACGAGCTGCCGAGCGATCGACGGGTGAGTGCCGAGGTGATCGCGGCGTCGGGGCTCGGCATCCGGATCTCGTTCGACACCACGGTGCTGCCGGCGATGTTCCAGTGGCGCGTGGCACAGGACGACGGTCTCGTGCTGGGCGTCGAGCCGGCGACGGCGGCGACGATCCACGGCCGTGCCGCCGCGCGGGAAGCGGGGCTGCTGCGCGTGCTCGCCCCCGGTGCGTCGTGGGAGCTCGGTCTCGACATCGATGTCATCCGTAATCGATCTGAGACTTGACAACGTTGTCCGGCTGACCGCAGGATGACTCCATCGGAGCCCGCCCGAGGGATCCGATCCGAAATGACAACGATGTCGAGGATGCGATGACGCACGATGAACGGGTGGCCGCCGCCGCGGTCGCCGAGGCCGCGCCGGCCCGCCCGCGCGCTCGCCTCATCGACGTCGCGATGGCTGCGGGTGTGAGCCCCAAGACCGTGTCCCGGGTCATCAACGACGAGACGGGGGTGCTCCCCGTCACCCGCGACAAGGTCATGCAGACCGTGCGCGACCTCGGCTTCGTGCCCGACCGCAGCGCCCGGGAGCTCAAGCGTCGCGAGGCCGACACGATCGGCATCCTGATCGACGCGATCAGCGACCCCTTCTTCGCCGCCTTCGTCAGCGTGGTCGAGGAGCTCGCGATCGCCGAGGGCCTGAGTGTGATCTTCGCCAGCACCGGCTACGACGCCGCGCGCGAGACGGCCCAGCTCGACCGCCTGACCGGACGCCGCCTCGCCGGTCTCGTGGTCGCCCCCGTCGCCGTACCCGCCGCGGTCCTCGCGGGGCTCCGCAACAGGTGCCCCGTGGTGACAGTCGACCGCGTGCGCTCGGGGATCGACGCGGTCGTCATCGACGATTTCGGGGCGGCGGCCGAAGCGACGGCCGCCCTCCTGTCGCACGGCCACCGCCGGATCGCCTTCATGGGCGAGGACGTTCCCTACCCCACCGTCAGCGATCGCCTCGCCGGATACCGCGCGGCGCTCGAAGCGGCCGGCGTGGCCTTCGACCCCTCACTCGTGATCTCGCACGAGCGCTTCCGCGCGGGGGAGGCGGCCGAAGCCTCGCCCCTGCTCGAACGCGTGGACGCCCCCACCGCCCTGCTGTGCGCGACGAGCCTCGCGGCCATCGCGACCGTGCGCGCGATCCGCGCGCGGGGGCTCCGGATGCCCGCGCTCATCTCGTTCGGGGACTTCACCCTCGCCGAGGTGCTCGAACCCGGGATCTCCTATGTCGATCACGATCCCCGTCTGCTCGGCGCGGCGGCCTTCCACCGCCTCCGGCACCTGGCCCAGCACCCGGACGACGCTCCGAGCCGAACGGTCGTGCCCACGCGTCTCGTGCCCCGCGGCTCGGGCGAGATCGCCCCCGCCCTTCCCCTCGACCCGATCGGAGCGACGCGATGAAGCCCGTCCTGCTGCCCCCCAATCCCGTGCAGCACTTCTACCGCGGAGGCGACCGCATCGCCGCCCTCCGCGGCATCGTGCCCGAGACCGACCGTCAGCCCGAGGAGTGGCTCGGCTCGACCGTCTCGCGCTTCGGCTCCGACGAGATCGGTCTCGCCGTCACCGACAGCGGGGGGTTCCTGCGCGACCTCGTGACCGCGGATCGCGCCGCGTGGGTGGGAGCGCGCAGCGGACGGGATGCCGCCGACCTCGGCATCCTGGTCAAGCTCCTCGACGCCCGGCAGCGCCTTCCCGTCCACGTGCACCCCGACCGCGGGTTCGCGAGCGCCCACCTCGACTGCCCGTACGGCAAGACCGAGGCCTGGTACGTGCTCGAGACCGAGGACGACTGCGCCGTCCACGTCGGCTGGAACGAGAGCGTCGACCGCGACGAACTCGACCGCCGCCGCGACGCGCAGGACAGCGAGTGGATGCTCGCCCACATGAACCGCGTCGTCGTGCGCCCGGGCATGGGGGTGCTCGTGCCCGCCGGCACCGTGCACGCGATCGACGGCGGCATCTTCGTCGCCGAGGTGCAGGAACCCACCGACTTCTCGATCCTGCTGGAGTGGTCGGTCACGACCTCGACGCGCGAGGAGTCGCACCTCGACCTGGGCTTCGATGCCGTCATGCCCGCGGTGTCGACCGAGAAGCTCGACGCCGCGGCCCTCGACGCCCTGGTCAGTACCTCCGGCACGACCCCGGCCGGACCCGCTTTCCGCTCCCTGTTGCCGGATGCCGCGGACCCCTACTTCCGCCTCTTCGACGCCGCGGGAGACACGGTGGCGCACGCGGCCGGCTTCTCGGTCGTCCTGGTGCGCGAGGGCGCGGGCGCCCTGGTGTCGGATGCCGGCCGGGTCGACGTCGAGCGCGGACAGGTCTACGCCGTGCCGCACGCCTTCGGTGCCTGGCGCCTCACGGGCGGAGCCGAGATCCTCGTCGCCGCCCCCGGCGCCGGCTGGCCCGGAACCCTCCGCGGCGGTGACGTGCGATGAGCGATTACGTCGTCGGCGTCGACATGGGCTCGACGAGCACCAAGCTGCTCGTCGCCACCCCCGAGGGACGTCAGGTGCTCGTCGTGAGCCGCCGGTCGCCGTGGACCAACCTCGACCACGGTCAGGCCGAGATGACCGCAGCGGAGGCCGTCGCCGTCGTGCGCGACCTCGCCGCCGAGGCCGATGCGCGCCTCGATGAGGGCTACCGCATCGTCGCGCTCGGGGTCTCGGGCATGGCCGAAGCCGGCGTCCTGCTCGACGAGCGAGGCGCGGCCCTCGCGCCGATCATGGCGTGGTTCGACCCCCGCGGGGCGGCGCAGATCATGGCGACGCCCGATTCCTTCCGCGCCGAGTTCCCCGGCCGCACCGGACTGCCGGTCGGACCCCTGGCATCCATCGCCAAGCTGCTGCACCTGCGCGACGAGGGTATCCCGCTCGCGGGAACCACGTTCCTGAACGTCCCCGAGTTCGTCGTGCACGCGCTCGGCGGCCCCCGCGTCGCGGAGTACTCGCTCGTCTCGCGCACCGGCCTCATCGACCAGGACGACAGCACCCCCTGGCAGGCCGCCCTCGACGTGCTCGGCGTCGACGAGTCGATCCTCGGCACCCTCGTCAGCGCGGGGGAGCCGGTCGGCACCCTCGCCGACCTCGACATGCCGGCGGGCTTCCGCGGCGCCGCCCTCACCGTCGCCGGCCACGACCACCTCGTCTCGGCGGTCGCCGTCGGCGCCACGCACACCGGTCAGCTCTACGACTCGATGGGCACCGCAGAGGCGCTCGTGCGGGTGCTCGACGACACCCTTCCCTTCGATGCGCGCGAGCGTCTGGCCCACGCCGGCATCAACTGCGTGCGCCACGTCATCCCCGGCAAGTACGTCCTGCTGGCGGGCACGAAGTCGGGCCTGCTCATGCGGCGCGTGCTGCAGCTGCTCGGCATCACGGATGCCGTGGGGCGGGCCCGCATCGACGACGAGGCTCTCGCTCTTCCCGTTGACGGGACTCTTGCCGACGGAGGCCTGGAGGTCTCGGGCGCGCGCAACGACGACGGCGTGCTGAACATCGTCGCGCAGAGCGACGGGCTCAGCCCCGCCGAGCTGTTCGCGGCGAGCCTGCGCCACGGCAACGACATGCTCGCCGAGTGCATGTCTGCGATGGACCGCGAAGTGACCCCTCCCACCTCGACGGTGCTCACCGGTGGCTGGTCGACCATGGCGTCCGTCGTGCGTTCGCGCTCCGCGCTGCTACCCGAGGTCACCGTCTCGACCCACGACGAGGGCACGGCCTACGGCGCCGCGCTCTTCGCCGCCTTCGCCGCGCGGTCGGTCGAGGGCACGGCATCCGGAACCTTCGCGAACGTCGCGGACACCTTCCTCTCGTCATCGCTCGACCCGGCGGAGCGCCGTTCCGCCGTGCTCGCCTCTCTCACCCCCACCCCTGAAAGGAGCTGACGATGTCGTCAGTCAGCACGACCGTCCCGGTGCTGCAGGCCCGCGGCCTGTCACGTCAGTTCGGATCCGTCCGCGCCCTCAACAACGTCGACTTCGAGGTCTACCCCGGAGAAGTGACGGCCCTGATCGGCGACAACGGCGCCGGCAAGTCGACGCTCGTCAAAGCCCTCTCGGGCAACCTCGCGGTCGACGAGGGCGAGATCCTCTTCGACGGCACGCCCATCGAGATGTCGAACCCGCAGGTGGCGTCGTCGCTGGGGATCGAGACGGTCTACCAGGACCTCGCCCTGGCGCCCCACCTCGACCCGGTGCAGAACATGTACCTCGGCCGCGAGATCCGCCGCCCCGGCCTCGCGGGAGCGCTGGGTTTCATGAAGACCAAGGACATGGCCGTCGCCTCGCGGGCCGCGTTCGACGAGCTCGGCGCGACGGTGCGATCGCTGTCGTCGCCCGTGGGCGAGATGTCGGGCGGTCAGCGCCAGGCCATCGCGATCGCCCGCGCCGTGCACTGGGCCGGTCGCCTCGTCTTCCTCGACGAGCCGACCGCCGCCCTCGGTGTGCGTCAGACCAAGAACGTGCTCGAGACGATCCGGCGCGTGCGCGACAAGGGCATCGCCGTCGTCCTGATCTCGCACTCCATGCCGCACGTGATCGAGGTCTGCGACCGCATCCAGGTGCTGCGCCTGGGCACCCGCGTCGCCAACGTCGACGCGAAGAACACCTCCATGGAAGAGCTCGTCGGACTCATGACCGGCGCCGTCACGAAGGACGACCAGAAGTGAGCACCAAGACTCCTCCCACCGAGACCGTCGCCATCGGCACCTTCGACGACTCGCGGCCGAATTTCTTCAAAGGACTGCTCAAGGCGCAGGCCTTCCAGATCCTCATCATTCTCATCGTCATCGTGCTGATCTTCAGTGCGCTGGCCCCCGACTCGTTCGCGCAGTGGTCGAACTTCCGCCTGATCATCCAGAACGCCTCGATCCTCGCCGTCCTCGGCGTCGGCATGACCTACATCATCATCACCTCGGGCATCGACCTCTCCATCGGATCGGTGCTGGTGTTCTCGGGCGTCGTCTCGGCGCTGACGATGCGGGCGCTCGGCGGTGAAGGCTGGGGCGTGGCGACCATCGGCATCCTGGTCTCGATCCTCAGCGGCGTGTGCTGGGGCCTTTTCAACGGCTTCCTCATCGCGAAGGCGAAGATCCCGCCGCTCATCGTCACCCTCGGCTCGCTGGGCATGGCCCTCGGTCTCGCGCAGATCCTCACCGGTGGCGTCGACATCCGCGACGTGCCCACCGTGCTGACCGTCTCGATCGGCTACGGCAACGTGTTCGGGTCGCTGCCGATCATCAGCGTGATCGCGCTCGTCGTGGTCGTCATCGGCGCGATCGTGCTGCACTTCACCAAGTTCGGCCTGTACACCTACGCCGTCGGCTCGAGCGAGCTCGCCGCCCGCCGCGTCGGCGTCAAGGTCGACCGCCACCTCATCTCGGTCTACACGCTGTCGGGAGCGCTCGCCGGCCTCGCCGGCATCCTGGCCCTCTCGCAGTTCTCGACCACCGCGATCGCGGGACAGTCGCAGACCAACCTGAACGTGATCGCGGCCGTCGTCATCGGTGGCACCTCGCTCTTCGGCGGGGTCGGCACGATCTTCGGAACCGTGGTCGGCCTCTTCATCCCGGCCGTCCTGCAGAACGGCTTCGTCATCACCGGCGTGCAGCCCTTCTGGCAGCAGGTCGCGGTGGGCGCGGTGCTGATCACCGCCGTCTACGTCGACCAGGTGCGCCGCACCGCCGCGACCCGCGGCACCACCCAGAGCCTCTGGCGGAAGTTCGTCAGCGGAGGACGCCGCGGCTGAGGCCCGGCATCCGACACCCACCAAGAGAGAACAGGCAATCACAATGCAGTGGAACAAGAAGGTTCTCGCGTTCGCCACCCTCGGCGCCGCAGCCACCCTCGTCCTCGCCGGGTGCTCCGGCGGCTCCTCGTCCGGCGGCGCGTCGGGCGGGTCGGACGGCGGGTACAAGATCGCGTTCGTGCAGGGCGTCGCGGGAGATGAGTTCTACATCTCCATGCAGTGCGGCATCCAGGCCGAGGCCGAGAAGGAGGGGGCGACCGTCACCACCCAGGGCCCCGAGAAGTTCGACCCGACCCTCCAGAAGCCCATCGTCGACGCCGTCGTCGCCTCCAAGCCCGACGCGCTGCTGATCGCCCCCACCGACGTCTCGGCCATGCAGGCACCCATCGCGGCGGCCGAGGCGGCCGGCATCAAGGTCGTGCTGGTCGACACGACGCTGGAAGACCCCTCGGGTGCGGTCTCGCAGATCTCCTCCGACAACGAAGGCGGCGGAGCTGCCGCGTTCAAGGCCATCCAGGACGCCAACCCCAACGGCGGCAAGGTTCTCGTGGTGTCGGTCGACCCCGGCATCTCGACCACCGACGCCCGCGCGAAGGGCTTCGAAGACGCCGTCGCGAAGGACTCGAAGTTCTCGTCGGTCGGCGTGCAGTACTCGCACAACGAGCCCTCCACCGCCGCCGAGATCGTCACCGCGGCCCTGCAGAAGGACCCCGACATCGTCGGTATCTTCGCCGCCAACCTGTTCGCCGCCGAGGGTTCTGCCACTGGCGTCCAGCAGGCCGGCAAGCAGGGCGCCGTGACCATCGTCGGCTTCGACGCCGGTCCCGCGCAGGTCAAGGCCCTGCAGGCGGGAACGGTTCAGGCGCTCGTCGCCCAGGAGCCCGCCACCATCGGCCAGGACGGCGTGCAGCAGGCCATCGCGGCGCTGAAGGGCGAGGCTACTGAAGCCAAGATCCAGACCGGCTTCACGATCCTGACGAAGGACAACATCGACACCGACGGCAAGGACGCGGTCTACAAGTCGTCCTGCTGACTACCCCCCCTCTCGCGTGAGGGGTCAGAAACTGTCGCCGCGGGATGCTCCAGGCGACAGAAAACGACCCCTCACGCGAGATGAACCCCGGATGCCGCCCCCCTCTCCCTCACGCGACACACCGACCCTCTCTCGCGTGAGGGGTCAGAAACTGTCGCCGCAGGATGCTCCAGGCGACAGAAAACGACCCCTCACGCGGAGGGGCGACCCGACAAGAGAGAAACCGCCGTGCCGCTGGCCGACATGCCCGCCCTGCTCGCCGCGCACCGCGCGGTCGGGGCCTTCAACTTCATCACCCTCGAGGTCGCCGAAGCGATCGTGACCGGGGCCGAGGGCGCCGGCACCGGCGTGATCCTGCAGCTCTCGCAGAACGCGATCGCCTTCCACGGCGGTCTGGCGCCCGCCGCCTCCGCCGCCCTCCGCCTGGCCGAAGCAGCGCGGACCGACGTCGTCGTGCACCTCGACCACGCGACCGACGAGCCCCTCGTCGACGAGGCCCTGGCGGTCGGCATCCGTTCGGTGATGTTCGACGCCGCTCACCTGAGCGACGCCGAGAACCTCGAGCGCACCGCCGCCGTCGCCGAGCGGGTGCACGCGGCGGGAGGGTGGATCGAGGCCGAGCTCGGCGAGATCGGCGGCAAGGGCGCCCACACACCCGGGGTGCGCACCGACGTCGCCGAGGCCGTGCGGTTCGTGCGCGAGACCGGCGTCGACGCCCTCGCCGTGGCCGTCGGCAGTGAGCACGCGATGCGCGAGCGCAGCGCCCGACTCGATGAGACGCTCATCGCCGAGCTCGCCGCGGCGGTGCCCGTGCCCCTCGTGCTGCACGGCTCCAGCGGGGTCGCGGATGGGGGCATCGACGGCGCCGTGCGCGCGGGCATGCGCAAGATCAACATCGGCACACACCTCAACGCCGTGCTGACGGGCGCCGTCCGCGTGGAGCTGGAGCGGGACCCGGATGCCATCGACCCTCGCCGCTGGCTCACCCCGGGCCGCGCGGCGGTCGCCGCCGAGGTCGAGCGCCTCCTCGGTGTCATCGCGGGGCGCGGCGCATGAGCGGGTTCGTCACCCTGACCGCCGCCGGGGCGATCGACGCCACCTACCGCGTCGGTGCTCTGCGCCGCGGGGCGTTCGCCCGTGCCGAGAGCTACACGCGCGAGGTGAGCGGTAAGGGCGTCAACGTCTCTGCCGCCCTCGCCGCGGGCGGGGCGAGGACGGTCGCGGTCGTGGTGCTCGGGGCCGACGACGTGCGCTTCGCGCGATGCGGGCTCACCGCTCCGCTCCTGCGGATCGTCGAGGTGCCCGGGGCAACGCGCGTGAACACCTCGATCATCGACGCCGACGGCGCCACGACGAAGGTCAACGCCCCGACCCCGCCGCTGTCGTCCGACGCGTGGGATGCCACGGTCTCGGCCGTGCGCGACGAGCTCTCGGCCCGAACGGCCCCCTGGCTCGTGATCTCGGGGAGCCTGCCCGACCTCGCGGGCACCGGGTCTCTGATCGATCTCGCCGCCGTCCGCACGGTCGCGCGGGAGCACGGCGCGCGAGTGGCCGTCGACACGAGCGGGGCGGCGCTCGACGCTCTGCTCGCCGAACCGGACGGAATCGATCTGCTCACCCCGAACGCCGAAGAACTGTCGGCAGCGGTGGGACGCCCGCTCGCCACGCTCGGCGAGGTCGTCGACGCCGCCCGCGAGATCGTCGCGCGGGGAGTGGGGACGGTGCTCGCGAGCCTCGGCGCCGACGGGCTCGTCGCCGTCACCGCCGATCGAGCGGTCTTCGCGCGCGCGGCCGCCCCCTACGTCGCGAACACCGCCGGCGCGGGTGACGCCGCCCTCGCGGGCTTCCTCCTCGGCCTCACCCGCGAAGCCGCGGCCACCGCCGCCGGTGCCGACCCCCTCGCCGTCGCCGCAGCGTCGGCGGCCGAGTGGGGAGCGCACGCCGTCGCGCACGCCTCCACTCTCGTCGCGGGACCTCCGCACGGCATCCGGGCCCTCGTCGACACCGTGCCGGATCTCGAGCGCGTGCTCACGCCGGAGGGCGAAGCGTGACCTCCCGTCCGGCCCGATCGAAGGACAGTGCATGACCGTGGCCCGCACCGAGATCGCCCCGGAGATCGTCGCGGCCGTCGCCGACGTCTCGCGCATCCGCACCCGCGCGATCGACCGGGTCGCATACGCCAACGACGCCTCGCACTACCTGCTGACGCCCGAGGCGGTGGTGGTCGCCTCGGATGCGGCCGAGGTCGGCGCGATCCTCCGCGCGGCCACCGCGTCGCGCACGCCCGTGACCTTCCGCTCGGGTGGCACGAGCCTGTCGGGCCAGTCGGCCGGGTCGGGCCTGCTGGTCGACGTGCGGCAGGGGTTCGGCCGCATCGACGTGCTCGACGGCGGCCGACGCGTGCGCTCGCAGCCCGGAGCCACCGTGCGTCAGGTCAACGCGCGACTCGCGCGGCACGGGCATCGCCTCGGCCCCGACCCCGCGAGCGAGGCCGCGTGCACCATCGGCGGGGTCGTCGCGAACAACTCCAGCGGCATGGCCTGCGGGACGGCCGAGAACTCGTACCGCACCCTCGAATCGCTCGTGGTGGTGCTGGCGTCCGGAACCGTCGTCGACACCGCGGACCCCGATGCCGATCGGCTGCTCGCCCAGCGCGAACCCGCCCTCGTCGACGAGCTGATGCGGCTGCGCTCCCGCGTGGTCGGCGACCCCGCGAGCGTCGCTCTCATCGAGCGGCAGTTCGCGATGAAGAACACCATGGGGTACGCCCTCAATGCCTTCGTCGACTTCGACACCCCGGCGGCCCTCCTCGCCCACCTGGTCGTCGGCTCGGAGGGGACGCTCGCGTTCGTCGCCGAGGCGACCTTCCGCACCGTGCCGATCCGGCCCGCGATCGCGACGACCCTCGCGGTGTTCCCGACGCTCGACGCGGCCACGCGGTCGCTGCCGGCGCTGGTGGCGACGGGCGCGGCGACGCTGGAGCTGATGGATGCCACCTCGCTCCGCGTCGGACAGCGCCTGGAGGGCACTCCCGCCGCGATCCATGGCTTCGAGGCGACGACCCAGGCGGCTCTTCTCGTGGAGTATCACGCGGACGACCCCGAGGCCCTGCGCGCGCTCGCCGAGGCCGGCTCGCGCGTGCTGGGGGAGCAGGACCTGCGCGACCCCGCACTGTTCTCGAGCGACGCCGCCGACCGCGCGGCCGCGTGGAAATTCCGCAAGGGCCTCTACGCCTCGGTGGCCGGCGCCCGACCGAGCGGCACCACGGCCCTGCTCGAGGACGTCGTCGTGCCCGTCGACCGCCTCGCCGACACCTGCGGGGGGCTCCAGGAGCTGTTCGCGCGCTACGGCTACGCCGACAGCGTGATCTTCGGTCACGCCAAGGACGGCAACATCCACTTCATGCTCACCGATCGCTTCGAGGGCGCGAAGGCCCTCGGGCGCTTCGAGGGCTTCACCGACGCGATGGTCGACCTCGTGCTCGACGCGGGCGGCAACCTCAAGGCCGAGCACGGCACGGGTCGCGCGATGACGCCGTACGTGCGCCGCCAGTACGGCGACGAGCTGTACGACGTGATGGTGCGGCTCAAGCGCCTGCTCGACCCCAGCGGCATCCTGAACCCGGGTGTCATCATCGACGACGACCCGACCGCGCACATGCGGAACCTCAAGACGCCCGTGTCGATCGAGTCCGAGGCCGACCGGTGCGTGGAATGCGGATACTGCGAGCCGGTGTGCCCGAGCCGCTCGCTCACGCTCACCCCGCGCCAGCGCATCGTCGTGCGGCGCGCCTCGACCGCCGCCCGCGAGCGCGGCGACGGGGCGCTCGTCGCGGAGCTCGAGAAGGACTACGACTACGACGGCGTGCAGACCTGCGCGGTCGACGGCATGTGCCAGACGGCGTGCCCCGTGCTCATCAACACGGGCTCGCTCATGAAGCGCTTCCGCCGTGAGGACGCGAACCCCGCGCTCGCCGCCGGCTGGTCGGCCGCGGCGACGGGGTGGGGCGCGGTGACGCGCGCCGGATCCGCGGCCCTCTCGGTCGCGTCGGTACTGCCGACGCCGGCGGTGCGGGCGGTGACGGATGCCGCGCGCGCGGTGCTCGGGACCGACACGGTGCCCCGCTACGCGGCCGAGCTGCCGGGCGGCGGAACGTCGCGCAAGGCCCTGGGCCGGGTCGTCGGGGCCGCGGGCGTCGAGCCGAGCGCGGTGTTCCTGCCCGCGTGCGTGGGCAGCATGTTCGGACCGGCTTCCTCCGACGGCATCGGCGCGACCGGAGCGTTCGTGCGGCTGCTCGAGCGAGCGGGGGTCTCGGCGATCGTCCCCGAGGGGATCGATGCTCTCTGCTGCGGCACGCCCTGGTCGTCGAAGGGGTACGCGAAGGGGCACGCGACGATGTCGGCTCGCGTTCGCGCGGCGGTGTCCGCGGCGTCGCGCGGGGGAGAGCTCCCCGTCGTCTGCGATGCGTCCAGCTGCACCGAGGGCTTCTCGGCGACCCTGCGCGACGAGGGAGTGAGAGTGGTGGATGCCGTGGCCTTCGCGGCATCCGCTCTGCTTCCGCTCCTCTCGCCCACACCGGTGGCCGAGCTGCTGGCTCTGCACCCCACGTGCTCGTCGACGCAGTTGGGCATCGACGCGGCGCTGCGGGCGGTGGGCGAGGCCGTCGCCGCGGAGGTGCGCGTGCCCGACGCCTGGGGCTGCTGCGCCTACGCGGGGGACCGGGGCATGTTGCACCCCGAACTCACCGAGGCCGCGACCGCTCCCGAAGCGGCCGAGGTCGCCGGGCTCGGCGCCGATGCCTTCGCGTCGTGCAACCGCACCTGCGAGTTGGGCATGACGAAGGCGACGGGCGAGACGTACGTGCACGTGCTGGAGCTGCTGGAGCGCGCGACGCGGTAGCAGTGCAGCGGGTCCGAAGAATGGCCACCCCCTCTCCGTGTGAGAGGGGGTGACCACCTGAAGGGGTGTTGCGCCGGTCAGGCGGCCATCACGCCGTAGCGCTTGTGGCCCTTCACGTCGTAGCGGTCCAGCATCATGACCTTCGACCACACCTGAGCGAAGTCGCGGACGAACCTCTCCTGTCCGTCGGTGCCGGCGTAGGCATCGGCGATCGAGCGGAGCTGCGCGTTCGAGCCGAACACGAGGTCGTTCCTCGATGCCCGCCAGCGCGCCTCGCCGGTCGCCTGGACGCGGCCGGTGAAGGTCGACGCGGTGTCGTCGTCTTTCGTCCAGACCAGATCGGTGTCGGTCAGGTTGACGAAGAAGTCCGTCGTCAACACGCCGACGCGGTCGGTGAACACGCCTCGATCGGATCCGTCCCAGTTGGCGCCGAGCACGCGCAGACCCGCCGTCAGGACGGTCCACTCGGGCGCGGTGAGCGTGAAGAGGTTCGCCTTGTCGAGGAACGCCGCCTCGGGAGCGACTCCGGGCGCGAACTGGTCGAATCGATCCGACACGAAGTTGCGGAAGCCATCCGCCACGGGCCGAAGCCACTCGAACATCTCGATGTCGGTGAGTTCCTGCGTCGTGTCGACGCGACCCGGGGTGAACGCGACGTCGACGTCGGAGCCCGCCGCCCGCGCCGCCCGCTCCACGGCGGCCGTGCCGGCGAGCACGATCAGGTCGGCGAGCGACACCTGCCGCCCGCCCGACGACGCGGCGAACTCCGCTTGCACGGAGCGCAGCGCGTCGATCACCGGGATGGTGCGGCGGTTGATCGCCCAGTCCTTCTGGGGCGACAACGCGAGACGGCCACCGTTCGCGCCGCCGCGCTTGTCGCTGTCGCGATAGGTGGACGCGGCGGAGTAGGCCGTGTAGACGAGGTCGGACACGGACAATCCCGTCGCGACGACGGCCTCTTTGAGGGTCGCCACTTCCGCCTCGTCGAGGGCGGTTCCCTCCGCATCGGGCAGGGGGTCCTGCCAGAGCAGGTCGTCGGCGATGGTGACCTCGGGTCCGAGGTAGCGGTGCTTCGGACCCATGTCGCGATGCGTGAGCTTGTACCAGGCCTTTGAGAACGCCAGTGTGAAGAGGTCGAAGTCGGCCAGGAAGCGCTCGCACACGGCCCGGTACTCCGGGTCGACCTTCAGGGCGATGTCCGAGGTCATCATCATCAGCGGGTTCATCTGCCCGGGCACGTGCGCGTCGGGGGTCTTCGGTGCGTCCCGGTCGGTGGGAGTCCACTGCAGGGCGCCGGCCGGGCTCTTCGTCTGCTCCCAGTCGAACGCGAACAGGTTCTCGAGATACGTGTTGTCCCACTGGATCGGGTTCGGGGTCCAGCTGCCCTCGATGCCGTTGGTCGAGGTGTTCTCGGCGTTGCCGCTGCCGACGGGGTTGTGCCATCCGAGGCCCATCGACTCGATCGGTGCCAACTCGGGCGAAGGGCCGATCTTCGAGGCGGGTACCTGGCCGTGGCTCTTGCCGAAGGCGTGGCCACCGGCGATCAGGGCGACGGTCTCCTCATCGTTCATCGCCATGCGGGTGAAGGTGATGCGGATGTCGCGCGCCGAGCCCATCGGGTCGCCGTTGGCGTACGGTCCCTCGGGGTTGACGTAGATCAGGGCCTGGTGCGATGCGGCCAGGGGGCTCTGCAGGTCGTAGTCCGCGTCGCCGTTCTCGCCGTGCCAGCGTTCGTCACGACTGACCATCTCGTCGGGGCTCTGGACGTTGTGCGGGTTCCAGACCTCGGGGCCCCACCAGGTGCCGTCGTCGGGCTCCCACGCGTCGAGTCGTCCCCCGGCGAAGCCGTACGTCGGCAGTCCCATCAGCTCCAGCGAGCAGTTGCCGGTCAGCACCATCAGGTCGGCCCACGACAGCGCGTTGCCGTACTTGTGCTTGATGGGCTGCAGCAGGCGTCGGGACTTGTCGGTGTTGCCGTTGTCCCACCAGCTGCCGATCGGCGCGAATCGCTGCATCGCGGTTCCCGCTCCGCCGCGTCCGTCGGCGATGCGGTACGTGCCGGCGGCGTGCCACGCCATGCGGATCATCTGCGGGCCGTAGTTGCCGTAATCCGCCGGCCACCAGTCGACCGAGGTGGTGAGCAGTTCTTTGATGTCGGCCTTGAGCGCGTCGAGATCGATCGTCGCGAACGCCGCCGCGTAGTCGAAGTCGGCACCGAGCGGGTCGGCGGCGACGCCGTTGCGATGCAGCAGCTCGACCTTCAACCGCTGCGGGTACCACCCGTCGAGGCTCGGCGCCTGGCCGAAGGTGCCGCCGAGGTGGTCGCCGCCGGCCGGGAGATCACCGGCCATGTGGTAGCTGCAGGTATCGGTCTTGTCATCCGAGCTCATGGGTGCTCTTTTCGTTCTCGAGGGGAGAGCACCTTCGTCGAGTTCGGGTGCGACACGAGGCGGCGGCCGCTCACTCTGTCCGATCAAGAGCCTGAAGATGCGCGATTGAGCCCAGAGTAAGCAGCGACCGGTTGGCGCGCTACGGGCGGGAGTGAACACCCAGCCGATGCGTCGATGGTCCTAAACTGTGCGGCTGGCGTCCCTTCGAGCCCGGATCGGGCCTCGTCGTGGCGGTCGCGTGATCAGGCCGGGAACAGCCTGAGCGTCCCGGATGCCGTGACCTCGAGCCGCACGGCATCCAGCCCGTCGACGACGAGGTCGGCGGTCAACTCCTCTTCGGCGGTCGTGCCGGTGAGGGCGATCACGGCGCAGCCGGCGGCGCGGGCGGCGGCGATGCCGGCGGGGGCGTCTTCGACGACGAGGCAGCGTGACGGATCGACGCCGAGACGTTCGGCCGCCAGCAGGAACGGCTCGGGGTCCGGCTTTCCGTTGACGACGTCGTCGACGGTGACGAACACCGCGGGTCGCTCGTAACCGGCGGCCGCCAGACGCGCGGTCGCGATCGGAACGGATCCCGACGTGACGATGGCCCGATGCTCCACCGGGACGGATGCGAAGAAGTCCGCGGCTCCGCGGATGGGGGACAGGCCCACGGCATCCGCCACCTCGAGAGCGGTGACGTGCGCGATGGCCTCGGCCCCGCGCTCGGCGGGCAGGAGCAGGCTGACGAGGGTGCGCGCGGGTTGCCCGTGGTTGGCGTGCAGGGCCTCCATCGACACGTCGAAGTGCTCCGCGAAGCGCCGCCACGACCGGACGACGGACGCGGTGGAGTCCACGAGCGTCCCGTCGAGGTCGAAGAGCACCGCGTCGAACTCGCGTCGGAAGATGTCGGCGTCCGCGTCGATCGCCCGGCGAATCCCCAGCGCGGGAAGAACCCGGGCGAGTTGTTGCGCGGTTGAGAGTTCGGCGTCGACGGCGATCACCGGGATCGCCGGCGCCGCGGGAGCGACGTCGGGGCGGTGCGCGTCGCGGGATGCTCCCCTCGCCGCGCGCCGGGATGCCAGGACGGCGGGGTCTCCGCCGACGTGCACGACGTGCGGCGCGGCGGGGGCGAGCGCGGCGACCAGCGCCTGCCACTCCTCGCCGCCGGAGAGCTCGGAGGTGAAGGGGGCGACGATCACCGCCCGGCCCGCTGTCGCGATGGCGTCTGCGGCGGTCGCGAGCAGGGCCGCGTAACGCCCGGCGCGGATCGCCGGGGCGTGGGGGGAGGTGAGCCAGTGGCCGCCGCCGAAAGCGTCCGCGGGCAGGGCATCGAGCAGGGGAGTCGTGACGCTGTCGAGGTCGACGAGGGGCGCGCGAAGGGTCTCGGCGATCGCGCGGCCGAGCGTGCTCTTGCCGCTCCCGGCCGTTCCGGCGACGACGACGGCGAGCGGATCGGGTATTTGACACGACGACGGCATACCCCCACCATAGACGTAGCAAGTCACCGGTGTCATGCTTGAAATTCCGGGACTCGACGAAGTTCCGGAAAGGACGGCCGCCCATGCGAGACACCGGTGACATGGTTTCGGGACCCGTGCGCCTGCACGGCGGGCTCGACCTCGGCAGCACCGCGATCAAAATGCTCGTCATCGACGACGAGGGCGCCGAGATCGCCGGTGCGCAGGTGCCGACGCCCTGGCGCGTCGGCGAGGGCGGAACGACCGACATCGACGCCGACGATCTGCTGCGCGCCATCCGCTCGCTCATCGAACTCATCGACGAGCAGCTGATGCCGATCACCGCCGCTTCGCTGACCTCTCTCGCCGTGGCCGGCATGGGAGAGACCGGAATCCTCGTCGATGCCGAGGGGACCGCTGCCGCGCCCGGCTTCGCGTGGTTCGACCCGCGCGGGCTCGAGCAGATCGCCGCCTTCCCGAGCGTGGTGCGCGAGGAGTTCGCCGGCCGCACGGGTCTCCCGCTCGGCGCGCAGGTGAGCGTCGCGAAGCTCGCGTGGTTGCGCGACCAGGGCACCTCGCTCGCGGGCCTGCGCTGGCTCGACCTGCCCGAGTTCGTGGTCGCCTCGCTCGGTGGCGACATCGCCCTCGAGCTCTCGCTCGCGTCGCGCACCGGCCTCATCGACCAGGACTCCGGTGCCGCCTGGCCCGCGATGCTCGACGCTCTCGGCGTCGACGCCGACCTGCTACCGCCGCTGCGGGGAGGGGGACTGCCCTGGGGGACGGCATCCGGGGCCTTCGGCTCTCGCGTCGCGGGCGCCGCACTCACCGTCGCCGGTCACGACCACCTCGTCGCCGCCCAAGCGAACGGGACCCTGGACGCGGACGGATACCACGTGTCGCTCGGCACCGCCGAGGTGCTGCTGCGCGTGCTCGATGAGCCGCTCGGCTTCGCGGCTCGACAGCGGTTGGCTGACGCGCTCATCAACGAGGTGCGCCACGTCGTGCCCGGCAAGCACGTGCTGGTCGCCGGGGTGAAGACCGGGCTGCTGCTGCGTCGCGCTCTTCACGCCGCCGGCATCAGCGACCGCGCCGGGCGGGACGCCCTCGACGAAGCGGTCATGGCCCTCCCCGTCGAGGGTGAGTTGCCCGCCGGGGCCATCGAGGTCACCGGTGCGCGCAACGACGACGGCGTGCTGCGCCTCACCCTGCACACCGAGGCGTCGCCCGCCGAGATCTTCGGCGCCGTGCTGCGGCACAGCAACGACGAGGTCGCCGCCCTCATCGCGGCGATGGACCGCGAGGTCCCCCCGGCCACTCGCTCCACCCTCACTGGCGGCTGGGCGGGCATGGCGAGCGTCCGCCGCGCCCGCGCCGAAGTGCTCCCCGAGCCGTCCCTGTCCACCCGCGAGCAGGACGTCGCGTGGGGAGCCGCCGACATGGCGCGGCGCCTCGTCTCGGCATCCGTCCCGTCCTGAAGATCCCCGCGCCGACCGCGTGCCAACAGATCACCCGCGTCGACCGGCGCGAGAAGACCCCAGAGAAGAGAGATCATGAACGCACTCACCACGATCGAGCGCCGCGCGCTCCAGTCGATCAGCACCCCCGACGGCCACATGCTCATCGTCGCCGCCGACCAGCGCAACGGCATGAAGGCCGCCATCAAGGACGCCCCGAACGGCTCCGACGCGATCTCGCGCGACGAGCTCGCCCAGGTGAAGGCCGACCTCGTGCGCCACCTCGCCAACCACGCGCCGGCGATCCTGCTCGACCCGGAGGTCGCGCTGCCGCAGATCGTCGACGACGGTGTGCTCGCTCGTGACACCGCCCTCGTCGTCGGCCTCGATGCCTCGGGTGCCGAGACCGTCGACGGCCTCAAGTACACGCGTTTCGTTCCCGGAGCCACCCCGCACTCGATCCGCGAGCAGGGTGCCGACGTCGCCAAGATGCTCTGGTACACCCGCCCCGACAAGCAGGATGCCGACTCCCGCGTCGCCCACGAGATCCGCGACCTCGTGCAGGCGTGCGAAGCCGAGGGGCTGCTGCTGATCGTCGAGCTGCTGACCTACCAGCTCGACGACGAGAGCGACGAGGAGTACACGGCGACCTTCGCCGACCTCGTCGTCGACGGAGCCGCCCTCGCCGTCGCCTGCGGCGCCAAGATCCTGAAGCTGCAGTACCCCGGCTCCGCCGAGGCGAGCGCCCGGGTGACCGAGGCCGCCCAGGGCGTGCCGTGGGCCGTGCTGTCGGCCGGTGTCGACCACGAGACCTTCATCGAGCAGGTGCGCACCGCCGTCGCGAACGGTGCGTCCGGTGCGATGGCTGGCCGGTCGCTGTGGAAGGACAGCCTCTCGATCGACGCCGACCGCCGCGAGGAGCTGCTCTCGGGCCGCGCCCTGCCGCGCCTGCGCGAGCTCGCCGACGCCGTCGACGGTCACTGAGATGACCACGCCCGCCCGGGTCGGGGCGCGCTCACCGCGGGTGCACGCGGGGGAGTGTCGCTGCGGCCCCGGGCGGGCGGGTCCGACCCGTCGCCGGATAGGGTGGCCTGTCGGAGCAGCCCCCCGCCCGATCCCCTACCTCGGAGGTGCCTCGTGACCACCATGCGCGATGTCGCCCTGCGAGCCGGGGTGAGCACCAAGACCGTGTCGCGCGTCTTCAACGACGACCCGCACGTGCTGCCCGACACCCGCGCCCTCGTCGAGGCCGCGATGCGCGAACTCAACTACGTGCCCAACGCCCTGGCGACGACCTTCCGCGCCGGTCGCGCCTCGGTCATCGGGGTCGCCGTTCCCGACGTCGTCGACCCGTTCTTCGCCGCGATCGCACGGTCGGTCGAAGACGCCGCCCGACGGCGCGGGCTCTCCACCCTCGTCACCAGCCTCGGCGAGGATCCGGCCGACGAACGTCCCGCTCTGGAGTCTCTCCTGGGGCGTCAACTCACCGGCCTGGTGATCGCCCCCGTCGGGACCGACCACTCGTGGCTCGAGCGCTGGCGCGGCCACACCCCGATCGTCTTCGTGGACCGCGCCCCGGTGGGTCTGCTCACCGACACGTTCACCGAGAACGACGAAGCGGGCGCCCATCTCGCGACCGACCATCTTCTCTCGCACGGTCACCGTCGCATCGCCTACGTGGGCGACATGGTGCACCTGTCGACCGAGACGAAGCGCGTCGAGGGCTGGCGACGAGCGCTCTGCGAAGCGGGGGTCGACGTCGACGAACAGCTGATCGCCTCGCAGGTGTCGGACCGCGAGTCCGCGGCATCCGCTCTCGAACGCCTGCGCGCGCTCGCCGACCCGCCCACCGCCGTCTTCTCGGCCAACGCGCGCTCGTCGATGGCTCTCGCCCACGTGCTGCGCGGGCAGTCGCTGCCGTTCGTCGGATTCGGCGACTTCCCGATGGCCGACACCCTGACCCCCTCGGTCACGGTCGTCGACCAGGATCCGCGCCGCATCGGAGCGCTCGCGGCCGAACGCGTCTTCGCGCGCCTGCAGCCCGACGCCGGTCTCGGCCTCGACGAGCTGACGGTCATCGACGTGTCGCTCGTCGAGCGGGAGTCCTGCGGCCTCTGATCGGCGCTTCGGGGTCCGGGAGGCCCGCGTGATCGATCCGCCGAAGCGACGGGCACGGCACCCCCCAATGGTGCCGTGCCCGTCGCCACGGACCGGGAAGCCTCTCCCGGTCGCTCGCGCGCGGGGTTTCCCCCACGGACGCCCGCGCGCGGTCGTCATCCATACAAGCACAGCGTCTCGTAAATAGCACCCGCTCTCGGATCGTAAATACGATCATCCCTGCGTCGTCGTGGGCGTCTACGATCGGAATGTGGGTCGCGGCGCTGTCGGACCGCCCTCGCGGTACTCCCGCCGAGTGGTGGCGAATGTGGACCGCCTGCGTCGGTCGAAAGGCCTGACGGTGGGCGAGCTGCTCAGCCGCGCCGGAATGACGAAGAGCTATTACCAGTCGCGCGCGGGCTTCTCTCTGCCGTACAACACGAACGACATCGAGGCGCTCGCCGCCGCCCTCGGAGTGGCCCCCGAAGAAGTCGCGAACCCCGACTCCGCGCCCCGGGTCGAGATGCGCGTCCCCGCGGCCCCCCTCGCCGCTCGCGTCCGTCGACTCGTCCACAGCCAGGGGGCGACGGAGAACGACCTCGTCGATCACCTCGATGAGATCGACCCCGCCGCCGCCGAGAGCGCGCGTGCCCTCCTCGCCGCCGCGACCAACACCGTCGTGCTCGACGAAGAGGTCCTGCGCCTGATCACGCACTGGGCCGACGTGCCGACCGAGTACCTCACCGACTACACCGACGACGCGGTGACCGACCGGACCGACGCCGAGCTCGAACTGCGCGACGCGATGCGCGAGGCGGGAGCGAGCGCCATCCAATTCCGCGCCCTCGGCGAGATGTCGCCCGACGCCCTTCGCGCCATCGCGCACTCCCTGCGAAGCAGGCCGCCCGCGACATGATCAGCCGTGAGGGGGGACGGTGGTGACGGAAGCGGACGAGATGCTCGCCCGTGTGCAGGCGCGCGCCGACCGCGCGATCCAGCGCGCCGGTCTCGCCGCCGGCATGACCTTCGACCAGGTCGTCCACGCGGTCGAGCAGGCGCTCGAGATCCGCTTGCGCATCGTCCCCGAGGCCGACACGGCGGGGTGGGGTACGTTGACCGGTTTCCTCACCTACTTCGCCGATCGACGCGAGGGCAGCATCCACGTCCGAGCCTCGGATGCCGCGATCTACAGCCAGTTTGCCGCCTCCCACGAACTGGGGCACCTCCTCGACGACGCCCACTGCTCCGGCGCTCTGCACGAGCGTTCCTCGGTCTCACCCCATGACAACCCCCTGTTGACCACGCCGGAGTACGAGGCGGAACTCGTCGCCGAGCACATCGCGCACCGGATCGCGCGCCTGCTGTACACCTCGCCGAGGGTGGCCGAGTCGTCGTGGTGACCGTCCTTCTGATCGACGCGGCACTGGCGGGGCTGCTTCTCGTCGTCGTGCTCCGGGCCCGCGTCGCCTGGCGCCAGCCGCGGGCGCGCATCGCGTGGCTCGCCGCTCTCATCGGCTGCATCGCCCTGCTCACGCAGGGCACCGTCATCCCCCTCGAGATCCTCGACGGGTTCCTCGGCGGAACGAACGTCCTCAAGCTCGTGCAGAACGTGCTCACCATGGTGGCGCTGTGGCTCGGCATCCAGGCGGGTACCGCTCCGGTGAGCGCGCGTATCCGCACCCTGCGGTGGTGGTTCCCCGGCCTGCTCGGCGCGCTGTTCGCGGTGGTCTTCTTCGTCGCCCTCCCCGAGCGGGGGACGTCGTCGTTCCGGTTCCTCGAGGATGCGGCGATGACCTCGACCGGCGCATGGGCGTACGGCGTGCTGCACATGGCGGGTATCGCGCTCGTCGGCCTGCTGCTGTTCCGCTCGGCCCGCGGATCGCTGCCGAAAACGCGCGTCTTCTTCCGCGTCGGGGCGGTGGGGATCGTTCTCGGGTGCCTCAGTGAGATCCTCGACCTGACGCTGTCGCGGTTCTTCGAGCCGGACGCGCTGGTCAGTGCGCTGTTCGATCCGCTCTTCTACCTCGGGGTCGTCTCCTTCGTGATCGGGATCTTCGTGGCATCCCGCACGACGACGCGCATCCGCCGCCGCGGCGATGAGCTACTGGCGCGGCTCGAGCCGGTCGCCCGGGAGCGCGGAGTGGACTCGTTCCCCGGGCTCCCGGCCGATGCCGTCGCCGACACGCGCCTTCACGCCCTGCGGGTCGCGGTCGAAGACGACGCGATCGCCACCTCGACGCCGCTCAGCCCTCCTCAGCGCGCTCTGCTCGACGACATCGACGCCCACCTGACCCGACGAACCACCGGAGTCCACCCATGATCCGATCCCTCGCCGTCGGCACCGGAGTCGCCGCCGCGACTCTCGCCCTCGCTCACACGGCCGTCGCCGGCTACGTCGCCCGCCGTCTCATCGCGCCGCGCGCTCCGAAGGTGTACGCCCCGATCACTGTCGCGGGCGACACCGTCTCGGTGCCGGCCACGCTGGAGAGCCGCGAGCCGGGTACGTACGGCCTGTGGCTCGACGACGGTCGGCACCTGGTTGTCGGCGAGCCGCTGCGCATCGGGAAGGACCGGGTCGTGCGCGCGCTGGCGGCGCGACCGGAGGGCCTCGAAGACGGGGATGCCGTGGCCACCTGGACCTCGCAGAGCATCGGCGCCCCCGAGGAGGTCGGGCCCACTCGACACGTCTCGGTGCCGCTTCGACGCGGCGGAGTCGCGGAGGCCTGGGAGATCGGCGATCGCGACACCGCGGACGGACGCTGGACGATCCACGTCCACGGCCTGCGCTCCAGCCGCAACGGCGCCCTGCGCTCCACCCCGGCCGCCGCCGACGCGGGGTGGATGTCGCTCGTCGTCTCGTACGCGGGCGACGAGGAGTGCGCCCCCGCCGATTCCCTCCCCTCGACGCTCGGGACCCGCGAGTGGAGAGACGTCGACGACGCGATCTCGTACGCCGTCGACCAGGGGGCGCGCGAGATCGTGCTCGTGGCCTGGTCGATGGGGGGAACGATCGCGATGCTCGCCCTCGAGCAATCGGCGCACCGCGACCGCGTCACGGCCCTCGTGCTCGTCGCGCCGGCCCTCGACTGGACGCGCGTGGTCGAGAACGCCGTCGCGGGCGCCCACCTTCCGCGCTCGGTGGCGGGGGCATCGATGCGCATCCTGGGCAGCGCCCTCGGCGCGCGAGCACTCGGACTCATCGAGGGCGTGGACGCCCCGGCGCTCAACTGGGTCGACGGTCCCCGGCCCGCGCCTCGCGTCCCCACCCTGATCGTGCACAGCCTGCGCGACCCCGTGGTGCCGGTGAGCGGGTCGCTCGCGTACGTGAAACGGCATCCCGAGGCCGAGCTCGTCGCGTTCGACGCGACCGGTCACTGCAACGAGGCGAACCAGGACCCGGCGCGGTTCCACGACGCCATCGCGGGGTTCCTGCGGAACCGACCGCGCACCTGATCCGCCCGGGCCGTCAGTCGGCGAGGGCGGCGATCGCTCCGCGCGCCCCGCGCTCGGCCAGCGACGCCCGCGCCGCGAGATAGGCCTCGCGCAGGCGCGGGTTCTGCCCGAGGTCGCCGAAGACGGGTGCGTAGTCGAGGAGCGACGCAGGGTCGTCGGCGACGATCGCCCGCAGTTCGTCGAGACGGCTGTCGACCGCGGGCGTCTCTTCGCCCGACTCGGTGCGCCCCTCGAGGAAGACGCTCCACCCCGCGAGCACGAGCGCGGCGTGGTCGATGCGGCCGCCCGAGGCGAGCTGCTCACGCACGACCGGCAGCAGGAACTTCGGCAGGCGGTCCGAGCCGTCGACGACCTGGCGCGCAAGGGTGTCGCGGATCGCCTCACTGCCGAAACGGGCGATGAGCTGGTTGCAGTAGGCGTCGAGGTCGATCCCCGGGACCGCGCGGAGCGTCGGGATCGCCTCCTCGTGCATGTATCCCTGCAGGAAGTCGACGAACAGCGGGTCGGTGCACACCTCGTGCACGTAGTGCGCGCCCGAGAGGATGCCGAGGTAGCTCATGGCCTGGTGCGAGGCGTTGAGCAGGCGCAGCTTCATCAGCTCGTAGGGCTCGACGTCGTCGACCAGCTGAACGCCGACCTCGTCGAACGGCGGGCGCCCGGCCGGGAAGGCGTCTTCGAGCACCCACTGCTCGAACGACTCGCTGCGCACCGGCCAGCGGTCGCGGATGCCGAACTCCGAGGCGATCGCGTCGCGCGTCTCGTCGGTGGTCACGGGCGTGATGCGGTCGACCATCGAGTTCGGGAACGACACGTTCTCGGCGATCCAGCTCGACAGCTCGGCGTCGCGCCGCTCGGCGAACCCGAGCAGGGCGGCACGGGCGACGTGTCCGTTGCCCTGGATGTTGTCGCACGACATGACGGTGAAGGCCGGGATGCCGGCATCCCGGCGTCGGCGAAGAGCTTCGGTGAGCAGACCCATGACGCTGTGCGGCGGGGTCGCACCGTCGAGGTCGGCGAGCGTCGCCTCGTCGCGCGGGGCGTAGGCGCCGGTGGCGTCGTCGATGCCGTACCCGCCCTCGGTGATGGTGAGCGAGACGATCGCGGTGTCGGGGGCGGCGAGCTTCGCGACCACGGCCTCGGGGTCATCGGGCACGAAGAGGTACTCGACGATGGAGCCGACGACGCGGGCGGTGGAGGTCCCGTCGGGCGCGGTCGTGACGAGCGTGTAGAGGTCGTCTTGAGCGGCGAGGACGTCGCGCATGGCCGCGTCGAACGACAGGACCCCGACTCCGCACAGGCCCCACTCGGTGTGGCCGGCTTCGAGCAGGCGGTCGAGGTACATGGCCTCGTGCGCCCGGTGGAAGCCGCCCACACCGAAGTGCACGATGCGCGCGCGCACGGCCGACCTGTCGTACGTCGGAACGGAGACGTTCGCCGCGAGGGAGGGGAGGGCGGCGGCGGTGAGGTCGGTCATGCGGGGCTCCGTGGTTCGTGGAGGAGGGGCGGGTGGGGCGGGATCAGAGGGGCGGATGCCGGGACCCGGGCAGTCGCTCCGGGTCCCGGCATCCGGGATTCATCTCGCGTGAGGGGTCACTCGGTGTCGCTTCGGAGCGGCCCAGGCGACCGTTTGTGACCCCTCACGCGAGAGGGGGTGTGTCAGCAGCTGGACTTGTAGACCGCGTCCTTGCCGTCGGTGGTGATGTTGTCCTTCGTCAGGATCGTGAAGCCGGTCTGGATCTTGGCCTCGGTGCTCTCGCCCTTCAGCGCGGCGATGGCCTGCTTGACGCCGTCTTCGCCGATGGTGGCGGGCTCCTGCGCAACGAGGGCCTGCACGGTGCCGGCCTCGAGGGCCTTGACCTGGGCGGGGCCCGCGTCGAAGCCGACGATGGTGACCTGGCCCTGCTTGCCGGCCTGCTGGACGCCGGTGGCGGAGCCCTCGGCGGCGAACAGGTTGGCGGCGAAGATGCCGACGATGTCGGGGTCCTTCTGCAGGGCCGCGGTGACGATCTCGGCGGCGGTGGAGGGCTCGTTGTGGGAGTACTGCACGCCCACGGAGCTGAACTTGCTGTCCTTGGCGACGGCGTCTTCGAAGCCCTTCGCGCGGGCGTCGGTGGTGGAGACACCCGGGTCGGTGGAGACGACGAGGACCTTGCCGCCGCTGGGGTTGGCCTTCTGGATCGCCTCGAACGCCGCGGCGCCGCCGCCTTCGTTGTCGGAGGAGATCTGCGAGACCGCGCCGGAGGGGTCTTCCAGCGTCGTGTCGACCAGCACGACCTTGATGCCGGCGGCCTCAGCGGCCGCGATCGGTGCCTGCATGGCCGAGACGTCGGTGGGGGCGATCAGCAGCGCGTCGGGCTTGGAGGCGACGACGGCGTCGACGATGGGCTTCTGGAGGGTCGGGTCGAACTTCTCGGGGCCCTGGGTGGTGACGGTCGCCCCCTCCTTCTCGGCCTCGGCCTGGATGCCGCACTGCATGGAGATGTAGAACTCATCTCCCGCGACGCCCTGCACGAACGCGATCTTGTACCCGCCGTCGGCGCCGCCGGACGCACCGCCCGAGGACGCACCGCCCGAGCACCCCGCGAGGGTCAGCGTCGCCGCCATGCCGAAGACCGTCAGGGCGGTCGCCTTCTTGTTCCACTTCATTGTGATCACCGTTCTTTTCTGGAGTACTGCTGTCGGGTTGGTAAGGGGTGGAGAGGGAATGGATGCCGCCGCGGATCAGCCGCGTCGACCTCCGCTGAGGAACTTGCGCCAGAGGCCCTGCGAGGTGCCGCGGGTTGCGGCGGTCCGGCGCACCTGGTCGACGTAGACCGCCGCGATCAGCACCGCGCCGACGGCGACCTGCTGCCAGAAGGGCTGCACGCCGGTGATGACGAAGCCGTTCTGCAGCACCGCGGGGATGAACAGGCCCACGACGGTGCCCATGATCGTGCCGACCCCGCCGAAGAGCGAGGTGCCGCCGATCACGACAGCGGCGATGACGTTCAGGTTGGTCTGGGACTGGCCGGCGATGGCGGTCGTGGAGAACTGGGAGAGAGACAGGATGCCGCCGAGCCCGGCCAGGGCGCCGGAGATCGTGTAGATCTTGATCAGCTGCGCGTCGACCTTCACACCGACGCGGCGGGCGGCGATCTCGCTCGAGCCCACGGCCAACGTGTAGAGGCCGAAGCGCGTGAAGTGCAGGACGACAGCGCCGATCAGCACCACGACGAGCGCGATGACGCTGATGATCGGAACGGATCCGAACACGTTGCCGTAGCCGATCGAGACGGTGAGCACGGTGGGGACGTCGCGGATGTCGACGCCGCCGGTGAGGATCTGCGCGAGGCCGAGGGCCATGCCCAGCGAGCCGAGGGTGACGATGAGCGGCGGGATCTTCGCCTTCGCGATGAGGAAGCCGTTGAAAAGGCCCCAGCACACGCCGCTCAGGACCGCGACGATGATGCCGACCGTGGCGACGCCCCACCCCTCGCCGCCCATCGCTCGCATGACGAGGGCCGACACGACCCCCGAGAAGACGAGGACGGACCCGACCGACAGGTCGATGCCGGCGGTGATGATGACGTAGGTCATGCCGACGGCGAGCACCGCGAGGATCGAGGCGTTCTGGATGATGAGGCGGAAGTTCGACCACTGCGCGAACGAGTCGGGCGCGATGATGCTGAAGACGATGATGATCGCCAGCAGAACCAGGAGGATCTGGAACGCCTGCGTGCGCAGGACCGCGGCGACCGGGTTGGTCTTCTTGTTGTCGTCGAACGTGCCGATCGCGACGGTCTCGGTCGGGGGAGTCTTGAGGCTCACTTCTGGTCGTCCTTCGTGACGGCGCCGGTCATGAGTCCGACGAGCTCTTCCATGGAGGTGTCTTTGGCGTTGATGTTGGCGACGCGGGTTCCGAGGCGCAGGACCTGGATGCGGTCGCTGACGTCGATGACGTGCGGCATCGAGTGCGAGATGAAGACCACGGCGATGCCCTTGTCACGCACGCGCCGGATGGTCTCGAGCACGTTCTTGGTCTGACGCACACCGAGGGCGGCGGTCGGCTCGTCGAGGAACACGACTCGCGAGGCCCAGTGCACGGCGCGGGCGATCGCGATGGCCTGACGCTGACCGCCCGACATCTCGCCGACGGGCGAGCTGAGCGAGCGGACGGTGGCGCCGAGTTCGTCGAATGCGTCGCGGGAGGCTGTCGCCATGTCCTTGGTCTTCATGAAACCCAGCGCTCCCGCGAGGCCGGGGCGGCGGATCTCGCGGCCCAGGTACATGTTCTGCACCGGGTCGAGGTGGGGGGCGAGAGCGAGGTCCTGATAGACGGTCTCGATGCCGAGGCCGGAGGCGATCTGCGGGTTCGACATGTCGATGGGCGTGCCGTCGAAGAGGATCTCGCCCTCGTCGACCGCGAGGTTGCCCGAGAGGGCTTTGACGAGCGTCGACTTGCCGGCGCCGTTGTCGCCGATCAGGGCGGTGACCTCCCCCGGGTAGACCTCGAAGTCCACGTTGTTGAGGGCGCGGACGGATCCGAACTGGCGCGACAGGCCGCGCGCCTGCAGCACGGGCGTAGCCGTGGTGGTGCTCATCAGAAAGCTCCTTCGGGGGGACCGACGGGGGCATCGGAGACGGTGACGACGAGGTCGGCGCGGTCGCGCCCGCGCTCGACGACGAGGGCATTGCGCTCGTCGACCTCGCGGACCCAGGCGACGGCTTCGTCGTAGGGGTGGTCGTGGGAGAGGCGCCGCGCGACGAGACGCTCGCGGCGCGCGGGGGAGTCGATGTCGAGGAACCACACCTCGTCGAGGCGCGAGGCGACGGCATCCCACCCGAACTCGTCGTGCAGCAGGTAGTTGCCCTCGGTGATGACGAGTGGAACACGGGCGGGCACGAGCACCGCCGAGCCGATCGGCTCCTCGAGGCCGCGGTCGAAGCGCGGGGCGTAGACCTCGTGCCCGGCGCGGATGCGATCGAGCAGGGCGATGTAGCCCTCGACGTCGAAGGTGTCGGGGGCGCCCTTGCGGTCGCGCCGGCCGAGGCGCACGAGCTCTTCATTGGCGAGGTGGAAGCCGTCCATGCCGACGAGCACCGCGTCGTCGCCGAGGGCGGCGAGCAGGGCGTCGCTGACGGTCGACTTGCCCGCGCCGGGGGTGCCGGCCACGCCCAGGATGCGCCGCTCGCCCGACGCCGCGAGCTGCCGGGCGCGGGCGACGAGGTCGTCGAGGTGCACGGTCGCGGTGGCGGTCGTCGCGTCGTTCTCCGAGGTGTGGGTCACAGCGGTGTGGTCCTTCCGGGCGACGCACCACGGCGGAGTGCTGCGTCGATGAAGCGGGTCCGGCGGGGGGTGTCCACCGGTCGAACTCCGGTTACGGTAAGCCCACCGTGACACCGGTGTCAACACCCGTGATCAATTCGTCATGACACCGAAGTCATCCGCGTGATTCTGTGGTTATCATGGGCCGCGACGACACCGCCGTCGTCCTCGACTCCCGGACCCGCGAAAGAGCCCACCCATGACCGAACTCACCGACCGCACCATCCTCGTCACCGGAGCCGGTGGCGGCATCGGAGGCGCGACCGTGCGCCACCTCGTGGCCGCCGGCGCGACGGTCCTCGCCGCGGGTCGCGACGCCGACAGCGTCGCCGCGATCAGCGCCGAGACCGGCGCCGAGCCCGTGGTGTTCGACCTCGAATCCGAAGACGAGATCCGCGCGGCCATCGAGGGCCGCGACATCTACGGCGTCGTCAACTGCGGCGGCTGGGGTGGCGAGATCGCGACCCCGATGGACACCGACATCGACGTCTTCGACAAGGTCATGCGCATCAACGCGCGCGGCTCGCTGCTGGTCACCAAGTACGCCTCGCGCGAGATGATCCGCGTCGGCAAGGGCGGCGCGATCGTGAACGTCTCCAGCCAGGCGAGCCTCGTCGCCCTCACCGGTCACATCTCGTACGGATCGTCGAAGGCTGCCCTCGACAACATCACGCGGGTCTCGGCCCTCGAGCTCGGTGGCTACGGCATCCGCGTCAACAGCGTGAACCCCACGGTCGTCATGACCCCGATGTCGGCCTGGTACTGGGGTCGTCCCGACATCGAGGGTCCCTTCCTCGAGGCCATGCCGCTGCACAAGTGGGCCACCGAAGACGACATCGCGGCGCCGATCGTGTTCCTCCTCGGCGACGGCGCCGGCATGATCTCGGGCGTCTCGCTCCCCATCGACGGCGGCTACTCCAGCCGCTGATCCCGGATGCCGTGAGGCGGCGTCGCGGTGGGCGGCGCCGTCTCGTGGTGACGCGTGCGTTGGTACCGGTCCTTCGACAGGCTCAGGGACCTGGATCGGGCTGATCAGCCCGCGAAAACGCGGTGCAGGAACGCGTTGCGGAAGACACCGCGCGGGTCCGCCTCGCGCGCGACCGCATCGAAGTCGTGGGCACGCGGCAGGGTCGCCAGGATCCGCTCACCGGGCATGGTGAACGCCTTGCCCCAGTGCGGTCGCGCATCGAACGGCGCGAGAGCGGCCTCGATGTGCGGCAGCGCTGAGAGCACTCCCTCGGTGTCGTTGCGCCAGGTGAAGTGGATGGCGAGCACGTCGCGCTCGTACGCGGGGCTCAGCCACAGCCGATCGGCGGCGACCGTGCGCAACTCGGTCACCAGCAGGTGCTCCGCGAAGGCCGGGGCGATCTCGCGCACGGCCGCAAGGGCCTCGGCCGCCGAGGCCAGGGGCACGAAGTACTCCGACTGGATCTCGTCGCCGTCGCTGGGCAGCGCGTCGGCGCGGAAGTGCGGAAGGCGCGTGTGCCACGGCCCTGAGGTGCCCCGCGGCGTCGTGTTGTCGACGGTGCGGATGCGGCCGAGATGGATGTCGTCGCCGATGGCGATCCCGCCGAGTTCTTCGACCCACGACGGCGAGCCCGTGTCGCTCTTGGCCCAGACCAGGTCGTGCGCGGGGTCTCCCCAGGTCGTGAAGATGCTGACGCTGCGCGAGCCACCGAGTACCGCGATCGGATCCGCCACGATGTCGTCCCACGCGACTCCGGTGTACGCCTGCTGCGTGACGGAGTAGGTCGGTTCGGTGCGCAGCTCGACCGCGGTGACCACACCCAGGGCGCCGATGCTGAGGGCCGCCGCGCCGAACCACGGGTGGTCCTCGTCGATGCGGTGCGTGCGGCCGTCGGCATCCATCAGCTCGACGCCCGTCACGGCACTCGAGAGATTGCCGTTGCGCACGCCCGAGCCGTGCGTGCCGGTCGCCGTCGCACCCGCCACCGAGATGTGGGGGAGCGAACCGAGGTTGTGCAGCGCTCGGCCCTCGGCCTCGAGCACGGGCGCCAGCTGGGCGAAGGTCACGAGCCCTTCGACGCGCACCCTGCTGCCTGCGATGTCGATGCGCGTAGGCATCTTCTCGAGCGAGACGAGTGCGCCCTCGCTGTCGGCGACGTCGTTGAAGGTGTGGCGGGTCGCCTGCACGCGCAGATGATCCGCGGATGCCACGACCTCGGCCAGTTCGTCGGGCCCGGTGGGCAGCAGCACCTCGGTGGCGTGGTACCGGTGGTTGCCCGACCAGGTGGCTCCGGCGGAACGTGTCTCGATCATGGTTCTCCTCGCGTCGTCGCTCACCCATCCTGCCCCGGACCGCCGGCATCGGGGTCGGGCGCGAGGTTTCGAGGAGAGTTTCGCGCTCAGCGCGCGGGGAAGAGCGCGGCCTCGAACACGGCCTCGGCCGCGCCGACGAGCAGGCGGTTCTCGCCGAGCTCGGCGGCGGCCACACGCAGCCCCTCCGCGCACGCGGGGATCGTCTGCGCGCGCACCGCGGCGTCGAGACCGGCCAGGTCGAGCTCGCCGAGGATCGCGAGGAACCCGCCGAGCACGATCACCGCGGGATTCATCACGTTCGCGGCGTTGGCGAGGGCCGTGGCGAGAATGCGGCGTTGCCGATCGGTCTCCGCCCGCACCGTCGGGTCGGTGCTGCGGGTGAGCGCCGCCGCGAGGGCCGCGTCGTCGGCGGCGTCGATGCCGAGCGCGCGCAGCAAAAGCGATCGGCTGACCTCGTCTTCGAGCACGCCCTCGGGTGCGCGCCGATCGTCGGGGTCGGCGATGCCGGGTCTGTTCTGCCCGAACTCCCCGGCGTAGCCGCCTGCCCCGCCCAGCGGCATCCCGCCGACGATGACCGCCCCGCCGATACCGCTCGCGCCGCCGTTGAGGTAGACGACGTCGTGCACGCCGCGCGCGGCACCGAACAGGTGCTCGGCCACGGCTCCCAGCGCCGCGTCGTTGGCGACATGGGTCGTGAGCCCCGTGGCATCCGTCATCAGACCGGCGAGGGCGGCGTCGGTCCAACCGAGGTGCGGAGCCTCGCGCACGAGACCGTCGGACGCGCGCACCGGACCGGGGACGGCGACGCCCACGCCGGTGAGGCGGGAGTCGGCGAGCGGCCCGCGGCGCCAGACATCGAGACGGATGCCGACGAGCTCTGCGGTGCGCTCGGGGGTGAGCAGCGCCGACTGCTCGAGGCGCTCGCGCGCGACGATCGACCCGTCGAGGGCGACCGCTGCGATGTCGAGGGCGTCGACCTCGGGGTTCACGGCGACGGCGACGACCCGCGGGTCGGGCTCGACGATGGGGGAGGGGCGGCCGACGCGCCCCTGTGCGTCCGACGCCCGCTCGACCACGAGTCCCGCGCGCTGCAGTTCTCCCACGAGGTCGGCGATGGTCGAGCGGTTCAGGCCCGTCGCCTCGGTCAGCGCGGCGCGCGAGCGCGGTCCTTCACGGTGCACGGTGCGCAGCACGAGGGCCAGATTGGCGCGGCGCATGCCGTCGCCCCGGCTTCCCGCGGTGACCATCCGACCACTGTGCCACGGGCGGGGCCGATTCCCACCCCGACCACAACAACGCGGTGCCAGGATCGGAACATGGACCTTTCCGGCATCCCCATCACGACCATCCGCGGCGAGCAGACGACCTTCGGCGAGCTGACCGACGGCAAGGCGGCCCTCGTGGTGAACGTCGCGTCGCGGTGCGGGCTCGCGCCGCAGTACGAGGCACTCGAGGCGCTGCACAAGAAGTACGCCGACCGCGGCTTCACGGTGATCGGCTTCCCCAGCAACCAGTTCCTGCAGGAGCTCAGCGACGAGGACAAGATCGCCGAGTACTGCTCCGCGACGTGGGGCGTGACCTTCCCGATGTCCGAGAAGGTCAAGATCAACGGGCGCAGCGCGCACCCCCTGTACAAGGAGCTCACGACGACTCCGGATGCCGAGGGCAAGACCGGCCGCATCTCGTGGAACTTCGAGAAGTTCGTCGTCGCCCCCGACGGCCGGGTGACCCGCTTCAGCCCCCGGACGCTGCCCGACGCCCCCGAGGTCGTCGCCGCGATCGAGGACGCGCTCCCGGCCTGATCCCTCCTGAGCCATGCGCGCGGGCGTCCCCCGCGTATCGGAGGCGTGCCCTAATCTGAGCGCATCCGACCCTGAGGAGTTGCCGTGGCCGACGCCGTCGTTCTCGTCTCCGGCGGCGCCGCCGTCACCCCGTTCACCGACACCGACCGGGGTGCCGGGTCGGGGCTCGCGGCGGGCAACACCCTCACCGCCCTCCGCGAGCACTACCGTGCGGCCGGGCGGCAGGTCTTCACCGCTCCCGCCCGTATCGGCGCGGGGACGGTCGAGGCGGATGCCGGGTGGCAGGGCTTCGGCGAGGTGCCGGTCGTGCTGCCTGCCGAGCTGACGATCAACGCCGTCGGCGCGGTCGACGACGCCGGCGTCGCGCTCGCCGCCTTCCTGCGGTGGCTCGCCGCCGAGTACGCCGTTTCGAATGTCGATCTCGTCGCGCACTCCATGGGCGGCCTGTTCTCTCGCGCGGCGATCCGCGAGCTGGCCGGAGCGGGCCCGCGGGTGGATCGCCTCGTCACCCTCGGAACGCCGTGGGACGGCGCGGTGCTCGGCGACGCCGTCGCGGGCGACATCACGGATGCCGACGCGCACGGCGACCCGGCCACCACGACGATCCTCGACCAGGCGCGGGCCTACGCCGCGGCGAACTCCCAGGGAGCGGCCGAGCAGGTGTCGCGGCGGTTCCTCCGCACCTGGAACGACGCGCAGGCGGGCGTGCTCGACGACGTCGCGGTCACGGCGATCGGGGCGGGATTCTTCGCAGCCTCCACCGAGCCGGTACAGCTCTGGCCGCACGACGGGCTCGTGTCGCTGCGCAGCGGTCGCGCCGACGACGTGCCGGCGGCGGTCGTTCCCCGCATCGATCGGCACTCGTTCCCCGACCACGTCCACAGCATCTTCTTCGCCGACGCGTTCGGCCTGCCGTGGGAGCGCGCTCTGACGTGGGACCCACGGGTCTTCGAGGTGGTCGACGCCGCCCGGGGAATCTGACGCGAACGCTGGACGTCGCGGCATCCGGGATATATGTTGTGAGCACCAACAAACCCGCTGCGCGCCACCGCGCGCTCGTGCGTCCATGCGAAGGAGCAGGAATGCCCACCCCCACCCGCGACGACAAGTTCTCGTTCGGTCTCTGGACCGTCGGCTACAACGGCACCGACCCCTTCGGCGGCCCCACGCGTGAGCCCCTCGACGTCGTGCACGTCGTCGAGAAGCTCGCCGAGCTCGGCGCCTACGGCCTGACCTTCCACGACGACGACCTCTTCGCGTTCGGCTCCACCGACGCCGAGCGTCAGAAGCAGATCGACCGCCTCAAGGGCGCGATGAGCGACACCGGCATCGTCACGCCGATGGTGACCACCAACCTCTTCTCGGCCCCCGTCTTCAAGGACGGCGGATTCACCTCGAACGACCGCCAGGTGCGTCGTTTCGCGCTGCGCAAGGTGCTGCGCAACCTCGACCTCGCCGCCGAGCTCGGCGCGAAGACCTTCGTCATGTGGGGCGGCCGCGAGGGCGCCGAGTACGACTCCGCGAAGGACATCCGCCAGGCGCTCGAGCGCTACCGCGAGGCCGTCAACCTGCTCGGCGACTACGTCACCGACAAGGGCTACGACATCCGCTTCGCCATCGAGCCCAAGCCCAACGAGCCCCGCGGCGACATCCTGCTGCCCACGCTCGGCCACGCGATCGCGTTCATCGACTCGCTCGAGCGCCCCGAGCTGGTGGGCCTGAACCCCGAGGTCGGCCACGAGCAGATGGCGGGTCTGAACTTCGCCGCCGGCATCGCCCAGGCGCTGTACCACGGCAAGCTCTTCCACATCGACCTCAACGGTCAGCGCGGCATCAAGTACGACCAGGACCTCGTGTTCGGCCACGGCGACCTGCACAACGCGTTCGCCCTCGTGGACCTGCTCGAGAACGGCGGCCCCGGCGGCGTGCCCGCGTACGACGGCCCCCGTCACTTCGACTACAAGCCCTCGCGCACCGAGGACGAGACCGGTGTCTGGGACTCCGTGTCGGCCAACATGAACACCTACCTGCTGCTCAAGGAGCGCGCCGCGGCTTTCCGCGCCGACCCCGAGGTGCAGGCAGCTCTCGAGGCCGCCAAGGTCGCCGAGCTCGCCCAGCCGACGCTGAACGAGGGCGAGACCTACGACGACTTCCTCGCCGACCGCTCGGCCTACGAGGACTTCGACACCGACGCGTACCTCGGCGGCAAGGGCTTCGGCTTCGTCCGCCTGCAGCAGCTCGCCACCGAGCACCTGCTCGGCGCACGCTGAGTCGGATGGGGTCCGGATGCCACGGCATCCGGGCCCTCTTTCCGTCGAGTGTCCAGGACGTGCCGCATCGCGCTCGTGCGAGACGGCGTGTCGTGGACACTGAACGGGATGCCGCACTGTTGCGGCGAGGACAAGAGGAGTGAGCATGGCGCTCGTCATGGGAGTCGACTCGTCGACGCAGTCGTGCAAGGTCGTCGTCGTCGACGCCGAGACCGGGAAGGTCGTGCGAGGGGGGCGAGCGTCGCACCCCGCCGGTACGTCGGTCGCCCCCGAGGCCTGGTGGAAGGCGCTGCAGGATGCCATTGCCCAGGCCGGCGGTCTCGACGATGTCGCCGCGGTGTCGATCGCGGGTCAGCAGCACGGCATGGTCGTGCTCGACGCCGAGGGTGCCGTCATCCGCGACGCTCTGCTGTGGAACGACACCCGGTCGGCGCAGGCCGCGCGCGACCTCATCGACGAGGTGGGCGCCGAGGCGTTCGCCGAGCGCACGGGAGCCGTGCCGGTCGCCTCGTTCACGGGCACCAAGCTCCGCTGGTTGCGAGACGCCGAGCCCGACAACGCCGCGCGCGTCGCCGCCGTGGCCCTGCCGCACGACTGGCTGACCTGGCGTCTGCGCGGGTTCGGCCCGGGCAACGCCGTTCTCGAGGAGCTCATCACCGACCGGTCCGACGCCTCGGGCACCGCCTACTGGGGCGCCGACGGCTACGACCTCGACCTGTTCCGCCGTGCCCTGGGACGCGACGCCGTGCTGCCGCGCGTGCTCGGCCCGTGGGAGAGCGCCGGAACGCTGCCCGGCGGCGCGCTCGTCGGTCCCGGCGCGGGAGACAATGCCGGCGCAGCGCTCGGCCTCGGAGCCGGCGTGGGCGACGTGGTCGTCTCGCTCGGCACCTCGGGCACGGTGTTCGCCGTCACCGACACCCCGGCCCGTGACGCGACCGGCGCGGTGGCCGGCTTCGCCGACGCCACGGGGCGCTTCCTGCCGCTCGTGGCCACCCTCAACGCCGCCCGGGTGCTCGACGCCTTCGCGGGACTCCTCGGCGTCTCCCACGACGAGCTCGGCGCTCTGGCTCTCGAGGCCGAGCCCGGTGCCGGCGGCGTGGTGCTCGTGCCGTGGTTCGAGGGTGAGCGCACGCCCAACCTGCCGCACGCGCAGGCCTCGCTGACCGGCCTGACCCTGGCATCCACGAACCGACCGAATTTCGCGCGCGCGGCCATCGAGGGCATGCTGAGCGGTCTCGCCGTCGGGCTCGAGGCGATCCAGGCGCAGGGTGTCGAGGTGCACCGCGTGCTGCTCATCGGCGGCGCAGCGGCGAACGAGGGAGTGGCCCGCATCGCCGCGCAGGTGTTCGACGCCGAGATCGTCGTCCCCGCCGCGGGGGAGTACGTCGCGCTCGGTGCGGCCCGCCAGGCGGCGGGGGTGCTCGCGGGCGGGCCCGTCGACTGGACGGTCGCGATGACCCGCACGGTCGAACCCGACCACCGACCCGAGATCCGCGAGCGCTACGACGTGATCGCCGCACTCCGCGCCTCGGAACAGTAGATTTCTCGCCCGCGAGCGGGCCAGAGTAGGACCGGGTCCGTCGACGTCTTGTAAGGGGGGCGTCGGCGGACTCTCGTCTGCGGGAGCGCTCCCGCGCGGTCAACGGTCTGGCGCTCGACCCTGCTGCGGCTTAGCGTGCGCGCATGACTCGCATCCACCTGCACGCGCCCACCTTCTCGCGCGACATCGAGATCGACGCGGTCGACGATCTCATCGAGGCCGAGGGGCTGACCTGGCTGCGCGAGGGGGACGTCGACGGGGTGCCGAGATACGTCCCGGCCGCGGCCGGCTGAGGGGGCTCCGACCGCCGCGTGGCTCCGAGGTCGCGGTCTGTGCCGACGCAGGGGGATCGAGCGATCTCGCCGCTCAGCGTGGCATCCTCACCTCCGGGTGCGCCGGCTGCACGCGAGCGTAGGACGGCTGCCGCGCGGCCCGCACCCAGGCGTAGGCGTGAGAGCCGGGCAACGGATGCCGGACCGCATCGAACCGCAACCCGGTGTCGTCCTGATCATCGTCGAGACGCAGGTCGACGACGGCGAAAGGATGCCACGCCCCGAGCGCCGTGGCATGCCCCAGGGCGAGCGACCACGTGCGTTCGTCCGCGGCTCTGAGCTCTCGCGGGTCGGTCGCCGCCGGACGTCCCCTCCGTGTCCGCGCGCCCACCAGGACGGGCCCGCGCGTTCCGCGGTAGGGGAAGAGCGTGCCGAAGCGCGCGCGCTCGACGCGGCGATGCGCGCGCAGAGCGAACCGCGCCGGAACCGTCCACCCGGTCGAGGCGAGTTCGATGTCGGCGGGCTCCCCGTCCGCCTCGACGCGAAGGGCGAGCCCCACGATGTCGGGCAGCGGCGCGGGCAGGCCGATCGACCGGGACACACGGGCGACCACCGGCACCGGCCCATCGGGGGTGCGATCGATCCACGCGATGCCCGAGGGCTCGGCATCCGGAATCCATCGCACGTGCCCGCTCAACACCGCCCCGCGCGGATGGATCGGGCGGGGGTGGCGCAGTCGCCGTCCGAGCGCGAACGCTCCGCTCAGAACCGCGCCGAACGCTCGCGCCACGGGAGTCGACGAGAGACGGGGGCTGCCGGTGCCCGGGGTCATCGCGCCATCGCACCCCACTCGGGCGCGGTCGGCCGAGGGGGTTGCGCGCCGCTACTGTGAGGGACCATGAGCGGCGAGGTCGGGGGCAAGCGCATCGGCGTGCGCGAGGTCGCCGCCGCCGCGGGGGTCTCGACGCAGACCGTCTCGCGCGTGCTCAACGGCTACGCGGGCATCCGCGACAGCACGCGCGAGCGCGTGCTCGCCGCTGTCGCCGACCTCGACTACCGCGTCAACAACGCCGCGCGAGCGCTGGGCACGAGCTTGACGCGAACGGTGGGGGTCGTGGCATCCGATGCCGTGCTCCACGGGCCCTCGGCCGGCATCGCCGCTCTGGAGCGGGCGGCGCGGACGCGCGGGCGGTGGATCTCGACGGCGTACACCGACTCCGACGACCCCGCCGACATCGACGCCGCGGTGCGGCACCTGCTCGATCAGGGGGTCGACGGGATCGTGCTGGTCGCGGCGCACGGGTCCACTCCGCTCGAGGGATACGACGTGCCCATCGTGCCGCTGTACGGCGAGTCCGGGGCCCGCCAACGTGACGCCGCCGCCCTCGTCGCGACCCACCTCGCCGGCCTCGGCCATCGCCGGATCGTCGAGGTCGCCGGCCCCTCCGATTGGCGCGAAGCCCTCGCCCGAACGGCGGGAGTGGGGGACGCCGTGGCGCGCCTCGACCTCGCCCTCGTCGGTCGCGCGGAGGGGGATTGGAGCGCGGCGTCCGGCTTCGCCCTCGCCGGGGCTGTCGCCGACCTCGTGCGAGACGGGGCCACGGCCGTCGCCGTCGCGAACGACCAGATGGCCCTCGGGCTCATCGCGGGGCTCACCGCCCGAGGGCTCGTGGTGCCCGCCGATGTGTCGATCGCGGGATTCGACGACAATCCGGATGCCGCGTTCTACACCCCCGCGCTCACGACCGTCCGCCTCGACGTCGAGGGCGAGGCCGCGCACGCGGTCGCGGCCGTGCTCGGCGACGCCTCGGCGTCTCCGGCCGCACCGGTGCTGGTCGTGCGCGACTCGACGGCCCCGCCGCGCTGAGGGTCTCCCCGTCGAGGTGACCGTCTGTCGTCGAGATGACCGGCCTTTCGCCCCCATCGTCGGTCATCTCGGCGATTGCGCGTGATCTCGGCGCGGGTCAGCCCGGCCACCGGCATCCGCCCCTCGCGAAGACGCGATGTTACCGGTAACATCGAACCGGCCCCACCCGAACCCGTCGAAGGAGACACGCGTGTCCGATGCCGCCACGTTCGCGCCCGAGGTGCAGGAGGCGATCGACGCCGTCCGCGCCGACGTCGCGAAACTGCACGCCGAGCTCGTGCGCTACAACCTCATCGTCTGGACCGGCGGCAACGTCTCGGGTCGCGTGCCCGGCGCCGACCTGTTCGTCATCAAGCCCTCCGGCGTCTCGTACGACGACCTGGCTCCCGAGAACATGATTCTCTGCGACCTCGACGGCAACGCGATCCCCGGCACGCCCGGCTCCGAGCGCAGCCCCTCGAGCGACACCGCGGCGCACGCCTACGTGTACCGGAACATGCCCGAGGTCGGCGGGGTCGTGCACACGCACTCCACCTACGGCGTCGCCTGGGCCGCCCGCGGCGAAGAGATCCCCTGCGTCATCACCGCGATGGCCGACGAGTTCGGCGGACCCATCCCGGTCGGCCCGTTCGCGATCATCGGCGACGACTCGATCGGCCGCGGCATCGTCGAGACCCTGCGCGGACACCGCTCGCGCGGCGTGATCATGCAGAACCACGGTCCCTTCACGATCGGCACGAACGCGAAGGACGCCGTCAAGGCCGCCGTCATGCTCGAAGACGTCGCCCGCACCGTGCACATCGCGCGTGAGGCGGGCCCGCTCATCCCGATCCCGCAGGACAAGATCGACGCCCTCTACAACCGCTACCAGAACGTCTACGGACAGAGCACGGACGACCGCCGATGACCGCCCACACCACCGCACTGCTCGAAGAGGGCCGCGCCAGCCTCGGCATCGAGCTCGGCTCCACCCGCATCAAGGCGTGCCTGATCGGCCCCGACGCCGAGGTGCTCGCCACCGGCTCCCACGAGTGGGAGAACGTCTACGCCGACAAACTCTGGACGTATTCGCTGGATGCCGTGTGGTCGGGTCTGCAGGCCGCCTACGCCGCACTGGTCGCCGACGTGCAGCAGCGCTTCGGCGTCACCCCCGAGCGCTACGCCGCGATGGGCGTGTCGGCGATGATGCACGGCTACCTCGCGTTCGACGCCGACGGGGAGCTGCTCGCCCCCTTCCGCACCTGGCGCAACACCAACACCGGTGTCGCGGCGGCCGAGCTCACCGAGCTCCTGGGCGTGAACATCCCGCTCCGCTGGTCGATCGCGCACCTGCACCAGGCCGTCGTCGACGCCGAGCCGCACGTGCCCGAGATCCGCTTCCTCACCACCCTCGCCGGGTACGTGCACTGGAAGCTCACCGGTGAGAAGGTGCTCGGCGTGGGCGATGCCTCGGGCATGTTCCCCATCGATTCCGCCACCCGCGACTACGACGCCGAGCTCGTCGCGCGCTACGACGCGCGCGCCGCGGGCCGGGTGCCCGCGCTGAACGACCTGCTGCCGCGCGTGCTCGTGGCGGGCACCGCCGCCGGCGCGCTGACCGATGCCGGTGCGACGCTGCTCGACCCGAGCGGGACCCTGCGCCCCGGCATCCTGTTCGCTCCTCCCGAGGGCGACGCGGGCACGGGCATGGTCGCGACCTGCGCCGTGGCTCCCCGCACCGGAAACGTCAGCGCCGGCACGAGCATCTTCGCGATGGTCGTGCTCGAGCGCCCGCTCACCGAGGTGCACCACGAGCTTGACCTCGTCACGACGCCCGCAGGAGATGCGGTCGCGATGGTGCACTGCAACAACGGCGCGAGCGAGCTGGCCGCGTGGGCGAACATGTTCACCGCGTTCGCCGCCGCCGCCGGCACCCCGGTGACCCCGGATGCCACCTACGCGGCGCTCTTCGAGGCGGCGCTGAACGGCGAGGCCGACGCCGGCGGGCTGCTCGCCTACAACCACCTCGCGGGCGAGCCCATCGCGGGTCTCGACGAGGGCCGACCGCTGGTCGTGCGCACCCCCGACAGCCGTCTGACGCTGCCGAACTTCATGCGCGCGCAGCTGTACGGCGTGTTCGGCACCCTCGCGCTCGGCATGGACGTGCTCCACGGCGAGGGCGTGCAGCTCGACAAGATGTACGCGCACGGCGGCATGTTCCGCACGGCGGGCGTCGCCCAGCGCTTCCTCGCCGCCGCCCTCGATGCACCCGTCGCGGTCGCCGAGACGGCGTCCGAGGGTGGGGCGTGGGGCATGGCCGTACTGGCCGCCTACATCGCCGATGACTCCGGCCGCGACCTCGACCAGTGGCTGCGCGAAACGGTGTTCGCCACCGCCCCGATCGTCACCGCCGATTCCGAGCCCGCCGACGTGGCCGGCTTCTCGTCCTACCTCGACCGTTACCGCGCAGGCCTCGCCGTCGAGGCCGCCGCCGTGGCATCCCTCTGAAAACGACAGGAACAAACATGACGCGCACGAAGCTCAAGAACGACCTCGACGGCTACGAGGTCTGGTTCGTCACCGGCAGCCAGAACCTCTACGGCGAAGAGACGCTCAAGCAGGTCGCCGAGCAGTCGCAGGCGGTCGTCGAGGGACTGGACGGCCTGCCGGTGAAGGTCGTCTGGAAGCCCGTGCTGAAGGACTCCGACAGCATCCGCCGCATGGCGCTCGAGATCAACGGCCGCGACGACGTCATCGGCGTCATCGCCTGGATGCACACCTTCAGCCCCGCGAAGATGTGGATCGCCGGCCTCGACGCCCTGCAGAAGCCGCTGCTGCACCTGCACACGCAGGCCAACGTGGAGCTGCCGTGGAACGACATCGACTTCGACTTCATGAACCTCAACCAGGCCGCCCACGGCGACCGCGAGTTCGGGTACATCCAGACGCGCCTGGGCGTCTCGCGCAAGACGGTCGTCGGCCACGTGTCGAACCCGGCCGTGCGCCAGCAGATCGAGGACTGGGAGCGCGCCGCCGCCGGCTGGACCGCCGCCCGCACCCTCAAGCTCGCGCGCTTCGGCGACAACATGCGCTACGTCGCCGTCACCGAGGGCGACAAGACCGAGGCCGAGCTGCGCTTCGGCGTGCAGGTCAACACGTGGGGCGTCAACGAGCTCGTCGAGGCGGTGGAGAAGGCATCGGATGCCGACATCGACGCCCTCGTTCAGGAGTACGTCGAGAGCTACGACGTCGTCGACGAACTGCTCCCCGGTGGCGCGCGTCACCAGTCGCTGCGCGACGGTGCGGCGATCGAGTTGGGCCTGCGTTCGTTCCTCGAGGAGGGCGGCTTCGGTGCCTTCACCACCTCGTTCGAAGACCTCGGCGCGCTGAAGCAGTTGCCCGGTCTCGCGGTGCAGCGCCTCATGGCCGAGGGCTACGGCTTCGGCGCCGAGGGCGACTGGAAGACGGCGATCCTCGTGCGCGTCGCGAACGTCATGGGTGCGGGCCTCCCCGGTGGGGCCTCGCTCATGGAGGACTACACCTACGACCTCGTCCCCGGCAACGAGCGCATCCTCGGGGCGCACATGCTCGAGGTCTCGCCCTCGCTGACCACGAAGAAGCCCCGCCTCGAGATCCACGAGCTCGGCATCGGCGGCAAGGACGACCCGGTGCGCCTGGTCTTCACCGCCGACGCGGGCCCCGCGCTGGTCGTCGCGATGAGCGACATGCGCGACCGCTTCCGCCTGGTCGCCAACGTCGTCGAGAACGTCGATGCCCCCGACCTGCCGAAGCTCCCCGTCGGCCGCGCCGTGTGGAAGCCCGCGCCCGACTTCGCGACCTCGGCCGGCTGCTGGCTCGCCGCGGGCGCCGCGCACCACACCGTCATGACGACGGCCGTGGGCATCGAGGTGTTCCGCGACTTCGCCGAGATCGCCAAGACCGAGCTCGTCGTGATCGACGACGACACCACGGTCCGCGGCTTCCAGAGCGAACTGCGCTGGAACCAGGCGTACTACCGCTTGGCCCAGGGCCTGTAAGACCCGTCACCCCGGGTGCCGCACTGCCCCGGGGTGACGCGGCGCGTGCGCCTCCCGTTCGCTCGGGACGCGCCCCGCTCGCCGAGGTGCCCCTTACCGCCTCGGCGAGCGGACCGTGCCCCGGATCCGTGGTGGCGGTGGGCCGCCCCGGATCCGGGGCACTTTTTGGTGTGGCCGGCTCAGTCTGCATTTGTCGGGACATGGATGCCGCGGCATCCGGTGCTGAGGGGCGTGTCCCCATTTCGGTGGGGGTGTGTCCCAGATTGTGCGGCTGGCGGGGTGTCCAGCCAGGGTTTTTAAGGACATGGATGCCGTGGCATCCGGGGCACGGAGGAACCTGTGGTCGGCGCCGGGCCGGAACCCGGCCGAGGAATACCGTTCGACCTTGCACGGTCTCCGTTCGTTCACCTCGACCGATGGGAACCCCGTTTTGACTGACTCCGCACATGCCCTCGTGGTCGGCGCCACCGGTATCGCCGGCGGCGCGCTGATCGACCGACTCTCCGGCGAGGGATGGGCGGTGACCGGCCTTTCCCGTCGGCCCGGTGCGGAGCGTCCGGGTGTCGGATGGCGGTCGGCCGACCTGCGCTCGCCCGAGTCGCTGCGCGAAGCGCTGGGCGACCTGCCCGTCACCCACGTCTTCTTCACCGCATGGTCGCGGCAGGACACCGAGGCCGAGAACATCGCCGTCAACGGCGGTATGGTCCGTGAACTGCTCGCGGCGCTCTCCGACGCTCCGGTGCGTCATGTCGCCCTGATGACCGGGCTCAAGCATTACCTCGGGCCCTTCGAGGCGTACGGCCAGGGCGAGATGCCCGACACCCCGTTCCACGAGGACGAGCCGCGACTCGACGTCGACAACTTCTCCTACGCGCAGGAGGACGAGCTGTTCGCCGCCGCGCGCCGTCAGGGCTTCACGTGGTCGGTCCACCGTTCGCACACGGTTCTCGGCCATGCCGTCGGCAACGCGATGAACATGGGGCTCACGATCGCCGTCGCCGCCGCGATCAGCAGGCACACGGGTCGACCGCTCGTCTTCCCGGGCAGCGAGACCCAGTGGAACGGCCTCACCGATGTGACTGACGCCGACCTGCTCGCGAGCCAGATGGTCTGGGCGGCGACGCACCCCGAGGGCGCTGACGAGGCCTTCAACACCGCGAACGGCGACGTCTTCCGGTGGCGCTGGATGTGGCCGCGCGTCGCGGCAGACCTCGGCGTCGAGGCGGAGGGCTTCGACACGGCCCCGCGCCCGTTCGAACAGCAGATGGCCGATGCGGCGCCGGTGTGGGCCGAGATCGTCGAGCAGCACGGACTCGTCGAACCCGACATCACGCGCGTCGCCTCGTGGTGGCACACCGATGCCGATCTCGGGCGCGACATCGAGGTCATGACCGATATGTCGAAGAGCCGCCTCTCGGGCTTCACCGAGCATCACCGCACGCGCGACTCGTTCACGCGCCTTTTCGAGCGGTACCGCGCGGCGCGGCTCATCCCCTGAGGAGGAGCGACCGGGCGACCCGTCCGCCGGCGGTGACACGGGCTCGCGCCCTACGGTTCCGGATGCCACGGCATCCGGAACCGTAGGGCCCTCACTTCGCAACGAAAGATGCCAATGCCGCCCGGTACGTCCTCGATTCTTCGCGGATCTCGGCCGTGACCAACAGGGCGTTCGGCCCCAGCGTCCGCACGTACGGACCGCGGCAGGCGAGGACGACGATGCGCTCGAGTCCACGTCGCCAGGCGGGGACCAGAGCCTCGAGGTCGCGGCGCTCCGGCTGCTCGTCGAGCGGTCTCGGAGCGGCCGATCGGGCGGTTGTGAACGAGCGTTGCTGCCACGCGCGGTACGAGGGGTCCTCGAACACGGCGTCGCCGAACTCGTCGCGCCACGACGGGCCCATGACCTGCGAGAGCAGGGTTTTCCGCTGCTCGGTGGGGAGGTCCCGGTCCATCAGCCGCTCCATCGCGGCATGATCGGTCGGCCGCCCCGCGTGCTCGATGATGCGACGCCATAGCGAGGGCCAGACGGCCGCCCATCGGGAGCGTTCCGCCTCGGTCAGCTCACGGGCCGCCGGTGCGGGCGTGTCCGTTAGTGGCGGCGGAACGTCCCCCTCGACGTCGAGGCCGTACGCCTCTCGCACCCAGAGCATCTCGTCGGCCGCGTGCGGGCGGTCTTCGATGGAGATCACCATGTCGGGAGGCCACGGGTTACCGGGATCGGGGTGTGTCGACCACATCTCCTCATGGTGACAAGGGACCTGGCGGCGCTCAACCCACCGGACGCCACGCGAAGGTGCCGTTTAGCGGTTTGGGGCGCATCTTTCCGTTCGGGGCCTAAATTTCCCGCCCCGAACGGAAGAACGCGCCCCGAACCGGACTACAGCCGTTGCCCCAGCGCCCAGAGCCGGTCGGCGCGACCCGAGATCGCCTCCGACAGGGCGAACGCCTGCGAATCGGTGAGGGATGCCACGTAATCCACGATTCCGCGGGATCGCGCGAGCTTCTCGGCCTCGGCGTCCGAGGGGCGACGCTCGGCGGGAAGGGACGCGTACTGCTCTCGGGCCAGCGCGATGAGCTCGCGCAGTCGCCGAGGGGTGCGGGCGCGGTCGAGGTCGTCGTCGAGCCACTCGCCGAGCGCGCGCACCGACCGGGCCAGGATGCGGCTCATTCCGCGCTGCTGGATGGCGAGGTCGGGGCGGCTGAGCACGAACCGCTTGTGCACGAACTTCAACACCTCGACGTGGTGCCACGCCCAGGGCGACAGCACGACGGGCCCCGCGCGCGGGGTGTCGAGGGGACGGAGGTCCGCCGATTCCTGGAACCGGCGGATCCAGCGATCGGTGAAGGCAGCGAGACGACGCTCCGCCGTCAGCGACCCGTCGAACGGGCGCGCCAGCAGATCGGTGACCATCTCGGCATCCACGTCGCTGACGGCGTCGAGGAAGGCCTCGTCGTCGGCGATCCACGGGTCGTCGCGGCGCATCTTGCGGCGCAGGCGCTCCAGGCCCGCGCCCGGCGCGAGCTCGGCGCGCACCTCGGCGTCGTCCCGATCGCGCCACTCGAGCACGTCGTCGAGCCACCCGCGGAACTCCGCGGCGATCGGCGCGTGGTCGAGGATCCCCGCGCGGTAGAAATCGTCCACGTCGTGCACCGAGTAGGCGATGTCGTCGGCGAGGTCCATCACCGCGCCTTCGACGCTCTGGCGGAGGGGCTCGGCATCCACTCCCTGCCGGGCTTCGACGAGATCGGCGAGGTCGAGGTCGTAGGCCGAGTACTTGTGCACGCGGTACGCGCCGTCGGGGGAGCGACGGATGCCGCGGGGCGGGCCGATCCGTTCGACGTCGGCGGCGTCGACCGACGGTGCCCACGGGTACTTCGCCGAGGCCGCGCGCACGGCGGCGGTGAGATTGAGCCCCCGCGGGGCGTTCTCGACCACGTCGAGGGCGGTGAGGATGCGATAGGTCTGGGCGTTGCCCTCGAAGCCGTCGGGGAGGCCGAGTTCTTCTCGCGCGAGACGGTCGAGGGTGGACTCGCCGAGGTGGCCGAAGGGCGGGTGGCCGAGGTCGTGCGCGTAGGCGGCCGCCTCGACGACGGTGGCGTTGCAGACGTCGCCCTCTCCGGCCCGCCGGGAGCGGGTGTTCAACTGCAGGGCGACGACGCGGGCGATCGCGCTGACCTTGAGCGTGTGGGTGAGGCGGTTGTGCACGGGGGCCCCGCCGATCGAGGGCGACACGACCTGCGTCACGGCGGACAGGCGCGAGAAGTACGGCGAGAACTGGATGCGCTCCAGATCGATCGACCACGGGTCGGTGCGGGCGTCGTCGCCGTCGGGGTAGACGCGCGAGGCGAGGTTGCCGACGGCGCGGTCGTGGCGCGAGCCGGCGTCGGACCCACCGGACGCGGGGTGCGCGAGCGCGGTGGCATCGGGGGGCATGGTCTCGTCGTGCAGCGTCATCCGGTCCTCTCGCGGCGTCGATGGCGTGGGTCAACGCTAACGCGGATGAGGCGCGCCTTCGCCGTGTGCTCGTGCCGTCATCGCGGGTCCCGCTCGCGGACGGGCCGCGCGCCCGTTGAGCGTCCAGAACACCCGGACGCTCGCGAAAGTCGTCCGGGTGTTCTGGACACTCAATGGGGTTCGACGCCCCGTGGGGGCGCCTACCGGGAAGACGTCCGCCGCACCTCCACCTCGACCACGCGGGCGTCGTCGCCCGACAGCTCGTACGTCGCTCCCGTGACGCGGAGCGCCGCGGTCTCGTCGACCTCGGCGCACGAGGGGCCCAGCCGCAGCTCGACCTCGCCCGGCTCGACGACCCGTCGCAGCGATCGGTCGCTGTAGGCGAGCCGCGAGGCGGGGACGGTGAAGCGCACCTCCGCGCTCTCTCCGGGGTCCAGCTCGACGCGCGCGTACGCGACGAGTTGCGCGACGGGTCGCGTGACGCTTGCGACCGGACGGTGCGCGTAGACCTGCACGACGTCGGCGCCGCGGACGCCTCCGGTGTTGGTCACGCGGGCCGACACGGTGAAAGCGTCGCCCGCGCGGACGTCGGCGGTTCCGGATGCCGTGGCCCCCGCCCCCGACGACACCCCGTCCACCGTCAACCCCGCGCGCTCGAACGAGGTGTACGACAACCCGAAACCGAACGGCCGCACGGGGGTCGGGTCGGTGCTCGTGACCCCCGAGGGACCGCCGAGCAGGGGGTGCAGGTACGAGTACGGCTGGGCCCCGGCGGACCGGGGGAGCGAGACGGGCAGGCGCCCCGAGGGGGTGGCATCCCCCGCCAGCAGAGCGGTCAGCGCGGGCGCCCCCTCTTCGCCGGGGAAGAACGCCTGCAGCACCGCCGCGGGACCGCCCGCGGTGTCGAGCGCCCACTCGAGTGCGTACGGGCGGCCGGTCAGCAGCACCAGCACGACGGGGGTCCCGGTCGCGACGATCGCCTCGACGAGCTGACGCTGCACGCCGGGCAGGTCGAGGGAGTCGGCGTCGTTGCCTTCGCCCACGGTGCCGCGGCCGAACAGCCCGGCGCGGTCGCCGACGACCACGATCGCGACCTCGGCGTCACGGGCGAGGGAGGCCGCGGCATCCAGGCCCGAGAGGTCGGTGCCCTCCACCGCGCATCCCTCGGCGTAGGCGACGTCGCCGAAGCGCTCGGTGACCGCCTCGCGGACGGTGGGCAGCGCGAAGCCGAGCGGGAAGCTGGGGTGGTGCGCGAGCACGTGGTTCGCGAACGAGTAGCAGCCCATGAGCGCCTCGGCGCTGTCGGCGTTCGGACCGATCAGGGCGATCCGGCCCGGGGCGGCGAGGGGCAGGACGCCCTCGTTGCGCAGGAGGACGACCGACTCCTCGGCCAGGCGGCGGGCCAGTGCGCGGTGCTCGGCGTCGTCGAGGTCAACCGTGGTCGGGGCCTCGGAGAAGTCGGCATCCAGCAGCCCGAGGTCTTCCTTCTCGGCGAGCACGCGCGCGACCGCCCGGTCGACCACGGACTCGGGAAGGGCGCCGGATGCCACCCGCTCGGCCAGATACGGGTAGGCGTCGGGCCCCGGAAGCTCGACGTCGATCCCGGCCTCGAGGGCGAGCTGTGCGGCCTCGCCGCGGTCGGCGGCGATCCCGTGCATCGAGCGGAGGAACTCCACGGCGAAGTAGTCCGACACGACCGTGCCGTCGAACCCCCACCGGCGGCGGAGGAGGTCGGTCAGCAGCTCGGGGCTCGATGCGACGGGCACCCCGTCGATCTCGGTGTAGGAGTTCATGACGCTGCGCACGCCGCCGTCGCGCACGGCCATCTCGAACGGGGGGAGGAAGACGTCCTGCAGTTCGCGCTGCCCGGCCGACACGGGGGCGTGATTGCGCCCGGCGCGCGAGGCGGAGTATCCGACGAAGTGCTTCAGTGTCGCGTGCACGCCCGCCTCCTGGAGCCCGCGGACGTACGCCGTGCCGATTGTGCCGACCACGTACGGGTCTTCGGCGATGCACTCGTCGACGCGTCCCCACCGGGCGTCGCGCACCACGTCGAGCACCGGAGCGAGCCCCTGATGCACACCGACCTCGCGCATCGAGCGACCGATCGCGGATGCCATGAGCTCGACGGCATCCGGATCGAAAGACGCCCCCCAGGCCAGGGGTGTGGGGAAGGTCGCCGCCTTCCACGCCGCGAATCCGGTGAGGCATTCTTCGTGCACGAGCGCGGGGATGCCGAGGCGCGTCTCGGTCTGCAGGCGACGCTGTTCGCCCCACAGCCACTGGGCGCGCTCGACCGGGTCGACCGGTCGCGTGCCGTAGACACGGGTCAGGTGGCCGAGGCCGTGCACCGTGGCATCGGCGTAGGCGGTGGTGGTGACCTTCTCGCCCGAGAGGGGGGCGACGACCTCGTCGCCCTGGTCGACCCAGTACCCGACGAGCTGCGCGAGCTTCTCGTCGAGGGTCATCTCGGCCACGAGCGCTCGCACGCGGGGGGACGTTCCGGATACCCGGGCAGCACCGACGTCGGTGTTCTGGATGGTCATGGTGGGGTCAGCCCTTCACGGCGCCGGTGAGGCCGCCGACGATCCGACGCTCGAAGACACTGAAGAACAGCAGAGCGGGGATCATCGACAGCGAAGTGAATGCCAGGACCCGCGCGGTGTCGACGGAGTACTGCGAGGCGAAGGCCTGTGTGCCGAGAGGCAGCGTGAAGGCGGCCTCGTTGTTGAGGATGAACAGCGGCAGCATGTACGAGTTCCAGCTGTTGACGAAGGCCAGGATGCCGACGGTCACGACCGCGGGAACGGCGAGGGGCAGCACCATGCGCCAGAAGAAGCCGAGCCGCCCGAGCCCGTCAATCGAGGCGGCCTCCTGTAGCTCGCTCGGGATCGCCGCGAGGAACGGCGACAGGATGATGATCGTCAGCGGCAGGGCGAAGGCGATCTGCGGAACGATGACGCCCGCGAGCGAGTTCATCAGGCCGAGGTTGCGCACGAGGATGTACAGCGGCGTGATGGCGACCGTCATCGGGAACATCAGGCCGGCGGTGAACAGCGCGAACACCGCGCCGCGACCGCGGAAACGGTAGCGCGCCAGGGCGTAGGCCGCCATCAGACCCAACGCGACGACGAAGACCGTCGTGGCGATCGCCGCGATGGCGGAGTTGCCGACCTGGCCCCAGAAGATGGGGCTGGCGAGCACATCGGCGTAGTTCTGCCAGTTCCAGGTGGTCGGGAAGCCGGCCGGGTCGACGGTGATCTCGGCGTTCGAGCGGAAGCCGCCGAGGATGATGTAGACCACGGGGGCCAGCATCATGCCGATCAGCAGCAGGGCGACGAAGCCGACGAGCACCGAGGTGGAGCGCTTCGCCCCGGCGGGGGAGCGCAGCGACGAGCGCGGGGCCTGGGGGGCCACGAGCGTAGCGGTAGCGGTCATTTGGTGTCTCCGGTGAGGGCGCCGGCGGTGTCGCGCCGCAGCACGAAGCGCTGGTAGATGAGGGCGACGGCGAGAGAGATGAGGAACATGACCACGGCCACGGCGCTGCCGTAGCCGAAGCTGCCCGCGTTGCGGCCGTTGGCGACCATGTAGGTGGCCATGGTCGAGGTGCCGGCGGTCGAGGCGACGTACTGGCCCCAGATGATCCAGACGAGGTCGAACAGCTGCAGCGAGCCGATGATCGACAGGAACGCCCAGATGCGGATGGTCGGACCCATCAGCGGCAGGACGATGTGGCGCTGGATCTGCCAGTACGAGGCGCCGTCGATGGCCGCGGCCTCGCTGAGCTCTTCGGGAATGCCCTGGAGCCCGGCGAGGAACAGGATCACCGCGAAGCCGATGTACTTCCACGTGATGATGATCAGCAGCGTCCAGATCGCCAGCGCCGGGTCGGAGATCCAGTCGGCGCGGAGGGCGCCGAGCCCGATCTTCTCGAGAGCCCCGTTCAGCGCCCCGCCCGACTGCAGCATGAGGCCCCAGCCGAGACCGACCACGACCTCCGAGATGACGTAGGGCACGAAGATCAGCACGCGGATGAGCGACTGCGCCCGCATCTTGCGGTTGAGCAGCAGCGCGAGTCCGAGGGCGAGGGGCCCCTGCAGGACGAGAGAGCCGACCACGATGAACGCGTTGTGGCCGAGGGCCTCGTGGAACGCGGGGTCGGTGAGGATCGTGACGTAGTTGCGGATGCCGACGAAGTCGACCGGAGTGCCGAAGCCCGACCACTTGTAGAAGCCGTAGTACGCGGCCAGGGCGACGGGGAGGATGACGAACGACACGAACACCACCAGGGCGGGGCCCAGGAGGATCGCGAGTTCGCCGCGGATGCGCCAGTTCTCGAGCCGCCGCCGCGCGGGCGGCCGCCCGGCCGAGGGGGTGCGGTGCGCACCCTCCCCGGCCGGGCGGCGAGACCCGGCGTCGGTCGCCGAAGCGGCGAGCTGCGTCGTCATCAGCGGTGTCCTCAGCGGGACGCGGCGGCGTTGACGGCGTCGACGATGCCCTGCGGCGAACCCTTGCCGGCGAACATGTCGACGACGGCGACGTTCAGCGCGTTGCCGACGTTCTGGCCGTAGAGGGTGTCGAGCCACACCGAGACGTAGGGAGCCTTCGAGTAGGCCTCGAGCACCGACTTCAACGCGGGCGTCGTCACCGCTCCCTCGGCCTCGCTCGAGGCGGGGAGGGTCTGGAACGCCTTCGCGTAGGCCTCCTGGTTCTCCTTGTTCACGAGGAAGTTCAAGAAGTCGGTGCACTGCGCGGGAGCGTTGACCCAGCACGAGTAGCCGTCGACGCCGCCCATCATGGCGCCCGGCTCGCCGTCTCCGCCCGAGACCTCGGGGAAGGGGAACCAGCCGAGGTCGGCCAGGGGCTGCTCGTCGGGGGTCAGCGAGGCGATCACGCCCGGGTCCCACGCGCCCATGAGCTCCATGGCGGCCTGGTGGTTGGCCAGCAGGCCCGCCGACGAACCGGCGCCCTGCTGGGCGGCGGTGGTGAGGAAGCCGTCGTTGAAGGGCTGGGTGGCGAGGAAGGACTGCAGGTCTTCGCCGGCCTTCAGCCAGCACGGGTCGTCGAAGCTGCGGCTCGCGGCGGCGGAGTCGAGCACGTCCTTCGAGCAGGCGCGCAGTGCGAAGTTGTAGTACCAGTGGGCGGCGGGCCAGGCGTCCTTCGCGCCGACGGCGATCGGGGCCACACCGGTCGCCTTGATCTTGGCGTTGGCCGCCTCGAGCTCGTCGATGGTCTTCGGCGCCGCGGTGACGCCGGCGGCGGTGAGCAGGTCTTGAGAGGTGAAGATGCCCGAGGGGAGCACGGCGACGGGCATGCCGTAGTTCTTGCCGTCGATCTCGAACGCCGACAGCGAGGAGCCCAGCGCGGTCTTGGCGTCGGCCGAGATCTTGTCGGTCAGGTCCATCGCCTGGCCGGCGGTGACGATGTCGGCGAGCTTGCCGCCGCCGCGGGCCATGAACAGGTCGGGCGCGTCGCCCGAGTTGAGGGCGGTCTGGAGCTTGCCGTCCATCTCTTCGTTCTGCACGGCCTGGATCTCGATGGTGACGCCCGGATTCGCCGCTTCGAAGGCGGCGGCGGTGTCTTCCCAGTACTTCTTGCCGTCGCCGGTGGTGGAGTTGTGCCAGAGCGTCAGGGTGACGCTGCCGTCGGCGTTCTGGCCGCTGCCGCCGCCTGCGGCGCACCCGCCGAGAGCGAGGGTGCCGGCCACGGCGAGGGCCGCTCCGGCGAGGATCTTGCGCGTGTTCATGTGATTCCCGTTTCTCTTCGTCGAGGTGCGCCGTGGGACGCGTCGGTGTTCGGCTGCTCCGCCGTTCATGCGCTTCTCGGGGTCTGCTGCCCCCGAGGTGTCAGCAGTGTCGCCCGCGGGCGGAGGGGTCGTCAAACGTTTTCGAAAATGATTTCCACGCTAGGGTCGGATGCCATGACGAGGCGCCCGACCATTCACGACGTCGCCGCGGCGGCCGGGGTCTCGGTGGCCACGGTGTCGAAAGCGGTGAACGGCCGCTACGGCGTCTCGCCCGAGACGGTGAGCCGCGTGCTCGACGCGGTGGAGACCCTCGGCTACGAATCCAGCCTCGTCGCGAGCAGCATGCGCTCGCGTCGCACCGGCGTGATCGGCGTACTCGTGGCCGACATCGAGCCGTTCTCGGCCGAGATCCTCAAGGGCGTCGGGGGAGCCCTGTCCGACACCGGGTACGACCTGCTCGCGTACACCGGTGCCCGCCGCGACGGCGAAGGGTGGGAGCGTCGCTCGCTCAGCCGCCTGAGTGGAACGCTCATCGATGCGGCGATCATCGTCACCCCCACGGTCGTCAACGTCTCGGGCGAGGTGCCGATCGTCGCGATCGACCCGCACACGGGCCGGGGCGATGTGCCGACCGTCGAATCCGACAGCTACACCGGCGCGCAGCAGGCGGTGCACTATCTGGCGCAGCTCGGTCACCGCCGCATCGGCTTCATCGCGGGGCGTCCCGACCTGCGCTCGGCGGTCGCCCGCGCCTCGGGGTACCGGGCGGGACTCGCGGCCGCCGGCATCGCCTTCGACCCCGCTCTCGTCGGCGTCGGCCGCTACGCCCAGGACGTCGCCCGCGAGGCCGCCGAGGCCATGCTCTCGCTCGACGATCCGCCTACGGCGGTGTTCGCGGCGAACGACCTGTCGGCGTTGTCCATCATCGAGGTCGCCGGCGCGCGCGGACTGACCGTGCCCGACGACCTGTCGGTGGTCGGTTTCGACGACGTCCCCGAGGCCGCGCGCGCCCAACCGGCCCTGACCACCGTCCGCCAGCCGATGAAGCGCCTCGGCGCCGAGGCCGTGCGGATGGTGCTGACGCTCCTCGCCGGTGACACTTTGCCCGAGACGCACATCGAACTGCCGACCCGCCTCGTCGCGCGCGGGACGACGGCGCCCCCGCGCGTGCGCTGAAGCAGGCGGGGCGGGGGACGCCGGCATCCGGCGCCTCTTCCGCAACGTGCGGACACGTCTCGAACCGTCCGGACCCACCGACGCTCGACGCTCGTTCGCCGCGTCCGCACCGCCCGTCGCGCGCCGCGACACCCCCCGGCTCCGGTACCGTCGAAGAATGCCTACCGCGAGCAGTAAAGACGACGAGGTCGACCTCCTCATCGACGCCTGGTCGCAGCTGCTGCCCGAGGTCGACCTGACACCCCTCGACGTGATGTCGCGCCTGCGTCGCGCGGCCTTCCACCTGTCGAAGCTCCGCGCGAAGGCCTTCGCGAGTGCCGACATCGCCGTGTGGGAGTTCGACGTGCTCGCGGTGCTCCGGCGCGCGGGCACCGAGCTCAGCGCCACGCGCCTGATCACCGCCACCATGATCGGCAGCGCAGCGATGACCAACCGCCTCGACAAGCTCGCCGAGCGCGGCCTCGTGAACCGACGCCCCAACCCCTCCGACGGTCGTGCGATCCTCGTCGCGATCACCGCCGAGGGCATCGAGCGGGTGGATGCCGCGATGACCGAGCTCGTCCGCCTCGAGGCCGACGCCCTGCGCGATGTCAGCCGACAGGACCAGGCCCTCCTCGCGAGTGCCCTGCGCGTCCTCGCCGCCGGCGAGACGCACGAGGCGTGATCGACCTCGCCACCGCTCTGACCGAGCGCCCCGTCATCCTCGATGGCGGCCTCGGCACGCTGCTCGAGGCGCGCGGAAACGACGTCACGAGCGACCTCTGGTCGGCGCGAGTGCTGCGTGACGACCCCGACGAGGTGCGCGCCGCCCACGCCGAGTTCGTCGCCGCGGGCGCCGAGGTCGTGATCACCGCGTCGTACCAGATCGGTTTCGCCGGACGGATTCCGGATGCCGAGGTCGAGGCGCTGCTGCACCGTTCGGTGGCCGTGGCGCGAGAGGCCGGCGCGGCGGTGGTCGCGGCATCCGTCGGCCCGGTCGGAGCGCTCCGCGCCGACGGCAGCGAGTACACCGGCGCGTACGGGCTCTCGCTCGCCGAGCTGCGCGAGGCTCACCGCCGACGCTTGCACGTGCTCGCGGATGCCGGAGCCGACGTCCTCGCGACCGAGACGATCCCCTCGCCGCTCGAGGTGGAGGCCCTCGCGCTCGAGCTCGCCGCGCTCGACATGCCCGCTTTCGTCAGCCTCTCGGCCGACAGCACCGGTTTCGCGGGGCGCGGGGCGCTCGCCGCGGCACTGCGCGAAGCGGCATCCGCTCCCGGTGTCGTCGCCGTGGGCGTCAACTGCTGCGCCCCCGGCTCGGTGCTGCCCGCGCTCGAAGACGCCCCGGGCCTGCCGCTGGTGGTCTACCCGAACACGGGCGAGACCTGGGATGCCGCGACCCGCACCTGGCACGGCGGCGCCGCCCCGCTCGCCGACGAGGCGCCCGCGTGGGTCGCCGCCGGCGCGCGTCTGGTCGGCGGTTGCTGCCGGTCGACGCCCGCCGACATCGCCGCGATCGCGGCCGCGGTGCGCTGAGATCCGCTCGCGCCGCCCGTTCCCGACGTCGCGTCAGTGACTGTCGATGATTCGGTCGAGCCATTCGGCGAGCAGGGCGCGCTCGGGGGCTGAGAGGGCGGTGAGGTCGTCGGTGACCGCGCGCAGGGTGATGGCGGCGGCGCGATGGGCGGCGGGCATCTCGTCTGCCGTGGACTCTTCCTCTTCGACGAGAATGCGATCGAGGACGGCGTCGAGCAGAGTGGTCGCGAGCTCGGGGTCGCGCTCGCCGATCGGCTGTTCGAGGAGCGACAGAATGGCGCCCGTGCCGGCGGCGTGGATCAGCGCGACGGCGCGAGCCTCGGCGACGCGTAAGAGCCCCGCCGCGGCCACGCGGCGCACTCGCTCCTCGAGCGCGCGGACGCCGTTCGCGAGGGCGGGGGAATCCCGGCCGCGGCGCGGGTCGCTGAGGATGACGTAGAGGTCGGCGTTGTCGAGGCCGAACCGCACCGTCTCGCCCCACGCTTCGCGGAGTTCGCCCACCGGATCCGTCGAGGCGGGGGCAGACGTCAGGGCGGAGGTCTTCGACGCGCTGAAGAGGGCCATCGCGTGCTCGGCGACCGCGTCGAGCAGGCCGTCCTTGTCGCCGAACAGGCGGTAGATCGTCGGAGCCTGAACGCCCGCGCGTTCGGCTACCGCCCGCGTCGTGACGCCCGCCGACCCTTCGGTGCGGAGGATCTCCGCCGCGGCTCCCACGATCCGCTCACGCACGTCGTCTCGGGGCGCCGGAGGAGTCATGGTTCGACGATAACAAACACTTGTTATCAGCGGTAATCGCTGTTAGCTTCTCACTGTTTCCATCGATAACAGAAGGAGCATGACGATGATCACCATCACCGGCGCAACCGGCGCCCTGAACGGCCGGACGGTCGACCACCTGCTGGAGACCGTCGGCCCCGCGGACCTCACTCTCGTCGTCCGCGATCCCTCTCGCGCCGGGCGATTCGCCGAGCGCGGAGTCGCGGTTCGTCGCGGCGACTACGCGGACCCGACGAGTCTCCCGTCGGCGTTCGAGGGTGCCGATCGGTTGCTCCTCGTCTCGTCGAACGATCGGGGCGCCGACGCCGTCGCCCTGCACGCCGCGGCCGTCGACGCCGCGCGGATCGCCGAGGTCGGTCACGTGCTGTACACGAGTCATCAGGGTGCCCACGCGGTGTCCCCCTTCGGTCCCGCGCGCGACCACGCGGCGACCGAGGCGCTGCTCGCCGCCTCGGGCCTGCGGTGGACGGCGCTGCGCAACGGGTTCTACGCGCACTCGCTCGAGTGGATGCTCGGGCCGTGGCGCGAATCGGGCGTCGTGGCGGTGCCCGCCGAGGGGTCGGTGTCATGGACCTCGCGCGAAGACGCGGCCGAGGCGGCGGCGGTTCTCCTTTTGCGCGACGAACTGCCTCAGGGGCCCGTGACGCTCACGGCGGCCGACGCACCCCGTTTCGCCGACCTCGCGCGCTGGGCGGGAGAGGCGGCCCACCGCGACGTGGGCTTCGAGGTGGTCGATGAGGACGAGTGGGCGCGCACGGCCCTCGCGGCCGGCCTCCCCGAGGGTGCGGTCTACTTCACTCTGGGGTTCTTCCGCGCGGCGTCCGGTGGCTTCTTCGCTGGAACCGCCCCGACGCTCTCAGACCTCCTCGGGCGTGAGCCCGTCACGGCGAGGAGCGTCGTGGAGTCGCTCGTAGGCCCGCCGTCCGCGTGAGGGGTCAGACGTTGTCGCCTGGGGTGCCTCGACGCGACGATTCCTGACCCCTCACGCGGGGGTGTGGTCAGTCGAAGTCCGCCGCGAGGGCGTTGCGGTGGTACTCGAAGATGATGCTCGTGCGCGTCGAGGCGACGCTGTGCCGAGCGGAGAGGTGGTCGACGACGAAGCGGCGCACGGCCGACGAATCGTCGACGGCGATGTGCACGAGGAAGTCGTCGGCGCCGCCGAGGAAGAACAGCTGGATCACGTCGGGGTGGCGGCGGATCTCGTGCGCGAACGCGCGGATGCTCTCCTGCCGCTGCCCCGGGCGCAGGGTCACCCCGACGATCGCCTGCAGTCCGCGGCCGAGGCGACTCTGGTCGACGGCGGCGTGGAACCCGGTGATGAGCCCGCGGTCGACGAGGCCCCGTAGGCGGGCATGGGCGGTGGATGCCGCGACCCCGAGCTCCTCGGCGAGGGCGGCGTTCGTCATCCGCGCGTCGGCCGACAGCAGCTCGATGATGCGCGCGTCGAGGGGGTGCAAGTCGTCGTCGGCCACCGTAGATCCTTCGCGTCGTCGAGCACAGTGGGGGTCATTCAGCCGATGATATCGCCAGGCAAGCCTCAAGAACCGAAGAATCTGCGCAGAAACACCACGGAAACACTCTTTTCTGCGATCCTCTCGGCAACGCTCATCCGCTCGAGGAGGAACCCATGCGCGTGTCCGTGCCCACCGAGATCAAGAACAACGAGAACCGCGTCGCCATGACGCCCGCGGGGATCGATTCGCTCGTCCATCGTGGTCACGAGGTCTTCGTGCAGGCGGGCGCGGGTGAGGGCAGCGGCTTCTCCGATGAGCAGTACCGCGCGGCCGGGGCCGAGATCGTCGACACCGCCGAAGAGACCTGGGCGCGCGCCGAACTGCTGGTGAAGGTCAAAGAGCCCATCGCTTCCGAGTACGGATTCCTGCGCCGCGACCTCACGCTCTTCACGTACCTGCACCTCGCGGCCGACCGGCCGCTGACTGACGCCCTGATGGCCGCCGGTACCACGGCCGTGGCTTACGAGACGGTGCAGACCGCCGACCGCGCGCTGCCGCTCCTGGCGCCGATGAGCGAGGTCGCCGGTCGGCTGTCGATCATCGAGGGCGCCCACCACCTGCTGCGCGCCTCGGGCGGGTGCGGGCTGCTCCCCGGCGGCGTCCCCGGCACCCCGAGGGCGAAGGTCGTCGTGATCGGCGGCGGCGTCGCGGGCGAGCACGCCGCGGCCAACGCCCTCGGACTCGGCGCCCGCGTCACGGTGGTCGACATCTCGCTGCCCAAGCTCCGTCAGCTCGAGGAGCGCTTCGGCGGCGCGATCGAGACCCGCGCGTCCACCCGTCTCGAGATCGCCGAGCAGCTCGCCGACGCCGACCTCGTGATCGGCTCGGTGCTCATCCCCGGCGCCGCAGCTCCCAAGCTCGTCACCGACGACATGGTCGCCGCGATGAAGCCGGGCTCGGTGCTGGTCGACATCGCGATCGACCAGGGCGGCTGCTTCGAGGGCTCGCGTCCGACCACGCACGACGCGCCCACCTTCCGCGTGCACGAGGCGCTGTACTACTGCGTGGCGAACATGCCGGGCGCGGTGCCGCACACCTCGACGCGGGCGCTGTCGAACGCCACCCTGCCGTACATCACGCGCATCGCCGAGCAGGGCTGGGAGGCCGCGGCATCCGCCGATCCCGCCCTCGCCAAGGGCCTGAACGTGCGCGCCGGCGTGGTCGTGAACGAGGGCGTCCGCGCCGCCTTCGACCTCTGAGCCGGTGGGCGTGCAGACGCCCGGCCGTCAGCCGCGCACCCAGGCGTAGGTGATCTCGGGGCGGCCCTGTCCGCCGTAGCGCGGCACACGGCGGACGCGACCCACGTCGGCGAGGTGCTCGAGATAGCGGCGGGCGGTCACGCGCGACATGCCCTCGCTCTCACCGACCTCGGTCGACGACACCGCGCCCGCGGCGGTGCGCACCCGCTCGGCGACGGCCTGCAGCGTCTCGTCGCTGAGGCCCTTCGGCAGCCCCGGAGCGGTCACGGTGCGCAGCGACCCGAGCAGGGCGTCGACCTCCGACTGGGTCGCGTCACCCGCCGCGCGGTCCAGACCCTCGACGTAGGAACGGTACGCTTCCAGCCGCTCCCGGAACGCCGCGAACGCGAACGGCTTGATCAGGTACTGCACGACCCCGATCGACACGGCCGCCCGCACGGTCGCGGCGTCGCGCACGGCCGTCACGGCGATGATGTCGACGCGCGATCCGGTGGCGCGCAGTCGGCGTGCCACGTCGAGACCCGAGCCGTCGGGCATCGTCATGTCGAGCAGGACGAGATCGATCCGCCGGTCGGGATCGACCAGCGCGGTGACCGCGGCGCGCGCCCCCGCGGCCTGCCCCACGACCTCGAAGCCCGGCACCCGCTCGACGTACGCGCTGTGGAGTTCGAGGGCGAGGGCGTCGTCGTCGACGACCAGCACGCGGATCACGAGACCACCGCCTCGGCGACGGCGGGAAGGAAGACGCGGACGGTGGTGGGGTCCGCCACGACCTGCAGGGTTCCGCCGTGGGCGGCGACGATATCGCGGACGAGGGCGAGGCCCACGCCCCGGCCGCCGGGGGCGTGCGCCGGCTTGGTCGACGCCCCGAAGGCGAACGGGTCGGGCAGCGACGGGTCGAAACCGGCCCCGCTGTCCGAGACGTCGAGCACCACGTCGCCACCGCCTTCACGCAGGGTCGCGCGCACCCATCGGGGTTCGGCGCCGGCCGCTGCGGCATCCAGGGCGTTGTCGACGAGGTTTCCCACCACGGTGACCGCCTCGGCCGCGGCGAGGGGGAGTGCGGGCGTGGGCTCGGCGACGTCGAGGTCGAGGCGCACTCCGCGCTCGGACGCCTCGTCGAGCTTGCCGAGCAGGAGGGCGACGACCACGGCGTCGTCATCGTCCGAGACGAGGCGATCGGCGAGCTCCTGCCGTTCGCCGGTCGAGGCCACGATCAGACGGCGGGCCTCGTCGATGCGTCCGAGTTCGAGCAGCGCCAGCAGGGCGTGCAGCCGGTTGCCGTGCTCGTGGGTCTGGGAACGGAGGGTGTCGCTGAGGGTCCGGACCCCCTCGAGCTCACCGAGTAGCGCCTGCAGCTCCGAGCGGTCGCGCAGCGTCATGACCCGGCCGCGCTCGGGCGCGCGACGCCCCGCGAGATCACGCGCTTCCTCCTGGTTGACCAGCAGCACCCGCTCTCCGTTCACGACGGTCTCCTCGACCATGCGCCGACCGCTCGCGATGGCCACGGCGAGGCTGGCGTCCATGTCGACTTCGCGCGGATCGAGTGAGACCTGCCCGCTGGACGCGGGCGGAAGGCCCAGAAGGTCGGCGGCTTCGTCGTTGTAGAGGACGATGCGTCCGGAGCGATCGGTGACGACGAGACCCTCGCGGAGCGAGTGCAGCACCGTCTCGTAGCTCTCGACGAGGCGCGACAGTTCGGCGGGCGTGTACGAACCGGTCACGCGTCGGGCACTGCGGCGGACGTAGAGGGCGCCGAGTACCCCCATCCCGACGATGGCGGCGGATGCCAGCACGATCAGCGGTGCGCGAGCGGCGAGGTCCTGCTGCACGGCGCCGAGCGTGACCCCGACGGCGACGAGGCCCACGATGTCGCCGTTCTCGTCGCCGCCGTCGCGGATGGGGACGATGGTGCGCACCGAGGGGCCGAGAGTGCCCTCGTAAACCTCGGTGAAGGTCTGCCCGGCGAGGGCCTCGGCCCGCGAACCGATGTACTGCTCGCCGATCTCGGACCGGTTGCGGTGGGTGAGACGGATGCCGTCGCGGGTCATGATCGTGACGAACGACAGGTCGGCGTCGGGGAGGATCTGCTCGACCATCGGCTGCAGCGCACCGGAGTCGCGCTGCACCACGAGAGCGGCCACGTCGGGCTCGTGCGCCAACGTCTCGGCCACCGAACGCGTGACCTTCTCGGCCTCGCGCTGACCGGAATCGCTCAGCTGCACCGACAACAACGCCGCCAGGACGCCGGCGACCAGGATCACGACCCCGAGGGACACCAACGCCAGGCGTCCACCCACGCTCAGTCTCATCACCCCGCCCTTCGTCGCGCTTGCCGTGAACAATACGACCACAAATCGCCCGCACGTCCCGCGTCGATCAAAGTCATGACATCAACCGGCGCCCCCGCCGGACTCAACGAAGGCGTTAGAAAAGGGGAAGTCGCTCATGGCACTCTCACTCCGCACCACACGCGACGGCCGGCCTCGCAAGAAGATCGACCGCAATCACTGGCTCTACATCTCCGTCATCGTCGCGGTCGTCGCCGGTGTCATCGTGGGCCTCGTCGCCCCGCAGTTCGCCACGGCCCTCGAGCCGATCGGGAAGGGCTTCGTCAGCCTCATCAAGATGATGATCGCCCCGGTCATCTTCTGCACGATCGTCGTGGGCATCGGCTCGATCGCGAAGGCCTCCACGGTCGGCAAGATCGGTGGGCTGGCGATGGTCTACTTCCTGGTCATGTCGTCGTTCGCCCTGATCATCGGCCTCGTCGTCGGCAACATCATCCACCCGGGCGAGGGTCTGAACATCGCCGGCGCTCAGTACGACGCACCCGCCGCCGAGGCGACCTCGACCCAGGAGTTCATCCTGGGCATCATCCCCACGACGTTCTTCTCGGCGTTCACCGGCGGCAGCATCCTCCAGGTGCTGTTCATCGCCCTTCTCGTGGGCTTCGCCCTGCAGGGCATGGGCGAGCGCGGGGCGCGCATGGTCGAGGGCATTCGCAACTTCCAGGTGCTCGTCTTCCGCATCCTCGGCATGATCCTCTGGCTCGCGCCGATCGGTGCCTTCGGTGCCATCGCCGCGGTCGTCGGCAAGACCGGTTTCCAGGCCGTGATCAGCCTCGGCATCCTGATGGGCGCCTTCTACCTCACGTGCTTCCTCTTCATCGCGGTGGTGCTGGGCACGCTCCTGTATGTCGTGACGCGCGTCAACATCTTCACGCTGATGAAGTACCTGGGCCGCGAGTACCTGCTGATCGTCGGCACCTCGTCGTCCGAGGCCGCTCTTCCCCGCCTCATCGCCAAGATGGAGCACCTGGGTGTCTCGAAGCCGGTCGTGGGCATCACGGTCCCGACGGGCTACTCGTTCAACCTCGACGGCACCGCGATCTACCTGACGATGGCCTCGCTCTTCATCGCCACCGCGATGGGTTCGCCCATGTCGATCGGTGAGCAGATCGGCCTCATGATCTTCATGATCATCGCGTCGAAGGGCGCCGCCGGTGTCACCGGTGCCGGTCTCGCCACCCTCGCCGGTGGTCTGTCGGCCTACCGCCCCGACCTGGTCGACGGTGTCGGCGTCATCGTCGGCATTGACCGCTTCATGTCCGAGGCCCGCGCCGTCACCAACTTCACGGGCAACGCGGTGGCCACGATGCTCATCGGCGTCTGGACGAAGGAGTACGACGGACAGCGCGTCCGCGAGGTGCTCGCCGGCAACATCCCGTTCGACGAGACGATCCTCACCGGACACGACCACTCGGCCACTCCCGCGGCGGATGCCAAGGAGCAGGCGTCCGCCCAGGTCGGCGCGGGCCCCGCGGCCACCGTCGACACGCAGTCGCTCGACGCCTTCCGCGCTCAGGCCGAGGCGGAGGCCGCGGCACGGGGTCGCTCGTGACTCTGACGCACCACACCTCGGCGGGGGCGGCTTCGGCCGCCCCCGCCCCGGCGCGTGTCGACCTCGCGCGCACCTGGATGCTGCGCTCGCCGCTGGCGGGCGGGCTCGAGACCGCGGCCGACGTGCTCGTGCTCGATCTCGAGGACGGGCTCCCCGCAGGTCGGAAGGACGAGGGCCGCGAGCGGGTGCGCCGCGCGGCAGCCGAGGAGCCGGTCTGGATGCGTATCAGCGCCGCGGGAACCCGCGACGGAGAGGCCGACCTCGCCCTCGGCCGAGAGCTCGACGATCGCCTCGCCGGTGTCGTGCTGGCCATGTGCGCCGGTCCCGACGACGTGGCCCATGTCGCGGCATCCCTCCCCTCCGGCACCTCGATCGTCGCGATGGTCGAGTCGGCCGCGGCGCTCCTGGCCGCGCCCGCCATCGCCGCCCACCCCGCGACTCGTCGCCTGGCCTTCGGGACCGGCGACTTCCGGCGCGATACGGGCATGGCGGCCGACCGCATCGCGTTGTCGTGGCCGCGGGCGCAGCTCGTGGTGGCGTCGGCCGCGGCGGGGATCGCCGGGCCGATCGACGGCCCGTGCGGGCCGATCGAGCAGGCGAAGGATGCCGCGGTGCACGCGGTCGCGATGGGGTTCACCGGCACGCTCGCTCTTCGGGATGCCGCCGTCCCCGGCGCTCACGCGGGTTTCACCCCCGCTCCCGCCGACGTCGAAGCCGCCCGGGCGCTGCTCTCCACGACGCCCGAGGGGCCGGTCGACGGGTCGTACGCCCCCACATTGGCGCGGGCGCGGGCGCTCATCGAGCGCGCCGAGGCGCTCGCGGCTCTCTGACGGACATACGGGACGCTCCCGCGGTCAGCCCCGCCGGAACCACCGCCGACGCCGCGCCGGCGCGGCCACCGCGGCCGCTTCCAGACGTGCCCTCCGCCGCTCGATCCACGCCTCCACCTGGGCATCCACGTCGACCGTCGGGGTCACGACGGGCGGGCCGCCCTGGAGCTGCCGCCGCGCTTCGATCACGCGGCGGTTGAAGTCTTCGACGGCCTCGCGCACCTCGGGTTCGTGTGCGATGGCATCCAGCCGCTCGGCCATCTCGGCGTGCTCGACCCGCAGGGTCAGAGCGGGTGGGCCCAGGCCGGTCAGCTGTTCGGTCTCGATCTTGCGTCGGATCCACCAGTCCGGGTCGTGGGAGCCGCCCAGATCGGGGAGAGGCTTGCCCGCGCCCGGAAGGTTGTCGAACTCGCCGCGTCGGATGGCCTGCTGGATCGAGGTCTCGACGAAAGCGGCGCGCTCCGCGGCGGTCGAGCCCCGCGCGGGACCCTCGTGCTCGGCGGGTTCCGGCTCGAGGCCGGCGTCGCGGAGCTGTCGGTCCAGGCGGTAGCGCTCGGCGGCCTGACGGGCGTCGTCGCTCACGCCGCCTCCCGCCCCTCACGCTCCAACCGCGCCAGTCGCTGCCGCGCCATGTCCTGGGCGCGGGGGCCGGATCCGAGAGCCCGTTCGGTGACGCGCAAGATGACGCGCGTGAGCGTCAGGACGGGGAGGGGCCAGCGCCGCACCCCGAGCATCTTCCGATACCGGCGGGGGATGGTCGCCACCGCCGCGGCGAACAGCACGCGGTACGACAGGCCCATGAGGCCGCGGAACGGCGGCTTGCGCAGAAAGCGCACGACGTCGGCGACGCGCTCGTCGCCGCGCAACTCGCCACGGTCGGCGAAGCCGTCGATCTCGGCGCGCAGGGCGGCACGGGTCAGGGGCGGGTCCACGACCCGCATGAGGCGGCCGGCCGTCGCCCAGTCGGCGACGTACGCGTCGGGCCCGCCGGGGATGGGCAAGCGCGACACCTCGTGCCCCGCCAGGAACGCGTCGGTGAAGGCGAGGTGCACCCATCGCACCAGATCCGCCGCCTCAGCGGTGTAGGCGCGTTCCGAACCGTCCCCGGCCCGGTACTCGCCCTTCACGCGTTTGTGGAATCGGCCGACGCGCGCGGTTTCGGCATCCGCCTGGGTCTTCGATCCGTACGTCAGGGTGATGACCCACCGGACGGTTCCGGTGAGACGGCCGATCGGATCCTCGCGATACCGCGACCAGTCGTGCACGCCCGCCAGGGCGCCGGGGTGCAGTGCCTGCAGGAGCAGGGCCCGGATGCCGGCGACCAGGGTCCCCATTCCGGCGTGCACGGTCCACGCGGGGCCGTTCTCGACGAAGTATCCGGTGTCGTCGCCGTCGGCGATGGCGCGCACGTAGGGCGCCATGCCGGTGGGGTCTCCCGCCAGGGCGACGAGGATCTTCCCGCGCAGCGACTGGATCCAGCCGGGCACGGGTCTCGAAGCGTCGATCGTCACCCTTCCAGCGTGCCACCGTCTGAGCGGGCGGGCTCCGCTGGCGGGATCAGTGTCCCTCGTGCGAGATGACGGGGACCGTTCCGTCGTCGCGGAGGAGGACGGCGTTCTGCGTCGCTCCGAGAGCGGGGGTGACCACGACGGCGATGACGGCGGCCGCCACCAGCAGGCCGACGACGCTCATCGGCTGAGCGGTGCGCGGCGCGCGCGAATCCCGGGCGGTGCGGCGCACGTGCAGGGCCGCCGAGGCGCCCACGACGACGAGCAGCAGGGATGCCGCGGCGACGCCGACGATGCTCGTGTGAGCGGGCGCGGCGAACATCAGGGCCGCCGTGAGGGCGAGGGCGCCGAGCGCTCCCGCGAGGACCGTCCGCGGAACGACGAGTCGTCCCGTGGACAGGGCAGCCGCGCCCCACGCGAGTGAGGCGAGGCCGAGGATCACCATCCGATCCCGAGGCCGCTCGCGACGGCCCCGGAATCGGGACGGATGATCGCACCCGCGCCGAGGGCGGCGGTGGTGAGGCCGGCCCCCCAGGCGGATACGGAGGGCCACGACCGCACGAAGGTCGCGGCGGTCATCGTCAGACCGCCGCGGTGCGGGGGACGTTGCGCTCGGTGCCGAGACCGACACCCAGCAGCACGACGGCGCTGGCGAGGTGCAGGAAGTGGTCGGGCGTGTTCAGCGCGAGGATGTTGGCCCCCGTGCCGACGAGGAAGAAGCCCACGATGCCGAGGAGCAGGTAGACGGCTCCGACGGTCGTGTTGACGCCCTTGGCGGCGCGTGCGTTGGCGAGACCCGAGACGAGGAGCGCGGCACCGATCAGAAGGTGAGCGATGTTGTGGAGCGGGTTGACCTCGAAGATGCCGAGGAGCAGACCGCCCTGCGTGGCGATGAAACCGACACCGCCGGTAACGGCGAAGCCGAGCAAACCGACCAGAAGGTAGACAGCGCCGAAGACGGTGGCCACGAGACGGTTGGGTGACGAGCTCATGATGAACCTCCCAGATTGTTGGCAGCGACCGTCCGGTCGCTTCACCACATCTTCGGAGACAATGCTCGATTCGGATTGGGCTTTGCGCCCGCCGGTGTTTCTCCGGTATGCGTCCGGAAACGACAGAAGGCCCCCGAGTACTCTCCGAGGCCCTCCGCAACAGATCCGACGATAGGGATCGGCGTCGACCGGACCGAGGGGATTGCATTTCCCGTGCTGTTCACGTAGCTCCGCATCTGCCACACTCTCGCCATGCATTTCGAAACGACGCTGTCGCAGATGGGCAACAACACCGGGATCGAGGTTCCCGCCGAGGTGCTCGACGCCCTCGGGGGTGGAAAGCGCGCCGCGGTGGTCGTCCAGGTGAACGGCTTCACCTACCGCAGCACGATCGGTTCGATGGGCGGCACGTCGCTGATCCCCTTCTCGTCCGACAAGCGGGCGAGCACCGGTCTGTCCGGAGGGGATGCCGTATCCGTCGACCTCACCCTCGACACCGAGCCCCGCTCGGTCGAGGTGCCCGAGGACCTTGCCGCAGCGCTCGCTGCGGCCGGTGCGCGCGACGCCTTCGACGCGCTTTCGCCGAGCGCGCGGAAGGCGCACGTGACCAATGTCGAGGCGGCGAAGGCGGCCGACACCCGCTCGCGCCGTATCGACGCGATCGTCGCGAAGCTGTCCTGAGCGATTGACGCTTCCCGGGCGATAGCCTGGACGGGGAGGTCACGTGGGGCGCACGAAAGAGGCCATCGCCGAGGGACTGTCGATCGCGACAGCCGCGGCGCGGCTCGCCGTGCGCAACCGCATACTCGTCGACACGATCGCCCGCGGTGGTCAGTTCGATGGCGAGGTCTTCGCCGAGCTGGCGCGCGAGACGCTGCGCTCCCTCGCCGACGAGCAGGACCAGGCCGCCGAGCGCGTGACCCACCAGCGTAAACGCGCGTGGGGGCGGTTCTCGGATTCGTCCGGCACCCACGACTACCGTGACCGCGACACGCGCAACCTCCGCCGTCGCGCGAAGCAGTCCCGCGGCGTCGCGAAGGAACTGCGCGCGCTCGCCGACGACCCCGAACGGGTCAAGGTGCTGGTCGGCGATGCGCGGATCGCCGCGTGGGGCGATGTCGAGGCGAACCTCAGCCAACGACTCGACGTCGAGGGAATGACGGCGGATGCCGATCCCGAGTACGCCCAGATGCGCAAGGCGCGGATGGACGCCCTGCGCATGGTCGATCTGGCCCGCCTCGCCTCACAGGCGAAGCGGCGGGCGAAGGAACGGGCCGCCGCCGACGAAGCGGAGGCGCCGAGCGACGCACCGGACGCGGGCAAGAGCGGCAAGAAGAAGAAGTCCGCCGCGCGCTGATCCTCGACTATCGCGTGGATCGTCTTCTGAGCCGGTTGCGGCTGGGATCATCGGCATCCGGGCAGAGAAAAAGCCCCGGCGGAGTTTCCTCACGCCGGGGCTTTTCTTACTGTCTCAACACAGTGTGCGCCCGAAGGGACTCGAACCCCTAACCTTCTGATCCGTAGTCAGATGCTCTATCCATTGAGCTACGGGCGCAGGGCCTCCGCGCGAAACGGCGCGCAGGCCGTGGTCCAGCATAGCCGGGACGATGGGAGACGTCTAATCGGCTCGGAACGGCGTGCATCCCGGGCGTGGCGCGTCGGTGACGGGAGGGTGTCGAGTCGGGGTGGGGACGTACGCTGGCGGGATGAGCGCATACACCTCCGCGTTCGAGCTGTTCTCCATCGGGATCGGACCCTCGAGCTCCCACACCGTCGGCCCCATGAAGGCCGCCCTCCAGTTCGTCGCGCGACTCGAGGATGACGGTGTCCTCGAGCGGGTGGCATCCGTTTCGTGCGCCCTGTACGGCTCCCTCGGAGCGACCGGCATCGGCCACGGCACCCCCGACGCGGTCGTGGCGGGCCTGCAGGGCCTCGACCCCGAGACCGTGGATCCGGATGCCGTGCGGCGGGCGTGGTCCGACTGGCCCGAGGGGCGGAGCCTCGCTCTCGCGGGTCGACACGAGATCCCGTTCGCGAAGGCCGACATCGCGCTCGAGCCGCGCACGCGCCTGCCCGGCCACCCGAACGCGATGACGCTCGTCGCGCGCGACGGCGAGGGGTCCGTGATCGCGGAGGACACGTTCTATTCGATCGGCGGGGGATTCATCCGGCGAGAAGGAGAGCCCGCGCGCGTGGCGGCGGCGCCGGTTCCTCTCGACTTCGATGACGCGGCGACCCTGATCGAGCTGTGCGACGAGCGCGGCATCACGATCGCCGAGGCCGCACGGCTGAACGAGGCGGCCCTGCGCTCCGACGAAGAGATCGCGGCGGGCTTGGATCGCATCTGGGATGCCATGGCGGCGTGCGTGAACGCCGGACTCGAGAACGACGGCGTGCTGCCCGGCATCCTGAAGGTGAAGCGACGGGCCGCGGTCATCCGAGGGCAGCTGGACGCCATCGAAGCCGAGGGGCACCGCGAGCTCCCGGGGGAGTGGCTCGGGGCGTTCGCGCTCGCCGTCAACGAGGAGAATGCCGCCGGCGGTCGTGTCGTCACCGCCCCCACGAACGGTGCCGCGGGGATCCTCCCCGCGGTCGCCATGTACTGGTGGCGCTTCCTGGCTGACTCGGGTCTCGGAGCCGGCAACGCCGTCACGCCCTACGGCGAGCTCGTCGGAAGCGCCCTGCTCGGCTACGACGGTCACGCGGTGACGCGCGGCGAGGTCGCGGAGTGGGGCGACGGCGACGTGGCCGAGGCGAACCGTCGACGCGGCATCCGCCGGTTCCTCCTCACCGCGACGGCTCTCGGCTCGCTCTTCAAAGCGAATGCGTCGATATCCGGCGCCGAGGGCGGCTGCCAGGCAGAGGTCGGGTCCGCGTGCGCGATGGCGGCGGGCGGCCTGACCGCGGTCATGGGCGGGACCAATCGGCAGATCGAGAACGCCGCCGAGATCGCCATGGAACATCACCTCGGTCTCACGTGCGACCCCGTCGGTGGGCTCGTGCAGATCCCCTGCATCGAGCGGAACGCGATCGCGGCATCGACCGCGGTGACGGCTGCCCGACTCGCTCTGCGCGGCGACGGGTCCCACTACGTCTCGTTGGATGCCGTCGTCGAGACGATGCGTCAGACGGGGATCGACATGTCGACGAAGTACAAGGAGACCAGCGAGGGCGGTCTCGCGGTGAACGTCATCGAGTGCTGAGGGCACCCGACGATCAGTCCTGCGCGCGCAGCTTCGCGGTGAGGGAGTGCAGCTGAGCGAGTTCGTCGTCGTCGAGCCGGGCCATGCGCTCGGCGATCGACCGGCCGTGCGCGGCGGCGATACGGCGGAACGTCACGGCGCCGTTCTCGGTGGCCGTGACGAGGGAGCCGCGGCCGTCTTCGGGGTCGGCGCATTTGGTCAGCAGGCCCCGTGACACCATGCGCTCGACCAGGCGCGACACGCTCGGCTGGCTGATGAGCATGTTGCCCGTGACATCGCGCAGGCGTGCCGTCATGCGCGGGGCGCGCGTGACGGTGAGCAGCACGTCGTACTCCGCCTGGGTCAGCTCGGTGCTGTCGAAATCCGACCGGATGTCTTCGAAGACCTCGTGCTGGGCGCGGAAAAGGCTCTCCCAGGCCTGCACGGCGAGACGGCGATCGGTCATAGGTTCAGCGTAGGGCCGACAGCGTCCCTCGCGCCCCGCGCGCGGTTAGCACACGCGGGTGGACGGACGAGTCACCTGCCGGTCATCTTCGTTCCCGTCGCCGTTCATGTGAGCGGACGGTGAGCTTCCTATGGTCGGAGCGTCCCCCCAGACGAAGGTGGCTCCGCCATGCGTTCTCCGCGTACCCGTTTCCTTTCCGCAACGCTGGCGACGATGCTCGTCGCCGGCATGGTCCCGATCCTCTCCGTCCCGGCCGCGCACGCCGCGCCCGGACCGGCCGAGATCGTGGTCACCGAGATCCTCGCCGACAACACCGGTGCCGATGACTTCGAATACGTCGAGATCCACAACGTCTCGAACGCGCCCGTCGACCTGGCGGCATCCGGGATCTCCTTCGCGTACTCGTACGCCGATTCGGCCGACCGCTCGCGCGACGTCGCCCTCACCGCCGAGCCGCTCACGCTCGCGAAGGGTGAGACGGCGTTGCTGTGGGTGAGCTACACCTCGGGCGCGGTCGACACCTCAGCCCGGACGGTCGAAGAGTTCCGCGCGCGTCACGGCGTCGACGAGGGCGTGCAGGTGGCCCGTCTCACCGGTCAAGCCGGGCTCGCGAACGGGGGCAACCGCGGGATACGCGTCCTCGACCACGGCGAGCTCTCGTCATGGTCGCACGCCCCGACCGGGGCGTTCGGCGTCGACCTCGCCGCGCACTTCCGGCTGCCGTCGGACTCTGCCGCGCAGCGGATGGACGTGCTCGCGGTGAACGCAGCACCCTCGCCCGGAACCGTGCTGCCCGAGGCCGTCACACGTCCCGGGGGTGATCCGTCGCCCGAGCCGAGCCCCGAGCCGACCGCGCCCGGCGAGACGCCGCCCGCGGGGGCGCCCCTGCAGGTGGCCGAGTTGCTTCCCGACTCCGCGAACGTGGGCGGATCCGATGGCTACGAGTTCATCGAGGTCTTCAACGCCACCGACGCCCCCATCGACTTCTCCGACTACGCGATCGACTACCTCTACCCGGTCGAGGGCACGGTCAGCCGGTGGCCGGCCGTTCCCTCCGACGTCGTCATCCCGGGGCGCGGGTCCCTCGTGTTCTGGATCAAGAACGGCGCGAGCGACGCCTTGACAGCGGCCGACTTCAACCGCCAGTTCGGCACCGACCTGGTCGCCGGGCGGTCCTTGGTCGAGATCTCGTCGGCGGGAATGGCGAACAGCAGTCCTCGCGGCATCCAGGTGTCCACCAACACCGGCCACCCGGTCAGCGCCGCCTTCTACAACCTCGACGGGCGCGACGACACCCAGGCCGACAAGGGGATCCGCTACGCGGCGACCGACGACGCGACGCGACAGCGCCTCGTCGATCTGGCCCCGGCCACCCCCGGTACCGTCCAGCCCGACCAGGTGGGTTCGAACCCCGTCGCCACCCCCGTCGACACGACGGCGCCCACGATCACCGATCGAACGGCGGCGCAGATCGCCCCCGGCGACGACTTCGTCATCGACCTCGCCATCAGCGACGACCACGAGGTCCGCACGGCGACGCTCGAACTGCGCAACGACGTCGACACCACCGCGTTGCGGGTCAACCTCACCGACGCGGGCGACGGAGTCTTCCGGCACACGGTGAAGGCCGTCGACCTCACCGGAAAGCACTGGTACGCCTACACGGTCACGGCGACCGACGGCACGAACGCCCAGACTTCGACGGAGCGCCGCGTCGACGTCGCCGGCACCTCCGACGACCCCGTGCGCCTCAATGTGGACGACGGTCGCTTCGTCAGCGGCACGACCGAGATCGTGGCATCCGGGAACGCGTATCCGAGTCCGCTGAGTCTGAGCATCGACGGGGCGACGGTCGCGACGGCACCCAGCCTCGAGGGGCGACCCACCTTCGTCTTCGAGGCGACGAACGTCAACTACTACTTCAAGAACGGCGTGCGCATCGCGGACGACGTGCTGACGATCTTCGACAAGGGCACCGAAGGGTGGGAGACCATCTCGACCCCCGTGCCGCTGAGCTACCTGTCGGAGGCCGACGACCTCACCGTGAGCGTCTGGGCCGGAACGAAGAAGGCCCCCGAGATCGACCCCGACGAGAACAACGACGACTTCGAGATCCGGGGGCTGCGTCTCGTGCTCCCCGACGGTCGCACCCTGACCCCGGCGGGTTACGACGACCCGGCCGCGGTGCTCAGGATGGGCGACAGCGCCGGGAAGCTCGACTTCTTCGACGCACGCTTCGCGATCCCCGACGACGCGTACTCGGCGGTGTCGCACGCCTGGGACACCACCTCCCGCGCTGACGGCGACGCGGTCGTCTCGGCCACCGACGGCGACGAGACGGTCACGCGCACCGTGCGCATCGACAACACCGCGCCCGTGGTGACCTCGCGCATCGTCGACGGCACCGCCTACCGCGGCCCGATCGACATCGATGCGCAGATCGTCGACGCCGGGTCGGGGGTCGCCTCGACCGTCGCTCGACTCGACGGCCGCGGGATCACCCTTCCCCTGAAGACGTCGTCGCTCGACCTCGAGGCCGGCGACCACCGGCTCGAGATCGTCGCGACCGACGGGGTCGGCAACACCACCACCTGGTCGGCCGTCTTCGAAACCTACGCGGAGCAGCCGGCCGCGGGGCTGCTCACCCCCGCCGACGGCGCCGAGGTCGCGGCCGGCGAGGTCACCCTGCAGGCGAAGGTCGAGGACCCGCAGGGGGACGCGCTCGACGTCGCCTTCCTCGAAGGTCGCCGACTCGATCTGGCCGACGGCGATGTGGCGGTGCGATCGGGCACGGTGGCCGACGCCGCCTCGGTCGATCGCTCGGAGCCGCAGACGCTGTCGCGCGCTCAGGTCGAGACCTTCGCCGCCGTCGACGGTCTGAGCGACGACGTCTCGAGCACCGAGGCGTTCCCGTACCAGCTCTTCGAGGTGGGAGTGGATGCCGCGGACGCGGGCGCCGACGTGCGATCGACGTGGTCGGGACGAGCGAACGCCGGGGCGACGGTCGTGCTGTCGGTGCAGCGTCGCGACGGTTCGGGCTGGGATGAAGTCGACCGACACGTCACCCGGAACGCCGACGAGGCCTTCGAGCTCGACGGAGTCGTTCCGATCGACGAGTACGGGGTCGACGGTGTCGTGCGCATGCTCGTCCAGCACTCCGAGGGTTTCGCGGCACCCGATCAGAGCACGCGCGACACCGCGGTGGCCCCGCACAATGCCTCCGACGTGCCGCGTTCGGACTATGACTTCACCCTCGGGTGGGAGTCTGACACGCAGTACTACAACGAGAACGAGATGGCGGGGAACCCCTACAAGCACCAGGAGGCCATCCACTCCTACTTCCTCGACCGTCGAGAAGAACTGAACCTGCAGTACGTGTTCCACACCGGCGACATCGTGGACGACTACGACGTCATCCCGCAGTGGGACCGGGCGGCGGTGCAGTACGACCGCCTCGACGCGGCGGGTCTGCCGTACGGGGTGCTCGCCGGCAATCACGACGTCGGCCATGACGTGGGCGACTACACGAACTACGGCCGGTACTTCGGAGAGGACCGTTTCGCCGCCAGCCCCTGGTACGGCGGCAGTTACGAGAACAATCGCGGCCACTACGACCTCGTGTCGGCGGGCGGCATCGACTTCCTCATGCTGTACACCGGGTGGCTACCGGACGATGCGTCGATCGCGTGGATGAACGACGTCTTGAAGCGCTACCCCGATCGCGTCGCGATCGTGGCTCAGCACGAGTTCATCCTCACCACGGGAGGACTGGGGGCCATCCCGCAGCGGGTGCTCGACGAGGTGGTGGCTCCCAATCCGAACGTGCGGATGGTGATGTCGGGGCATTATCACGACGCCTTCCTCCGGACGGATGCCTTCGACGACGATGGAGACGGCGTCGACGAACGCACCGTGTATTCGATGCTGTTCGACTACCAGGGCCTGCCCGAGGGAGGGCTCGGGTTCCTGCGCCTGATGCACTTCGACAACGCGGGCGAGCGCATGATGGTGCGCACCTATTCGCCGTCGCTCGACCAGTACAACTCCGACGAGCCGAGCCTGCTCGGTCCGGCCAACGACCCGTACGCGCAGCAGGAGTTCGAGCTGACGTACGACCAGCTCGGCATCCAGCCGCGTGAGCGCACGCTCGGCACGGACGCGTTCTCGGCCGAGGTGCTCGGCACGAACCAGATCGCCTCGTTCTCGGATGTCGACAGCGGAAGCGTGCTGTCGGCGACCTGGACGCTGACCGAGGAGGGGGAGCGGGGATGGTACGTGCGATCGACGGATCCGTTCGGCGCCGTGGACTCCTCGCGCGTCGCGCTCTTCACCGTGCGCGCGGTCTCCGTCGGGCCGGGGGATCCGGGTGCGCCGGGTGCCCCGGGGCCGGGTTCGCCCGGACAGCCGGGTGCGGGTTCGCCGGACCGCCCGGGTGCGGGAACCGGTGACGGTTCGACCGCGGACGGGGCAGAGGGAGGGAATCGACCGGGGCGCGCGCCTCTCGCGGTGACGGGGGCGGATGCCGCCGTGCTGGTGCCGTGGGCGGTGGGAGCGGCGCTGCTGCTCGCGGTCGGCGCGACCCTGCTCGCTATTCGACGACGACCGCGCCGGACCTGACCACCACGACGGCGCCTGCCCCTCGGGGTGGGCGCCGTCGGCGATGGTGGCGGCGGATGCGCGCGGGCGTCGGGTGCCGGCATCCGTTCGAGAGAGAAGGGGGCTGATCGAGGGCGAGAGTAAGGGCCGGTCGGAGAGGCTTCCGACCGGCCCTTGTCCCTGCACCAAGAGTGTCCTGCAATCACATGTCGGTAGCTGCCACAGCAAAACAACTACCGTGCGAGCACTCTATAACGGTGAGGTAACGGAGGGGAAGGGCTCGCCGTTATATTTTCGTGATCGATTCTCCGAGGGATCTCCGCGTCACCGCAGAGAGATCTGGGGACTGCGCGGATCCCCCTCCGGAGGGCCGTTCCCCGCACTCGGAGGCGCGGCATCGCCCTACGATCGTCTGGTGGACACACCGCGGGTGGCGACCTCGCCGCCTCGCTGGTGCGAATGAGGGGTGGGGCAGGTGAACCGACGTCAGCAGGGCATGGCCGAGGCGCGGCGCGCGATCATCGAGGCGGCCGGCGAGCAGTTCGCGATCCGCGGCTACGAGGGCGCGTCGTTCGCGCGCGTGGCCGAGGCGATGGGCCGCCCCAAGTCCGCCATCGGGTACCACCAGTTCGCCTCCAAGACGGCGCTGGCCGTCGCGGTGATCGAGTCGCAGCAGGCGCGGTGGCGCGAGATCGAGGGGGGATTGCCGCAGCCCCACGGGCTCGAGCGTCTCGCTGCGCTGCTGTTGGCGGCGTCGTTGGACGCCCGTTCGTGCCCGGTCGCGGCCGGCGCCACGCGGCTCCTCCATGAACTGCGCAAACAGGGGGTCGAGGTGCCCGACGGCTTCGATTGGTACGGCATCATCGCCGCCGAACTCGACGCCGCCGCCCGCGCGCACGGGGTCGCCGAGGTCCCCTCGTTCGCCCCCGAGCTGCTCCTGGGGGCGACCTTCGGCGTCTACGAGACCGGGGACGTCGACGACGCCGCGCTGGCGTCGCGTCTTACATCGCTCTGGGTGCCCCTGCTGCGCTCGTTCGGATTCCTCGACGCCGAGGACGAGGTGCAGCGAGCCGCCGCGCAGGAGTTCGTGCCTCTTCCGCACTGATTCCGCATCACGTCGTCGCGCGATGAGCGAGGGATGGGGCGGCTCAGCGTCCGCGCACGTGATTCCACTGCGTGATGACCTCGGAGCCGTGCTCGAAGCCGAGCTCGCTGACGGCCGAAGTGCCCAGGATGAAGTATCGCCCGCCCGCCGCCGTGAGACCGAGCCAGGTGCCCGCGAGAGCGCGGAGGAAGTGGGAGTGCGAGAAGAGCAGAACCTGCTGACCGGCGCGCACGCGGGGCCGGAGCTCGGCGAGCAGGGACTGTGCGCGCTCGGTGACCTGCTCAACGGTCTCTCCGGGGGTGGCCCCCGCGGGGGCTCCGGCCTGCCAGATCGTCCACGGGCGGCCGAGTTGCTCGATGATCTCGGGGGTCGTCAGGCCCTCGTAGGCGCCGTAGTCCCACTCGACCAGGCGCGGCTCGTGCTGCGCGTCGCCGTAGCCCGCGCGCTCGGCGGTTTCGATCGCCCGCTGGAGGGGGCTGGTGAGCACGAGGTCGTATCGACGCGTGGCGAGAAGAGTCCCGGCGAGCTCGGCCTTGTACGCACCGGTCTCGGTCAGGGGGATGTCGGTGAGCCCGGTGTGCTTGCCGGTCCGACTCCATTCGGTCTCGCCGTGCCTCACGAGCACGATGCGCCCGTCGGGTTCGGTCAACACTTCGTCTTTCACCGTCTCATCCTCCCGCGTCGCCGTAGTTTCGCATTCCGAAACGGACGAAGGGCCGGTCGGGAAATCCCGACCGGCCCTTTCCTGCACCAGAGTGTCCTGCAATCACATGTCGGTAGCTGCCACAGCAAAACAACTACCGTGCTTGCACTCTATAACGGTGAGATAACGGAGCGGAAGAGGGGTCGGGGCGTTCTTTTCTCTTTCATAGGTTACGAGTGGCGAAGGGGGCTTCTCCCCACTCTCTGCGTTTCGCGATCTCTCCCCCGCGGCCCGCCCGACGACCCGTGGATGTCGGAGGTCGTCGCTAGCATGCACACATGTCCTCGCGGATCTCCTCTCCCGCCGATTCCGCGGGGTCGAGCGTGCGCGAGGCGCTGGTGGCCGAGGCCCTCGCCGCCGATGCCGCGCTCGCCGCGGCCGAGGCCCGGCGCACGCGGGCCTACGCCGCTCTCGGCCAGTACGGCCTGACGCGCGCCACCGAGCACAGGTCGTCCGTGCGCGCGTCCGATATGGCGATGCGAGAGATCGCGTCCGAGGTGGCCGCGGTGGCGCGCCTCTCCGACCGCACCGTGCAGACGCACATCGGTCGGGCGCTGCAACTCGTCGACGACTACCCCGCTGTCGTCGACGCCTGGGAGGCGGGCGCTCTCACTCGAGCCCACGTGCGGATCGTGCTGGATGCCGGGGCCGCCCTGCCCGAGGAACGGCGTCCGGAGTTCGACACCCTCGCCGTGGGGCTGGCCGCCCAGCTCAGCCCGGGGCGGCTGCGTTCGCGGTTGGCCGCGCTCGCCGAGAAGCTGAACCCGACGACGCTGACCGAGAGGCACCAGCGGGGCCGCGAGACGCGGTGCGTCCGGGTCGTGCCGGGCGTGGACGGCATGTCCGACCTCATCGCGACTCTTCCCACCGTGCTCGCGGTGGGCATCTACGACCGGCTGACGCTGCAGAGCCGCGCGGTGATCGACGCGCGGACGGTCGGCGGCCCGGACCCGCAGGTGGACCGCACGACCGCCGAACCTGTTCAGGGCCAGGGAGCGACGGCATCCGCCGTCGACGAACGCACGACCGACCAGTTGCGCGCCGACATCCTGGCCGACCTTCTTCTGGCGGCGGCTCCCGTCGCCGATCCGACCCGCTCCGGGGACGGTCCCGGCGTGCTCGGGGAGATCCGTGCTCGCGTGCAGGTCGTCGTGCCCGCACTGACGATGCTGCGGCCCGGCGACGAGAACCTCGACCCTGCGGAACTCGTCGGGCACGGTCCCATCGACGCCGAGACCGCTCGTGGCATCGCGGAATCCACGACCATCCCCTGGGATCGCGTGGTCACCCATCCCGTCACGGGGGCCGTGCTGTTCACCGACACGTATCAGCGGTCCTCCGCCATCGACCGGCACCTCCGCGCCCGCGACCGGCGTTGCCGGTGGCCCGGGTGCGCTGTCCCCGCCGTCCGGTGCGAGGTCGATCACACGGTCGACTGGGCCTTGGGTGGAACGACTCGCGTCGACAATCTCGCCCACCTGTGCCAGCGGCACCACTCGCAGAAGCAGTTCACCCGGTGGAAGGTGAGGCAGAGAGCCGGCGGCATCCTGGAATGGACGTCTCCGTCCGGTCGTGTCTACGCGGACGAGCCGCTGCCCTACGCTCCCGCCGTGCGCTTCCTGCCTGACGATCCGTCGCCACCCGACGACGAGGCGGCCCCGTTCTGAGTGTCTGCGAACCCGGGCCTCACGCCTGAGTCACATTGGGGCTGTGCGCTCGCCCGTGTCCTCCCGGGTCAGCGCGCGCGTCCACGCAATTTCGCGGGAGAGCTGTCCCGTTCGTCGGAACAACTGCACCTGGTACGTGTCCGGGAGGGCAGCGGCCAGCTCGTCCCGATCGGCGGGGGCGAACCCCAGGCCCTGCCAGAACGGACCAGAGCGGCGGCTGAACAACCACGCGCGCGAAGCGCCTTCGTCGGCTGCGCGCGCAAGAGCGAAGCGAGCCAGAGCGCCGCCGAGGCCCCGCGAGCGCGTCTCGGGACGGACGGCCACGCTGCGGATGAGAGCGTGTCGCCCGTCGCCGCTCAGCTCGTACCCGGTGCTGCCGATCACCGCTCCCGCCTGATCGCGTTCGACCCACAACCGCACTTCCGGGGCGTCGAGGCCGCTCAGGGTGAGATCGACCGCCTCGAGGAACGCCGTCAGCGCTCCGATATCGCGGGGACGACAGGGTTCGAGGTCCATGTGCCGAGTCAACCAGTCATTTCAGCGGTTCCCCGCTGGCCCACCGATTCGCGAGCCGCCGCCCGCCTGGGAGGATGGGGCGGTGCCTCACGACATCCGCCTCATCGCCGTCGACATGGACGGCACCCTCCTCGACGGCGAGGGCAACATCCCCGACCCGCTCTGGAGCCTTCTGCCCCGGCTGGCGGAGCGCGGAGTGGCCTTCGTCCCCGCCTCGGGTCGGCAGCTCGCCACGCTGCAGCGATCGTTCGGCGAAGCCGCGGGCGAGATGACCTTCATCGCCGAGAACGGCGCGTACGTCGTCCGCGCGGGCGTCGAGGTCTCGTCCGACGCGATCGATCGCGAGGTCGTCGAGCGGGTCGTCCGTCACCTCCGCGATCTCGGTGAGCGGGGATACGACCTGGGGGTCGTGCTGTGCGGAAAGCGTTCGGCCTACATCGAGCGCACCGACGACGCCTTCCGCGCCGAGGCCGACACGTACTACGCGGCGCTCAAGGCGGTCGACGACATCCTCGAGGTCGACGACGACGTCCTGAAGATCGCGATCTACGACTTCGCCGTCGCCGAGCACAGCGTCGGTCGCGCGCTCGACGAGATCGCCGAAACACACCGTGTCGTGGTGTCGGGGCGTCACTGGGTCGACATCATGAACCTTCACGTCGACAAGGGCGCGGCCCTCGCGCGGCTGCAAGAGGCGCTCGACGTCGTGCCCGCGCAGACGGCCGCCTTCGGCGACTACCTCAACGACCTCGAGATGCTGGATGCCGCCGACTGGTCGTACGCGATGCGCGAGGCCCACCCCGAGGTCGTCGCTCGCGCGCGCTACCGCGCCCCCTCGAATCTCGACCACGGCGTCGTCACGACGATCCGCGAACTGTTCCCCGAGTCGTAGGGCGAGCTCAGACGCCCGACGCGTCCAGCGCCGCCGCGAGATCGGCGATCAGGTCGTCGGGATCCTCCAGACCCACCGACAACCGCAGGTGCCCGTAGCGTCGGAACTCTTCCGGATACGTCACCGTCCGCGGTCCGTCCGCGGCGGTGTGCACGATGAGGCTGTCGTCGTGACCGAGAGAGAACCCCGAGGTGACGAGGCGGAGCTGACCGACCATGCGGTTCTGCGCGTCGGGTCCGCCGTCGACGGCGAACGCCATCATGCCGCCGTATCCCCGCCCGCCGAACTGGCGTCGCGCGGTCTCATGGCCCGGGTGCGAGGGCAGGCCCGGGTAGGCGACGAACGCCACCCGGGGGTCGGCCTCGAGGAACGCGGCGATCCGCTCCGCCGATGACAGGTGCTGGCGCAGGCGCAGGGGGAGCGTCACGGATCCACGTTCGATCATCCAGGCGTTGAAGGGCGAGATGACGCCGCCGACGTCGACCATCGCGTCGGCCTTGATCGGCTCGATCAGCTCCGACCGCCCGATCACCGCCCCGCCCATCGCATCGCCGTGACCGTTGATGTACTTCGTCAGCGAGTGCACGACCAGATCGGCACCGTCGGCGAGCGGTCGGTAGAACGGAGGCGGGGTGAAGGTGGAGTCCACCATCAGCAGCGCTCCGGCCGCGTGCGCGATGTCCGCGATCGCGGCGACGTCCGTGACCTTGGTGGTCGGGTTCGCGATCGCCTCGACGCACACGAGCTTCGTCTCGGGCCGCATCGCCGCGCGGACGGCATCCGGATCCGAGATGTCGACGAAGGTGGCATGGATGCCATAGCGGCGGGGGAGCAGCTCGCTCCAGAGCCGCCAGGTGGCCTCGTAGACGACGTCGCTCACCACGACGTGGTCGCCCGCGCGCACGTGCGTGAAGAACACCGCGTGGAGGGCGGCGACCCCGGAGGCGAGGGCGACGGCCTCTTCTCCGCCCTCGAGGGCGGCGAGCTTGCGCTCGAGGGCGAGCTGGTTGACGCCGGTGTTGCGGGTGTAGAGCCCGGGCGCGGTGGCCGACCAGCTGATCTCGCTCGGGTCTTCGGGGAGCTCGTAGGAGTTCGACATGACCAGCGGCGTGCGCAGAGCGCGAGTGCTGTCGAGCTGCTTGCCGCCGTGGACGGCGAGGCTCGCCTCGGCGAGCGTGTCGCTGTCGGTGCGGTCGGGGCGCTCTGCCATCTCGCCGTCCTTCCTCCGGCACCGACTGGACTCGGTGCGCTCCATTCAGCGTAGCCAGCGGTCATCAACTACTCTGACGTGCGGTCGCCCGAACGCGCGGCCCTCGAGGACGAATGCGAGAACCCTCATGAACCGACCCTCGGGTCCCGCCGTCGACCGCGCCGAGTCGGGCGAGCCGAAGAGGCAGCTCCGCCGCGCGATGGACGCGCGCCACCTCGTGATGATCGCCCTCGGCGGCGTCATCGGGTCGGGTCTCTTCCTGAGCTCGGGTTACACGATCGCCCAGGCGGGTCCGCTCGGGGCCGTGCTCGCGTACCTGCTCGGCGCTTTCGTCGTGTGGCTCGTGATGGTGTGCCTCGGCGAGCTCGCGGTGACCTACCCCGTCTCGGGCTCGATCCACATCTACGCCGCGCGCACCATGGGGCCGGCGACGGGCTTCGCCACGGCGTGGCTGTACTGGCTGTGCTGGGTCGTCGCGCTGGGGTCGGAGTTCACGGCATCCGGGATCCTCATGCAGAGGTGGTTCCCGAACGTCGACGTGTGGGTGTGGTGCGTGGTCTTCGCCGCGGTGCTGTTCACCCTCAACGCCATCTCGGCCCGCGTGTTCGGTGAGACCGAGTTCTGGTTCGCCCTCATCAAGGTGCTCGCGATCGTCGCCCTTATCGTGCTGGGCGGCATGGCGATCTTCGGCTTCACCCCGCTCTCGTCCGAGCCGCACGAGGCGGTGCTGCTGAGCAACTTCGTCACGCCCGAGGGGCTTCTGCCCGCGGGTCTCGGCGGAGTGCTCATCACCTCGCTCGCCGTGTTCTACGCCTTCAGCGGTGCGGAGATCGTCGGTGTCGCCGCCGGTGAGACGAAGGACCCCGCCCGCAATATCCCCCGCGCGCTGCGCTCGACGGTGCTGCGTCTGCTCGTGCTCTTCGTCGGCTCGATCGTCGTGATCGCCGCGCTCCTGCCGTACGACAGGGCCGGCGTCAGCGAGAGCCCCTTCGTCGAGGTCTTCGACATCGTCGGGGTGCCCTACGCCGCCGACATCATGAACTTCGTCGTCATCACGGCCCTGCTCTCGGTGGGCAACAGCGGGCTGTACTCCTGCGCGCGCATGCTCTTCTCCCTCGCTGAAGAGGGGTACGCGCCGCGCGCCTTCACGAAGCTCACTCGCCGCGGCATCCCCATGGTGGCGCTGTTGGTGAGCCTCGCGATCGGCCTCGTCTCGCTGATCACCAGCGTCGTCGCCGCCGAGACGGTGTACATCGTGCTCGTGTCGATCGCCGGCTTCGCGGCGGTGGCGGTGTGGATGGCGATCGTCGCTGCGCAGTTCTTCCACCGGCGCCAGTTCTTGCGCGAGGGAGGAGACCTCTCGACCCTCGCCTACCGCACGCCGATGTACCCGCTCGTGCCGATCCTCGCCTTCGTGCTGTTGACCGCGTCGATCGTGGCGATCGCGTTCGACCCGAACCAGGTCGCCGCCCTGTACTTCGGCATCCCGTTCGTGGGGCTCTGCTACCTGTTCTTCTGGCTGCGCTACGGCCGTAAGGGTACGGTTCCCGAGCGCCGCGATGAAGAGGCGCCGGTCGCCTGAACCGTGCGGTGTGTACACCGCGTCCAGCCCGCCGCCGCTCGCACGCCAGAGTGGCGGATGCCGAGAGCTCGCCGCCCGCAGTAGCGTCGCCGGAACATCGAGCACGCGGGAGGGCCCATGGAAACCGTCGACACTCTGGTCGTCGGGGCGGGGATCTCGGGGCTCGCCGCCGCTCGTCTCCTCGTGCGGGGCGGGCACCGGGTCGTCGTGCTCGAGGCGCGGGACCGGGTGGGTGGGCGCGTGTTCACCGATCGCTCCGGCGGCCACGTCACCGACCGCGGCGCATCGTGGATCCACGGCATCACCGACAGCCCCGTCGCGGCCGCGGCGCGAGCCTTCGGCATGCCGATGGTGGAGTTCACCGTCGGCGGGTATCAGCCCGACTCCCGCCCGTTGACGTACTTCGACGCCCGGGGGCGGCGCCTCGATTCCGACGCGGTGGCGGGATACGCCGCAGACATCCGCGCGCTCAACGCGACGCTCACGCGCGTCATCGGCGACGCCGAGCCGGACGCGACCTACGCGGACGTCGTCGAGCGTGCTCTCGCTCTACAGGACTGGGATGCCGAGCGTAAGGAGCGTGTGCGGGAGTACAACGACCGCCGCGCTCAGGAGCAGTACGGCATCGGCATGGCCGAGCTCGGTGCCCACGGTCTCGACGATGACACCGTCGACGGCGACGAGGTCGTCTTCCCCCGGGGCTACGACGAGCTCGCGACGAACCTCGCGGTGGGTCTCGACGTCCGTCTCGGTCACGTCGTCTCGCGCGTCGAGCGTTCGGCCGCCGGCGTCGTGGTCGACACGGACCGCGGGACGTTCGTGGCGAGGGAGGCCGTGGTCACGGTCCCCGTCGGCGTCTTGCACGCCGGAGGCCTGGTGATCGAGCCCCCTCTCCCGCAGCCGCATCGCCGGGCGCTCGGGCTGCTCCGGATGAACGCCTTCGAGAAGGTGGTGCTGCGCTTCGCCGAGCGATTCTGGGATGCCGGGGTCTACGGCATCCGTCAGCTCGGCGACGAGGGGGAGTGGTGGCACTCCTGGTACGACCTCGGGCGGCTTCACGACGAGCCCGCCCTACTCACGTTCGCCGCGGGTCCCGCCGCGGTGGCGACGCGCGAGTGGAGCGACGAGCGGATCATCGCGTCGACCATGGTCCAGCTGCGCCGCCTCTACGGCGACGGTGTGCCCGATCCGACGAGCGCGATCGTCACGCGTTGGCAGGACGACCCGTTCTCACGGGGGTCGTACGCGTACATGCTCCCCGGTTCGGTCGGCGCCGACCACGACGATCTCGCCACCCCGGTCGACGGGGTGCTGCATCTCGCCGGAGAAGCGACGTGGGGTGACGACCCCGCCACCGTCCCCGGTGCACTGCTCTCGGGGCACCGGGCGGCGCAGAACGTTCTCGCTCGCGAGATCCCCGTCAGCGACCTGTGGGCGTGATTCCGCAGCGCGGCTCCGGCCCCGTCGCCACGGGCAGCTCGGGGTGGTTCGACCACTGGCTCCACGACCCGGCGAAGACCCGCGGCTCGAAGCCCGCGAGCGTCAGGGCGACCGCCTGGTGCGCCGCCGTCACGCCCGACCCGCAGTAGACGCCGACGCTCATGCCGTCGTCGGCCCCCAGCATTTGGAACCGCGAACGCAGGTCGTCGGGGGAGCGGAAGCGGCCGTCGCCGCCGACGTTCTCGGTGGTCGGGGCGCTCACCGCTCCGGGCACGTGGCCCGCGCGCGGGTCGATGGGTTCCACCTCGCCGCGATAGCGCTCGCCCGCCCGCGCGTCGAGCAGGAGGCCGTCCTCGGCGAACGCGGCCACCTCGTCGAGTGCGAGGGTGGGCATCGCGCCGTAGGCCAGCGAGATCGAGCCGGGGGCGGGAGTCGCGGCATCCCCCTCCTCGAGCGCGAAGCCGGCCTCGGTCCACGCCGTCAGCGCCCCGTCGAGCAGGCGCACGTCGGCGACCCCGGCCGCGCGCAGCAGCCACCAGGCGCGGGCGCTCGACATGTTCTTCAGGTCGTCGTAGACGACGACCGTGTCGCCCTCGTCGACGCCCCACCGGCGGGCGGTTCGCTCGAACGACTCGAGGGAGGGGAGCGGATGCCGGCCCTCGGTCGGCGCGCCGTGGGTGGCCAGGTCGTGGTCGAGGTCGACGTACTGTGCGCCCGGGAGGTGCCCGGCGCGGTAGTCGGGCCGCCCGTCGGGGCGGTCCAGTCGCCAGCGCACGTCGAGCACCCGGACGGGACCGCCGTCGGCGTAGCGGCCCGCGGACAGGGCGTCGTGCAGTTCTTCGGCGGTGGTGAGGATCGAGGCCATGCCCTCAGTCTGTCGCTCCGGCGGGTGCGGCGGCACCACCCGTGCGACCGTCGGCCACGCGTGCCCGTGCCCGGTCGTGTCGCGAGGCGACGGGCACGATCTCGGTCGCCCGCGGCAGACCCATCGGCGGGGTTGCGACGTAGATGGTCTCGGCGCGCTCGACCACGTGCGTCTCGTGCCAGATGCCGACCGCGCCGGGGGTCTTCCGCGCCCGCTGGTTGAAACGCGTCCAGGCGGGCCGGTGCTCCTGGGCCGGCGCCGAGGCGTAGGCGTAGAGCTTGTCGAGCGACGACCAGTACTGCACGAGGTAGGGACCCCGGGAGCCGAGCAGCATCGTGAAACCGAGGAGCCCGGAGTCGGGGTCGGTGCTCAGCTCGCGCAGCATCCTGGGCATGTCGCCCATCAGCGGCATCCACTGGTCGGGTCGCCACCACTTGTTGACCGTCATGCCGATGTGGAAGACGACGAGCTCGCCGTCGTAGCGGTGGGTCATTCGTCCCGGATTGATGGATGCCATGGCTCGTCCTCACTCGATAGTGTCACTATCCAGTGTTGGATAGTCTTGCTATCGAGTCAAGGGGCGAGCGGTGCGGATCTCGGAACTGTCGGCGACCAGCGGAGTACCCGTCGCCACCATCAAGTACTACCTGCGCGAGCGACTGCTGCCCGAGGGCGAGCGCACCTCGCCGACGCAGGCGAGCTACGGAGCCTCGCACGTGCAGCGCCTCGGCGTCATCCGCGCGCTCGTCGACGCGGGCGTCGGGATCGCGGGGGTGCGCAAGGTGATCGGCGTGCTCGAAGAGCCGCCCGAGAACCCCTACGACCTGCTCGGCGCCGCCAATGCCGCCGTGACCCCGGTGGTCGACGGCGACCTCGACGTGACCGCGGCGACCGCGCTGCTCGAGCGCATGGGCGGATCGCCCGTCGACTGTTTTCCCGACCAGCTCCGTGCCGTCGCCCAGGCCCTCGCGACACTCGATCGCGCCGGGTTCACCGTGCCGCCGTCGGTGATGGACAGCTACGTCACGCATCTCGCCGCGATCGGCGAGGCGGAGCTCGCCGCGACACCCGAGACGTCGATGGACGACGCGGTGCGCTACGTCGTGCTCGGCACCGCACTCGTCGAGCCGCTCATTCTGGCCCTGCGGCGGGTCGGCGAGCAGATCGCGGCGTCGAGACGCTTCTCGGCGGAAGGCTAGGGGTTTGGATTCGACGCCGCGCCGTCGAGCCAGAGGGTGTCGCTCTTGTCGCCGTGCGGCCCGCTGCGGCCGACGTGCGTGTCGCCGATCTGCGGGCCCTTCGTGATCACGTGCACGAGGGCCATGCCGTGGCCGCGCCCGAGGTCGTAGTCGTCCTTCAACCATTCGAGGATCGGGGTCGCCTTCGTGCCCGGACCGAAACCGCGTTCGGCGGCGAGGGCGACGAACTGCCGCGGGGTGAGACCCGTCTTGGTCTCGATGTTGTCGAGATACGCCTGGAAAGACATGGCCGCAGGCTAGCGCGCACCTCCGACAGGGGTCCAGGCGAGAGCGCGGATCGGCCTCGCCGGCCGTTGTACGGTCGAGGGATGGTCGTCACCGTGCATCGTTCCGCTGTCGCCGACATCGCCCCGCTCACGCTGTACCGCATCCTGTGGATGCGAGTGGCCGTGTTCGTGGTCGAGCAGGAGGCCGCTTACCCCGAGATCGACGGCCGCGACATCGAGCCCGGCGCCGAGCTGTTCTGGGCCGCCGACGGCGACGAGATCCTCGCGACGCTCCGCGTTCTCCGGGAGGCGGGGAACACGCGCATCGGCCGGGTCGCCACCGCTCCCGCGGCTCGAGGGCGCGGCATCGCCGCCGACCTCATGCGGGCGGCGATCGATCTTCTGGATGCCGACGCTCCCGGCATCCCGATCCTGCTCGACGCTCAGGCGCACCTCGCCTCCTGGTACGGACGGTTCGGCTTCGTCGTGTCGGGAGCCCCCTTCGCCGAGGACGGGATCCCCCACGTGCCGATGCGGCGCACCCACCTCGCCGGCGAGCGCTGACCTAGAGCTGGATGCCGTTGTCCTCGTCGTTCACCCCGACGTTGCGTCCGCGGCTCGACTCGTAAGCGAGGAGCCACCCGACCGACACGGCGGCGGCGATGACGATGCCGAGCCACACGTTCTGCCACACGAGGCCGAACAGCACCCCCAGGCCGAGCAGGAGCACGCTTCCGAGAACCCAGTACGTCCGTCCGCGTGGCCAGCCCGTTCCCGTCTGCGTCATGGGCTCAGCCTAGGGGTCACCGATCGCGGTGATCCTCGGGGTGCAGGCGCGGGCCGCGGCGCGGTTCGAGCGCAGAGCCGGCATAGATCAGACGGATGACGCGCTGACGGTGCCCGGCGAACGGCTCGAGCAGCTCGAGCATGCCGTCGTCGTCGATGCGATGCCCGGTGAGGGCGAAACCCACCTGATGGGAGAGATGGTAGTCGCCGACGCTCACGGCATCCGGATCGCCGAAAGCACGGATCCGCGTCTCGGCGCTCGTCCAGATGCCCACCCCGCGGAGGCTGATGAAGACGCGATCGCGGGCCTCGCCGTCGACGGCCGCCTCGGCGGCACGGACGATGGAGGCGCCCCGGCGCGACGTCTCGACGATGGTGCGCGACTGCGGCGGCTCGAGACCCGCGCGATGCCACGCCCACGAGGGGACGAGGCGCCATCCGTCGACGTCGGGAGGAGCGAACATCGGCCGAGGGGTCGGACCGGGAGCGCGCTCGCCGTACCAGGTGACGATGCTCCGCCAGGCGGAGAAGGCCTGCATGCTCGTGACCTTCTGCTCCATGATGGCGCTGACCAGCGCATCGAAGACGAGGTCGGTGCGGCCGATACGGAGGTCGGGGTGCCGGCGATGCCACTCGGCGACGGACGGATGCCGCGACGCGTCGAAACCGTCGGGATCGTCGTCGCGACCGCACAGCGCGGGCAACTGGTCGAGAGCCCACTCGGCTCCCGGCCCCCACGCCGCGGCCTTGACCGCACCGCCGACGCGCATGCGCAAGGCGAGGGTGGCGACCCCGAGGGGGGTGCGACTCACCCGCCAGACGACGCCCCCGGCCGAGAGCGGCTGCGAGGCGAAGTACGTGGGGTCGTTCGCACCGTGACGCTGTGCCGCGACGGCACGGCCGATGTCGACCGGACGGGCGGGGCGGTACTCCGACTCGATCGGGTCGCCCGCGGGAGCGGCCGATTCACGCGGCGCGTGATGCGCGCGGACTCCGACCGACCTCATGCCGACACCCTACGTCCGAGCGCCGACATCGCGGCATCCGCTCCCATGCAGAGAGCGGGAGGGGGCGTCAGAACCGGTCGGGCGAGGGCGTGCCGTGTCCGTAGCGGATCGACACGTCGGCGTGGCGGTCGAAGCGGTACCCGACGCCGCGCACGGTGCGCACGATGTCCTCGTACACGCCGAGCTTCGCGCGCAGGCGCCGCACGTGCACGTCGATGGTGCGCTCGCCCGGGGCGTCATCGTCGGTCGAGCCCTCCCAGAGGGATGCCACCAGCTCGGTGCGCTCGATCGTGCGGCCTTCGCGCAGAACGAGGTACTGCAGCAGCTCGAACTCCTTGAACGTGAACGCAGCGGACTCGCCGTCGATGAGCACGCGCTTGCGCGAGATGTCGACCACGACGCCTCCCGGCGCGCGGTCCTCTTCGGCGGGCTCGTCCTTGGTGCGTGCGATCGCCGACGGCTCGTGCAGGGCGAGACGCACCACGTCCACGTCGCGGCCACCGGACCCGACCGGGGCGAGGGCGACCGTCGCGTAGGTCTCGGCGGCGGGGGCCAGCTCGCCGAGCGTACGGCGGAGGGCTTCGACGAGAGTACCGAGGCTGACGCCGGCGGCGGCGGCCTTCGCCTCGTCGATGCCGACGTAGAGAGCGAAGCCCCGCGGGGCGGTGGTGGCGGGGGCGGCGGGGCGAGCCGCAGGGGCCGACGCTGCGGTCGCGTGGGGAGCGGCGTCGCGGGCGGCGGGACGGGCGGCGGCGGTGGAGGGGCGGTCGAGAACGGCGGAGATCGACATGAGGAGAGAATCCTTGGGTGTGTGAACCCGGGCGTCAACGAGAGCGGGGTTCGACGGGAGGGAGAGGCCGGAGGGCCGGAGTGCGGTGCCGGGGTACGCGTGATCGACGCGGACGTCAGGCGGCCGAGGGACGACGTCGGTGTTCAGAAACCGAGGTGGTCCGAGCGAGGGTCGCTGTTAGCGGCACATTCGACAACACATCGCAACGCGGCCGGGCATCATCATGCCGGCAGTCCTGTTCGCCTCCCGGGCGGACAGAGAACGCGCGTTGAGAGTCATGGGGGGATTATGACGCAGCGTGTCCGACCTCGTCAAATCGGCATGGATGCCGCCAGGGGCGCGCATCATGCTCAATTTCGCGGCCTCGCGGGCCGTCGCACCGTGCACTCCGCCGCGACGGAGCCCGTCCATCGAGGGCGGCGTAGCCTCTCCGTCATGGCCGACCTGCTTTTCGCCGACGACAAGACCGCGTCCCGCTACACGCTGCACGATGGAGACGACCTCGTCTCGGTCCTCGATTATCGCGACGACGGGCGCACGGTCGCCCTGACCCGCGCCTTCACCATCCCCACCTTCCGCGGACACGGCTACGCCGCCGTGATCACCGAGCGCGCGGTGGACGCGATCGAGGCGGCGGGCGACCGCGAGATCCTGCCCGTGTGCTGGTACGTGGGGGAGTGGTTCGAAGCCCACCCCGAGCGGGCGGCCATCCTGCACCAGCGACCCGCCTCCTGAACGAGCGCCTACGCAGACCGCGTCCGGCCGTCAACCCCTGCCGGGTCCTCCGCCCGCACGACGAAGCTGGTCGGGTCGAAAGGGGAAGTCATGACAGATGACCGCGACCTGCCCGAGGGTGTCATCAACGCCGACCCTCCCGGTGGGTGGGAGAGCGGCGCCGTCGCCGACGGTGAGACCGCAGAGCAGAACGAGCACGCGAAGGGCTCGCCGCGCCTCAACGACGCGGAGCCCTCGGACCCCATCGAGGGGGATGCCGCCAGCCAGGGCATCGACCCCGACCTGAGCACGGAGGACTGACATGACGGATGACACTCGGGCGCCCCAGCCCACCAGCGGCCCCGACGGGGGAGCAGACGCCGCGGACTCGGTCGGCGGCGCTGTGCACCGCGATCGCAAGATCTCGCGGCCCGACGAGCAGTCCGAACCGGCCATGGACACCCACCCGACCGACGACGAGGCCCGCATCGCCGGCGTCGTCGTGCAGACGCGCGCCGACGTCGGCGACAAGAGCGAGGAGCGCATCGCCGACGTGCTGCGTCAGCGTTTCCGCGACATCGGCCTCGACCTGGGCGACGACCGCATCCGCGCCCTGGCCGCGGAGGTCTCGGGCTCCTGATCCCTCGAGAACGCCCCGCCCCGGAAAGACCCGGCGGCGGGGCTTTTCCGTGGGACGAACCCGTCGGGTCGGGCGTTTGCTGCGAGCCGATGTCGGAGGTGCGACGTACCGTGTCTGCATGCGGATCCTGCACACCTCCGACTGGCACATCGGGCGCTCCTTCCACGGGCACTCGACCCTCGAGGCGCTGAGCGGCGTCCTCGACGCCCTCGTCGCGCAGGTGCGCGAGAACTCCGTCGACGTGGTGATCGTCGCGGGCGACGTCTTCGATTCCGCGGCCCCCTCGGCGGCCTGTTATCCGGTCTTGACGTCGACCCTGGCATCGCTGGCAGCAGCCGGAGCGCGTGTCGTCGTCACGAGCGGCAACCACGACTCGGCTGCCCGTCTCGGCTTCCAGTCCGCTCTGTTGCGCGACGAGATCACGGTCGTCACCGACCCTCACGCCGTGGGTACCCCGGTGACCATCGACGACGAGCACGGCCCCGTGCACTTCTACGGCATCCCGTACCTCGAGCCCGCCATCGTGCGCCACCTCTGGGAGGGCGTCGAACTGCGCAGCCAGGCACAGACCATGCAGCACGCCCTCGACCTCGTCCGCGCCGACCTCGCCGAGCGCGGTGGGCGTTCGGTGGTGGCTGCTCATTGCTTCGCCGCAGGCGTCGACGCCACGCCGGGGGTGGAGCGCGAGATCCGCCAGGGGGGTCTCGACGTGGTTCCGCTTTCCGCCTTCGACGGGCCCGATTACGTCGCCCTCGGACACATCCACGGCCGCCAGCAGATCTCCACCCGCGTCCGGTACGCCGGAGCGCCGGTGCACTACAGCTTCGGTGAGGCGGGCAAACCGCGCGGATCCTGGTTGGTGGATCTCGACGCCGACGGGCTCGCGAACGTGACCTGGCTCGACCTGCCCGTTCTCCGCCCGCTCGTCACCCTCCGTGCCCCCCTCGACGACCTCCTGACCGACGATCGCTTCGCCGACTTCCACGAGCACTGGGTGCGCGCCGAGTACACCGACTCCACTCCGCAGCCCGATCCCATGCGCCGGCTGCAGGCGCGCTTCCCCTGGTGCGCCACGGTCGTCCACCTCCCCGCTCAGACCCTGCCCGACGACGGGTCGGGGTACGCCCGACGGGTGCGGTCTGCGCGCGACGACGGCGAGGTCATCGACACCTTCCTCACCCACGTCCGCGAGGGAGAAGGGGCCTCCGAGGCCGAGCGCGCCCTCATCCGCGAGGTGCTCGACGGCCGGTCCGTCGCGGAGGCCACGGCGTGAAGCTCCACAGCCTCGTCCTCGAGGGGTTCGGGCCGTTCCTCGAGGCGCAGACCGTCGACTTCGACGTGTTCACCGCTGACGGCATCTTCCTCATCACGGGACGCACCGGAGCCGGCAAGTCGAGCGTGCTCGACGGGGTCTGCTACGCCCTGTACGGGGGCGTTCCGCGGTACGACGGTGCGGAGCGCCGCCTGCGCAGCGACCATTGCGAGCCCGACGACCCGACCCGCGTGACACTGGAGTTCAGCGCCGAGGGCGAGCGCTGGCGCATCACTCGGTCTCCGGAGTTCGAGCGGCCGAAGCGACGCGGGGGAGGGACGACGAAAGAGCCTCATCGGGCGCTGCTCGAGGTCCTCGCTCCCGAAGGGTGGACGGGCGTGGCCGCGCGTCCGGTCGATGTCGCCGCTCGTCTCGACGAGATCCTCGGTCTGACCCAGCAGCAGTTCCTCCAGGTCATCCTGTTGGCGCAGAACCGCTTCGCGCGCTTCCTCCTCGCCAAGAACGACGAACGACTGAGCCTGCTTCGAACGTTGTTCGGTACCCGGTCCTTCGAGCAGTACGCGACCGATCTCGACGAACGCCGCAAGCGCGCGTCCGAGCGTCTCGCCACCGAGGGCGTCGAGGTCGCGACCCTCCTCGACGAAGCCGAGCGTCTCGCCCTCGAGCTCGACGCCGAGGCCTCGACGGTCGGCGCGGTCGAAGGTGAATCGGACGCGGGTGCAGCGCTCGGAGTCGGCGAACGTGTCGCCCGCGTCGTGCGAGCGGTGGAACGCGCCGACTACCGCGTCGGGTCGGCTGCGCGCGAACGCGACGACAGCAACGCGCGTCTCGATCGGGCGTTGATCGCCGAGCGCGAAGCGACCGCCCTCACCGAGCGGCAACACGATCGCGCACGTCTTCGCGCTCGCCTGACGGCCCTCGAGGCGGACGACGCCCGGATGTCCGACGCGCGCGATGAGTCTTCCGCCGCGGCCGAGGCCGAGACCCTCCGCGGCGCGATCGAGGCGGCCGAGTCGGCGCGCAGGGGGCTCGCCTCCGCCCGGGACCGCTCCCGCGCCGCGATCGAGAAGGCCCGTCGGCTCGGCGAGCCGGTCGGCTCCGCGTCGTCCCTCGAGGTCGGCGTCGACCGGGCAGAGCTCGTCGCCCGCGACGACGAGATCACCGCCCTGCTCGCCCGGGGCGAGTCGGCACTCGCCGCCGAGGTCGAACTTGACGAGCTCGTCGCCGAAGCCGACCGGTTCACCGCGCTCCTCGCCCGCACCACCGCGGATCGGGACGCGTTGATCGACGGGCGGCTCGAGGTTCCGGAGCTTCTGCGCGGCCTCGATGAGCGACTCATGCGACTGGCCGGAGCGGAGACCCGGAAGTCGACCGCGGCGACCGCGCGAGACGACGTGATTCGCCGGCTCGAGGCCGCGCGCCGCGCCGCGGCCCTGCTCGAGGAACGCGAACGAGCGGATCTGGCGGCTCTCGTCCGTGCCGACGAGGTGCAGCGTGCCGTCGACGCCTGGACCGCCCTTCTCCGCCGTCGTCTCGCGGGTGCCGCCGTCGAGCTGGCCCACGATCTGGTCGACGGCGAACCGTGCGCCGTGTGCGGAGCGCGCGAGCATCCGCACCCCGCGCGCGGTGACGATGCTCCCGTGTCCGACGACGAGATCAACGCCGCCGAAGATCGCAAGAACGTCGCCGTCGAGCAGGACCGACTCGCCTCCGACGCCGCGCGCGTCGCGCGTGACGCGCACACGCTGGCCGCAGCTCTCGCGGGCGGAGAGAGCGTCGAGGTCCTCGAGGAGCGTCTGGCCCAGACGGAAGAGGCCCTCACCTCGGCTGAGGCCGAGGTCGACGAGCACGAGCGCGTGCAGGAGGAACGGGCGCGGGTGGCAGAACTCGATGCGTCGATCGCCGAGCGTATCGACGGCCTCTCGGAGAAGCTCGCGAACACCCGCCAGTCCCTCGCGCTCACCGAGCAGCGGATCGAGATCCTGCGCGTCGAGGTCGCCGCGGCGCGCGGAGATTCCGACAGCGTGGCCGAGCGGCAGCGCGACCTTCGCTCCCGACGAGAAGCGGTGCGCGAGCTCGTCGCCGCGCAGGATCTGCTCGAGACCGCGATCGCGCATGAGAGCGAGACCGCAGCGATCGTCGCGGGCCTCGTGGCCGACAGCCCGTTCGCAGACGTTGAGGCCGTGACCCGGGCTCTCCGGCCGGCGTCGGAGCGGCACCGCCTCGACACCGCGATCGCGGAGCACGACGCGGCGGTCGCCTCCGTCCGCCAGCGATTGCTGGATCTCGAGTTGCTCCTCGTCGACGCCCCCGACGAGCCCGTCGACCTGGCTCCGTTCGCGCTCGCCGTCGCCGAGGCGCGTGAGGCCGTCCAGCGTTCGTCCGCGGCGCACGCCTCGGCTCGCGCGCTGGCCGACCGTCTGAGGGGCCTCGCGCAGCGCGCCGACGCCGGGCACACGGCGGTGGCGGCGCTCTCCGACGAGCACGCCGTGATCGCCCGCCTCGCCGACACCGTGGCCGGGCGCGCCCCGAACACGCGTCGGATGACGCTCGAGACCTTCGTGCTCGCGGCCGAGCTCGAAGAGATCGTGGCCGCGGCCAATCTGCGGCTCGACCACATGTCGTCCGGCCGGTACCGCTTGCAGCACAGCGACGCCCTGGCCGCCCGAGGTGCCGCGAGCGGGTTGGGCCTCGAGGTGGTCGACGCCTTCACCGGGCAGAGTCGCCCCCCGCAGTCGCTGTCGGGCGGCGAGACGTTCCTCACGTCGCTCGCGCTGGCTCTCGGCTTGGCCGAGGTGGTCACGGCGCGAGCGGGCGGCATCCGGCTCGACACGCTCTTCATCGACGAGGGATTCGGATCGCTCGACGACGACACCCTCGACCTCGCCATGAGAACGCTCGACGAACTGCGGCAGGGAGGCCGAACAGTCGGAGTCATCAGTCATGTCGCGGCCATGAAGGACCAGCTGCCCGCTCAGCTGCACGTCACCGCGACGACCCGAGGCCCGAGTGTGATCCGACAGGGGGTGGGTGCGACTCTCGGCTGAGAGCACGGCCGGCAGCCCCGGTCCCCGGCTCTAGGCTGGACGCATGCGCAAAAGCACCCTCTGGACCATCCTCGGCGTCGTCGTCGCCGTGATCATCGCGTGGGTGCTCGTGAACATCCTGTTCTCGCTCATCGCCTTCGCCTTCCGCCTCCTCGCCGTCGCGGTCGTCGCCGTGATCGTGTTCTTCGTGTTGCGCGCGATCTTCGCCCGCCGCGACGTCGACTGACCCCCGCGTCCGCAGAGGACGAGATGCCCCCGCGCGCAAGCCCGGGTCCGGTGTCCGACCCCCGGAGTACCGTCGGCGTCGATGACTCCTCCCTCTGCGCCCACGGATTCCGCCCATCCCCCCACGCGTGACATCGTGCTGTCGCCGCGGCATCGGTGGCGTGCCTACTGGGTCGCGGTCGCGGTCGCAGCGCTGACGATCCTCGACCTCACGAAGGTCAACGTCGCACTCCCCTCGATCGAGGCGGCACTGAACGCCGGCCCGACCGAGTTGCAGCTCGTGGTCTCGGGCTACATCCTGACCTTCGGCCTCGTCCTCGTGCCGGCCGGACGCCTGGGCGACCTCCGCTCTCGGCGGATGCTCTTCCTCGTCGGCCTGTCACTGTTCCTCGTGACGAGCCTGGCTTGCGCGCTCGCCCCGAACACCACCGTGCTCCTGGTCGCTCGCCTTCTGCAGGGCGTCGCGGCCGGCATCCAGATGCCCCAGGTGCTCGGGCTCGTCCAGCAGTTGTTCCAGGGCAAAGAGCGAGGCCGCGCGTTCGGGCTCTTCGGTGCCACGATCGGCATCGCGACCGCCTTCGGTCCGACCCTGGGCGGTCTGCTCATCGCCATCGGCGGCGACACCGACGGCTGGCGGCTCATCTTCTGGATCAACGTCCCGCTCGTCGCGATCGTCATCGCCCTGGCGGCGTGGCTGCTTCCCGACACGCGCACCAAATCGCATCGCAAGCTCGATCTCGACCCGGTCGGCGTCGTGCTGTTCGCGTTGACGATCCTGTCGTTGATGTGGCCGTTCCTGTTCACGACGGGCAGCCCCGACGACAACCCGCACCGCTGGTGGTTCCTCGTGGCGTCGGTCGTGTTCGCCGCGGGTTTCGTCTTCTGGGAACGGCGATACGCGGAGCGCGGCCGGATGCCGCTCATGCCGTTCTCGATCTTCTCCCTCTCGTCCTACCGCAACGGCGTGCTCATCTCGACCGCCTACTTCTCGGCCGTTCCCGCGATGTTCCTTCTCGGCACACTGTTCCTCCAGGGAGGACTCGGCCTCGAACCCGTGTTCGCGGGAATGGTCACGATCGGCTTCGCCGTGGCATCCGCGGGGAGCTCGTGGATCGGCGGCAACCTCGTCACTCGACTGGGGCGCCCCCTTGTCGTCTGGGGGATCCTGGGCATGGTCGCCACCGCCGGTGGGCTCGTCCTGGTCGCCCTCTTCACCGACCCCGGGTGGACCCCCTGGGCGATGGCGGCGGTCATGACGTTCGGGGGTTTCGCCGGCGGACTCGTCATCTCGCCGAACCAGACGCTCACCCTCGCCGACATCCCGGTCAAGAGCGGCGGCGTCGCCGGATCCGTCGGCCAGCTGGGGCAGCGCATCGGCACGGCCGTGGGCACGGCCATCGCCCTCGCCCTGTTCTACGCGACGGTCTACCGCGAGCAGGGCAGCGTCGACGACATGGCCGTGCTGTACCACGACGCCTACGCGTCGGGCATGATCACGGTCGGCGTCTTCCTGGCGCTCGCGCTCGTCGTAGGGGTCACCGACCTCGCGGGTCGAGCGCGTTCGGGCTCGCAGACACCCTGAGTGCAGGCGGCGTCGCGGACGCGCTCAGACGCCGTAGCGGGTGCGGATCTCAGCGCGGAGCTCGTGACTGCACCGTTCCACGACATCGTCCCAGAGTTCGGTGGCGCCGTCCTGTGCGCGGTCCGACACGGCACGGAGGATGCGAATGGGCACACCGAACTGCTGCGCCACCCAGATAAGCGCGTAGGACTCCATGTCGACGAGACTCCCGCCGAGGCCGTGGATGAGTCGCACGGTCTCGGCATCGTCGACGAAATGGTCTCCCGTGGCGATGACCATGCCCTCGTGACCGGTCTCGACGCGAGCGGGCAGCGAAACGTGCTCGCCGAAGGCGCCGTCGAGGCCCTTCGCGTCGTGCTGGATCGCCGCGGCGATGTCGTAGATGCCGCCCTGGACGTCGTCGTCGATCGCTCCGGCGGTTCCGACGACGACGATCTCGTCGTAATCGCCCGCGCACAGGGCCCGCGTCAACGCGTAGGCGGCCGGGATCTTGCCCACTCCGGTGAGCAGGCGCTCGAACCCGGGGATCTCCGCCTCGAAGGCGATGAGTTCGGACGCATGGGCGGCGACGAGGAGCTTCACCCCACCATTGTCGCCGACGCCGCCGCGCGTTCGCCCCGCCTGCCTGCGCGACCTGCCCGCGCGACGAAACGCCCGCCGCACCGGAACACGCACCGTGGGTGCGCTCCGCGTGCGGCGGGCGTTCAGTTGAGGGAGAGAGTCGTCACTCAGCCCTGTGCGGGCTCGGATGCGGCCGACAGGTGCGCGAGCTCGTCGCTCGTCAACTCGAGCGACGCGCTGGCGAGCAGGTCGGCGACCTGCTCCACCTTGGAGGCGCTCGCGATGGGCGCGGCCACGGTGGGCTGCAGGCGCAGCCAGGCCAGCGCCGTCGCCGCGATGGAGGCACCGTGCGCGTCACCGACCTCTTCAAGGGCGTCGATCAGCTTGAGCCCTGCGGGAGTGGCGAGTTTCGCCGCACCCTCCGCGCGAGGCGAATCGCCCGTGGCATCCGCCGAGCGGTACTTGCCGGTGAGGAACCCGCTGGCGAGGGCGTAGTACGGCACGAGCGACATGCCGTACTGCTCGGCGACGGGCACGATGTCGCTCTCGACCTCGGTGCGGTGCACGAGGTTGTAGTGCGGCTGGATCGCGACCGGCAGGTCGGCGCCGGCGGCCTCGGCGAGCGAGATCCACTCGCGGATACGGGCCGCGGTGTAGTTCGACACCGCGACGTAGCGCACGAGCCCGTCCGTCACGAGATCGGCGAAACCGGCCACGGTCTCTTCGAGCGGGGTGTCGGCGTCGTCGAAGTGCGCGTAGTACAGGTCGATCGTGTCGACGCCGAGACGCGCCAGTGACGCCTCCGCGGCGGCACGGATGTTCTTCGCGCTCAGCCCGCGGAACTGAGGGTGCTGGCTGACCTTCGTCGCCACGACGACGTTCTCGGGCTTGCGCGAGGCGAGCCACTCGCCGATGAGGGTCTCGCTCTCACCGCCCGAGTTGCCGGGCACCCAGGCGCTGTAGGCGTCGGCGGTGTCGATGAAGTCGCCCCCACCGGAGTGGAACGCGTCGAGAACGGCGAACGAGGTGTCTCGGTCCGTGGTCCAGCCGAAGACGTTGCCGCCCAGGGAGAGGGGGAGGATGTCGAGGTCGCTGCGTCCGATACGCGTCATGATGCCCTTCCTGTCGAAATCGGTGACGTGGAGGTCAACGACGACCGTCGGAGGGCATTCCCGCGACGCGCCGGTTCAGCTGCCTCCGGAGAGGATGCCGATCAGGCCGCTGATGAGCAGCCACAGGCCGACGCCCGCGCCGGCGATCCAGATGACGACGGTGCCCGCCGGGTATTTCTTCTTCCCGTCGGAGCCGCCGGGGGTCTCGGGGGCGCTCACGAGCGCACCATCATGACGATCGAGACGATGAGCACGGCAAGTCCTCCGATGACGGCGATGGCGGCGATGATGGGTCCGCCGCCGGTCAGGTAGGCGGCGACACCCAGGGCGAGGAAGAGCACGGCCAGCACGATTCCGACGATCTGGTAGACGCGATATCGCCGGCCGTCGTGCGTGGTCTTCTGTTCGCTCACGGTGCCCCCTCGGTCACCAGGCTACCGAAAAGCTGTGCGCCTCCTGAGCCGGTATGCGGGGAATCGCCCGAGTATGCGGATCGCGGCGTACCGTGGGCGCATGGCGCGTCCCGTACCCGACCCCGTTCGTCCCGGCCAGGAATCCGTGTGGGAGTACCCCCGCCCACCGCGCGTGGAGCGCGTCCGCAAGCGCGTGCAGATCGACTTCGGCGGCGTGCGGATCGCGGATACCGATGACGTCGTCCGCGTTCTCGAGACCAGCCACCCGCCGGTGTACTACGTGCCCATCGCGGCGTTCGGCGATGCGCTGACCCTCGGCGAGGGTGCGTCGTTCTGCGAGTTCAAGGGGGGAGCCCGGTACTTCGATGTCCACGGCGGTGGGGGAGCGGTTGCCGCTCGCGCCGCCTGGAACTATCCGCACCCCATGCCCGGGTACGAGATTCTCGAGGACCGGGTGGCCGTGTACGCGGGCCCGATGGATCGCGTCGTGCTGGGCGGCGAGACGGTCGAACCGCAGCCGGGCGGCTTCTACGGCGGGTGGGTGACGAGCGACCTCGCGGGGCCGTTCAAGGGCGTTCCGGGGTCGATGGGCTGGTAGCGCCCGAGATCGGGTGGGGGCGCACGCGGACCGCGGACTCACTCGTTCCGGAACGCCTCCGGCACGGCCGCGTGCAGGTCGGCCAGCCACACGCGTGGGTTGCCGTCCGAGGGCGCACGCCAGTCGCCGCGCGGCGACAGCGAGCCCGCGGGCGACACCTTGGGTCCGTTCGGGATCGCGGTGCGCTTGAACTGCGCGAAGCCGAAGAACCGCTTCAGGAACACCTCGAGCCACTTCGCCACGGTGACGAGGTCGTACACCGGTCGCCCTGCCTCGGGGTAGCCGGGGGGCCAGGCGCCGGCATCCCGATCGCTCCAGGCGTGAGCCGCGAGGAAGGCGATCTTGGACGGTCGGAAGCCGAAGCGCAGCACGTGGTAAAGCGTGAAATCGTGCAGGTTGTACGGGCCGATACGGTCCTCGGTGGACTGCATCCGGCCGTCCTGGCCGGCGGGCACCAGCTCGGGACTGATCTCGGTGTCGAGCACGGACTGGAGCACGACGACGGTCTCATCGCTGAGCTCGCCTGAGGAGATCACCCAGCGGATGAGGTGCTGGATGAGCGTCTTGGGGACGCCGGGGTTCACCGAGTAGTGGCTCATCTGGTCGCCCACGCCGTACGTGGACCACCCGAGGGCGATCTCGGACAGGTCGCCGGTGCCGACGACGATCCCGTTGTTCTGGTTCGCCAGACGGAACAGGTAGTCGGTGCGGAGCCCCGCCTGGACGTTCTCGAACGTGACGTCGTGGACGGGCTGCCCCGCCGCGAAGGGGTGTCCCATGCGCGAGAGCATCTCGGTCGCCGCCGGGCGGATGTCGATCTCTTCGATCGAGGCGCCGACGGCTTCGGCGAGGGCGATCGCGTTGCGCTTGGTCTTCTCGCTCGTGGCGAACCCGGGCAGCGTGTAGGTGAGGATGTCGCTGCGCGGACGCCCCATCCGGTCCATGGCGCGGGCGATCACGAGCAGCGCGTGCGTGGAGTCGAGTCCGCCGCTCACACCGAGAACCGGACGCGGGTCGCCGATGGCCTGGAGCCGCTGCACGAGGCCCGACACCTGGATGTTGAACGCCTCGTAGCAGTCCTGTGCGAGGCGAGCCGGATCGTCGGGGACGAAGGGGAAGCGATCGACCGCGCGGCGCAGACCGAGGTCGGTCGCGGGCGGGGCGAGCTCGAACGACACCGTCCGGAACGCGGGGCCGGTCGTGCGGCGGTTGTCGTCGAATGTGCCCTGCCGCAGGCGATCCTGTCGCAGACGGTCCAAGTCGACGTCGGCGACGCTGCGCCGTGGTCCGTCGGGGAAGCGCTCGGTCGTGGCGAGCAGGTGCCCGCCCTCGTAGATCATGGTCTGGCCGTCCCATGAGACGTCGTTGGTCGATTCGCCCTGACCCGCGGCCGCATAGACGTAGGCCGCGAGGCACCGCATGGACTGCGACTGCGACAGCAGGTTCCGATCGTCGGCACGCCCGATCGTGATGGGACTGCCCGATAGGTTGGCGAGCACCGTCGCCCCGGCGAGCGCCGCCCCCGAGGACGGCGGGATCGGCACCCAGACGTCTTCGCACACCTCGGCGTGCAGGGTGAGACCGGGTACGTCGGCCGCCTCGAACAGCAGGTCGGGTCCGAACGGCACCGTCTCGCCGGCGACGCGGATGTGCTGACCGACCTGGTCGTCTCCGCGCGCGTACCAGCGGTGCTCGTAGAACTCGCGATAGGTGGGCAGGTACGCCTTGGGAGCCACGCCGAGCACCCGACCGCGGTGGATCACGACCGCGCAGTTGAACAGGCGGTTGCCGTGGCGCAGCGGCGCGCCGACGAGGAGCACCGGAAGAAGATCGGCGGATGCCAGCACCAGGCGCTCGAGAGCGGTTTCAACGGCATCGAGGAGGGGATCCTGCATGACGAGGTCGTCGATCGCGTAGCCGGTGAGGCACAGCTCGGGGAAGACGGCGACGGCGACGCCCTCGGCGTCGCGCGCGCGCGCGGAGTCGAGCACGGCGTCGGCATTGGCGGCGGGGTCGGCGACCGCGACGGGAATCGTGCACGCCGCGACGCGCGCGAACCCGTGCCGGTACACGTTCTCGAACGGCAGGTCGGTGATCACCCCCTCAGTCTGTCAGCACGGTCCGACACCGGGCGGTCGGATTGCGAGAGGAGGCCGGCCTGTGGATGGCGGAACCGGATGTCGGTGGCCCCGATTAGCGTTGAGGACCATGCGGTACATCGAGCAGGAGGCGCGGATCGTCTGGAGCGCCAGCGACCTCAAGGCGGCGGCGGAGTGCGAGTTCGCGTGGCTGCGCGCCATCGACGCGAAGATCGGTCGCGTCGCGCCCGTCGACGACCCCGAGGACGCCACCCTCGAACGCGCGGCCCGCCTGGGCACGGCGCACGAGCTGCGGGTGCTCGACGATGACCGCGCCCGCTTCGGCGCGGCGGTGCGCGAGATCCCGGCGGCCCGATCGTCCGACGCCCAGGCCCTCGCCGAAGCCGTGCGCCTCACCGACGAGGCTCTGGCCGACCCGTCCGTCGAGGTGGTGTACCAGGCCGCTTTCGCCACCGATGAGTTCGTGGGGTTCGCCGACTTCCTCGTCCGCGAGTCCGACGCGTCGCCCGAGGGAACGCGTCGGTGGATCGTGCAGGACACGAAGCTCGCGCGTCGGGCCCGGGTGACCGCGCTCATGCAGCTCGCCGCCTACGTGGATCAGCTCGATCGTCTCGGCGTCCCGCGCGCGGACGAGGTGCAGTTGCTGCTCGGCGACGGCTCGACGAGCACGCACCGCGTCGACGACCTCCTCCCGGTCTTCGGTCTGCGCCGGGAGCGCCTGCGCGCGCTGATCGCCGACCGGAGGGTCGAGCTCGGCGTCGCCGGGCCGGCAATCGCCTGGGGCGATGCGCGGGGCGATCTCGGGGTCATCGCATGCGGCCGGTGCGCGACGTGCGAGCTCGAGGTCGTCGCGCACCGCGACCTGCTTCTGGTCGCCGGCATGCGCCCCGTCCAGCGCGATCGGCTCCGTGCCGGCGGCATCGAGACCATCGACCAGCTGGCGTCTGCTCCGACCGCTCCCGCCGCGATGAGTGCCGACACCTTCGCGTCACTCCGTACGCAGGCGCGTCTGCAGCTCGAGAGTCCGGCGGGGGTCCCGGGCGGCGATGCCCCCGCCTCCGCCGTGCCGACGTTCGAGGTCGTCGCGCCGAAGTCGCTCGGGGTGCTTCCCCGGCCCGACCACGGCGACCTGTTCTTCGACTTCGAGGGCGACCCGCTCTACACCGAGGGGGTCGGTGAGCACTGGGGCATCGACTACCTCTTCGGCTGGGTCGACTCTCGCGAAACCTACGGGGCCCTGTGGGCGCACACCTTCGACGAGGAGCGAGCGGCCCTCGAGCGCTTCCTCGACATGGTGGCGCTACGCCGTCAGCAGTACCCGGGCATGCACATCTACCACTACGCCCCCTACGAACCGACCCATCTGCTCACGATGGCGGCTCGCTACGGAGTTCGAGAGGCGGACGTCGATCGGCTCCTGCGCGACGGCGTCTTCGTCGACCTGTACCCGGTCGTCCGGCGAGCCCTGCGGGTCGGCTCGCGCTCGTATTCGATCAAGAAGCTCGAGCCCCTCTACATGGGCGATGAGGTGCGCACCAGCGACGTCCAGCGCGGAGACGACTCCATCGTGAAGTACGTCGAGGCCCGCGCGCTCGCCGCCGACGGCGACACGACCGCCGCGCAACGCGTGCTCGACGATCTCGCCGACTACAACCGCTACGACTGCGTGTCGACCCGGCGACTACGCGATTGGCTGGTCGAGCGTGCCCGCGAGTCGGGCGCCGTCCCGGCGCGAGGCGCCGAGCCCGACGAACAGGCGTATGAGCCTTCGCCGCGCGCCACAGCCCTGCAGAGGTGGGCGGCCGACGCCGCCGAGCCCGATGCGACGGCGCTCCGTCTCGCCGCTGCCGCCATCGACTACTACCCGCGCGAAGAGAAGACCTATTGGGCCACGCACTTCCTGCGCCTGCGCGAGCCGCTGTCGGTGTGGGAGGACACGCGTGACGTCGTGGTGATCGATGCGGCACGTTCGCGGGTGGTCGCCGACTGGCATGTCCCCGAGTCGGGCCGGGGCTCGCAGCGCCGACTCGTCGAGCTTCGCGGTGAGGTCGCCCCCGGGACGCGCCTGAGCGCGGACGCCGAACCTTTCGCGGTCTACGATCTGCCCGCTCCGTTCCCGCTCGAGACACGGCCGCGGTGGATCCACGGTGCGCGCCGCACGACCGTTCGCGAGGTCCTCGACGACGGGGCGATCGTCGAGGAGATCGCCGCCGACGGAGTGACCTGGGACGACCTGCCACTCGCCCTCACCCCACCCGCGCCGCCCCGCGCCGGCAATCAGCAGAAGGCGATCGACGCGTGGGCCGACGCCGTCCTCGCGGCGGCCCCGGCGATCCCGCAGGGAGCCGCGGCCGACATCCTCCGCCGGGTCCCACCGCGGACGCTCTCGGGCGCTCTCGCCCCGGTCACCAGCATCGACGGCCGCGGCGGCGACGACGACGTGGCGGCGATCGCTCGGAGCGTGGCCGACCTGGACAACAGCTACCTGGCCGTGCAGGGCCCTCCCGGCACGGGCAAGACCTACGTCGGCTCCCACGTCATCGCCCGCCTCGTCGCCGATCGCGGGTACCGCGTCGGGGTCGTGGCGCAGTCGCACGCGACCGTCGAGCACATGCTCGATCAGGTCATCGCGGCGGGGGTGCCGGCATCCCGAGTCGGGAAAGCGCCGAAGGACCCGGGCGTCTCGCACTCCTTCACCGTTCTGCCGAAGAACGGGATCGCGGCGTTCACCGGCGAGAACGCCGCGACCGGTTTCGTCGTCGGCGGGACCGCGTGGGACTTCAGCCACGAGACCCGGATCCCCCGCGGAAGTCTCGATCTGCTGGTGATCGACGAAGCGGGGCAGTTCTCGCTCGCGTCCACGATCGCGGTGTCGCTCGCGGCGCGGCGCCTTCTTCTGCTGGGCGACCCCCAGCAGCTGCCGCAGGTCAGTCAGGGCACGCACCCCGAGCCCGTCGACACCTCGGCGCTCGGGTGGATCATCGACGGAGCCGAGGTGGTGCCCGAGGAGTTCGGCTACTTCCTCGCCCGCACGCGCCGCATGCACCCCGCCGTCGCCGAGCCGGTGTCACGCCTGTCGTACGAGGGTCGCCTCGCCGCGCACCCCTCCACCGCTCGGCGCCGCCTCGACGGCGTCGAACCGGGGGTGCACGTGGTCCCGGTGCGCCACAGCGGAAATGCGACGTTCTCGAGCGAAGAGGCCGCCGAGGTCGCCCGATTGGTCGCCGAGCTCGTCGGACGTGAATGGACCGGAGCCGAGGGAGGGGCGGGCGATGCCGCCACCGTGCACGAACCTCGCGCGCTCCGGTCCGACGACATCATCGTCATCACCCCGTACAACGCCCAGCAGGTCGCCGTCGAGGAGGCGCTGGCCGCGGCTGGCTTCGCCGACGTCCCGGTCGGCACGGTCGATCGGTTCCAGGGAAAGGAGGCGGTCGTGGCGATCCTGACGCTCGCCGCCTCATCGGGGCGGGAGGCCCCCCGCGGGCTCGAGTTCCTCCTGCTGCGCAACCGCATCAACGTCGCGATCTCGCGAGCGATGCAGGCCGCCTACGTGGTGTACTCACCCGCTTTGCTCGACGACCTCCCGCGGACCCCCGAGGGGGTCGCGCGGCTCAGCGGCTTCGCACGGTTGGTGGGCGCTCAGGCCGTGCCGTAAAGGCGGTCGCCCGCGTCGCCGAGGCCGGGCACGATGTAGCCCTTCTCGTTGAGGCGCTCGTCGACGGCGCCGAGCACGAGGGTCACGTCGTGCCCCTCGACCTGCTTCTCGATCGCCGCGACACCCTCGGGGGCTCCGAGCAGGCAGATCGCGGTGACGTCCTGCGCGCCGCGCGCAAAGAGGAAGTTGATGGCCGCGCCGAGCGAGCCGCCGGTGGCGAGCATCGGGTCGAGCACGAAGCACTGGCGGTCGCTGAGGTCGTCGGGAAGGCGCTCGGCGTAGGTCGTCGGCTCGAAGGTCTCTTCGTCGCGCACCATGCCGAGGAAGCCGACCTCGGCGGTGGGGAGAAGCTTCACCATGCCCTCGAGCATGCCGAGCCCGGCGCGCAGGATCGGGACGACGATCGGACGGGGCTCGCTGATCTTGACGCCCATGGTCGTGGTGACCGGAGTCTGGATCTCGATCGGGTCGACGCGCACGTTGCGGGTCGCCTCGTAGGCCAGGAGCGTCACGAGCTCCTCGGTGAGCTGGCGGAACACCGGCGACGACGTCTGCACGTCACGCAGCACCGTGAGCTTGTGGGTGATGAGCGGGTGGTCGGCGACGTGGACACGCATAGGCTCAAGGCTAACCGCTCCACCCGCAGACCACCGCCCGTCTTTCACCGGAGACCCCGTGACGCCCACCGCCCGCGACCTCACCGCGATGCGGCGCGCCCTCGCCCTCGCCGATGCCGCAGCGGTCGACGGCGACGTCCCGGTGGGCGCCGTGGTCGTGGATGCCGCGGGCGAGGTCATCGGCGAAGGCCGCAACTTGCGCGAGGTCACGGGGGACCCGACGGCTCACGCCGAGGTCGTCGCCCTGCGCGAAGCCGCCCGCCGCCTGGGCACGTGGCACTTGGCCGACTGCACCCTGGTCGTCACCCTCGAGCCGTGTGTCATGTGCGCCGGTGCGATCCTCCAGGCGCGCATCGAGCGGGTCGTCTTCGGATCGTGGGATGCCAAGGCCGGAGCCGCCGGCTCCCTGTACGACGTTCTGCGCGACCGGCGGCTTCCGCATCGCGTCGAGGTCGTCGGCGGGGTCGAGGAGGAAGGGGCCTCGGACCGGCTGCGCGCGTTCTTCGAGGGCCGCCGCTGACGACTCAGCGGGGGAGGAGCGGAAGCACCTCCGCGCCGATCAGGTCGGCGTGATCGACGTCGCGGAGGTCCATCAGCTGGAAGTAGACCCGTTCGGCGCCCAGCCCGCGAAGCCGCTCGACCTTCTCGGCGACCTGTGAGGGAGTGCCGACGATGTTCGCCCCGTCGTCGAACTGGTCGCGGGTGCGGCCGATCGCGTCGAGGCGGCGGTCGATCTCGGCGTCGTCCGCCCCGACGACGGTCGGAAGCGCCACCGAGAGCTTCAGCGTGCCCGGGTCCCGCCCGATCGCTTCGCACGCGGCGCGCACGACGGCGAACTTCTCGGCCACGACGTCCTCCGAGACGAACCCGATGTTGAACTCAGTGGCGTACCTCGCGGCCAGTGCGGGGGTGCGCTTCGGGCCGCCCCCGCCCACGATCACCGGAACCCGGGATTGCACCGGTTTCGGGAGCGCCGGCGCCTCGTCGAGGTCGTAGTGCTCGCCGTGGAACGTGAAGGTGTCGGCATCCGGGGTCGACCAGAGACCCGTCACGACCTGGAGCTGCTCTTCGAGCAGATCGAAGCGCTTGGGCGGGAACGGGATGCCGTAGGCGCGGTGCTCGCGCTCGAACCACCCCGTTCCGAGCCCCAGCTCGACGCGGCCGCCCGACATCGCGTCGACCTGGGCGACCTGGATCGCGAGGATCGCCGGGACCCGGTAGGTCACGGACGACACGAGGGTGCCCAGGCGGATCCGCGAGGTCTCGCGGGCGAGGCCGGCGAGCGTCGTCCACGCGTCGGTGGGGCCGGGGCGCGCATCTCCCTCGCCCATGCGCAGGTAGTGGTCCGACCGGAAGAACCCGTCGAGACCGTGCTCTTCGGCGGAGCGCGCGAAAGCGAGCTGGTCATCGTAGGAGAAGCCCTGCTGGGGCTCGGTGAACAGGCAGTACTCCACGGGGACCTCCGGGGCGGGTCGGGGATGGGTCAGTCGGCCGAGCGCAGGATGATCGCCTCGGTCGGGGGTGCCGGGTCGGCGGGGCGACCGACGTAGCCGATGTGGGTCAGCAGAGCCTGACGGAACACCGCGGGGCGTTCGAGGTGCACGGAGTGTCCGGCGCCCTCGACGGGCACCTCGGCGACCTCGCCGCCCTTCTCCGCATAGGACGAGAGCACATCGCGCGTCTGCGAGACCATCGGCTGCGCGGGCGCGACATCGACGCCGGGCCAGTCGGGGACCACGCCGAGCGCGCCGAGGTGGTTGACGTCCGAGAACGAGGTGTCCGAGACGATCGCATCGGCGGTGCCGTAGATCCACAGGATCGGCGGCTTCGCGGCGAGGTCCACGATGCCCGAGACGTCGAAGTACTTCGGCGCGAGGGCGTTCAGCACTCCCGTCGTCCCGGGGGCGAAGCCCGGCCAGGTCGAGGTGGTGACCGAATCGCCCGGGTAGTTGCCGGTGGCCGTGGACGTCGACAGCATCGCTTCGACCCAGACGTCCTCGTGTTCGCTCCGGTAGCCGTCGGCGACGTAGCTGCTGCGGAACACGGAGCGGGGAGAGGTGGGGGCCCCGTCGGTGGTGTCGTGGTCGATGAGGCGTTGGATGAAGTCGGGGTTCGCCGCGCCCGCGCCCGCGCCCGCGTCTTCGTCGCTCAGACGGGAGCCGTCGCGACGTGTGCCGCCGAACCCGTACGGCGAGATCGGCGACTGCAGGGTCAGTGACAGGACGGGGTGATCGAGCGCGTACTGCAGCACGACGGCTCCGCCCATCGACCAGCCGACGAGGTGGGCGGTGGAGATGCCGAGAGCCTCGAGCGTCGCGTGCAGGTCGTCGCTGAAATCGCGGACACCGCGCGTGGCATCGACCGGGCTGTGCTCGGTACGACCGAAGCCTCGCAGGTCGACCGCGATCACCCGCAGCTCGCTCGGCAGGTCCTGCATGATCTCCTGCCAGAACAGCGAGGAGGCGACGTTGCCGTGCACGAAGACCACCGTGTGCTCGGGGGAGGTGGAGGGGTCGTCACCGACGCGCTCGAGCACGTTCACACCCAGCCGGTCGGTCTCGACCAGGCGCGCGGTGATGCCGTCGAAGAGAGTCATCGCTAGTCCTCCGTGTCGCTCGCCGGTGCTCCGGCACACCGTTTTCCGACTCTAACGCGCGCCCCTATCGGTCGCACTCAGGCTTGCCCCCGCCATCGGCGACGGGTTCGTAAACTGTGGCCTATGACGGATGCCACGACCTCGCTGCCCCCGATCGCGATCCTCGGAGCCGGTTCCATGGGAGGAGCGATCCTCCGCGGTCTCGTCGCCGCGGGCCTGACCGAGGGCGGGGTGACGGCCACCAACCGCTCCGTCGCCAAGGCCGCCGAGCTCGCCGAGCTCTCCGGGGTGACCAGTGTCGCGCTCGAGGTCAATCCCGCGGGCAACACCGACGCCGCGGCCGCCGCCGACATCGTGCTGGTGGGCGTGAAGCCCGCGATGGTGCCCGACCTGCTCGACGAGATCGCCCCGCACCTGCGACCCGGCGCGATCGTGGTGAGCCTGGCGGCGGGAGTCACCCTCGACACGTTCGCCACTCACCTCGGCGAGGGCGTCTCCACCCTGCGCTCGATGCCGAACACCCCCTCCCTCGTCGGCCAGGGCGTGACGGGGCTCGCCGCCGGGTCCGCGGCGTCCGCCGACGACGTCGCGGTGGTCCGAGCCCTCTTCGAGACCGTGGGTTCGGTGCTCGAAGTCCCCGAGTCGCAGATCGACGCCCTCTCGACCATCTCGGGCTCCGGTCCCGCCTATGTCTTCCTGCTCGTCGAGGAGTTCACCAAGGCCGCCGTGCGGATGGGGTTCGACGACGATCAGGCGCGTCTGCTCGCGGAGCAGACCTTCATCGGAGCGACCGCGCTCATGGCATCCGCAGAGGTGGATCCCGCTGAGCTCCGCCGCCGCGTGACCAGCCCGAAGGGCACCACCGAGCGCGCCGTCGCCGTCTTGCAGGACGCTCGTCTCGACGACACCTTCACCACCGCCGCCGAAGCAGCCCTCGCCCGGGCGAAAGAACTGGCCGCGGGCAACTGACCATGCGCCTGCGGTTCACCGGGACGATCTGGTACTGGCGCGGCCCCGCGCCGTTCCATTTCGTTTCGGTGCCCCCGGCGGAGGCGGCGATGATCGCAGAGGTCGCCACGGTCGTCACCTACGGGTGGGGGATGATCCCCGCGTCCGTCACGATCGGCCGCACCACCGTGACCACCTCGCTCTGGCCGAAGGACGGCGGGTACGTGGTGCCGGTGAAGAAAGCACTGCAGGATGCCGAGGGCCTCGGCGTCGACGACGAGGTCGAGCTGACCCTGGACATCGACGCCTGAGCGCGTCGACTCAGCGGTCGAGCGAGGCGAAGCGCTCGATGTCGGAGTTCGTGCCCGACACGATGATGAGGTCGTGGTTGGTGACGACCGTGTTCGCCTCGGCGTAGCGGAACGGCCTGCCCGGGCTCTTCACCCCGACCACCGTGACGTTGTACTTCGAGCGGACGCCCGACTCGTTCAGACCCACCCCGCGGACGAGCTTGGGCGGGTACATCTTGGCCAGGACGAAGTCGTCGTCGAAGCGTATGAAGTCGAGCATGCGGCCGCTCACGAGGTGGGCGACGCGTTCTCCGGCTTCGGCTTCGGGGTAGATCACGTGGTTCGCACCGACGCGGGCGAGGATCTTGCCGTGCGACTGCGACACGGCCTTGGCCCAGATCTGCGGCACCTTGAGGTCGACGAGGTTGGCCGTGATGAGCACCGACGCCTCGATGAGCGAGCCGACCGCGACGACGGCGACCTGGAAGTCCTGGGCGCCGATCTGGCGCAGGGCGTCGATGTTACGGGCGTCGGCCTGCACGGCGTGCGTGACGCGCTCCGACCACTTCTGGACGAGCTCGAGGTTGCCGTCGACGGCGAGCACCTCGCGGTCGAGGCGGTCCAGTTCACCCGCGCACGCGGCGCCGAAGCGCCCGAGGCCGATCACCAGGACGGGGGCGTCACTGCGGATGCGTTCAACCAACGATGGGCCTTTCCACGGGGAGCGCGTACAGCTGCGACCGGGAGGACGCAGCCACTGCCGCAGCGAGTGTCACTGTACCAATGCGCCCCATGAACATCGTGGCGGCCATCACGTACTTGGCGGCCTCGGGAAGCTCGGCGGTGAGCCCCGTCGACAGGCCCACCGTGGCGAAGGCCGAGACGACGTCGAAGAGCACGTGTTCGATTGGAGCGTCGGTGATCCGGCTGATGGTCACGGTCGAGATCGCGACGATCGTGGCCCCCCACGCGACGACGGAGAGCGCGACGCGCTGCACGTCGCTCGGGATGCGGCGGCCGAACGCCTGCACCGACGGGCGCCCCTTCGCCTCCGAGAACACGGCGAGGGCGAGGACCGCCAGCGTCGTGACCTTGATACCGCCCGCGGTGGAGGCCGAACCGCCGCCGACGAACATGAGCATCGAACCGACGATGAGGGTGGCGCCGTTCAGATCGCCGATGTTGATGACGCTGAATCCGCCCGACCGGGTCATCGCCGAGAGGAAGAAGGCCTGGAACGTGGTGTCCCACGCATCCATGCTGCCGAATGTGAGGGGGTTGTCGTATTCCAACAGCAGAATGACGCCGGCACCGGCGAAGAACAGCACGACCGTGGTGATGATCGTGAGCTTCGCGTGCAGCGACCACAGGCGGAACCGCCAATAGTGGCGCCACAGCGTGAAGATGACCGGGAATCCGATCGAGCCGAGGAAGACCCCGGCCATCAGCACGGTGAGCAGGTAGTAGTCCTGCGCGAAGGGCGTGAGGCCGTCGGCGTTGGGGACGAAGCCGGTGTTCGTGAACGCCATCGCCGCGTAGTACGGCGCCTCCCACAGGGCCACGAGCGGATTGATCCCGCCGATGATGAGCGAGGGGTAGATGAGGACGGTCAAGCCCGCCTCGATGACGAGGGTGGACAGGGCCACCGTCCGCAGCAGCTGGCCGACCTCGCCGAGCCGGACGGTCTGGCCCTCGTTCACCGGCCCGCCGTGGACCCGCAGGGGGTTGCTGTCGCCCGCGGCGATCAGCTTGGCGCGCAGCCCGAGGCGTTTCGAGATGACCAGGCCGAGGATCGAGGCGAGGGTCAGGACACCCAGGGCGCCGACGTTGACGCCGATGTAGGTGATGACGCGCCCCAAGGGCGAGAAGTCGGAGTACATGTTCAGCGTCGACAGGCCCGTCACGCAGATCGTGGACACCGCGGTGAACAGAGCGTCGGCGAAGGCGATGCGTTCGCCCGTCGCAGACGCCGCGGGCAGCGAGAAGAGCGCGGTGAACAGCGCGATGAGCGTGACGAACACGAGCACCGCGAATCGCGCGGGTGAGGCGGTCGTCAGGTTGCGCAGACGATCCCATGCCTCGTAGGCGATGCGACGCAGTCGCACGGCCAGTCGAGCCTCGTTCGGCGTCGCCGCCATGCGCCGCTCCCTTCGGTGCCCGAACCCGAATCATGGTACTCGGGCCGGGGCGCCGCTAATCTGATGCCATGGCGGACATCTTCGACGTGATCGCTGACGGAACGCGTCGCGACATCCTTCAGCTGCTCCTCGACCGGGCGACCGGTGGCGAACGCGGAACGAGCGTGTCGCAGATCGTCGCGGCACTCGGGGTGAGTCAACCCACCGTGTCCAAGCACCTCAAGGTGCTGCGCGAGGCCGAGCTCGTCTCGGTCCGCGAAGAGGGCCAGCACCGCTACTACAGCCTCGCGGTCGCGCCCCTCGACGAGGTCGACGATTGGCTCGTGCCCTTCTTCTCGATCGACGACGACAACGAACCCGCGCTCCCCGAATCCGCGATGCACGCCGCCGAGGTGGTGGGGCGCGCTGCCGCATCGGTGAAGCACTCCTTCTCGACCGCGTTCCGCAAGCTCCCGGGGCGATGACGACGATGGATGCCGCGGATTTCCGGCATCCGTGAATCACATTCGTCACAGTGGGCCCATAGGTTTACAGCCGTCCCGGCCAGACCCTAGAGTGTGCACAGCATCAGGAGGGTGAGTTCACCCGGAACGAGGGGTGAGCGATGGCCGAGCTGCCGGACGTGCGGTTTCTGACGGTCGCCGAGGTCGCAGAGCTCATGCGCGTGTCGAAGATGACAGTCTACCGTCTCGTGCACGCGGGAGAACTGCCGGCGGTGCGCTTCGGACGCAGCTACCGGGTGCCGGAATCGGCGGTCGCCGAAGCCGTGCAACGACCGGTGTCCGACGTCGGCTAGACTGATCCGAGGCTTTTTTCCAACGCCTGCTGTTCCCGGGGGCCGAAATCGGCACCCAGACCCCGACTTAGTGAGGTTTTCCGTGGGTTCTGTCATCAAGAAGCGCCGTAAGCGCATGGCGAAGAAGAAGCACCGCAAGCTGCTTCGCAAGACTCGTCACCAGCGCCGCAACAAGAAGTAAGCGGCCACCACACCGAGCGCCTGTCCGATTCGTGACGGGCGCTTCGTGTATCCGGCGCGACGATCTCGCGCCGCCGAACCGTCTCGACCGTCTTCCTCGGAGGAAAGCATGCAGTCCATCTCGGTCCACGATCTGCACGCGGGGCGCCAGCGTCCCCTGATCGACGTGCGCGAGGAGCACGAGTTCGCCGCGGGACACGTTCCCGGCGCGGTGAACCTGCCGATGTCCACGATCGGCGAGCACCTCGACGAGCTTCCGGGCGAGCCCTTCGACGTCATCTGCCAGGCCGGCGGCCGCTCGGCGAGGGTCGTCGAGGCACTGTCGGCGCGCGGCCACGACGCCACGAACGTCGAGGGCGGCACGGGCGACTGGATCGCCGCGGGATACGACGTCGAGTCCTGATCGGTCCGCGGACACACGCGGCGCACGCCGCGGCCCGTCGTTCCCCCGCCTCCTAGGATGGGGAGGGTGACGACCCTCACGCTGATCGGTAAGCCCGACTGCCACCTCTGCGACGTGGCGGAGCAGATCGTGGAGACCGTCGTCGCCGAGCTCCCCGAGGGTGCCGCTGACCGCGTCACCATCGAACAGGCCTCGATCGCCGACGACGCCGCCCTCTACGAGAAGTGGTGGGAGAAGATCCCGGTCGTCCTCATCGACGGCGAATTGCACGCCCACTGGCGCGTGTCCGCCGACCGACTTCGCGCCGCTCTCCTCGCGGCAGACACCCAAGGAGCCTCCGCGTGAGCATCCGTCACATCGTCCTGTGGAAGCTGTCTGCTGACGACGCCGACACGCGTGCCCTGCACGCCGAGCAGATCGCCGAGCGCCTGCTCGCCCTCGCTCCCGTGATCGACGACATCCAGCACATCGAGGTGGGGCGCAACATCGTCAACCCGCAGTCGAACTGGGACGTCGCTCTGGTCAGCGAGTTCGCCGACGTCGATGCGCTCGAGCGTTACCAGGTGCACCCCGCTCACCAGGAGGCTGCGGCGTTCGTCCGCTCCGTCGTGGCGGAGCGCTCTACGGTCGACTACCCGTTCTGAGTCGGCTGAGCTCCCCGAGCCGTTTTTCATCGCCCGTTTGTGATAACGGTTCTCATTATCGATAAGCTCTCGATCGGTTCACCTGAGCCCCCGACCGAGAAAGCTGTCCATGCCCGCACGCCTCCGTCGTCGACAGACGACTTCCCTGGCCGCCCTGTTGATCGCAGCGGCAACCCTCTCCACCGCCTGCAGCGCCCCGCCCGCTGCGCCGGCCGGCCCCACCGACGGGCGACGAACCCTCGCCGCCACTGCTCCCGGATGGGCATCAGCCGCCCCCGAGGTCGCCCTCGATGCACGCCTGTCGGCCACCGTCCTCCTCGCCGACTCGGCAACCCCCGCGGAGGTGAGCGCGGCGCGCTCGTGGCTCCAGGCCGTCGGGATCGATGTCGTCCGCGACCGCGAGAGCATCCGCGCGCTCTCGGTGACCGGGTCGGCATCGGCGTTCGCGTCGGCGTTCGACACCGCGTTCGGTCAGACGACCGTGGACGGGCGCGCGGCCGTCGCTCCCACCCGTGATCTGTCCGTCCCCCGCGAGGGAAGCGCCATCGAGTCCGTCGCCGGCCTCGTCGACACCGATGCCATGAACCCCAGCGTGGACCCCGCGCCCGTGCGAGGCGACGACTGCGCCGCGTACTGGGGGCAGACGCTCTCGTCGTCATGGCCCTCGTCGGTTCAGGTCGAGCATCGCTCCAACGCCCTGTGCGGGTACGGGCCCACGCAGCTCCGAGCCGTTCACCGACTCCCCGCCGACGCACGCGGCGCAGGCGCGACGGTGGCGATCGTCGGTGTCTTCGACGACGATACGGTCGCCGCCAACACCGACACGTATTTCGCCCGGGAAGGCCTGTCGACGCTGCGCGACGGCCAGTACACCCACCATGCGCCCGCGAATCCCAACGTCACCCGGTGCGGGGGTCCGTCGGCATGGACCGTCGAGCAGCACCTCGACGTGCAGGCGGTGCGCGCGATGGCGCCGGACGCCGACATCGTCTACTGGGGTGCCGATGACTGCCTCGCAGCGACGCTCTATCTGCGCGTCCTCGACGCGGTCGAAGCCCCCACCACCCCGAGTGTGGTGTCACTGTCGTTCGGCGGCCCGGAGGAGCTCGACACCGACGCCGACCGCACTCTCCTGAATCGCGTCCTCGTCGAAGCCGCGTCCCGGGGAGTGTCGGTATTCGCCTCGAGCGGCAACGACGGCGATTACTCCCTCGCCGGCGACCACCACGACGAGACCGACGTGGCGACCCCGGCCTCGAGCCCGTACGTCACCGCGGTGGGCGGAGCCAGCATCGGCCTCGACGCCGACAACGGCATCGCCGTCGAGTCCGGATGGGAGGTGCAGACCCGCTTCGCGCAGAACGGGGGCATCATCCCGCCGGGCTTCCTCTACGGGGCCGGGGGCGGAGAGTCGGCCTTCTACCCGCGCCCCAGCTGGCAGAGCGACCGCATCGCCCACTCCGGATCGGGGCGTCTCGTCCCCGACGTCGCGTCGCTGGCCGACCCCAACACGGGCTTCACCGTGGCCGTTCCGCGCGACGGGGCGGTGTCGTACGAAGCTCACGGGGGGACGAGCCTGGCCACGCCGATGGTAGCGAGCATGGTGGCCATCGCGAAGGCGCGCACGGGGGTGAGAGTCGGCCTCGCCGCGCCCTTCCTCTACCGGCTGTCCGGCTCGAGCGCGATCCGTGACATCGTGCCCGCGTCCGCCGGTACCTGGTACCGCCGCGACAAGGGCACCGGTCAGCTCTGGCTCGAGACCCTCTACCTGTGGGATACGCGTCCGCAGTCCCTCCAATCGGCCACCGGGTGGGACCCGGTGACCGGCGTCGGCATCCCGAACGGCGCGGACTTCCTCGACCGATTCGGAGCAGACCAGTGATCTCGCGTCCGCTTACCCGATTCGTCGCCCTCCTCGCCGGCGCGGTCGTGACGGCCGCCGTCGTCGCCGGGGCCGTCCCCGCGAACGCTGCGGCGACGATCCCCTCGACCTCGGCCTCCGGCATCCAGATGCTCGATGCCGACGGCGGCGAGCTCCAGCAGCCCGCCCCCCTGAGCGAATGGACAAGGGGAGCCACGGTCGAGGACTCTCTCGCTCAGACCGGCGATGTGCTCAAGCTCAACACCACCCGTTCAACGGGTCTGACCGCCCGAGCAGCTTCCGACGGCGCACAGGCGACGATCGAGAGCGGACTGTTTCAGCTGCGTGATCGCGTCCCGATCGCCTTCACCGGGCTCCGCGCCAGCTGCGGGACGGATGGAAGCACGTCGGTGACGTTCGACACCCTGACCGTCGACGGCAAGAACGTCCTGAACGCGGCGAAGCTCTCGGCGGGGTACACCGTCGCTTTACCCACCTCAGACACGTGGGGCTCGACGCGACTCATCGTGGGGGAGCGCGCCGTCGACCGCGGTCGCGCCCAGGTGACGGCCCTGCGGATCGAGGCGGAAGCGGGCTGGTCCGAGATCTGGCGTGTACGTCTCGGCGTCGTCGCCTGTGCTCCGACGGTTCCGGCGTCGCCCGCCCTGGTCTCGGGGGTCACCGTCACGTCGCCGAGCGGTGCTGCCCTCATCCCGGGAGCCCCGCACCTGGATGCCGAGGGGTCGGTCTCCACGCAGACGGTGAGCGGAACCGCTCCCGCGTCGACGGGCTCGGATGTGTCCGTCGCGCATGCGGCGGACGGATCGAGCGCGGTCTCGGTGGGATCGTTCCGTCAGGTGCCGGACACCTCGTCGGTGGGCGAGTACATGTGGTCGGCCCTGCGTGTCTACGGCCTGCGTCTCACCGTGGACGCCGACGGCTCATCACGCGTGACCTTCGCCGACACCGGATCCGCGGTTTTTGTCAACGGCATCTGGATCAACACGGGAACCGACCTCTACACGGGCGTGGATGCCACGGGCGCACCGCGCGTGCGCGTGCACCTGAACGAGCGCGTCGCGCAGAGCGACGGCAGCGTGGTGATCACCGCGCTGCGCTACGAAGACCTCACCGGGGCATACCCCGCGGTCAGCCTCGGGGTCGTGCGGTGGTCTGCCGCGGCGGGTGGATCCACCCCTACGCCCGAGCCGACGAAGACCACCGCGCCGCCGCTGCCCGCGCGATACGCCTTCGCGGTCGACGCCACCGGTCCCTCGGCGATCGCCCCGGCTTTCGTCGCGGCGCCCGGGGAGACGAAGATCGCGCACGTCGCATCCGGCGGCGCCGACGAGCAGACGGTGACCGACGGGTACGCCGGGCAGATCTCCGTCCGCGGCGTCGCGACCGCCAGCTCCGATGCGGCGGCCTCGGTCGGAGTGGACGACCTCGTCCTCTATCCCGGAACGGCGATGGAGGTGTCGCTGCGAAACGTGCGCCTCGAGGTCACGTCGGTCGGGACGACGCTGACCACCGGGGGTGGAACAGTGGCCGGGCAGGCGGTTCCGGCGGGGGCGGTGGCGGCCGGAACCCGCTTCGCCGTCGCGGGGCGCACGGCGGTGATCACGCTGAACACGCAATCGGTCGACGGGCAGGCGCAGACCGCCGTCGCCCTCGAGGTGGATGACCGTCGCGGCCTCGGCGCGTTCGTGCGGGTCGGCGTCGTCACGGCCGACGCTCCGCAGCAGTCGCCGGATCCGGGAGGCGGCACGTCGCCCGCCCCGCAGCCGCAGCCGTCGGGGGGCTCGTCTTCGGAACAGCTCTCCCCCGGTCCGATCGGCAGGGACGACGTGCGCGTCGCCGGCGGGGGCGCAGCATCGACGTCTGGTCCTCTGGCGAGAACCGGCGCAAATGTGTCGGCGCTCCCCGGGCTGATCGGCGCGGGTCTGTTCGCGGCGGTCGGCGGTGCCGTCCTGATCGTCTTCACCCGACGCCGTCGCACACGGCGCGAGTGAGGGGAGGGGCTCCGGGTGCGTCCCGGAGCCCCTGCCCACTCAGTGAATCGGGCGAACCGCGGCCGGCACGATCGCGAGAGCGAGACGCACGGGGTCACGGTCGCCGAGACGCTGCTCGGGCGCATGCTCGACGACGACGCGACTGCCGTCGCTCGTGAGCACCGTCGAACGGCGGACGCTGCCGAGGAAGGTCGACTCCTCGACCACTCCGTCGACGCCGGGGGAGTCGGGTCCGACGAGGAGGACGTTCTCGGGGCGCACGACGACCTCGCAGTGACCGTCGTGCGCGGACTCCGCGAGCGGGAGTTCCTGACCCCACACCTCGACGGTGAGGCCCTCGACGATCCCTGGTACGGCGCTCACCGGTCCGAGGACCTCGGCGACGGCGGTGTCCGCAATCCGGGAGTACACCTCGTCCGGGCAGCCCGCGGCGACGATGCGACCCTGGTCCATGACGACGAGGTGATCGGCGACCGCCGCGGCCTCGGCCGTGTCGCGCGTCGCCCAGAGTGTCGTGACGCCGCGCTCGCGGAGCTCCCGGACGAGTCGGTCTCGCGTCTCGGCGCGAGCCGTCGTGTGAAGGGCCGCGAGGGCGTCGTCGAGGACGAGAGCCCGCGGGTGAGAGGCGAGCGCGCGAGCGAGAGCCCACCGTTGCCGATCGCCGTGCGACAGCCGGTGCACGCTCTTGTCCGCGGTGCCGAGACCCACGAGGTCCAGCAGTCGATCGGTCTCGCCGTCGGGGTCGACGTCGCCGGCGTGCCGCGAGGCCGCGACGATCGCCGCCCGGACGCGTCCGAACCGCGCCACAGGGGTGCGGTCGCGGACCTCCGGAATGCGGGGTGCCGCGGCGCCCGAGCGTCCTTCGACGAGGACGGTGCCGGCATCCGGTCGTTCCGAACCGCTCACCACGCGCAGCAGGGTCGACGCTCCGCAGCCCGACGGGCCGACGAGGGCGACGATGGTGCCCGGAGCCACCTCGAGATCGATGTCGCGGAGGATCGGCACCCCGGCGCGCTCGCGCGTGACGTCGTGGAGGGTGATGGACCAGCCCGCGCGCGGTCGCTCCCCGGCGGGTGGGGGATCCACGGGGATGACGGCGACCATTCGCCCACGGTAGGAAGGACGCATGACGCACGAACGCCCGGGGGGTGAACCCCGGGCGTCGCTCACTCGAACCTTTTACGGGGCGAGGCGGGTGGGACCGCGGAAGAGGAACGTGACCTCGCGGATCGACGACTCGCCGAGCATCAGCATCAGGATGCGCGCGAGCCCCATACCGAAGCCGCCGTGCGGCGGAGCGCCGAAGCGGAAGAAGTCGAGGTAGAAGTCGAGGTGCTCGGGGTCGAGACCCTTCTCTTTGGCCTGTTCGATCAGCACGTCCACGCGGTGCTCGCGCTGCGCACCCGTGGTGATCTCGACGCCGTTGAAGAGCAGGTCGTACGACTTGGTGAGCCCGGTCTCTTCGTCGCGCATGTGGTAGAAAGCGCGGATCTCGGGGTGGTAGTCCGTGATGAAGACGAAGGGGTGGCCGAAGGTCTCGCGCACGTGCGCGGCGATCTGACGCTCGCCCTCGGGGTCGAGGTCGCCGTCGGTACGGGGGATGTCGTACCCGCGGGCGGCGACGATCTCGCGGGCCTCGGCCAGCGGAATGCGCGGGAACGGAATCGCGGGCACCTCGACTTCGACGCCGAAGAGCTCGCGGATCTCGTCGCCGTGCTTGTCGGCGACTGCCTGGAACGCGGTGTGCAGCAGCTCCTCCTGCATGCGCGCCACGTCTTCGTGCGAATCGATCCAGCTGATCTCGGCGTCGATCGAAGTGAACTCGGTGGCGTGACGGCTGGTGAAGGAGGGGTCGGCGCGGAAGGCCGGCGCGATCTCGAAGATCTTGCCGAAGCCGGCGACCTGGGCCATCTGCTTGAAAAACTGCGGGCTCTGCGCGAGGTAGGCCGTCTTGTCCTCGAAGTAAGGCACCTCGAACAGCTCCGCGTTGGACTCCGAGGGGGATGCCATCAGCTTCGGGGAGTGCACCTCGATGTAGTCGCGCTCGACCCAGTAGGTGCGCATGGCGTGCTCGAGCGTGGTCTGCACGCGGAAGATGAGGTTGTTGCGACGCTGGCGAAGGTCGATGAAGCGCCAGTCCATGCGCTTGTCGGGGCTGCTGTCGGCGGCGATGGGGGTCTCGGGGTTGGCCGCGGCCGCGATCTCGAGCTCGCCGACCTTGATCTCGACCCCGCCGAGCTTCACACGCTCGTCGTGCTTGAGCTCGCCGCGCACGGTGAGGAACGTGCCGGTCGCGAGGGCGCCGATCGTCTCGGTGAGGGCGAGGGCGGCGGCATCCTGCTCCGTCTCTTCGGAGGGGCGGGTCGCCGGGTTCACGAGCTGAACGGCGCCGGTCTCGTCGCGGAGGACGACGAACTGCACCTTCTTCTGGTCGCGCACGGTTTCGACCCATCCCGACACCTCGACGGGGCCGGCGGGCAGGGACTTCAGCTGGTTGACCAGGACGCGTTCGCTCACGATCGACCAGTCTACGTGCGTGGTCCGCACCGAACCGGGCGCGAACCTACGATGGGGGCGTGACCTTCTCGATGCCGCCCGAGTCGTTCCGGACCCTGCGGCCGGAACCGACGGCGCGCAGGGCCCGCGGATGGGATGTCGCCCTCACGATCGTGCTGCTGGTCCTGCTCCCCCTGCTGGCGCTCGCCGCGTCCTACGCCGGGGTGCTCCTCGTCTACGCCGCGGACGCGTGCGGGTCGGTCACCTGCGACACGGGACTGATGAACATCGGCTTCTGGACCGCGGTCGTCTCGCCCTGGGTCGTGCTGATCATCGGTGTCGTCATCTCCATCGTGCGTCTCGTTCGTCACCGCCTCGCCTTCTGGGTTCCGCTCGTGACCGTCGTGACGATCGCCGCCGTGTGGTTCGTCGCGGCCGCGCTCGTCGGCGCGGGGGTCTCGGCATCCTGATCCGCTCGGGGGCAACCCCCAGGTAGGGCGCGGGTTCGCAACCTACCCTGAGAGCGGGCGTCCGCACCGGGCGGCCGATCACCGAGCGCGAAGGCACCCGATGACCGACACCACCCTCTCTCTCGCCCCGTTGCGGTCGACCTCCGGCTCCGGGGAGGGACAGTCCTGGCTGACGTCGCTCGCGGACTGGACCGTCTCGCTCATGGAGATCATCGGGCCCGTCGGGGCCGGTGTCGCGATCGCCCTCGAGAACCTCTTCCCCCCGCTTCCCAGCGAGGTCGTTCTGCCGATGGCCGGGCTCACCGCCAGTCGCGGCTCCTTCACCTTGTTCGAGGCGCTGCTGTGGACGACGATCGGCTCCGTCGTCGGCGCTTTCATGCTCTATGGTCTCGGCCGCTGGCTCGGAGCGGCGCGGCTGCGCTCGTTCGCCGCGAAGATGCCGCTGCTGCACCCCGAAGACGTCGACCGGACGGTTGCGTGGTTCGAGCGCCACGGCGGCAAGGCCGTGTTCTTCGGGCGGATGATCCCCATCTTCCGCAGTCTCATCTCGATCCCCGCGGGGGTGTCGAAGATGCCGATGTGGCGCTTCGGTCTGCTCACCGGTGCGGGAAGCCTCATCTGGAACACGATCTTCGTGCTGTCGGGCTTCCTGCTGGGCGAGAACTGGCACATCGTCGAGGAGTACGCGTCGATCCTGCAGTACGTGGTCATCGCCGCGGTCGCGATCGGCCTCGCGTGGTTCCTGTACTCGCGCGTCCGATCGCTGCTCGCCTCCAAGCGCGCCGGCGATCGCGACGACGCTCCCGCCGCTCAGCACGACGCCTGAGCGTCGCTCGGTCGGTTATCTCCACGTCGAGGCAACCGGCATCCGGACTCAGTCAGACCACAGAACCCGCCCGTAGACTGGCGTCGTGCCCGCCGACCGCCTTCATCTCGTGCGCCACGGAGAGGTCCACAACCCCCGTCGCGTGCTCTACGGTCGGCTCCCCGGATTCGGCCTGAGCGTCGACGGTCGCCGTATGGCGCGTCAGGCGGCCGAGCACGTGAAGGGTCTCGATCGTCCGGTCTCGGCCCTGGTGGTCTCGCCCCTGCAGCGCACGCGCGAATCGGCGGAGCCGTTCGTGGAGATGTTCGGCGCCGAGCCGTTCATCGACGACCGCGTCATCGAGCCGACCAACGTCTTCGAGGGTCGGCGCATGAAGCAGGCCCTGGCGAACCCGCTCAACTGGCGTCACCTGAGCCGGCCGGCCGTTCCCAGCTGGGGCGAGCCCTACGAGCGGATCGTCGCCCGCATGACGGCCGCGATGACCGATGCCTGGGACCGCGTCCCCTCGGGCGACGTGGTCGTCGTCTCGCACCAACTCCCCATCTGGGTGACTCACCTCGCCCTGTCCCAGCAACCCACCCGCCACGACCCCCGCAAGCGCCGTTGCGCGCTGTCGAGCGTGACGAGCTTCGAACGGCGAGACGGCGCCGACGGCTCGACGCGCTGGGTCGAGGTGGCGTACGCCGAGCCGGCGAGCACCGCCGGAGCCGTCGATGTAGGAGCCGTCTGATGCGCAGAATCCTCACCGCCGCGGGGTCGATCCTCGCCGCGGCGACCTTGGTCGCCGGGCTGTCGGCCTGCACCGCCGACCCCCTCGCCGACCAGTACCGGGCCGGCGACAACAAGGGCTACATCGCCGCCAACGGGTTCCAGACCGACGAGATCGCCCCCGAGAACCGCAAGGAGCCCGTCGATTTCGCGGGCACCCTCGACAACGGCTCCCCGGTGGCGAGCGCCGACTTCGCGGGCAAGGTGCTCGTCGTGAACTTCTGGTACGCCACGTGCGGCCCGTGCATCATCGAGGCCCCGCGCCTCGAGCAGGCCTACCAGACCTTCCAGGGGCAGGACGTGGCCTTCCTCGGCATCAACACGTACGACCAGCCGGCCACGGCCCTGTCGTTCGCGCGCGACCACGGGGTGTCGTACTCCAGCGCCATGGCGGTCGGGGACGCCCAGCTCAAGCTCGCCTTCACCGGTGCGACGCCGTTGAACGCGACCCCCACGACCCTCGTGCTCGACAAGCAGGGGCGCGTCGCCGCTCGCATCGTCGGCGAGCTGCCCGAGGCGTCGATCCTCGAGTCGATCGTGCGCACGCTGGTCGCGGAGAACGCGTGAACCCGGGCGCCCTCGTCTTCGACGGGGCGCTGTGGATCGCCGTTCCCATCGCCCTGGCCGCCGGCCTCATCTCGTTCCTGTCGCCCTGCGTGCTTCCGCTCGTGCCGGGGTACCTCGGCTACATCGGCGGTGCCGTGGCGCCGCGCGGGGGTTCGGCATCCGCCTCCGGCAAGGGCCGCCTGCTCGGCGGGACCCTGTTGTTCATCGCCGGGTTCACCCTCGTGTTCATGGCGATCAACGTCCTCGGAGGAGCGCTCGGCCGTTTCTTCATCGAGTACGCCGACCTCATTACCCGCGTCATGGGCGTCGTCATCATCATCATGGGACTGGTCTTCATCGGTCTCTTCGGTCTCGCTCAGCGTTCGGTGCGGATGCAGTCGCGGGGCAACCTCGGCCTCATCGGGGCCCCGTTGCTGGGCATCGCCCTCGGCATCGGGTGGACGCCGTGCATCGGCCCCACGCTGACCGCGATCATCTCGGTGTCCTACAACCTGGGCGACCCGGGCCGGGCCGCGCTCCTGGGCCTGGCGTACTCGCTGGGTCTCGGCATCCCGTTCCTGCTCCTCGCCCTCGGCTTCGGGTGGGCGACAAAGTCCGTCGCGTTCGTGCGCACGCACATCCGCGTCGTGAACCTCATCGGAGGAGCGCTTCTGATCGTGCTCGGCCTGCTGATGGTGACCGGGTTCTGGGGCCAGTGGATGTCGACCCTGCAGGGGGTGATCGGCAATGTCCAGCTCCCGCTCTGATCGTTCCGACCGAGGTAACACCGTGACCGACCCGCTGCGCCCCTCCGACCACGCCGACTCCACGGCGGACGACATCACGCAGCCGCGCCTCGGGGTGGTCGGCTGGTTGCGATGGGGCTGGCGGCAGCTGACCAGCATGCGCACCGCGCTGGTGCTCCTGCTGCTCCTCGCGATCGCCGCCGTCCCCGGCTCGCTCGTGCCCCAGCGCACCGCCGACCCCAACGGCGTCACGCAGTACTTCACCGACAACCCCGACCTCGCGCCGGTCCTCGACAAGCTCAGCCTGTTCGACGTCTACAGCTCGCCGTGGTTCTCGGCCATCTACCTCCTGCTGTTCATCTCGCTCATCGGGTGCGTCCTCCCGCGGACCAAGCACCACTGGAAGGCCCTGCGCTCGCAGCCCCCGCGCACGCCCGCGCGGCTGTCGCGGCTGGACGACCACCGCACCCGCACCATCGAGGTGGACGGCGATGCGGATGCCGTGGCCGCCGCGGCCGTCGAGAGCGCCGCCGCCCAACTGCGCAAGAGCGGTTACCGCGTCGCGCGCTACGACTCGCGCGGCGCCTTCTCGGTCTCGGCGGAGCGCGGCTACCTCCGCGAGACCGGCAATCTGCTCTTCCACGGTGCGCTCGTCGGCGTGCTGATCGCCGTCGGCGTCGGTGGCGGCTTCACCTACACCGGCCAGCGGGTCCTCGTCGAAGGACAGGCCTTCAGCAACAGCCTGCTCGACTACTCGTCGTTCAACCCCGGCCGCTTCGTGGGCGGCGACACCCTCACGCCGTACTCGATGACCCTCGACACCTTCGACGTCACGTACGTGCCGCCGGGACAACCCGGCTCGGGGCAGGCCGGTAACTTCGTCGCGCACGTGACCACCCAGGCCCCGGGCGCCGACCCGCAGGACGGCGAGGTGCGGGTGAACCACCCCCTCGACGTCCAGGGCGACCGCGTCTACCTTCTCGGCAACGGCTACGCCCCGACCGTGACGATCCGCGATGCCCAGGGCAACGAGGTGTTCCACGACTCGGTCGCCTTCCTGCCGCAGGATGCCAACATGACCTCGCTCGGCGTCATCAAGGTCGCCGACGGGCTGCCGCAGCAGCTCGGGCTCCTCGGCTTCTTCTACCCGACGATGGACGTGCTCGACTCGGGCGCCCTCACCTCCACCTACGGCGCTCTCGAGTACCCCACGCTCACCCTTCGCGTGTACGAGGGCGACCTCGGCATCGACGACGGAACCCCGCGCTCGGTGTACACGCTCGATCCCTCGGGCATGACCCAGATCGCCGGCGGCGACAGCGGCACCCCGGCTCTGCAGTTGATGCCCGGTCAGACCGAGAACCTGCCGAACGGTCTCGGCACGATCACCTTCGAGAACGAGGCCCCGGCCGGTGCCGTCGGCTACGAGCAGTCCGTCAAGCGTTTCGCCTCGCTGTCGATCCACCGCGACCTCGCCGGCCCCTGGGTGCTGGGCTTCGCCCTCCTCGCCCTGTTCGGTCTGCTCGCCGCGCTCTTCGTCCCCCGTCGCCGCATGTGGGTCAAGGCGACGCCGCGCACCGGCGCCGTCGAGATCGAGTACGCAGGCCTCGCCCGAGGCGAGGATCCGACCCTCGCGGCGGCCGTCGACCAGCTCGTCGACAAGCACAGCGCGACCCTTCCCACCCAGAGCCACCCCGACACCGGAAAAGTAGACTGACACCATGCCCGGAACCGACCCGCTTCTCCTCGACGAGATCTCCCTCCTCCTGGTGTGGACGGCGGTCGCCATCTACGTGCTGGCGTTCTTCGCCTACGCCATCGACCTCGCGCGACGCTCCGACCTCGCCCTGAAGGCGAAGGACGAGGTCGTCGCGCGCGAGCTCGTCACCGCGGGCGGCGGGGGAGTGATCGGCGGATCCGCAGGGTCGTCGGCATCCGGAACCGCTTCCGCCCAGCCGCGTTACCTCTGGGCCCGCCTCGGCACGGTGCTCACCGCGCTGGGCTTCGTGTTCCACCTGGTCGCCACGGTCCTGCGCGGCGTCGCCGCGGGGCGCGTGCCCTGGTCGAACATGTACGAGTTCGCGCTGACCGGTCTGCTGCTGATCATCGCGGTCTACCTCGTCGTGCTGACGCGTTTCGATCTGCGCTTCCTCGGCTCTCTGATGACCGGCCTGGCCGTGCTGCTGCTCGGCGGGGCCACGCTCGCCTTCCACGTCGAGGTCGTGCCGCTCGCCGACCCGCTGAAGTCGGTGTGGCTGGTCGTGCACGTGTTCGTCGCGAGCCTGGCAACGGCGTTGTTCGCCCTGGCCTTCGGTTTGTCGGTCGTTCAGCTCATCCAGACGCGCCGCGAGCGCAAGCTCGCCGAGGCTCCCGCGGACGCCGCGACCACGCGGAGCTTCCTCCGTACGGTTCCGAACGCCGACGCGCTCGAGTCGCTCGCCTACCGCTTCGCGATCGTCGGGTTCATCTTCTGGACCTTCACCCTCATCGCCGGTTCCATCTGGGCGAACGACGCGTGGGGCCGCTTCTGGGGCTTCGACACCAAGGAAGTCTGGACCTTCGTCATCTGGGTGCTCTACGCCGGATACATCCACGCCCGCGCGACCCGCGGCTGGCGCGGCACCCGCTCGGCGTGGTTGTCGATCATCGGCTTCACCGCGGTGCTGTTCAACTTCACGATCGTCAACGTCTTCTTCAAGGGGCTGCACGCCTACAGCGGCTTGACCACCTGACAGAGGCCGCAGAGGAGGGTCCGTTCGGCGTGAGCCGGGCGGGCCCTTTCCTGTTGTGGGGGTCGGGATGCCGGGGCGTGGGCGGCGGGTGACCGGCGTCGTGGGGGTCGCCGCGGGGCGTGGGCTTCGGTGCTCGGTGGCGAGCGGACGCCGCGGGGCGCGGGCGGATACGTCATGCGCGCGGGGTCGTTGCGGGGTGGGACGTGCGCAACGGCGGGGCTCTTCGCGAAACGCCGGGTGCTGCGGTCGTGCTCGTGGCGTGTCGCCAAAAGCGCCCGCCGTTGTGCGCGGGTGGGAGGAGGGCGACGGGATGCCGCGTGCTCGGGGCCCGAGGAGACGTCACGGACCGGCGCGCCTCCGTTCCCTGACACGGGACGTGGACGTGCGCGACCGGGCTCGGGCGGGCGAGAGCGCCCGGGCGCGAAGGCCGCCGCGCGGCTCCGCGCCCGGGCGCGGGAGTCAGGCGGCGATCGCCGCGGCGCGGGCCGAGACGGTCCGGCGACGCACCACGACCAGCGTCGTCACGAGGATCGACAGCACCGCCCACACCACGAGGCCCGCGGCTCCCGCACCCACTCCGCCGGCCGCGGACAGAGCGCCGAGCATCGCCGAATAGGCGGGCGAGGTCGGAAGCAGCGACGCGAAGGCCGCGAGGACCGGCGGCACCGTCGAGACGATGCTCGTCGCGAGCGCGAGGGCCCCGATGATCGCGGAGACCCATCGTCCGGCGCCCCCGAGGAGCGCGACGAGCGCCTGGTTCACGGCGGCGAAGGCGACCCCGGCGAGAAGGCAGATCATCGCGAACACGGCCCAGTCGCCCCAGGCGTAGTCGGATGCCACCTGCACCACGCTCGCGACCAGCAGTCCCTGCACGGCGCCGACGATCGCCGCCGGCGCGAAGCCGCGCAGGGCGACGAGGCCCGAGGGGCGGCGGCTGGTCAGCGAGCGGGCCGACACGGCCTGGAACACGACGAACGAGGCGAGGGCGCCGAACCACAGCACCGCCATGGCCAGCAGCGGGACTGCGGCGCCGCCGAAGAGCGAGTCGGTGCCGCCCGTCGCCGAGACGGGGTCTGCGACGACGTCGGCGAGGTTCGTGGCCTGGGCATCGGTGTAGGTGGGGAGCTTCGACACCGCGGTGTCCAGGCCATCGGCGAGGGAGGTGGTGCCGGTCGCGACCTGGCTGACGCCGTCCGCGAGCTGGCCGGCTCCGGTCTCGGCGCCGGAAGCTCCGGATGCCACCTGCTCGGCGCCCGAGGCGAGAGCCGAGGCGCCCGTGCCGAACTGCCGCGCGCCGTCGGCGAGCTTCGTGGCTCCGCCGGCGATGCCGTCCATGCCGCCGGCGATGGTGGTGATGCCCTTCGCCGCGTCGTACCCGCCGTCGGCGAGCTTCTGGTTCGCCTCGGCGATGGCGCTGACCCCGGCCGGCAGCTTGGTGGCCTCGGCCGAGAGGCCGCCGATCTGCGTCACGGTCTCTTTCGCCTTCGGCAGGGCCGCGTTGGCGTTGTCGGATGCCGTGCGCAGAGCGGCGCACTGCTCGGGCGTGCCGGTGCACTCGTCGGCGGCCTTCTGCAGGGCGGCTGCAGCGTCGGTCAGTGCGGTGTTGATCTGCGGTGCCGCGTCGGACAGCTGTTGTGCGTCCTGGGCGAAGTTCGGTGGGATCTGCGCGGCGAGGGCGTTGATCTGCTTCGCCAGTTCGGCGTTGCCGTCGGCGAGCTTGGTGACGCCGGCCGCCGCCGAGCGGGTTCCGCCGGCGAGTGCTCCCGCGCCACTCGAGAGCTGGTCGGCGCCGCTGGCGAGCGGACCGGCGCCGGCGGCGAGCGTCGACGCGCCGTCGGCCAGGGCCGTGGCTCCGGACGAGAGCTGCCCGAGGCCGTCGCGCAGCCCGGCCGCTCCGGTGGACGCCTGCGATGCCCCGTCGGCGAGCTGGTGAGCCCCGCTCGCGGCGCTGCCGAGCTGGTCGCTCAGGGTCGTGAAACCGAGGAAGACGTTCTTCAGGTACTGCGACGACAGGGTGCTGCCGTAGACCTGGGAGGCGGTGGATGCCAGTGCCCCGGTGATCGCGCCGTCGACGACGCGGGCGTTGGGCGCCGTCTGCACACCGATCGTCGCCTTCTCGGGGGTCTCGCCCGGTCGGGTCGAGAGCGAGGCTGCGGTGAAGTTCTCGGGGATCGTCACGACCGCGGTGTAGGTGCCGTCCTTGAGACCGGCGGCGGCGTCCTCGTCGTTGGAGATGACCCAGTCGATGTTGCTCGGCTGGTCGTCGGCGCCTTTCACGAGGCCGCCGGTGAGCTGTCGCCCGAGGGGGACGAGCTGGCCGTTGAGCTCCACGGCCTTGTCGTCGTTCACGATCGCGGCGGTGATGTTCTCGAGTCGATCGGTGGGCTTGTAGAGCGCACCGACCAGGATGCCGCCGATCACCGCCGGGAGCAGGAGGACGCCGACGAGCGTGAGCCAGGTGACAGGGCGGCGCGAGCGGGAGCGCTCGACGGGGAGAGTCATGCGAACACCTCGGAGAGATCGGCGAAGGTTTCGGGTTCGGGACGATGCCGGCGCGGGGTCGGCAGCGAGAGGGACGACACGTCCTGACGTTGAGCGTCGGCCAGCAGGGCCAGCGCGCGGCGTTCGTCGCGGGCGGACACGATCAGGGTGAACGGCGACGAGTCATCGTCGCTGCGCTCGCGCGCCTCGGTGGCGGCCCGGCGGAGCACCTGGGCCACGTCGTCGCTGGTGTCGTCGTCGAGGCGGTCGATGTCCGACACGATCACGACCCGGGTGCCGCGCGATGCGGCGCGGGCGACGTCGGCGGCGGCCTCGGCAGGGTCGTCGAGGAGGGCGACGCCGACACGGGCGCGCACCGCTCCGGCGCGCTCGGGGACGAGCAGCCCGTCCACGCGCAGGCGCCCCTCGATCTGCGACAGGCGGCCCGACAGGGCGAGCAGCAGGGTGCGCGTCGTGCGGGTCTCGCCGGTCACGAGCAGCGTCCCCCCGTACCCGAGGCGCAGTGACACCTCCGAGAACACGGGCTCCTCGGCATCCGAGGCTCCCACCGTGCGCAGATCGTCGGCGGCGATCGCGACCCCGGACTCGGCCGGCCAGTCGGCGAGGCGCACCTCGCGTTCGACGGCCTCGCCCTCGACGTCGAGCTTGGGCAGGATCCGGTCGAGCCAGCGCGGCATCCACCAGGCCTTCGCGCCCAGCAGCGCGAGGATCGCGGGCACCAGGGTCATGCGCACGAGGAACGCGTCGACCGCGACGCCGACGGCCAGTCCCAGCGCGATGGGCTTGAGGCTCGAGTCGCCCTCGGGCACGAACGCGACGAAGACCGCGAACATGATGACGGCGGCGGCGACGACAACGCGGGCGGATGCCGAGAAGCCGCTGCGGACGGCGCCGAGCGCCACCTCGCGGGGCGTGCGACCCTCGCGTTCGGCGTGCACGAAGTCTTCGCGCATGCGCGAGACGAGGAACACCTGGTAGTCCATGGCGAGGCCGAAGAGCACGCCCATCACGACGATGGGCATGAAGCTGATGATGGGGCCGACCTTGGCCACGTGCAGGGCGTCGGCGAACCAGCCCCACTCGAACACCGCGGCGACGACGCCGAACGAGGCCGCGACCGACAGCAGGTACCCGCCGGCGGCGGTCAGCGGCACCCAGATCGAGCGGAACACGATCATCAGCAGCACGAGCGAGAGGCCCACCACGAACAGGCCGAACGGCAGCAGGGCGGCGCCGAGCTGGTCGGAGATGTCGATCGTGACGGCGGTGTAGCCGGTGACGAGCAGATGCACGCCGAACTGGTCGTAGAGGCGGGGCTCGGCCGCGCGGAGCTCGCGCACGAGGTCGGCGGTGCGCGGGTCGTCGGGCGCGGTCTCGGGCACGATCTGCACGATGCCGGTGTCGGCGGTGGCGTTCGGCGTCGCGAGGGCGACCTTCGCGACCCCCGGGATCTTCGCGATCTCGTCGCCGATGCTCGTCATGAGGTTCAGCGGGTCGTTCGAGGTGACGATCGTGCCCGTCATGATGAGGGGTCCGTTGGCGCCGGGGCCGAAGTACTCGTCGGTCAGCTCGTAGGCGACGCGCGCCTCGTCGCCCGGGGGGAGTTGCCCGGCGTTCGGAAGGGTGAGCGCGAGGGACGCGGCCGGGATCGCGGTGACGCCCAGCAGGCCGATCACGGCGACGGAGGTGATGACCGGATGCCGGGTGACCAGACCGACCCAGCGCTTGGCGGGCCCGTTGCGCTGGGCGCGGACGGCCGCGGTGGAGGCGCGGCGCACGCTTTCGGCGGCAGCTTCTTTCGCGGCCGCGGCGTCGTCTTCGGCGGTGGCCGTGCGGGAGCGCTTCTTCTGCTTCTTGTATCCCCAGCCGACGACGCGGTGCCCCGCGAATCCCAGGAACGCCGGGGTGAGCGTGAGCCCCACGCAGACCGCGATCGCCACGGCGACGGAGGCGGCGATGCCCATGGTCGTCAGGAACGGGATGCCGGCGAAGCTCAGGCCGATGAGGGCGATGAGCACCGTGATGCCGGCGAACACGACCGCGGATCCAGCGGTACCGACAGCGCGGGCGGTCGATTCCTCGGGGTCCATTCCCGCGCGCGTCTGGTCTTGATGTCGCGACACGATGAAGAGGGCGTAGTCGATGCCGACCGCCAGGCCCAGCATCACCGCCAGCAGGGGAGTGGTCGACGACACGGTCGCGAAGCCCGTCGCGATGAAGATGAGCCCGATCGAGAGGGCGACGCCGAGGATCGCGGTGGCCAGCGGCATCCCGGCCACGAGGAACGAACGGAACGTCACCATGAGCACGAGCGCGGCGATGAGGACGCCGAGCGCCTCGGTGAGCGAGGCGCCGGGGATCTCGGTGGCGAAGAGCTGTCCGCCCAGGATCGCCTGGGATCCGGAGGGCAGCGCGGTGCTGAGCGCCGTGGTGGCGTCGCGGAGGGCGTCCTTGGTGTCGGCGGGCACCGCCGTCGACTCCCCGGCGAACTGGATGCGCACGATCGCCGCGCGCCCGTCGTCGGAGATGCCGCCGGACACGCGGGTGTCGTAGGGGTCGGTGACGGCCTCGACGAAGTCGAGCGTGCCGATGTCGCCGGTCGTCTTCTGGATGGCGTCCTGGTAGCTCTGGTCGTGAACGCTCGACCCGTCCGCGGAGACGACGATGATCTCGGCGCTCGCTCCACTCACCTGGGGGAAGGTGCGCCCGAGCATCTCGAGGCCGGCCTGCGACTCGGTGCCCGGGATCGAGAAGGTGTTGTCCGTCCCCTTCGCGAACACCGCGACTCCGCCGCCGGCGATCACGAGGATGAGGAGCCAGCCGGTCAGAACGCGCCAGGGGTGGCGGAACGACCAGCGACCCAGGGTGTAGAGGAATGTCGACACGGCTGCTCCCACGATCGGTGAACGAGTCGATACATCACCGTATCGGATACATCAATGTATCGTAGACCTCGAGGGTGCGACTGAAGCTGGACGTCCACCCAGAACAGGAGACGCGGATGACCGACACCGCACCCGCCCCCTCACGACGGCGCGAGAACACCCGGACGCGCCTCATGGACGCCGCCGCGGAGATGTTCGCCGAGGTCGGCATCGACGCGGCCTCGGTCGAGGCGATCTGCGACCGCGCCGGGTTCACGCGCGGCGCGTTCTACTCGAACTTCGGCTCGAAGGAAGAACTCTTCCTCGCCCTCTGCGCCCGCTCCGCCGAGACCACGATCGCCGCTGTCCGCGACCGGGTCACCTCGATCGAGGACCGCGGACTGGATGCCACGGGCGAAGTCCTCCATCTCGTCCAAGAAGTACTCGAGGTCGCGGGCGAGGACCGCCTCGACGTCCTCCTCGGCGCCGAGACCCGCGTGCAGGCCCTGCGCAACCCCGAGTTCGCGGCGGCCTACCTCTCATCGAACGGCGCCCTGTGCGACAGCGTCACGCAGCTCGTGCGCGACATCGCGGACGCGCGGGGGCTGACTCTGCGCCTGCCCGCGGACGCCGCGACGGAGCTTCTGCTGTCCGCCTGGATCTCGGCATCCGAGACCGCCGTCATGACGGGAACGTCACCCTCCGACGCGCGCGGTCAGCTGGGCGAGCGGCTCGCTCAGATCGTGCGACTCATCCTCGAGTGATCTCGAGAGCGGCGTAGCACCGCCGCAGCCGGTCCAGCCACCACTCCCGTCGATCGTCCGTCGCCGCCACCCGATCGAGGTCGGACACCGAGGGGCGGGGGCGCTCGAGCGGCAGCATTCCGCCGCGGGCCACGAGGGGGGATCCCACGACATCGACCGTGAACAGCGAGGCGGTGCCGAGTCCGCAGTCGTAGTCGAGGTCGGGCAGCGCCGCCGCCAGCGCCACCCCCATCGACAGGCCGATCGAGGTGTCCAGGGCGCTGGAGACGACGGCGGGCAGTCCCGCCTGCGCGACGATCTCTCGCGCCGCGTGGACGCCGCCGAGGGGCTGAGCCTTGATGACGAGCAGATCGGCGGCACCCGCACGCGCCACACGCAGGGGGTCGGCGGCCTTGCGGACGCTCTCGTCGGCCGCGATCGGGATGTCGAGATAGTCGATCCGCTCGCGCAGCTCGGCGAGCTCGTCGATCTCGGCGCAGGGCTGCTCGACGTACTCGAGGTCGAACTCGGCGAGGGCGTGGACCGCTCGCTCGGCCTCGTCGACGTTCCACGCACCGTTCGCGTCGACGCGCACCCGTCCCTCGGGCCCCATCGCCTCGCGGACCGCTCGGACGCGCGCCACGTCCGCGGCGAGCGTCTGGCCCGCCTCGGCGACCTTGACCTTGACCGTGCGGCATCCGTCATACCGGGCGAGGATCCTCGGCACTTCGGATGCCGCGACCGCGGGCATCGTCGCATTGACGGCGACGCGGTCGCGCACGGCCGGCGGTGACGGACGCCACCCGAAGTCGATGGCCCCGGCGAGCCAGGTCGCGGCTTCCGCATCGGCGTACTCGACGAACGGCGAGAACTCCGTCCACCCCTCGGGGCCCTCGAACACGAGCGCCTCTCGTGTCTCGATCCCCCGGAAGCGGGCGGCGAGCGGGAGGGAGACGACGCGCGCCGAGTCGAGGATCTCGGCGAGCGAGGGGAGGGCGACGGTGCTCATGCCCTCATCCTGCCGCTCAGCGCGGCCCGCCGCCGCCGAACCCGCCGAGCCAGAACGTCTGACGTTCGACGGTGTAGGAGGAGAGGTCGGGGGTGGACTCGAGCGACTCCTTCGCCGCCTCGGACTGCTCGTGGGTGCGTCGCGGGCCGAACAGGTAATCGCGCAGTCGCGCGAGCTTCGACATCTTCTTCGTCATGCTGACTCCGATCGTCGGGGCCTTCCCACGCTACGCGGCACCGAGCGGAGAATCCACCCGCCCGGGTGTCGGAGGGCGGGCATAGGCTGACGCCATGCTCTTCGATACCCCCGTCCGGCTCGGCGTGCAGATCCAGCCGCAGCACGTGCAGTACTCCGACATCCGCGACGCCGTCCTCCGTCTCGAAGAGATGGGCGTCGACGTCCTGTTCAACTGGGACCACTTCTATCCCCTCTACGGTGACCCCGAGGGTGAGCACTTCGAGTCGTGGACCATGCTCTCCGCCTGGGCCGAGCAGACCGAGCGCGTCGAGTTCGGCGCCCTCGTCAACTGCAACAGCTACCGCAATCCCGACCTGCAGGCGGACATGGCCCGCACCGTCGACCACATCAGCAAGAAGGGCGGCGACGCGGGTCGCTTCATCTTCGGCACGGGATCGGGATGGTTCCAGCGCGATTACGACGAGTACGGCTACGACTTCGGCACCGCCGGTTCGCGGCTCAACGCTCTGGCGACCGATCTTGACCGGGTCGTCGCGCGCTGGGGCAAGCTCAACCCGGCGCCCACCCGCAAGATCCCCGTCATGATCGGCGGTAAGGGGGAGCAGAAGACCCTGCGCATCGTCGCTCGTCACGCCGACATCTGGCACAGCTTCGTCACCCCCGACGAACTGCCGCACAAGTTTGGTGTGATCGAGAAGTGGGCCGAGGCAGAGCAGCGCGACCTGTCGGGCCTCGTCGTCTCGAACGAGCTCAAGGACCGAGACGAAGACGTGGCCGACGCCCTGTTCGACGCCGGAACCCGCCTTTTCACGCTCGGCTTCTCAGGTCCCGAGTGGGACTACTCGCTCGTCGAGCGCTGGCTGCGGTGGCGCGACAGCAAGAACGCGTGAACGGTGCGGCGCCCCGAGGATCTCGGGGCGCCGCCCGCTGTCACGGCTTGAACTGCGCGCCGCCGGACGTGCCCGTCCAGGTCTTCGCGGCCTCGCCGTTGTGGAACGCGGTCTCGCTCTGGTGGTTCATCGACCGCCGCGCGTCCTCGGACTGGTCGTGTGCGGGCGCCCCGAGAAAGTACTCGCGGATGCGGCCCAGGATCGACACTTTCTTCGTCATGCTGACTCCGATCGTCGGGGTCGTCCAGGCTACGGGGCATGGCGGCGGTCGTCCACCGCCTTCATGCCTGCTCTCGCGGCGACCCCCGCGCGTAGGCTGAACGGGTGACCGTCTCCGAGCTCTTCGACCCCGCGGAATGGACCCTGGCGCCCGGCGCCGAGGACTACACCGACATCACCGCCCACGTCACGCACGACGGTCGGGTCGCGCGTATCGCCTTCGATCGTCCCGAGGTGCGAAACGCGTTCCGCCCGCACACGGTCGACGAGCTGTACAGCGCCCTCGACATCGCGCGCCAGGATCATCGCATCGGCGTCGTCCTGCTCACCGGCAACGGCCCGAGCCCCAAGGACGGCGGCTGGGCGTTCTGCTCCGGTGGTGACCAGCGCATCCGCGGCCGCGACGGCTACAAGTACTCCGAAGACGAGACGACCGTGCACGACCCCGGTCGCGCGGGTCGCCTGCACATCCTCGAGGTGCAGCGGCTCATCCGGTTCATGCCGAAGGTCGTCATCGCGGTCGTCCCGGGGTGGGCGGCGGGTGGCGGGCACTCGCTCAACGTCGTGTGCGATCTCTCCATCGCGAGCGCCGAACACGGTCGTTTCAAGCAGACGGATGCCGACGTGGGCTCGTTCGACGCCGGGTACGGTTCCGCGTACTTCGCGCGCCAGATCGGCCAGAAGTTCGCGCGCGAGATCTTCTTCCTCGCCGAGGAGTACTCCGCCGAGCGCGCGTACGAGATGGGCGCGGTCAACCGCGTCGTGCCGCACGCCGAGCTCGAGCGCGAGGCCCTCTCGATGGCGCGCACGATCCTGACGAAATCGCCGACCGCGATCCGCATGCTCAAGTACGCCTTCAACGCCGTCGACGACGGTCTCGTCGGCCAGCAGTTGTTCGCCGGCGAGGCGACGCGCCTCGCCTACGGCACCGACGAAGCGGCCGAGGGGCGCGACTCGTTCCTCGAGAAGCGCGACCCCGACTGGTCCGACGTCCCGTGGCACTACTGACCGCCGGAGTCCCCTCGTGAGGCTCGAGCCGGCGGCATCCGACGATCCGCGCGACGTGCTGCGCGCTCTGCGGGCGGCCGTCCTCGGCGCTGGTCCCGCCGTGGCACTCGGCGGCTCGGACCTCGCCGGTGAGGTCCCCCCGGGGACGGCGGCGGTGGTCACGACCTCGGGGTCGACGGGTGTGCCCAAGTCGGTCGTGATCAGCCGCAACGCCCTCATCGCGAGTGCGTACGCCACGGCGGCGCGCATCGGCGAGGGCGCGTGGCTGCTCGCGGTCCCCGCCACCTACGTCGCCGGGGTGCAGGTGATCGTGCGGGCACTGCTGGCCGATCGAGAGCCCGCCGTCGTCGCGGGTCCGTTCCGCGCCGAGCCGTTCGCCGCGGCGGCCCTCGGTATGGCGTCGCACGTCGGCGGTGCCCGCGTCCCGAGCTACACCTCGCTCGTCCCCGCGCAGCTGCAGAGACTTCTGGATGCCGCCGAGCACGACGCCACCGTGGCGCAGGCCCTGCGTTCGTTCGAGGCCATCCTGATCGGAGGGCAAGCTCTGGCGCCGGCGGTGCGAGAGCGAGCGGAGGCGGCGGGAGCACGGATCGTGCGCACCTACGGCTCGAGCGAGACCAGCGGCGGGTGCGTCTACGACGGCGTCCCGCTCGACGGCGTGGGCGTCGCGATCGTCGACGGCGAGGTGCGCCTGTCGGGACCGACACTCGCCGAGGGCTACCTCGGCGACCCCGAGCGCACGGCATCCGTCTTCCCCTCCGATGCGGCCGGCACTCGGTGGTACCGCACGGGTGACGGGGGAGAGATCGTCTGCGGCGTGCTCAACGTCACCGGTCGCCTCGACAACGTCATCGTCTCGGGAGGGGTGAACGTCTCGCTCGACCGGGTCGAAGCGGCCGTGCGCGGCATCCCGGGCTTGGAATCCGCCGTCGTCGTGCCGATCCCGGACACGGACTGGGGCCAGGGGTCCGCCGTGGTGGTGCCCGGAATCGATCCGTCCCGAGAGCGCGAGGTGCTCGCCGCGGTGCGCGAGGTCGTCGGTGCGGCGGTCGGGGCCCCGGCACGACCGGCCCGCGTGATCGCGATCGCCGAGGTGCCCACCCTGCGCTCGGGCAAACCCGATCGGGCGACGCTGCGTCGACTCGTCGGCGAGGGCTCGCCGGACCCGCGGGATTAGACTGACCCCTCGTGGCAGCACAGTCTCGCAAGCGTCCGAACACCGCCAAGAAGCGTCATCCGGGCGGCAACCCGCAGAAGGCGAAGAGCGGTGCGCCGCAGGCGGTCACGCCCGCCACCGCGCGGGACTGGATCGCCGCCGCGCGCCTGCGCACGCTGCCGCTCGCCATCACCCCCGTGCTCATCGGTACGGGGGCTGCGACCCTCGTCGACGACCAGTTGCACGGGGTGATCGCCCTCGCGTGTCTCGCCGTCGCCTTCGCGCTGCAGATCGGCGTCAACTACGCCAACGACTACTCCGACGGCATCCGCGGCACCGATGACGTGCGTGTCGGCCCGTGGCGCCTCACCGGCGGCAAGAAGGCGAAGCCGCGGACCGTGCTGATCGTCGCGCTGTCGTTCTTCGCTCTCGCCGCGGTGATCGGGCTCGCCCTGGTGATCCGCACGGGGCAGTGGTGGCTTCTCCTCGTCGGCGCCGTGTGCATCGTCGCGGCCTGGTTCTACACCGGCGGCAAGCGTCCCTACGGCTACAACGCGATGGGCGAGATCTTCGTCTTCGTGTTCTTCGGCCTGGTCGCCACCCTCGGCACGACCTGGCTGCAGGTGCTGTCTCTGCCGCAAGAGGCGTGGTTCGGGGCGGTCGCCGCGGGGCTCCTCGCCTGCGCGGTGCTGCTGGCGAACAACCTGCGCGACATCGACCAGGACCGTCTCGCGGGAAAGCGCACCCTCTCGGTTCTCATCGGCCGTCGCGCGACCCAGGTGCTGTTCACGGTCTTCGTGCTCGCACCCTTCGCGATCGCCGCGTTCCTCGCCCTGGTCTACCCGCTGGCCTGGCTCGAGGGGATCCCGCTGCTCGGCGGGCTCGCCGCGATCCTCATCGTGTGGACCTACCGCGCCCCGCGCGAGCTGATCACCGCGCTCCAGGTGACGAGCTTCACCTCGGTGGCGTACGGCGCGGTCCTCTTCGCGGCGTTCGCGGTCTGACCCGCGCACGATCGGCGCCCGGGCTCAGGCGCGCGGAGCCTCGGGCGTCGCGTCCGGACCGTCGGTGCGCGTGGCATCCACCACCGCATCCTCGGCGTCGGCGTCGGTCTCGGCGCCCGTCCGGCGACCGGTCGTCGCGCGCTGCGCACGACGCTCGGCGAGACCGCCGGTGACCTTGGCGAGCGGGCGGCGCAGGAACAGCGTCGACAGGCTCAGCCCGATGAGTGCGGCGAAGATCGCTGCGAGCCACGGCAGCTCCTGGAAAACCGGGAACAGCAGCAGGATGCCGAGGGGCACGAGGAAGGCGAGCAGACGCAGCACCGTGTAGACGAGGGCCGAACGTGCACGCATGCCCCCAGTCTACGGCGGGCACCCACGGCCCCGATCCGGGTCGTTCGACGGCGGAAGACCGTGCGCCCACTCCGGGCCGCTGTCCAGCCGACGCACGTAGAATCAGGTCATGGCACGGTTGCTTCTCATCCTGGCGCTCGTGGCGACCGTCTTCTGGGTCTACACGATCGTGGACTGCGCCGTGCAGAGCCCCTCTCGTCACCGCGGCGTCAACAAGCCCGCGTGGATGGCGATCGTGATCCTTCTGCCCGTGCTCGGCGGCATCCTGTGGTTCGCCATCGGCCGCGGGCGCGCCACGCAGACGGTCGTTCGACGGGCTCCCGACGACGACCCTGAGTTCCTCGGCCGCATGACCGCCTCGGCGCGCGCCGACCAGGACGAGCGGATCCGTCGCCTCGAAGAAGAGCTGGCGCAGCTCGACTCCGAGGCCGAAGATCCCCAGCTTCCTCAGAAGACGACCGATCCGGGCGACACCCCCGGCAAGGGCGACGACGACACCCGCGACCAGCGCGGCGCCGTCGGCTGACCCGTGGTCGACACCGCGCGTACCGCCGCGCCCGCCACCGACGCGGCCGCGGCCCTGCTGGCCGGGCTCGTCTCTCGCGGCGTGCGGCACATCGTCGTCAGCCCGGGATCACGCTCCCAGGCGCTGGCCCTCGTCGCCGCCGAGCTCGAACGGGCGGGGCTCATTCATCTGCACGTGCGCATAGACGAGCGCGTCGCGGGCTTCACGGCCCTCGGGATCGGACGCGAGACCGGGATGCCGGCGGCCGTCGTCTGCACGTCGGGCACCGCCGTCGCGAACCTGGTGCCGGCCGCCCTCGAGGCGCATCACGCGGGTGTTCCCCTTCTGCTGCTCACCGCCGATCGCCCCCCGGAGCTACGCGGGGTGGGCGCCAACCAGACCACCCGACAGCCGGGACTGTTCCGTTCCGCCGTCCGGCTCGAAGCCGACCTCGCGGTTCCGGAGGCGACCGACGACGGCGCCACCGGCGAGCAGACCGCGGAGCTCGATGCGGTGGCCGCCGCAGCGCTCGCGGCCGCCCTTGGCGAGGGGGCCCGCGCGGCAGGGCCCGTGCACCTGAACGTGCCGTTCCGGGAGCCGCTCGCCGGCGCCGCGCCGGCGTGGCTCGCGGAGCGGGCGGCATCCGGTGCCGTTCCCGCCGAAGAGAACAGCGACGGCTCCGGGGCGCTCTACCAGGGCGGCGGGGGCATCGGCGAGGCCGATGTGGCACCTGTCGCCGAGGCGGCGCACGTGGTCGACCCCGGTCCGCGGACGGTGGTCGTCGCGGGCGCGGACGCCGGGGACGCGGCGGAGCAGTTCGCCCACGACGGCGGCTTCCCCCTCGTGGCGGAGATCGTCAGCGGCGCGCGCTTCGGGCGCCAGATCGTGCACGGCTACCGCGCCCTGCTGAGCGACCCCGAGCTCGGCGGCCGCGTCGAGCGCGTCGTCGTGTTCGGCCGTCCGACGCTCAGCCGCGAGGTCACGCGCCTGCTCATGCGCGACGACGTTGAAGTCCTCGCCGTGCGCGGGCCGGGCGAGCCCGTGAACCTGAACGGCTCGACGCTGGCGGTCGACGCGGTGCGAGTCGGCTCGGGAGCCGCTGACCGCGCGTGGCTCGGAGACTGGATGCGCGCCTCGCGCGCCGCCGCCGTCGACCTCTCGCCCCCGGCCCCCGACGCAGACGGACTCGCCTCCGCCGTGCCGCACGAACGGCTCGGCGCGATCAACGCCGAGGTCGAGGTCATGCGTGCACCCCTGGATCGCGCCGCCCTCGTCGACGCGCTGTGGCGCGCGAGCTGGCCCCACGATCGGCTCGTCTTCGGGTCCTCGCGCATCGTGCGCGTCGCCGACGAACTTCTGGGCGGCAAGAAGGTCGCCGTGCACTCGAACCGCGGCCTTGCGGGCATCGACGGAACCATCGCCACGGCCACGGGTGTCGCACTCGCCAGCCAGGTCGACGAACGCCCCGGCGTGACGCGTCTGCTCCTCGGCGATCTCGCGTTCCTGCACGACATGGGTGCGTTGCTCCTTCCCCCCGGCGAGATCGAGCCCCGCTTGCAGGTCGTGGTCGGAAACGACGGTGGGGGCACGATTTTCGACGGTCTCGAGGTCGCCACGGTCGCCGGTGACGACGCGATGTCGCGCGTGCAGTACACCCCGCAGACGGCCCGGCTCGAGCAGCTCGCTCTCGCGTTCGGGTGGGAGTACCACCGGTGCACCACGCGTGTCGCCCTCGACCAGGTGCTCACCGCTCCCACCGGCGGTCGGCAGCTGATCGAAGTGCCCCTTCCGCGCTGACCGAGCGGCATCCGCTTCCCGAGGCTCGGCATCGTCGTCAACGGGTGGCGGAGATTCCGGATGCCACGGCACGATGTCGGGATGAGCACGAGCAGCAGATGGTCCACGCCCGCCGCCGACGCCCTGCGCGTGGAGCCCGGATTCCGCCTCGCCGACATCGATCCGCGATCCACGCCCGGCTACGACGGCGACAAGGCCGACGGTCGCGCCGACCTCGACGCGGGCCGAGCGCCGTTGGAGGGGCTGCAGGAACGCCTCTTCGCGCAGAGCGTCGCGGGCACGGCCACGGGCTCGGTGCTGCTCGTGCTGCAGGCGATGGACACCGCGGGCAAGGGCGGGATCGTCCGGCATGTCGTGGGTGCCGTCGACCCCCAGGGCGTCGAACTGGCCTCGTTCAAGAAGCCCACCGCCGAGGAGCTCGAGCACGACTTCCTCTGGCGCATCGAGAAGCGACTGCCCGACGCGGGGCGCCTCGGCGTCTTCGATCGCTCGCACTATGAGGACGTCCTCATCGGTCGGGTGCGCGAGCTCGCGCCGCACGATGAGATCGAGCGCCGCTACGGCGCGATCGTCTCGTTCGAGGCGCAGGCCGCCGAGATGGGCATCCGCGTGGTGAAGGTCATGCTGCACATCTCGAAGGACGAGCAGCGCGAACGCCTCGCCGAGCGGCTCGAACGACCCGACAAGCACTGGAAGTACAACCCCTCCGACGTGGACGAGCGCGAGCTCTGGGACGCCTACATGGACGCGTACCAGGTCGCGATCGAGCGCACCTCGACGCCCGTCGCGCCGTGGCACGTCGTCCCGGCCGACCGCAAGTGGTACGCGCGCCTCGCCGTGCAGCAGCTGCTCATCGACGCCCTCGAAGACATCGATCCGCGGTGGCCCGCGGCCGACTACGACGTCGAGGTCGAGAAGGGCCGGCTCGCGAACTCCTGAGTCAGGCCAGCGCCTCGACGATCGGGCGGAACTTCACGCGCGTCTCGAGCAGCTCGGACTCCGGCACGCTGTCGGCGACGATGCCCGCGCCGGCGTAGGCGGTGATCGGCGCGGTCGGCGACGAGGGGGCGGCGCGGTCGATCTGCGCGCACCGCAGGGCGATGGCCCACTCGCCGTCGCCCGAGGCGGCCGTCCACCCGACCGCGCCGGCGTACCGGCCGCGGTCGAAGGGTTCGAGGCGACGGATGACGTCCATCGCCGCGGCGGTGGGGGTCCCCGCGACCGCGGCCGTCGGATGCAGCACCGAGATCAGGTCGAGTGAGGACGCGTCCTCGCTCAGCTCGCCCTCGACGTCGGTGGCCAGGTGCCAGACGTTCGGCAGCTTCAGGGTGAAGGGCTCATCCGCGGCGGCGAGCGCCGAGGTGTGGGGCCCGAGGGCCTTGAGCACGCTCTGCACGGCGAACCGGTGTTCGTCCTGGTCCTTCGTGCTCCGGGTGAGACCGATGGATGCCGCGACATCGGCGTCGGCGTCACCGCCGCGCGCGACGGTACCGGCGAGGACGCGAGCGGTCACCGTTCCGCCGGAGACGGTGACGAGGGTCTCGGGGCTCGCGCCGATGAGTCCGTCGACCGCGAAGACCCAGCAGTCGGGGTACCCCTCGAGCAGGGACCGGACGAGGCGCCGCAGGTCGGACCCGGCGGGGACGGTGCCCGTGATGTCGCGGGCGAGGACGACCTTGCCCACCTCGCGGCGGCCGATGGCCTCGATGGCCTGGCGGACGGCATCCTGATACTTCTCCGCCGTCTGCCGACCGGGGCCGAGCGTCGCGGACCAGTGCGGACCGAAGGGGGAGCGGGGTGGGAGCTCGGGTTCGGGCCCGTCGGGGGTGTCGTCGAAGGCGAGGCGGGTGACCCACGCACGGCCGCTGTGGCGACCGACGATCATGCCGGGCACGCGCAGGACGTTCTCGCGCTCCGAGTGCGGATCGAACACGAACGACCCGAATGCCACGAGGCCCGTGCCCGGCAGCTGCACGGGGTCGTCGATCTCGGCGGCGGCGGCGATCGCGCGCCACCGCTCCGAGATGGTGGCGTCGCCCGGCTGCTCTCCGGCGTACCGCAGCGTCAGCAGGTCGCCGAAGGCCGCGAGCGACTCTCCGCGGCGGCTCCAGAACAGGGGGTCGTACGGGGTCGTGTAGGCGAGGACATCGTCCATCGGGGGCAGCTCGCGCGTGACCACGCGCAGGCGGGGCACGACGTCTTCCGCGGGTTCGAGCACGTCTTTCAGCGTAGACCCGCGGGCGGCAGCGCGGCGGGACGGGTGACCGGGATGCTTCGGCGTCGAGCGAGACGGGGGTGGCCGAGCACGTTTTAGACTCCGAACATGGATCCTCGACCCGCCCCCGGCACCCGGCTGATGTTCGAGTGGCGCAAATGGGACGGCTCCCCGCACTGGGTGCAGGACAGCGTCTACCTCGGATCCGACGAGTGGGGCGAGTGGTTCGGCCAGCAGGTGGGGTGGCGCAGCGCGAGACCGGGCGCCGAGTTCGTCTGCCGGCAGCCGAACGTGACGCTCGTGCCGGCGACGGGGGACTGGGCGTTCACCCACAACGCCCATCCGCACCCGGTCGCGGTGTACATCGACCTGGCGTGGGACGTCCGCTGGCACGATGACGGCGTGCCACGCGGCATCGACATGGACCTCGACGTCGTGCGGCGCACCGACGAGCGCGGCACCTGGGTCGACGATCGCGACGAGTGGGACGAGCACCGCGTGCAGTACGGCTACCCGGCCGAGATCGTCGAGCACCTCGAGGCCACGGCCCTCGACCTCGAGCGGCGGGTGCTCGCGCGGGAGGCGCCGTTCTCGGACGAGGTGACCGGCCCCTGGCTCGAACGCCTCGCGTCGATGGCAACCCCCGACGACCGCCCCGCGGCACGCGCCTAGACTCGACGGGTGAGCAGCGACCCCAACCGCGCCGATCTCGGCAAAGACCCGAAGCGCGTCAGCGGAATGTTCGACCAGGTCGCCGCGGCCTACGACCGCACGAACTCCGTGCTCAGTCTCGGCAACGACCGCTTCTGGCGCGTCGCGACGCTGCGCGCGGTCGCTCCGCAGCGCGGGGAGCGCATCCTCGACCTGGCCGCCGGCACCGGCACCTCGTCGATGGCGTTCGTGTCGAGCGGGGCCCACGTGGTCGCCGCCGACTTCTCGCGCGGCATGATCGAGGAGGGACGCCGCCGTCACGGCGATGTGCCGAACCTCGAGTTCGTACAGGCCGACGCCACCGACCTGCCTTTCGCCGACGGCGAGTTCGACGCCGTGACGATGTCGTTCGGTCTGCGCAACGTCATCGACCCGCGTCGGGCCCTCCGCGAACTCCGCCGCGTGACCCGCCCCGGCGGGCGCATCGTGGTGTGCGAGTTCTCGCACCCGCCGTCCCGCGCGTTCAACGGTCTCTACCGCTTCTACAACGACCGGGTCCTCCCGATCGTCGCGAAGGCCGTCAGCTCGAACGCCGAGGCCTACGACTACCTCAACGAGTCGATCCGCGACTGGCCCGACCAGCCCACTCTCGCCGGATGGATGAGGGATGCCGGATGGGATGACGTGGCCTACCGCAACCTCACCTTCGGCATCGTCGCGCTGCACCGCGGCATCCGTCCCGCTTCTTAACCCCTGTCAACCGTCGAGATACCGTCGGCGGGCCCTCAGCGCGCCAGGATAGGCTGAAACCGTGACCCCGAGACCGCCCGCGGCCGGCACCCGCCTGTCGGGCAAGCTGGGCCTGAGTGACCGCATCTTCGCAGGCCTGCGTTCGCGCACCCTCCTCTCCACCGTCGAGGCGGGCCTCGCCCGCGTCGAGACCGAGCTCGAGGGCGAGGTGCGCAGCGCCGACAAGCTCGCCGACGTCACCGCCCGCTACCTCTACGAGGCCGGCGGCAAGCGTGTGCGACCGATGCTCGCCATCCTGACCGCGCAGCTCGGTCAGGGCACCACGAAAGAGGTCGTCGAGGTCGCCACGGCGCTCGAGCTGACCCATCTCGGCTCGCTGTACCACGACGACGTCATGGACGGCGCCGACAAGCGCCGCGGCGTCCCGAGCGCGCAGACGGTGTGGGGCAACAACATCGCCATCCTCACCGGCGACCTGCTCTTCGCCCGCGCGAGCCAGCTCATGGCCCGCCGCGGTGAGCGCGCGATCCAGCTGCAGGCCGACACCTTCGAGCGCCTCGTGCTCGGGCAGATGCACGAGACCGTGGGCCCGCAGGAGGGCGACGAGCCCGTCGACTTCTACCTCAAGGTGCTCGCAGACAAGACCGGTTCGCTCATCGCCGCGGCCGCGCAGTCGGGTGTCATCTACTCGGGTGCACCCGAGGAGTTCGAGCAGCCCATGGTCGTGTTCGGAGAGAAGGCCGGAGTCGCCTTCCAGTTGCTCGACGACGTGATCGACCTGTCGCCGGATCCCTCCGAGACCGGCAAGGTCCCCGGAACCGACCTGCGCGCCGGTGTTCCGACCATGCCGTACCTGCTGCTCGGGCACCGCTCCGACGCGGCATCCGCCGATCTCCGCGCCCGCATCGACGAAGGTCAGCAGCGCATCGCCGCCGGCGCCGACTCGTCGGTGCTCGACGGACCGCTCGCCGAACTGCGCGAGCACGACACCACGCACGAGACCCTGCGCCTCGCGCACCAGTGGTCGCAAGAGGCGATCGACGCCCTCGCGCCGCTGCCCGACGGCGCCGTGCGCGAAGCGTTGACGCGCTTCGCCCGCGCCGTGGCCGACCGCTCGGCCTGACCCTTTCCCCACCCCCCCCGATCGCGATCGAGAGGAACCCATGACGAAGCTGCGCCTCGCCATCGTCGGAGCCGGCCCCGCCGGCATCTACGCCGCCGACATCCTGCTGAAGTCCGAGCGTCAGTTCGACGTCTCCATCGACCTGTTCGAGCAGCTCCCGGCGCCCTACGGCCTGGTCCGCTACGGCGTCGCCCCCGACCACCCGCGCATCAAGGGCGTCGTCACGGCGCTGCGCGAAGTGCTCGACCGCGGCGACATCCGCATCTTCGGCAACGTGCGCTTCGGCGAGGACATCACCCTCGACGACCTGAAGAAGCACTACAACGCCGTCATCTTCTCGACCGGCGCGATCCGCGACGCCGACCTCGACATCCCCGGAATCGACGCGAAGGGCTCCTACGGCGCCGCCGACTTCGTCAGCTGGTTCGACGGCCACCCCGACGTGCCGCGCGAGTGGCCGCTCGAGGCCGAGTCGGTCGCCGTGATCGGCAACGGCAACGTCGCCCTCGACGTGACCCGCATGCTGGCCAAGCACGCCGACGACCTGCTGCCCACCGAGGTGCCCGACAACGTGTACCAGGGGCTCAAGGCCTCTCCGGTCACCGACGTCCACGTCTTCGGTCGTCGAGGTCCCGCCCAGGTGAAGTTCACCCCGCTGGAGCTCCGCGAGCTCGGCGAGCTGCGCGACGTCGACATGGTCGTCTACGACGAGGACTTCGACTACGACGAGGCCTCGAAGACCGCCATCGAGACCAACAAGCAGGTCAAGGTCATCGACCGCGTGCTGCAGCAGTGGCGCACCCGCCCGGGCGTGAACAACGCCGGGGGCGAGGCGTCGCGCCGCCTGCACCTCCACTTCTGGGCGAAGCCCGTCGAGGTCGTCACCGACGACGAGGGCCGGGTGGCCGCCTTCCGCTACGAGCGCACGAAGCCCGACGCCGAGGGCGGAGTCGTCGGCACCGGCGAGATCCGCGAGGTCCCCATCCAGGCGCTGTACCGCGCGGTCGGCTACTTCGGCTCGCCCCTGAAGGACGTCCCCTTCGACGAGCAGCACGGCGTCATCCCCAACCACGAGGGTCAGGTGCTCTCGGCCGACTCGAACTCCCGACTGCCCGGCGTCTACGCCACCGGCTGGATCAAGCGCGGTCCCGTCGGCCTCATCGGACACACCAAGTCGGATGCCATGGAGACGGTGCGCCACGTCATCAATGACCAGGCGGAGTGGTGGCGGCCCGAGCACCCCGAGGAAGAGGCCATCCCGGCTCTGCTCGAGGAGCGTGGCGTGCGCTGGACCGACCTCGACGGCTGGCACCGCCTCGACGAGCACGAGGTCGCGCTCGGCGCTCCGCACGAGCGCGCGCGCATCAAGGTCGTGCCCCGCGACGAGATGATCAAGATCTCGCGCGGCGAGTAGCCCTCCCCGCTGAAGAGCCGCCCCGTCATCGCGACGCGGGCGGCTCTTCGCGAAAACGCCCGTCGTAGGCTGGGGCGATGGGGGAGTGGCGACCGGACGTCCTCGGCGACGGGTTCGAGCAGCAGACGCTGCCTCTCGGCGACGACGCCGAGGGCGAGGTCGTCGCGACGCTGGTCCGCTCCCGACCGCACCCCGGCGCGCGCCTCTTCGGCGACCTGCGCGACACCGACGTCCTCTACGTGCACGGCTGGTCGGACTACTTCTTCCAGACCGACCTCGCGCGCTTTTTCGCCGACCGCGGGGCGCGCTTCTACGCCCTCGACCTGCGCAAGTACGGCCGGAGTCTGCGGCCCGGGCAGGCTCCGGGATACATCGCAGCCCTCGACGTCTACGACGCCGACATCGGGGCGGCCCTCGACGCCATGGCCACGAAACGAGAGAACCGACGCCTGCTTCTGCTCGGCCACAGCACGGGGGGACTCACCCTCACGCTCTGGGCCGCGCGGCATCCCGGCGTCGCCGACGCCCTCGTGCTGAACAGCCCGTGGCTCGAACTGCAGCTCGGTCCGCTCGGACGTCAGGCCCTGGCGCCGATCGTCAACGCGCGCGCCCGCTTCGACCCCCTCGGCACGCATCCGGTGGTTGACCTCGGCTTCTACACGCGGGCGCAACGCGATCTGGGCACTCTGCCCGACAGCCCCGAGGGCTGGCGACCGCCGCAGGGGTTTCCGACCCACCCCGGGTGGCTCGCGGCGATCATCGCGGGGCACGCGCGGGTGGCATCCGGAGTCGACGTCGGCTGCCCGGCGCTTGTGCTGCTGTCGGCGAGGTCCACGCCGGCACTCACCTGGAACGACGCGATGCGCGAGACCGACTCGGTGCTCGTGGTCGACGACATCGCCCGTTCGGCGACCCGCATCGCGCGAACCGTCACCATCGCCCGGATCGATGGGGCGCTGCACGACGTGTTCTTATCCGCCCCGGATGCCAGGGCTCGGGCCTTCGACGCACTCGCGGCCTGGACGAGAGGTCTAGCGTAGAACGCGTTCGAAGGAGCTCCATGACCCCCACCGCCGCGACCGAGCGCTACCGCGCCGCCCGTGACCACCTTTTCGCCGTCCGCACCGATCCCGCCGCCGCCGCGGACTTCGTCTGGCCGAGCTTCGAGGGGGCGTTCAACTGGGCGATCGACTGGTTCGACCCGATGGCCCGCGGCAACGACGGCACGGCGCTGATCGTCGTCGACGATGACGGAACGCACCACGAGCGCACGTTCGACGAGCTCGCGCGGCGCTCCGACCAGGTCGCCGCGTGGCTCGAGACGCGGGGCGTCCGCCGCGGCGAGACCGTGCTGCTCATGCTCGACAACCAGGTGGAGCTGTGGGAAGCCATGCTCGGCATCATGAAGCTCGGCGGCGTCATCGCCCCGACAACCACGGCGCTCGGCTCGGTCGACCTCGCCGACCGCATCGAGCGCGCCGAGATCCGCCACGTCGTCGTCGGAGCGGCGGATGCCGCCAAGTTCGACGACCTGCCCGAGGGTCTCGGTCGCATCGTCGTCGGTGGCGAGCACACGGGATGGGCGACCTACTCGGACGCCTTCGCCGTCGAGGCGGAGCCCGCTCGGCATCCGGGGACCACTGCCGACGAGCGCCTGCTGCTGTACTTCACCTCAGGGACGACCTCGAAGCCCAAGCTCGTCGAGCACACGCACTCGTCGTACCCGGTCGGTCACCTCAGCACGATGTACTGGCTGGGGCTGCAGCCCGGCGACGTGCACCTCGCGATCAGCTCGCCCGGGTGGGCCAAGCACGCGTGGAGCCTGTTCTTCGCGCCGTGGATCGCCGGGGCGACAGTGCTCGCCCTGAACTATTCGCGCTTCTCGGCGGAGCGCCTGCTCATCGAGCTCGAGAACGACCGCGTGACGACCTTCTGCGCGCCGCCGACGGTGTGGCGCATGCTCATCCAGGCCGATCTGACCGGGCGCCGCGGGTCGCTGCGCGAGGTCGTGTCGGCGGGTGAGCCGCTCAATCCCGAGGTCATCGCCTCGGTGCAGCGCGCGTGGGGCCTCGACATCCGCGACGGGTACGGGCAGACCGAGATGACCGCGGTCGTCGCCAACACCCCGGGCGCCGACCTCGTTCCGGGCTCGATGGGGCGGCCCCTGCCCGGGTGCCCGGTCGTGCTCGTCGACCCGGTGACGGGCGAGCGCGCCGACGAGGGCGAGATCTGCATCGACCTCACCGAGCGGCCCGTCAACCTCATGACGGGGTACGTGGGCGACCCCGGGCGCAACGCCGAGGCGTTCGCCGACGGGCTCTTCCACACCGGCGATGTGGCGCGGCGCGATGAGACGGGCAGCATCACCTACATCGGCCGCACCGATGACGTCTTCAAGGCTTCGGACTACAAGATCAGCCCGTTCGAGCTCGAGAGCGTGCTGATCGAGCATCCGGCGGTCATGGAGGCCGCGGTCGTGCCCGCACCCGACGAGCTGCGCCTCGCGGTGCCGAAGGCCTACATCGTGCTCGCCGGCGGGCACGAGGCGGGCGAAGAGGTCGCCCTCGACATCCTGCGCTTCGCGCGCGAGCGGCTCGCCCCGTTCCAGCGGGTGCGCCGCGTCGAGTTCTTCGAGCTGCCCAAGACAATCTCGGGCAAGATCCGCCGCGTCGAACTGCGCCAGCGCGAAGAGGCGGTGTTCCGCGGAGAGATCGACTGCGTCGAGTGGACGGATGCCGCGCTGCGGGGCGATCGCTGACGCGCAAGCCCCTCGCGGCGTCCGTCGTCGCGTGTGAGCATCGATGCATGGAAAAGGATCAGAAGCAGCCGTTCGAGAACCCTTCCGTCGATGACGACAGCGACATGCCCTCGCGGATGGAGGAGCGCAACCTCGGTCGCGAGACCGAGCGCGAGATCACCCAGATGATCAACGGCATCGAGGGCTGACACACTCGTCTGCATGGCTGAACCGCTCGACGACGGACCGTTCTTCCACGGTACGAAGGCCGACCTGCGGGTGGGCGATCTGCTGACGCCCGGGTTCCGGTCGAACTACCGCCCCGAGGTGACGATGAACCACGTCTACTTCACCTCGCGCCTCGACGGCGCGGGTCTCGCCGCAGAGATCATTCCGGGCGAGGCCCCGCCGCGCGTCTACGAGGTCGAGCCGACGGGATCGTTCGAAGACGACCCGAACGTGACCGACAAGAAGTTCCCCGGCAATCCGACGCGTTCGTTCCGCTCCGCGGCTCCGCTGCGCATCGTCGCCGAGCGCGACGACTGGACCCGGCTGACGCCGGAGATCCTCGCCTGGTGGCGGCACCGCCTCGCCGAGATGCGCGACGAGAACGCCGAGATCATCAACTGAGGGGTCTGCTCACACCGGCTCGGTCGTGCGGATGAGCCCGCAGTTCACGCACGACCACGCGACGAGGAACCGCTCGTCGTCGAGGATCTCGAAGCGCAGGGGGTCGCCGCACGTCGGGCACGTGAGCGGGCTGAGGGGCTGTTCCATCGGGCTCTCCGCGCTCACCGTGCGAAGGTCACGTGCACGACACCGGACTCGGCGACCTCCGAGGTGACGGTGTAGTCCTCGTCGAGGTTGCGCAGGTCGTCCCAGAGGCGGCCGCCGCGGCCGAGGATCACGGGGCGGACGGCCACGTGCAGACGGTCGACGAGACCCGCGGCCAGCGCGGACCGCACCGTCGACAGGCCACCGCCGACCCGCACGTCGGCGCCGTTCGCGAGATCGGTTGCCCGGGCCACGGCATCCGCGATGCTCTCCGACGAGAACTCGAACCGGGTGCCGTTGGCGAAGGAGAGGGGTTCGCGCTCGCGGTGCGTGAGCACGATCACCGGCACCTCGAACGGTGGTTCGTCACCCCACCAGCCGCGCCAGTCCGGATCGTCGGGAAAGGAGTGCAGACCGAACATCGCCGCGCCCATCACCTCGGCGCCGATGCCCTCGAAGTACGCGGCCGTGTATCGGTCGTCCACGCCGGTCGTGCCCGCTCCGGAGGTGTCGCGGAAGACGCGCTCGCGGAAGGTCTTCGTCGCCATGTAGTCGGCGACGAGCCGGCCCCAGTCCTCACCCATGGGATTCTCGGGCGTGGGGTCGGCGGGCATCGCCACGCCATCGAGCGAGATGTTCAGATCGACTCGGACGGCCATGGGAGCAGTCTCTCGCAGGCTGCCCCTCAGAGGAAAGGCGCGATGATGTAGGTGAGCACAACCGCGACGGATGCCCCAAGTGCTACACCGGCCGCGGCCCGCGCGAGTGCTCGACGGTGTCGTGTAGCCGTGACACGGGAGGAGTAGCCCAGAGTCAGAGCCGCACCGACTATTCCCGCCGCCGCGCACATCACCCCGACCATCCACGCGCTGACCGCGGGCAACCCTTCGATCTGCGGCTGGGACGCGAACTGCGCTCCGACCCAGAGGCCCACCGCACCGAACATTGCCCCCGCAAGCGACAATCCGGCCCCCACAGCATATGGTGCAAGCAGATGGGGGAGCGTTGAGGCGGAGAGACGACCACCCGAGGGTCAGCGGTAGTTCGTGAACTGCAGGTCGACGTCGAGGTCGGCCGCCTTGAGCAGGCGCTGCACTTCCTGCAGGTCGTCGCGCGACTTCGACTGCACGCGCAATTCGTCGCCCTGGATCTGCGACTTGACGCCCTTGGGGCCCTCGTCGCGGATGATCTTGTTCACCTTCTTGGCGTTCTCCTGCGAGATGCCCTCTTTGAGGGTGGAGGTGATGCGGTACTCCTTGCCGCTCTGCACGGGCTCGCCCGTCTCGAGGCTCTTCAGCGAGATACCGCGCTTGATCAACTTGGTCTGGAAGACGTCGAGCACGGCGTTGGCGCGCTCCTCGGAGTTCGCCTTGATGACGATCGAATCGCCGCTCCAAGCGATGGACGCGTCGGTGCCCTTGAAGTCGTAGCGCTGCTCTACCTCTTTGTGCGCCTGGTTGAGCGCGTTGTCGGCTTCCTGCCGGTCGATCTTGGAGACGATGTCGAACGAAGAATCAGCCATGGTTCAAATCTACCGGGGGATGCGCCGGAGCGCCCGAGGATCGCGGGCGGCCCCGCAGGAGCGGCGCGCTCGTAGACTCGGATGCCATGCGAGCACTCACCGAAGAAGAGGTGCGGGCGGCGTTCGTGAACGCCGCCCCCGACGAGCTGCGAGTGGTCGAGCTCCCGCACGATTTCCTGCTGACCGACTGGGACCACCTCGACTTCTTGGCGTGGCGCGACCCGCGTACCCGCGGTCGCGGCTACATCGTCACCGAGCGGGACGGAGAGCCCACCGCGATCGTGCTGCGCGCGGCCGAGGGTCAGTCCCGCGCGCGGTCGGCGATGTGCAACCTCTGCCACACGATGCAGCCGGGCGATCAGGTGTCGCTGTTCACCGCCCGCAAAGCGGGCACCGCGGGCGAGCACGGCGACACCGTGGGCACTTACATCTGCGCCGACATGTCGTGTCACGAGACGGTGCGCCTGGCCGCCCCGCTCGCTCCGAGCGAGATCCGCGCGAGCGTCGACCGCAAGATCGACGGCACCAAGCGCCGCACCGAAGACTTCGTCTCCCGCGTGCTCGACGCCGCCGAGGTGTCGCGGTGACCGGTCGGGTCGTCGTCATCGGCGACGCGCTGATCGACGAGATCCGCGACGAGGCCGGTGTCCGCGAGTTCGTCGGAGGAGCGGGACTGAATGCGGCCGTGGGTCTCTCTCGGCTGGGGGTGCCGGCATCCCTCATCGCCATGGTCGGAGACGACGACGCGGGGGAGCAGATCCGCGCCTTCCTCGACGAGCACGATGTCGACCTGCTCGCTAGCCCCGCGGAGCACGGGTCGTCGCGCGCCGTGAGCACGCGCTCGCCGCAGGGTGAGCCCGTCTACGTCTTCAACGAGGCCGCCCAGAACCGTCGCGTCGCCTACGGTAACGCCGAGCGTGTGGCGATCGCCGACGCCCCCATGGTCGTGGTCAGCTGTTTCCCCTTCGACGACGCTCAGCAGACCGACCTGCTCATCGAGGCCACGGCATCCGCCTCGACCCCGCTCGCGATCGACCCGAACCCGCGCAGCGGAATGCTCCGCGATCGGGCCGAGTTCGTGCGCGGGTTCGAGAAAGCGGCGTCCGGCGCCCTGCTCGTGAAGGTCGGTGAGGACGACGCGCAGCTGCTCTACGGGACGCCGCTCGACGAGCTCCGCACGAAGCTCGGGGGCCTCGGCGTGGGGGCCGTGCTCGCGACCTACGGCGCCGGCGGGGCAGTGATCGACGCGGGGGAGACGACCGTCTCGCGAGGGATCTCCGATCTTCCCGGGCGCATCGTCGACACGATGGGCGGCGGCGACGCCGTGCTCGCCACCACCGCCGCGCTCGTCCGAGACCGACTCCCCGCGGACGCGGAGGAGTGGGATGCCGTGCTCGCGCGCGCCATGGATGTCGCTGCCGCGACCTGTCGCCACGAGGGTGCTCTGCTGCGTACGCCCGAGTGAGGGCGTCGATGGTTTCGAGCATCCCCCGGGGGATAGTAGAGTGGTCTATCGCGCCTCCGGTCGACTGCTAAAGCCGGACGGGTGCGCACCTGGCGAGTTACCCAAGCGGCCAAAGGGATCTGACTGTAAATCAGACTGCATTGCATTCGGGGGTTCGAATCCCTCACTCGCCACCACGAAGAAAGGGCACCCGGATCGGGTGCCCTTTTCTCGTTCCCGGCGCGGGCCGGACTCAGCTCTTCGCCAGGAGCGCCTTCGACTTCGTCTCGAGGAAGGCGACGAGCGCGCCGAGCACGTTGACCTCGTTGCCGAGGTTGACCAGGGCGACCGCGCCGAGCTCGATGGTGGCGTCGCGCGCCTCCATCGTCGCCTTCCAGCTGCCGTCGCCGCCCGTGATGGGCTGGAGGTAGGTGATGGTTTTGGCCTCGCTGAGGTCGACGACGATGAGCCCGGTGTCGGGGTCGGCGTCATCCTCTTGATCGAGGACGCGGATGTCGCTGCCGGTGAGGTAGCCGAGCTCACGGAATTCGGTGAGCCATGCTTCGAGCAGCGACTTGTCGAGCAGCGTTCGTACCGGCACGGGCCTCTCCGATCCATTCGCGCGAATGTGACGCGCCCGAACAGTATGACGGGTGCGGAGCGGGGCTGGATCGATCGTGCGGAAGGTGGTATCAGGCGGCGCGGACGGGGCGACCGGCGGTGCGGGTCGTGCGGGCCGCGGCGGCGTGGCTCGCCCCTTCGGCGGCCTCCCACGTGCGGGCGTCGATGACCAGGCCCGACGCGGCGTTCGCCTGATCGGCGAGCGAGCGCAGGTAGTCGCCCGCGAGCTGCTCGGGCTCGACTGCGTCGAAGACGAATCGCAGGGGAATGGACGGCTGCAGCCAGATGGTGGAACGGCCGGCCTCGTCGGCGGTTCCCGTCCAGGTCAGCGTGAAGGATTCTCCGCGCCGCAGTTTGGTCGAGGTGATGACTTTGATGTACCCCATCAGGCGATCGGGCAGAACAATGGGGTCCGTGTCGGATCCGTAGAACAACGTGGCCATGGCGATCTCCTTCGCTTGGGGTCGACGGGCTGATCACTAAGGTAGCACGTATTTCGCGAAATTAATTAATTTCGCAAAATATTTGAGATGTTCACTATGGTGGAGATGTGGCCGGCCGGGCCGCGAGGAGGAGGTGGCGGAAATGACACAGTCCTCTGCGTTGACCCTGGCGCTGGACGAGTACGTCGGAGCGCGTGACGAGATGGCAGCGAAGGCGCGATCCGATCTCGGCGTCAGCGAGCTCGAAGCGGCCGCTCTGTGCTGCATTTGCGACGAGCCCGGCATTCGACCCTCGCATCTGCGCTCGCGCCTCGGTGTGACCCCCGCAGGGGTCACGACCCTCGTCGACCGGCTCATCGGTCGTGGGCTGCTGCGCCGCGAACTCGACGCCGCGGATCGTCGCGTCAACCACATCTACCTCGAGGTCGACCTCGACGCCGAGCCCTGGAGCGCGCTGCGCCGGTTCCCGACCGAGGTCGAGGCGGCGGTGGGCCTGGAGTCGCGCGAGGTGGCGGAGGCCGCCGCGGCGCTGCTGCGCCGGATCACCGAACGCGTTCGCTCGCGGGCCTGAGGCGACCGGCCTCGATGCGGATCACGTGGTCCGCCTCGTCGATCAACCGCTCGTCGTGACTGACGCACACCACGGCTGCCCCGCGTGAGATCTCGCTGCTGATCGCGGCGCGATTGAGCTCGGCGCTCGCCGCGTCGAGACCCGTGGTCGGTTCGTCGAGCAGAAGGATGTCCGCTGCACGGGCGAGTCCCTGCGCGAGGAGCGCACGCTGCCGTTGCCCGCCCGAGAGGGACGAGAACGGATGCCGCGCGAGGGGTGCCACGTCGAGTCTTCGCATCGCGTGATCCACGGAGTCCCGGTGCGCGCGCGTGAGGCGCCGAGAGGCGCGGAGGCGGCCCCAGGCTCCGACGGTGACGACGTCGCGGACGGTGAGGGGGAGGTGTTCCGCGACGGCGGCACGCTGCGGCACGAAGGCGCGCGATCGACCATCGACCTCGAGTGAGCCGGATGCCGGCGGGCGGGCGCCGGCGAGCGCCTCGAGCAGCGTCGACTTCCCCGCGCCGTTGGGGCCGACAATCACGGTGAGGGCCGCGTCGGGGATGTCGAGGTCGACGTCGTCGAGCGCGACGACCCCGGGGAATTCGACGCGGAGACCGCGAGCGCGCAGGGCACATGTCGTCATGGCATCCATCATATGAGTTTGATAACCGTTCTCAGTTAACGCTACGGTCGGACATCGTGTCCTGGCTCCTCGATCCCTTCTCGCTCGTCTTCGTGCAGCGCGCCCTTCTGGGCGGCGTGCTCGTCGCCGTGCTGTGCGCGGTGGCCGGCACGTGGGTGATCGTGCGGGGGATGGCCTTCCTGGGCGAGGCGCTGGCCCACGGCATGCTCCCCGGCGTGGCACTGGCCACGGTGCTGGGGCTCCCCGTGCTGGCGGGTGCGGCGGTCAGCGCCGTCGTGATGAGCCTCGGCATCGGCGTTCTGCAGCGCCGCGCGAAGGTGTCGTACGACACGAGCATCGGGTTGCTCTTCGTCGGCATGCTCGCACTCGGGGTGATCGTCATCTCGCACGCGGGGAGCTTCGCGACGGATGCCACGGCCATCCTGTTCGGCGACATCCTGGCGGTCACCGCCGCCGACCTCATCGTGCTCGCCGTCGCGGTCGCCCTGGGGATCGCCGCCGCAGCCCTGGCGCACCGCTCCCTCATCGCCCTCGCGATCGACGAGCGTGTCGCGCGCGTCCTCGGCCTCCGTCCGCGCGTGGCGCAGACGGTGCTCGTGGGCCTCGTGACCCTCGCGGTCGTCGCGTCGTACCAGGCCGTCGGTTCGCTGCTCGTCGTGGGCCTGCTCGTCGCCCCGGCCGTGGCCGCGCGGCAATGGACCGAGCGCATCCCCTCGACCATGGTGCTCGCCGCCGCCATCGGCGCTCTCGCCGTCGCCGTCGGTCTCGTCGCGTCGTGGCACGCGGCGACGGCAGCCGGGGCGACGATCGCCGCCACCGCGATCGCGGCCGCCGGCGTCTCGTGGCTCCTGCGCCGGGCGACGAACGAGGTGCGCAGCCGCCCCTTCGCGGCCCCGCCCGCGCCCGCCTGACTCCCTGTCCCGCTCCACCTGGAAAGCCCCCATGTCTCATTCCTCCCGCCGCCTCGCGCCCGTCGGCGTCCTCCTCCTGCTCGCTCTGGCCGGCTGCGCCGCCCCGCCAGCGCCGTCCGCCTCGACAGCCGCCCCCGAATCCGACGCGCACGGTCGGATCGACGGCGCCGCGGAAGTGGCGGAGCCCGCGCTCGGTCTGACCTCCATCGACGCAGGCGGCCGCGTCTCGCACCTCGACCTGCTCGACGAGACCACGGCCGAGCTGGGGGTCGTCCGCGCGCCCGCCGCGGTGCACTCCGACGGTCGCTACCTCTTCTCGGCCGACGACGACGGTGTCTCGATCGTCGACAGCGGGGTGTGGACCTGGGACCACGTCGACCACTTCCACTACTACCGGGCGCCCGCGCGCGTGCTCGATGAGGTCGCGGGGGAGGGCGTCGCCACGATCGCGACATCCAACTCGTCGACCTCGGGGGGTACGGGCGTGTTCTTCCCGGGCTCCGGCGAGGCGGTTCTGCTCGATACCGAAGCGCTGTCGAAGGGCGAGGTCGTCGAGAAGTTCCGCATGACGACGACAGCGGGTGCGGGTCTCGTCGCCCCGGTCGGTTCCTTCGCGGCGGTCGCCGCCGGGGGAGAGGTGTCGCTGCGCGCGGCCGACGGCGCCCCGCTCGGCCCGACGACGCCGTGCATCGACCCGGCGGGTACGATCACGACCCGCGTCGGAGCGGTGATCGGATGCCGCGACGGCGCCGTCCTTGCGAGCGTCGAGGGCGATCAGCCGGTCGTCGAGGTCGTCCCGTACCCGCCGGGCACCACCGCGCCGCGGGCGACGGCTTTCCACAACCGCGAGGGGCGACCCCGCGTCGCAGCTCTCGCCGGAGACGTCGGGATCTGGATCCTGGACACTCGCGCGCGCACGTGGACCCTTCTTCCCGCGCCCGAGCCGCTCGTTCAGGTCACCGCCGTCGACGACAAGACCGCGAACGTCCTGGCGCTGAGCGCCGGTGGCCGGGCGCTCACGCTGGACGGCGACAGCGGCGCGGTGCGCGCGGCATCCGTCCCCCTCGTCTCGGAGAGTCTCGCCGCGGGGCTTCCCGTGACACTCGTCGCCGACCAACAGCGCGCGTACCTCAACGGGCCCGCCGAGGGCCGGTTGTGGGAGATCGATTTCGCCGACGGCGCGCGCATCGCGCGCGAGTTCACCCCCGAGCGCTCGCCGCTCTTCTTCGCAGAGACGGGACGCTGACATGCGCCGTACCCTCGCCGCCCTCGCCGCGGCAGCCCTGCTGTGCCTGACCGGGTGCGCCGGCAGCGCGGCATCCGACCGCCCTCTGGTCGTGGTGACCACGAACATCCTGGGCGACGTGGTGTCGAATCTCGTCGGCGATGACGTCGACGTGATGACTCTGATGCGCCCGGGCACCGACCCGCACTCGTTCGAGATCTCGGCCGCGGAGGCCGCGCGTATGCGCTCGGCGGACCTGCTGGTCGCGAACGGTCTGGGCCTCGAAGAGGGCCTGCAGCACCACCTCGACGCCGCGGCCGCCGACGGCGTGAGCACGATGGTCGCCGGTGACGCCGTCACCGTGCTGCCCTACACCTCGGCCGCCGCCGACGGGGCGGACGATCCGCACTTCTGGACCGACCCCGCGCAGATGATCGCCGTCGTCGACCGCCTCACCCCGGAGCTCGAGAAGCTCGGCGGGGCCGCGGTCGCCGAGCGATCGGCCGCCTACCGCGCGCAGCTCGAGCAGCTCGACGCCGACATGACCGCGGCCTTCGCCGCAATTCCCGCCGAACGCCGGGCGCTGGTCACCAACCACCACGTGTTCGGCTACCTCGCCGCTCGCTTCGACTTCCGCCTCATCGGGGCCGTGATCCCCGGCGGCACCACCCTCGCCGCCCCGAGCACGAGCGACCTCGCCGACCTCGTCTCGGCCATCGACGAGGCGAAGGTGCCGACGATCTTCGCCGAGTCGTCGTCTCCCGACCGCCTCGTCCGCGCCCTCGCCGACGAGGCCGACCGCCACGTCGAGGTGACCGAGCTGTTCACCGAATCGCTGACCGACGCGAGCGGTGACGCCCCCGACTACCTGACCATGATGCGCGTGAACACGCAGCGCATCGCCACCGGGCTCTCACCCTGACGAGACCCACCCCACCCCAGAAAGAGACACGAATGCGCAGCTTCTCCCTCCCCCGCGCGGGCCTGGTCGCCCTCGCGATCGGCGCCACCGTCACCCTGTCGGCGTGCGCCGGCGGAACCGGCCCCGGGTCGGCGGCCCCGACGTCGAGCCCCGCGACCGACACCGCCACCCGCGTCGCCCTGTCGTACCCCGGCGGCATCCTGGTGCTCGACGGTCAGAGCCTCGAGACCCTGGGCGATCTCTCGTCCGAGGAGTTCACTCGCCTGAACTCGGCCGGCGACGGTCGCCACGTCATGGTGACCACGAGCACGGGATTCCAGGTTCTGGATGCCGGGACCCCGGCCGCCGACCCCGAGCTCACCGACCTCGTGTTCCCGGCGTCCAAGCCCGGTCACGTGGTCACGCACGGTGGGACGACGGTTCTCTACGCCGACGGCACGAGCGACTCGACGATCTTCGACACCGATGCCCTCTTGGCATCCACCGACTCCCTTCCCGAGGTTCGGACGGTTCCGGGCGTCGAGGCGCACCACGGCGTCTCGATCGTGCTCGAGGACGGCACCTTCCTCACCACGGTCGGCAACGCCGACGGCCGCAACGGCGTGGTGGCGAAGGACGCCTCCGGTGCCACCCTCGCCGAGAGCGACGACTGCCCCGGCGTGCACGGCGAAGGCACGGCGAAGGACGAGGTCGTCGTCTTCGGCTGCGAGAACGGCGCTCTGGTCTACGACGAGGGCACCTTCACCAAGCTGACCGCCCCCGACCAGCCGTACGGCCGCATGGGCAACGCGTACGTGAGCGAGAACAGCGCGCTCATCGTGGGCGACTACAAGGACGACCGTGATGCCGAGGGCTACCTGCTCCACCGCCTCGCGCTGATCGACACCGAGGCGAAGACCCAGCGCGTGGTCGATATGCCCGAAGGGGCCGAGTACACCTTCCGCGACGTGGCCCGGGGTCCGGGCGACCTCGCCTACGTTCTGGCATCCGATGGCGCGATCCACGTGCTCGACCCCGCGACCGGGCAGTTCACCGACGCGTTCCCCGTGATCGACGCGTGGGAGGGGCCGGCCGAATGGCAGGACGCCCACCCCGCCATCAAGGTCTCGGGTGACCTCGCCTACGTGACCGAGCCGGCGAAGAACGCCGTGCACGCGGTCGACCTCACCACCGGCCAGGTCGTGAAGAGCGTGACGCTCGAGCAGACCCCGAACGAGATCGCGCTGACGAAGTAAGCGCCGCCCCTACCGACCGCCCCGGTCGTACGCCACCTGCAGTGCCGCGCGCACGGCGCGTACACCGGGGCGGTCGGCCGTTCCGCGGCGCACCGCCGTGAACACCTCGCGCCGCGGCTGGCCGGGAAGCCCGACGAGCCGCACGGGCGGGGCCTCACCCGCGAAGACGAGGTCGGGGATCATGCCGACGGCGTGACCGGATGCCACGAGCCGGGCCTGCGCGGTGAGGTCGGCCATCTCGAACCTCACGTCGGGCTCGAACCCGGCGGCCCGACACTGTTGGGTGGCCCACTGGCGGGCGGCCGTGCCCACCGGTTCCATCACCCACGCGCGCTCGCGGAGGTCTTCGAGGTACTGAGCGGGATCGTCTCGCGAGACGGCGAGACGGATGGCGTCGCGCCCCAGGAGACCGCGCTCGAGGCCCTCGCGGTGCTCGCGCGTGTGACCGGGGTACTGCTCGGCCACAGCGAGGTCGAAGCCGCGCGCGGCGACCTCGAACAGCCCCTCCTCGGGAGCGAGCTCGGCGACCTCGACGCGCAGCTGCGGCTCGCTCTCAGCGAGGGCGTCGAGGGCGCGGGGGAGCAGGCCGTGCGCGGCGGACTGCATCACGGCCAGACGCACCGGGGCGAGGGAGGGCCGCATGCGCTCGAGCTCCGCGCGCGCGGCCTCGTCGGCGGCGAGCATTCGGGCCGCGTGGGCGGCGAGCGCAGCGCCCTGCGCGGTGAGGCGCACGCGGCGGCCGTCGGGTTCCAGCAGGGGGACTCCCGCCTCCTTCTCGAGCAGCGCGAGCTGCTGCGAGATGGTCGACGGACTGTACGCGAGCGCCTCGGCGACGGCGGCGAGGGTGCCCCGCACCGACAGCTCGTGCAGCAGGCGCAGACGGCGCAGATCGAACATGGCATCCCTTCGGGTCTATCGAAGAGTATGCGTCAGGAATCATCGCTTTTCTCGAACGTATGCGAGCCCCATGCTGAGAGCATCCGAGGAAGGATCGCCATGTCGCTCACCGATGTCCCCGACACCACGTCCGGCACCACCCCCGCCGCACTCGTCTCTCCCCACGAGCTCGCCGACGAGGCGATCGCCCTCGTGCGCCGCTGGCTCGCCGAGAGCCGCGACGAGCCCGTCGACGCCGCCGCCCAGCGCCTTGCCGGGGTGCTCCGCGACCCGCACGGCCTCGACTTCACCGTCGGCTTCGTCGACGGCGTCGTGCGTCCCGAAGACGTGCGCGTCGCCGCGCGCAACCTCGCCGCGCTCACCCCGCTCATCCCGGGCTTCCTTCCACTGCACCTGAAGGCCGCGATCCGCCTCGGCGCCTTCGCTGCGCCGATCCTCCCGCAGGTCGTCGTGCCCGCCGCCCGCACGGCGCTGCGCTCGATGGTGCGCCACCTCATCGTCGACGCCACCGACCGCAAGCTCGGCGAGGCGATCACCTCGATCCGGGGTCGGGGAGACGGCATCCGCCTCAACGTGAACCTGCTCGGCGAGGCGATCCTCGGCAAGAAGGAGGCCGCGCGGCGCCTGGCCGGCACCCGCAAGCTGCTCTCGCGCGACGACGTCGACTACGTCTCGATCAAGGTGTCGTCCACCGTCGCCCCGCACACGCCGTGGGCCTTCGATGCCGCCGTCGCCGACGCGGTCGCCGCCCTTCGCCCCCTGTACCGGGTGGCCAAGGAGACGGGCACGTTCCTGAACCTCGACATGGAGGAGTTCAAGGACCTCGACCTCACCCTCGCCGTCTTCGAGACGCTGTTGGGCGAGCCCGAGTTCCACGGCGTCGAGGCCGGCATCGTGCTGCAGGCCTACCTGCCCGATGCGCTGGCCGCGATGATCCGCCTGCAGGAATGGACCGCCGCGCGGGTGGCATCCGGGGGAGCCCACATCAAGGTGCGCGTGGTCAAGGGCGCGAACCTGCCGATGGAGCGGGTGGATGCCGATGTGCACGACTGGCCGCTCGCCACCTGGCCCTCGAAGCAGGCGACCGACGCCTCGTACAAGGCCGTACTCGACTACGCGCTGCGCCCCGAGCACACCGCGAACGTGCGCATCGGCGTCGCCGGGCACAACCTCTTCGACGTCGCCCTCGCGTGGCTGCTCGCCGAGCGGCGCGGCGTCACCGGCGGCATCGACGTCGAGATGCTCCTCGGCATGGCGACCGCGCAGCAGGCCGTCGTGCGTCGCACGGTCGGCTCGATCCTGCTGTACACCCCCGTGGTGCACCCGCAGGAGTTCGACGTCGCGATCGCCTACCTGATCCGCCGCCTCGAAGAGGGCGCGTCGAGCGAGAACTTCATGTCGGCGGTGTTCGACCTCGACACCCACGAGGCGCTGTTCTCGCGCGAGCGCGACCGCTTCCTCGCCTCGCTCGCCGACATGCCCTCGGGCGTGCCAGCGTCCAACCGCGTGCAGGACCGCACCGCTCCCGCGGCGCCCGCGCCGACCCACGGTTTCCGCAACACCCCCGACTCCGACCCGGCGATCGCGGCGAACCGCGACTGGTCGCGGGCGATCGTCGCGCGCATGGAGGAGTCGACCCTCGGCGCGCAGACCATCGCCGACCACACGGTCACCGACGAGACCGCGCTGAACGCGGTGATCCAGGATGCGGCGGACGCCGCCGCGTCGTGGCGCGCGCTCGGGGCCGCCGGTCGCGCCGAGATCCTGCACCGCGCGGGCGACGCCCTCGAGAAGCGCCGCGCCGACCTGCTCGAGGTCATGGGCGCCGAGTGCGGCAAGGTCATCGAGCAGAGCGACCCCGAAGTGTCGGAGGCGATCGACTTCGCCCACTACTACGCCGAGCAGGCGCGCACGCTCGAGACCGTCGACGGCGCGACCTTCACCCCGGTCGGTGTGACCGTGGTCACCCCGCCGTGGAACTTCCCCGTCGCGATCCCCGCGGGCTCCACTCTCGCCGCGCTCGCGGCGGGCTCAGCCGTGGTCATCAAGCCCGCGGGCCTCGCCGAGCGCTCGGGCGCCGTCATGGTCGAGGCGCTGTGGGAGGCCGGCGTTCCGCGCGAGGTGCTGAAGCTCGTGCAGGTGTCGGAGAACGACCTCGGTCGGCAGCTGCTCACCCACCCCGCCGTCGAGCGGGTCGTGCTCACCGGCGCGTACGAGACGGCCGAGCTGTTCCGCTCGTTCCGCCCCGATCTGCCGCTGCTGGCCGAGACGAGCGGCAAGAACGCCGTGATCGTCACCCCCAGCGCGGACCTCGACCTCGCGGCCAAGGACGTCGCGATGTCGGCCTTCGGCCACGCGGGACAGAAGTGCTCCGCGGCATCCCTCGTCGTGCTCGTCGGATCGGTCGCGCGCTCGCGTCGCTTCCGCGACCAGCTCGTCGACGCCGTCACCTCTCTCGAGGTCGGCTTGCCGTGGGACGAGGCTTCGCGCGTCGGACCCCTCATCGAGCCCGCCACCGGCAAGCTGCTGAAGGCCCTGACGAGCCTCGAGCCCGGCCAGCGCTGGGTGGTCGAGCCGAAGCGCCTCGACGACGAGGGATCGCTCTGGCGTCCCGGCATCCGCGAGGGCGTGCAGCCCGGCAGCGAGTTCCACCGCACCGAGTACTTCGGCCCCGTGCTCGGCATCATGACCGCCGAGACCCTCGACGAGGCGATCGAGATCGTCAACGCCATCGAGTACGGCCTCACCTCGGGCCTGCACGCGCTCGACGAGGCCGAGATCCAGCAGTGGCTCTCGCGCATCGAGGCCGGAAACGTCTACGTCAACCGCGGCACCACCGGCGCGATCGTGCAGCGCCAGCCGTTCGGAGGGTGGAAGAAGTCGGCCGTCGGCGCGGGCACCAAGGCCGGCGGACCGCACTACCTGTTCGGGTTCGGAGAGTGGGCGGATGCCGAGACCTCGGCGCCCCGCACGCCCGACGCCCTCGCCGCCCCGGCGCTGGCCGCCGTGCCCGCCGCCGACCGCGAGTGGGTGGCATCCGCCCTCTCGAGCGACGCCGCCGCGTGGGCCGAGGAGTTCGCGCTGGCCCGCGACGTGACCGGCCTGGAGTCGGAGCAGAACGTGCTGCGCTACGCCGCGGTGCCCGTGACCGTGCGCCTCGAAGACGCCTCCGAGGCCGCGCTGGTGCGCGTGGTCGCGGCGGGCGTCCGCGCCCGCTCGACGGTGACGGTCAGCTCGGCGCGCGAGCTCTCGCCGGCCGTGCGCGCCTGGCTCGAGGGTGTGAGAGTTCGGGCCTCGGTCGAAGACGGCGCGGACTGGGGTCGCCGCGCGGCGCGCCTCGCCCGCACCGGCGGCCGCATTCGCCTGCTCGGCGGGTCGCCCGTTGCGGTGGCCGAGGCGACGAACGGTTCGCCCTCGGTGGCCGTGTACGCGGGCGAGGTCACCCGTGCCGGGCACGTCGAACTGCTGCCGTTCCTGCGCGAGCAGGCCGTCTCGATCACGGCGCATCGCTTCGGCACCCCGCGACGGTACGAGGTGCCGCCGCTGGTCGGCTGAGAACGGAGAAGGGCGGGGCCATCGTGTGACGGCCCCGCCCTTCGTCGTCCCGCCGATGTGCGGGAGTCACGGTACCCCGCTGACCGCACCGCCCGCGGGTACGCGGATCGGGGCGCGTCGCGGAGCCTCGCGGGACGCAACGCAGGAGTTCTGCCGCGAGCCGGTGGATCTTCCCGCGGGAGCGGCGGGTCTGCACGCTCGCGGGTGCGCACAACTCCTGCACACGGGCGCGGGTGAGGCGCTCGTTCCGGCAGTCGGGGCGGATTGCAGGAGCCGTGTCGGGTTTCAGGCCGTGCCCGAGGCGTCGACGCGGCGCGCGGCCCGGCGAACCGACTCCGGCGCCGGCGTTCCCGCCATCGTCTGCGGCGAGGTGACGGGGTCGCCGGCGACGACCCGCAACGGCAGCATCCCGGCCCAGACGGAGCGGTCCTCCCCGTCGTCGTCGACCTCGACGAGAGAGCCGGCGTTGTCCTTCACGCTCGCCTGGGCCAGCGGGATGCGCAGCACCATGGTCGCCGCGATCTCGCGCGCGGTCATGGGTCGCACGTCTTCGCTGCGCCCCGGCATGAGGTGCTCCGACAGGGTGAGGAGAGCCGCTTCCTTCTCTTCGGGAGGGACGACGGATGCCACCGCGTGCACGACCGCGCAACGGTAGCGCATCGAGCTGTCGAAGAGCGAGCGAGCGTACTTCAGGCCCATCAGGTGCGTGATCGTCAGGCTCACCGGGGCTCCGGCGGCGATGCGGCGGAAGAAGTCGCTGCCGGTCGAGCCGTGCACGAGGAGGTCGTCACCGTCGCGACCGATGCCCACCGGAAGGGCGACCGGGCGGTCGTCGCGGACGATCGCGAGGGTGGCGTACAGGGCCGTGTCGATCACGTCGTACAGGGCCGTGCGGTCGGTGCGCTGATGGTGGGCGCCGCGGCGGACGCGCGTCAGGGTGGTCAGGGGCAGGTCGGTCATGGGTTCAGTCCACGCGAGTTCGTGGTCTATGTCATAGTCCGCTTTTTCCGCATTCTCGTGGACCAGTGACAGAATCCGAGACATGATCTCCGCCGGCATCCTGGATCGCGAATCGTCGGTGCCCCTGCACGAGCAACTTGCGCACAACCTGCGCGCGGCGATCCTGTCCGGACGCACCGGTGGGGGAGAGCCGGTCCCCTCGACGCGCGTGCTCGCCGCCGATCTCGGGATCGCGCGGGGGACGGCGGTGGCCGCCTACGAGATCCTCGCGGGGGAGGGCTACCTGGTGACGCGCGCCGGGAGCGCGACCGTCGTCGCCGAGGTGGTCGGCTCGTCGACCGGCCCGGTCCAGAGGGGCTCCCGGCCCTCGCCGGCGACGACTCCCACCCTCGTCGACCTGCGCCCCGGGCGTCCGCACACCGCGGGCATCGCCGACGCCGCCTGGCGCTCGGCGTGGCGGCGGGCGGGAGGCGTCGATCCGGCATCCGATGTCGACGACGTGCGGGGCGATCCGCTTCTGCGCGACCAGATCGCCCGGCATCTCGGACGCACCCGCGGGCTCGACGTGGTTCCCGACGAGGTCATCGTGACCGCGGGGACGAGCGATGCGGTGCTGCTGACGCTGCTCGCGCTCACGCCCCGGAACGTCGGTCGCCCCCTCCGCGTGGGCATCGAGAACCCGGGATACCCGCGCGTTCGTCGGGTCCTGCACCGGCTGGGGGTCGAGGCGGTGCCGTTCCCGGTGCGCCTCGACGACGGTCTCGATCTCGACGCCGTCGAGGCCCGCGCCGATCTGGACGCCCTCGTCGTCACTCCTCACCATCACTACCCCCTCGGAACACGGTTGGATGCCGCTGCCCGCGCGCGACTGCTCGCCTGGGCCGCGCGCACCGGCGCGGTGATCGTCGAAGACGACTACGACAGCGAGTTCCCCCACGGGCGGGCACCGTTGCCCCCGCTTCACCTGCTCGATCCCGCGCGGGTCGTCATGATCGGCACCCTGTCGAAGGTCCTCAGCCCGGCGTTGCGGAGCGGGTGGATCGTCGCCACCGGAGAGCTGCGCGATCGCCTCGTCGCGGCTCGGGCCGACCTCGACCCGCCGGTGTCGCAGGTGCAGCAGCGCGCGCTTGCCCTGTACCTCGGCGAGGGCGCGCTCGCGCGGCACACCGCCCGTCGCCGTCGCGACTATCGCCACCGCCGCCGCCTGCTGCTCGAAGCGTTCGCCGAGATCGAGGGGGTGGAGCTCACCGCGACCGACGGTGGGCTGCACGCCGTGGTCCTGCTCCCCGCGGCCGGGGCCGGGACCGAGCAGGACGTGGTCGACCGGCTCGCGGAGGCGGACGTCCGCGTGGCCCCTCTGACCTCGTACGGGGTTCCCGGCGCTTCGACTGACCTCCCCGCGGGCATCGTCTTCGGCTACGCGGGTCCGTCGACGGTCGTCCTGATGGATGCCGTGCAGACCATGATCCGCCTGCTGACGCGTCGCGACGATCCTTGCGATTGACGCCCGCTACCGCCCGAGGATCTCCAGCGCCGCCATCGCCGCGTTCTGGCCGCCGATGCCGCTGACCGCCCCGCCGCGCTGGGCGCTCGAGCCGCACAGCAGCACGCGCGCGTGCGGGGTCGCCACGCCCCAGCGGTCGGCGGGGGATTCGGCCGGTGCCGAGAGCCAGGGCCACGACAGCGCGCCGTGGAAGATGTCGCCGCCGATCATGTTCAGCGATTCCTCGAGATCGCGTGTCGTCCGGGCCTCGATGCACAAGCGACCGTCGGGTGCCCGCAGGATGCAGTCGCGCAGGGGCTCGGCGAGGACGGAATCGAGCGAGGCCTGCGCGGCCGCGAGCAGGCGGGCACCGGCGGCCACGGCATCCGTGTCGTCGATCAGGCGATGCGGAACCTGCAGGCCGAACATCGTGAGCGTCTGCGCGCCCGATGCCCGCAGTTCGTCGCCGAGGATCGACGGATCGGTGAGCGAGTGACAGGAGATCTCGACCGGGAGCGGCTCGGGGATGAGCCCTCCGGATGCCGCCGCGTGGGCGGCATCCAACTGGGTCATCATCTGGTTGACGTGGAACGTGCCCGAGAACGCGGCCTGGGGGGTCACCGACTCGTCCCGCAGACGGGGCAGACGCGAGAGCAGCATGTTGACCTTGACCTGCGCCCCCTCGGGCTCGTCGGCGCCGGTCGTCGCGGCTCCGCCCGCGGCGAGTAGCCGATCGAGTACGGCGCGGCCGACACCGCTGAGCACGAGGTCCCCGTGGAAGACCTCGGAGCGGTCGGTCATGGTGTGCACGTCGCCGTCGGGTGAGATCGAGACGACCTCGACCCCCGTGACGATCTCGGCCCCCGCTTCGCGGGCCGCGCGCTCGAGCTCGGCCGTGACGGCGCCCATGCCGCCCACCGGGACGTCCCCGTCCCCGGTTCCGCCGCCGATCACGTGGGAGAGGAAGCAGCGGTTCTGCGCGAGGGAGGGGTCGTCGGACGACGCGAACGTGCCGATGAGGCCGTCGGTGAGCGCGATGCCCCGCACCAGGTCGCTGTCGAACGAGGAGCGCAGCAGATCCCCCAGGGGGCGCGTCGTCAGGGCATCCCACAGCTCGTCGTCGCCCACGCGCTCGCGCACCTCGTCAGCGGTGGGCAACGGCTCGGTCATCGTGGGGAAGACGGCCCTCGCCACCGGGGCGAGCCGGTCGCCGAACGCCGCGAAGCGTTCGGCCTCAGCGGCGTCGCCGGTCGTGCGCGCGAACGAGGCGGCGGTCGCCTCGGCATCGTGGGTGTCCACCAGGATACCGCGGGTGGGATCGGTCGGGTCGGGCGTGTAGGAGGAATAGCGTCGACGACGCAGCTCGAGGCGGAGCCCCAGATCGTCGATGATCTGCTGCGGCAGCAGGCTCACGAGGTACGAGTAGCGCGACAGTCGAGCATCGACCCCCGCCCACGGGCGCTCCGACACGGCGGCGCCGCCCACGGCATCCGATCTCTCGATCACCACCACGCGTCGCCCTGCCCGGGCGAGATAGGCCGCGGAGACGAGGGCGTTGTGCCCGCCCCCCACGATGACGACGTCGTACCGGCGAGAATCCGAAGCGGTCATGGCCCCACGCTAACCACGGGGACGAATTCGTCGCAGGGGGTGGCGCACGTAGCCTGGATGCCATGACTTCCGCAGCCGACCTGCTCGAGATCGCCACGCGTATCGCTCGCGAAGCCGGGGAACTGGCCCACCGTCGGCGCCGGGAGGGGGTGACCGTCGCCGCCACCAAGTCGGCCGCCGCCGACATCGTCACCGCCGCCGACCGGGAGGTCGAGGCCTTCATCCGCGCCGAGCTCGCGCGCGAACGGCCCGACGACGGCTTCTTCGGCGAGGAGTCCGGGGCCGAAGAGGGAACGAGCGGCATCACGTGGGTCGTCGACCCGATCGACGGCACCGTCAACTACGCGTACGGGATCCCGGCGTGGGCCGTGAGCATCGCCGCCGTCGAGGGGACTGCCGAGACCGCGGCGTGGACCGCACTCGCCGGGGCCGTGTTCAACCCCGTGACCGGCGAGCTCTTCCGGGCCTCGCGCGGCGGGGGAGCCTGGCTCGGCGACCAGCGCCTCGCGGTCAGCGAGGTGGGGCCCGCCGGAGGCCTCGTCGCGACCGGTTTCGGGTACAACCCCGAGACGCACGGCCCGGCTCTTGCGCAGCTCGCCCGCGTCATGCCGATCGCCCGGGATGTGCGCCGTATCGGCGCGGCCTCCCTCGACCTGGCCTCGGTGGCCGCCGGACGCGTCGACGCGTACTACGAGCGCGGGACGCAGCCGTGGGATCACGCCGCCGGCGCGCTGCTGGTGGCGGAGGCGGGCGGCGCCGTCGGAGGCGCCCCCGGAGGCCGGCCCGGAAACGGCATGGTCATCGCCGCGGGACCGGACTTCTACAGCCGTCTCGAGCCGCTGCTGGACTACGAGCGCTGACAGAGCGTCTGCTCATGGCATTCCCAGACCAGCCGAGGTAGGCTGTTTACCAGTTCGTTATCTTCCGCAACCCGAACCTGCGGAGATGGCCAAGCCCCCCAGCCCGAAGCCGTCGCTCATCGCGACACGACACGAGAGCCCTTCCGCGTTGCCGTCAGAAGCCTCTGAGACTGAGCCCGCCGCCACCCGGCGGTCTCGTCGCCCCCTCCCCACGCCCGCTCCCGAGACGACCCCCCGGCTGACCCGAGCCGAGATGCGCCGTCGCTCCGCAAGCGAGACCCCCGTCGCCACGCTCGACGCCCCCGCGTCGGCCCCCAAGGCCGCCGACCCCGCCCCGGTCGACGCCGAGGCCGCCTCTCAGCCCGAGCTGATCGAGAGCGTCGCCGCCGCGGTCGTCGAGACCGTCATCGCCGCGACCATCGAGCCCACCCTGCCGCCGCGCGACACCGCCGCGACTCCCGCCGAGCAGACCCCGGATGCCGCGTCCTCCGACGCCCTCGAGGTCACCGTCGTCGACGAGCAGCGTCGTTCCGACGACGTCGCCGTGATCCTGCAGAGCGCGGACGGCGCCGTTGCGACCACCCCGGTGTCGCTGCCGACCTCGCCCATCACCCTTCCCGCCAGCCGCCGCGCGCGTCGTCGCCCCCAGGCGTCGGTCATCCTCGACTCCACGGTCGACGAGACCCCCGTCGTGTCCGAGCCGGTCGCTGAGCCGGTGTCCGAGCCCGTCGCGCGCCAGACGACGAAGCCCGTCGTCGAGCAGCCCGCCATCGAGCGACCGGCCGCCGCCGCGGACACCGCCGACGAGACGGCCGCGGACGAGTTCGCGACCGCCGCGCGCCTGTTCTCCTTCACCGGCGAGACGCCCACGCAGCAGGCGGCGCCGGTCACCCCGGCTCCTGAGCCCGTCTCGGAGGGCCTGCCCGCGGCAGCCGCTCCCCGCACTCGCCGCAACGTCCGCCGCATCGCGGCGACGTCCTTCTCGGTCGGCGTCATGGGCGTCGTCGGACTCCTCACGGTCGGCATGACAATGCCCGTGAGCGCGATCGCCTCGGCGAGCGGCACCGACAGCATCACCGCCCCCGCGGCCGACACCGCGACGACCCGTCTCGCGGTCGGCGGGGACGTCGCCTCGGCCGACGGAGCGATCCAGGCCTACGTCGCGCCCGCTCAGTCGCAGGCCGCGGTCGTCGACCGCGCCGACGGCTACAGCGCCACCACGTACTCCAAGATGGCCGTCGACTCGGGCATCAAGTACCCCACGAACTTCTACGTCAACGACCCGACGGCGCCCATCCAGTGGCCCTTCGCGGTCGGCGTGTCGATCTCGTACGGCTTCGGCATGCGCGACGGCGGCTTCCACGAGGGTGCGGACTTCGTCCCCGGTGAGGGCGCACCCGTCCAGGCGATCGCCGACGGCACCGTCCGCATCGCGACCGAGCAGGGCGGCGCCTTCGGTGTGACCGTGCTGATCGACCACGTGATCGACGGCCAGCTCGTCTCGAGCCGCTACGGACACATGCAGTACGGCTCGCTCCAGGTCACCCCGGGCGAGAAGGTCCACGTCGGACAGTTCCTCGGACGCACCGGCAACACCGGTCGCTCGTTCGGCGCGCACACGCACGTCGAGATCCTGCAGAACGGCACGACCCCGATCGACCCGATCGCGTGGCTGCGCCAGCACGCCGGCGGCTGACCCTCGATTCGTAAGAGAGTGTCGAGGTCTGATATTCTCTTCTAGTTGCCCGGAGCGATCCGGGTACGCCCCGATAGCTCAGTGGCAGAGCACTTCCATGGTAAGGAAGGGGTCGTCAGTTCAATCCTGACTCGGGGCTCAAGGCATCCTCATCTGAATCCTGGATGCCGTGCGGCGGGGTAGCTCAGTTGGTGAGAGCGCACGACTCATAATCGTGAGGTCGCGGGTTCAAGCCCCGCTCCCGCTACAGATTCTTCGCGAAGCCGTCCTCCGGGGCGGCTTTCGTTTTGTCGTCGCGAGGGGCGCGCGGCGGACTCCTCGCGCCCCGATAGGGTGAGCCGCGTGAGTGATTCGGGAGAGTTCGTCCAATCCCTCGCTCGCGGTCTCGAGGTGATCCGGGCATTTGACGCCGAGAACCCTGCGTTGACGCTCAGCGACGTCGCCCGTCGTGCGGATCTGACCCGCGCCGCCGCCCGCCGGTTCCTCCAGACGCTCGAGACTCTCGGCTACGTGCGTGCCGACGGTCGGGTCTTCTCGCTCACGCCGCGCGTCCTCGAGCTCGGTTTCAGCTATCTCTCCGCGCTGTCGCTGCCGGCGCTGGCTCAGCCGCATCTCGAGCGTCTGTCGCGCGAGGTGGGGGAGAGCGTCTCGTCGGCGGTGCTCGACGGCGCCGACATCGTCTACGTCGCCCGCGTTCCCACGCGACGGATCATGAGCGTCGGGATCACGATCGGTACGCGCTTTCCCGCGTACGCCACCAGCATGGGGCGAGTGCTGCTCGCGGCCCTCGCCGAAGCGGACGCGCGACAGATCGTGGCGGCTTCGCACCCCGCCGCCCTTACCCCGCGCACGCGCACGGACGTCGATGCGATCGTCGCGGAGCTCGAGGCGGTGCGTGCTCAGGGGTGGGCTCTCGTGGACGGCGAGCTCGAAGAGGGGCTGCGGTCTCTCGCGGCGCCCCTTCACGATCGCTCGGGGGCGGTGGTCGCGGCGGTCAACATCTCGGCCAGCTCTCGCGGTGACGCGGACGAGTGGCGCGAGCAGTGCCTGCCGGCGTTGCGGGCCGCCGCGGCCGAGATCGACGCGGACCTCCGCCTGGTCTGAATCGTCGAGAAGCCCCGCTCGTGCGGCGGGCGGGGCCTTGCCGTGCCCGCGGTGATCGGCGTATCCTGTTCGCATAACGTACGTGTGTACGCAGAGCGAACAAGCGAGGATGCTCCGCATGATCGACAAGACCGTCCCCGACCTCGCGTCGGCCGTCGCAGGGATCGCCGACGGGGCGACCGTGATGATCGGCGGTTTCGGCCGCGCGGGTCAGCCCGTCGAGCTGATCGACGCGCTCATCGCGCACGGCGCCGGCGATCTCACCATTGTCAACAACAACGCCGGCAACGGCGACACCGGGCTCGCGGCCCTTCTGGCCGCAGGTCAGGTGAGCAAGATGATCTGCTCGTTCCCGCGCCAGAGCGACTCGTGGGTGTTCGACGGGCTCTTCCGCGACGGCAAGGTCGAGCTCGAACTCGTGCCGCAGGGGAACCTCGCCGAGCGCATCCGCGCCGCGGGTGCCGGCATCGGCGGGTTCTTCACCCCCACCGGCTTCGGGACGCAGCTCGCCGAGGGCAAAGAGACGCGGCGCATCGACGACCGCGACTACGTGCTCGAATACCCCATCCACGCGGATGCCGCGCTGATCAGCGCCCGCGCCGCCGACCGCTGGGGCAACCTCGTCTACCGCGAGACGGCGCGCAACTTCGGACCCATCATGGCCGCCGCCGCGGCGACCACCATCGTCCAGGTCGACGAGGTCGTCGAACTCGGATCCCTCGACCCCGAGTGCGTCGTGACGCCGGGGATCTACGTCGATCGCGTTGTCGCCGTGGGGGAGCGACGGTGGCTGCGCGACGGCGTCTTCGTCGGCGGCGTCGACATCGAGGGCCGGGCGCTGGCATCCGAGGAGGAGAAATGACCACTCGCATCTCGCGGCGCGATCTCGCCGCTCGCGTGGCATCCGACATCCCCGAGGGAGCCGTCGTGAACCTCGGCATCGGCGCGCCGACCCTGGTCGCCGACTACCTGCCCGCCGGGCTCGAGATCGTGCTGCACACCGAGAACGGCATGCTCGGCATGGGCCCGGCCCCCGAGCGCGGCCGGGTCGACCCCGATCTCATCAACGCGGGAAAGCAGCCCGTCACCGCGCTCGCCGGAGCCGCGTACTTCCACCACGCCGACTCGTTCGCCATGATGCGCGGCGGCCACCTCGACGTGTGCGTGCTGGGCGCGTTCCAGGTGTCGGCCGGCGGTGACCTCGCCAACTGGTCGACCGGCGAGCCCGGCGCGATCCCGGCCGTGGGTGGGGCGATGGACCTCGCCATCGGCGCGAAGGACGTCTACGTCATGACCGACCTGCTCACCAAGGGCGCCGAGCCCAAGCTCGTCGCGGCCTGCAGCTACCCGCTGACCGGGGTCGGCTGCGTCTCGCGGGTCTACACCGATCACGGCGTCTTCGACGTCACCCCCGACGGCTTCCGCGTGCGCGAGCTGTTCGGCGACAACACCCACGCCGAGATCGAGGCGCTTCTCGGTCTGACCCTTCTCGACCAGGAGAGCTGACCATGCCCGCTTCGTTCGTCTACGACGCCATCCGCACCCCCTTCGCCCGCCACGCCAAGGCCTTCGCCGACGTGCGCCCCGACGACCTGGCCGCCACGGTCATGGCATCCGTCGTCGAACGCACCGGGATCGACTCCGCGCGCATCGAAGACGTGATCTTCGGCGACGCGAACCAGGCCGGCGAAGACAACCGCAACGTCGCGCGCTTCGGTGCGCTGCTCGCGGGCTTCCCCTCGTCGGTGCCCGGAACGACCATCAACCGCCTGTGCGGATCGTCGCTGGATGCCGTGATCCAGGGCTCGCGCGCGATCGAAGCCGGAGATGCCGACGTGATCCTCGCGGGCGGCGTCGAATCGATGACGCGGGCCCCGTTCGTGGTCGAGAAGAGTCCGCGGCCCTTTCCCGCCGCCACCCAGACGATGTGGAACACCTCGATCGGCTGGCGCATGACCAACCCGCGGCTGCGGAAGGACTGGACGATCTCGAACGGCGAGAGCGCCGAGAAGCTGGCCGAGATCTACGGCATCTCGCGCGAGGAGCAAGACTCGTTCGCCGCGCGCAGCCACCGCCTCGCCGCAGCGGCGTGGGCCGAGGGACGCTTCGACGACGAGATCGTGCAGGTCGAGGGTCACGCGCTCGCGCGCGACGAAGGCATCCGCGACGACTCCACCGCCGAGGTGCTCGCGGGTCTGCGCCCGGCCTTCCGTCAGGGCGGATCGGTCACCGCGGGCAACTCCTCGCCCATCAACGATGGCGCCTCGGCCGTGCTGTTGGGCGCGGAAGGGGCGATGGATGCCGAGCCCCTGGCCCGCATCGCCGGCCGGGCCGCGTTCGGCAACGACCCCGACGTGTTCGGTGTGGCTCCCGTCGAGGCGGCGAACCGCGCCCTCGCGCGCGCCGGGAAGACGTGGGCCGACGTGACCTTCGTCGAGCTCAACGAGGCGTTCGCGTCGCAGACGCTCGCGTGCGCGAAGCTGTGGACCGAGCTCGACCCCGCCCGCCTCAACGAGAACGGCGGGGCGATCGCGATCGGCCACCCCCTCGGCGCCTCGGGCGGACGCATCATCGCGCGCGCGGCCCACGAGCTGAAACGCCGCGGCGGCGGCGTCGCGGTCGCGGCGATCTGCATCGGCGTGGGTCAGGGCCTCGCGGTGGTGCTCGAGCGCTGAGCCCGCCGCCGCGGCATCCGTGTCACGAGAACAGGCGATGCGCGGGGAACAGGACGATCCGCGCGGAGTCGACCTGTTCTCGTCGCCCACCCTGTTCTGGTGACCGGCCGCGTCGCTCGGCTAGGACTCCTCGGCCCAGCGGTCGCGAGGCCGATCGTCGTCTTCGTCGCGGACATGCCCCGGGGTGGACCACTCCAGCTGGAACCCGCACTCGCGGCACTCGTCGGCGCCGCCGCCCTGTTCGAGCAGCGGGTGCATCGTCACACCGCACGAGGGGCAGATCGGTTGCGCGCCGTCGTCGTAAGGGTCTCTGTAGGTCATGGCCGTCCCGCTCGTCATCCGTCCCCGGGGTCAACCCGCATCCCGTCCGACGTGTTCCCCCGCGTCAGCGGCCCCGGCCCTCCACCGCAGGCATAGGCTCGGCCCATGCCGATCTCCCGTGCCGCTGCGGACCCCGGTCCGACAGTGGGCACCGCATGACGGCATCCGCCCCCGCTCCCGACCCGCGCCGCTGGCGCGCTCTCTCGGTGATGCTGATGGGGCAGTTCGCCGCCCTCCTCGACGTCAGCGTGACGAACGTGGCGCTGCCGTCGATCGGGCGCTCCACCGGAGCGGGCGCGAGCGAGCTGCAGTGGATCGTGACGGGGTACGTGCTGGCCTTCGCGCTCGTCCCGGTCATCGGTGGGAGATTGGGCGATCAGCGTGGGCGGCGGCGCATCTTCACGATCGCCGTCCTCGGGTTCGTCATCGCGAGTGCGGCCGTGGGCCTCGCCCCGAACGCGGGCCTGCTGATCGCGGCGCGGGTCGTCCAAGGGCTCTTCGGCGGAATGATGGGGCCGCAGGTCTCGGGCTTCATCCAGAACGCGTTCCCCGCGTGGGAACGGGGGCGCGCCTTCGGCCGGCTGGGGCTGACGGTCGGTGCGGGAACCGCCCTCGGCCCGGTCATCGCGGGTCTCCTGATCGCGGCGGGAGGGCCCGAGATCGGATGGCGTCTGGTGTTCTTCATCAACGTGCCGGTCGGGATCGCCGCGGTTCTGCTCGCTCGGCGCTGGGTCCCGGCCGACGAGCCGTCCTCCACGGCATCCGGTCGGCGCGTCGACGTGCTCGGCGCGATACTTCTCGGTGCGGGCGTGCTGTGCCTGCTGTTCCCGATCGTCGAGACGGGGCAGAGCGGCGGCCCGCTCACGCTTCTCCTGCTCCTTCCCGCCGCGGGCTTCCTCTTCGCGCTCGTGCGTCACGAGGCGCGTTTGACGAAGGCGGATGCCGGGCCCCTTCTCGATCTGCGCCTGTTCCGCGTCCGGTCCTTCGTCACGGGTGTCGTCTTCGCGGTCGTCTTCTTCTGCAGCAACACCGGAATCCCGCTGGTGCTCGCGCTCTACTACCAGAACGGTCTCGGCTTCACCGCGCTGCAGTCCGGCCTCGGCGTCACGGCCTACGCGATCGGATCCGTCGTCGGGGCTCCGGTCGCGGGGCGTTTCGTCTCACGGGTGGGGCGACCGCTTCTGGTCGGTGCCGTCGCGGTGTTCACGAGCGTCACGATCGTCCTCGGACTGCTGGTTCAGGTCGGGGCCGAGGCGACGGACCCGGCGGGGGTCATCCTGCGCCTGTGCGTTCCCCTGTTCGTCCTCGGCATCGCGGGCGGCGCGATCGTCACGCCGAACCAGACGTTGACCCTGGCCGACGTCGATCCCCGGCGGGGCGGCGTCGCCGGCGGAGTGGTCCAGACGGCTCAGCGGGTGGGGTCCTCGATCGGTCAGACCGTCCTCGGCACGGCCTTCGTGCTGGCGGTCGCGGGTGCGGCGGGCTCCGCGGGAGCGGGCTCCCCGGCGAAAGATCCGGCGACGTTCGCCGACGCTCTCACCCTTGCGCTCGCGGTGTCGGTGGTCTTCTCGGGCTCGGCCATCCTGCTGAGTGCGATCGAGGTGCGTCGGCACCGGAACGGCTGACGCGCCCCGCACGCGGGGACGCTAGCGTCGAGGGATGCACGCCACCTCCGCCCGGCTGGGCCTGGGCCTCGCCGCCGTCGGCCGCCCCGCCTACATCACGACCGCGCGAGACAGCGACCTGGGCGACCCCGCCGAGCGCTCGGTCGAGGCCCTGCGCGAGCGCGCGCACGAGCTGCTCGACGAGGCCTGGGCACTCGGCATCCGGTACGTCGATGCCGCCCGCTCCTACGGCCGGGCCGAGGAGTTCCTCGGGTCGTGGCTCGACGTACACCCCGAGCGCCGCGCCGAGTTGACGATCGGGTCGAAGTGGGGCTACGAGTACGTCGGCGGATGGAGCATGGATGCCGCCGTGCACGAGCGCAAAGAGCACTCGGCGGCCATGTTCGACAGGCAGTGGCCCGAGACGCGCGCGGCGCTCGGCTCCGCTCCGGACTACTACCTGGTCCATTCCGTAACCCCGGAGAGCTCCGCCCTCGGCGACGAGGAGGTGCTGGGCAGACTCCGCCGTTTGCGCTCGGACGGAGTGCGGGTCGGGCTGTCCACGAGTGGACCGCACCAGGCGGCCGTCATCCGGGCCGCCCTCGCTCTTGCGGATTCGCCGTTCTCGGTCGTGCAGTCCACCTGGAATCTGCTCGAGCCCTCGGTGGCTCCGGCGGTCCAGACCGCTCACGACGCCGGCTGGACGGTCGTGGTCAAAGAAGTCCTCGCCAACGGCGAGCTCGCCCACGCCGAACCCGGGAGTCGGCTCGAGGCATCGGCATCCGGCCTGCCCGTGGACGTTTTCTCTCTCGGCGCCGCGCTGGCGCAGCCGTGGGCCGACGTCGTGCTCAGCGGCGCCACGACGACCACGCACCTGCGCCGCGGCGCGAGCGCGCACCCGATCGACGCCCCGGCCGACCTCGCGACGGACCCCGTCGACTACTGGCGTCGACGCTCGGAACGTCCCTGGCGCTGAGCCGGGCTCAGGGGACGCAGTTCAGCGTGGCGACCGTGCCCGAGACGTTCGCCCACGACGTGGCGATCGCGGTGGCGAGGACCGATCCCGACGAGGACCGGGCTTGCACGTACCCCGCGGATCGCGCGTTGGCGATCGAGCGCACGGTGATACCGGGCGAGTAGGTGCCGCAGTACGAGAACGACACCCGCGTCCCCGAGAGGCTCGATCCGCTGAAGGCGCAGACGTTGCCGTCGGCGCAGCTTCCGACCGCCCGCTCGTGCTCGGACGGGACGTCCATGGTCATGCCGAGCTCGGGCCACTCCGCGTGATGCGAGTCGATGACCACCCCGCCGGGGATCTCGGCGAGAGCCGCGGCGATGTCGGGGTGCAGATCGTCGGTCGTGGTCATTCGGAGTCCGCCTTTCTGTCGGAGACGTCCCAGAGGGTGTAGTCGGTGATCGAACCGGCCGGGAGTTTGAGGTTCGGATTGTCGGCGAGCAGTTCGGACTCGAAGCCGACGATGCGCCCGGTGTCGGCCGACAGCAGCAGCGTCGCCTCGGAGGTGGTCAGCCCGGACGGCACCGCGGCGAGACCGACCACCGGACGACCCAGCCGATCGAACGCCGACCCGACGACCCGCAGACCCGGAGCCTGCGCGACCACCTCGAGCAGGGCCGCCTGCTGCGGGCCGGTGAGCGTCCACTCGCCCAGAAGCGCCCGGGCGCCGAGCATCGCGTCGCCCGCCGTCAGCTGGTCCCCGGCGCCGGTCGACGTGAGCACGAGAGCGCGCATCGCCTCGACGGTGGGCTCGGGGGCGGTGGGGGAGAGCGGCGAGAACTGGTTCTGCACGAAGTGGAGGTCGCCGACCACGGTCCCCGGCGTCGGCTCGCCCGCGGGCACCGTGTCGCCCGCCGCGTTGGTGGCCTCGGCGGCGGTGGTCACGACCGAACCGGAGAGGTTCTCGTTCCACTGCACGTCGATCCACTCGCGGCGGAACACCGTCGCCTCGGCCTCGTCGGGCGAGCCGCTGAAGTACCAGCCGAGCGACAACGATCGCCGCTCGGGGGAGGAGGGACCGGAGCCGTCCGTCAACCGTTGCTGCGCCTGCGCGATCACCTCCGACGCGTCCTCGGAGATCGAGGTGAACGCGAGCGGTTGGGGAGTGAGAGCGGATGCCGGGGAACTCGGCATCCAGAGGACTCCGGTGACGATCGCGAGGACCAGGACGACGACCGCGGCGGCCGAGCCCCAGGCGGCGTAGAGGGGTCGACGGCGCGCTCGCGGAGCCGTTCTCGCGAAATCGCGAGCCCGTCGCTCGGCGGCGAGGGGGATCGGTGCGTCGAGGGGCGTCTGCGCGGGATCGAGCCGGCGCAACGCGCGCGCGAGGTCATCGTCGTTCATCGAGCACCTCCTCGGCGGACAGGGGCTCGTCGGATAGGAGCGGGCGGAGTTTGGCTCGGACGCGATTCAGGCGCGTCCACACGGTCCCCGCGCTCGCCCCGACGACGACACCCACCTCGGCGGCCGAGAGGTCCTCCCAGTAGGTGAGCCAGAGGATCTCGCGCTCCTTCTCGGAGAGTGCGCGGATCGCGTCGACGAGTCGATCGATCATCTCGCCCTCCGACGCGTTCGAGAGGGTGCGCACCTGGTCCTCGATGTGCGTCCACAGTGCCCCCTCTCGGTCTCGTCGTCGGTATTCGTTCGCGATGAGGTTCCGAGCCGTGCGGTACAGCCACGGCAAACCGAACGGCTCTCGCGGATCGCGCTTGCGCCACGCGATCTCGAAGCATTCCATCGTGAGGTCGTCCGCGGCCTCGCGGTCCGACACGCGCCGTTCGATGAATCGCCGAACGGCGTTGTAGTGCTCACGGAAGAGCGCCACGAAATCCGCGTCGTCCGTCACCGCTGTCTTTCCTCGTGCGTGTACCGGGGCTGTGTCGGGGCGGTCGTGGACCTTACAGAGGAAGGCGAGAAAAGAATTTTCGGACGGTGTGTAAGGAAAGGTGCTCGGCGGACACGACATATGCGGGGGTGGGTGCCGACTCCGGCTTCGAGAAGGCACCCATACGCCCGTCGTCCGATGTTCGGGTCTGACGACGACGGGCGAGGGGTTGCGCCGCTTGGGGGCGGCGCAACCCCTCGGATCTTCGTCATGCGATCCAGAATGGCAGAGACGGGCAGTGCCCCGAGACGACGCCGGGGTGCTCAGTCGGGGGCGACCAGCAGATTCGTGATCCGCGCCGTCGCGACGAGGCGGTCCTGGTCGTCGATCACGCGGACGTCGTACGTGGCCAGCCGGCGACCGCGATGAGCGGGAGTGGCTGTGGCGTGGATGCGGCCCCCGGTCGCCCCGCGATGGTGCGTGATGTTCAGGTCGACGCCGACGCACACCATGCCGAGGGTCGACGCGTGGATCATGGCCGCCCACGAGCCGACGGCCTCGGAGAGCGCGGCCGTCGCGCCACCGTGCAGGCGGCCGAGGGACTGCGTATTGCCCTCGACGGGCATCCACGCGCAGACCCGGTCGGCCGACTGTGCCGTCACGGTGATGCCCAGCCGGTCGTCGAGGGCTCCGGGAACGATGGTCCAGGGCGTCATGGGGTCTCCTTCGGGCTCCCTCTTGTCGGGGGCGTGTCCCTCTGACACTATTACTGAACGCTCGGTCGGTAACAGATTCTGGTCGAGTCCCCACACCCTGCCCCACAGAACGACGGAGTTCTCATGGCCTCGCTGACCTCGGCATCCGCCCCTGCCACCGGGATGAAACGAGAGGAACGGCGCGTTCTCGCCGGCACCCTCGTAGGCACCTCGATCGAGTGGTACGACTTCTTCATCTACGCCCAGGCGGCGGGGCTCGTGCTCGCGCCGCTGTTCCTCGCGCCCCTCGCCCAGACCGACCCCGCCATCGCGCAGGTGCTGTCGTTCGCGACGATCGGCATCTCGTTCCTCTTCCGCCCGCTCGGCGCCGTCGTGGCCGGCTGGCTCGGCGACCGCCTCGGCCGTAAGAAGATGCTCGTGCTCACCCTCATCATGATGGGTGTCTCGACGGCCCTGATCGGCGTGCTGCCCACGTACGCCGCGATCGGGGTGGCAGCCCCCGTCCTACTCATCCTCCTGCGCGTGCTGCAGGGCTTCTCGGCCGGTGGCGAGTGGGGCGGCGCGGCGCTGCTCTCGGTCGAGCACGCCCCGGTGAACCGCCGCGGCTACTTCGGTGCGTACCCGCAGATCGGTGTGCCCGTGGGCATGATCCTCGCCACCGCGACCCTGTGGATCCTCACCTCGTCGATGTCGGCCGAGGCCTTCCTCGCGTGGGGCTGGCGCGTGCCGTTCCTCTTCTCGATCGTGCTCATCGTGGTCGGATACGTCATCCGCCGCGCGGTGGAGGAGAGCCCCGTGTTCGAAGACCTCGTGCGCCGCCGCAAGGAGTCGTCGGCTCCGCTCGGCCAGCTGTTCCGCAAGAACTGGCGCCAGGTCGCCCTGACGGCATTCGTCTTCATCGGCAACAACGCCGCGGGCTACCTGCTGATCGCGTTCTTCGCGACCTACTCCGTCTCGGCGCTGGGCATGGATCGCCCGACCGTGCTGCTGGCCACGACCCTGGCATCCTTCGGCTGGCTCGGCTTCACCCTGTGGGGCGGCCGACTCTCGGACCGTCTCGGCCGCGTGCGGACCTTCCAGCTCGGCTACCTGCTGCTGGCCGTGTGGGCCGTGCCGATGTGGTTCCTCATCGACACCGCGAACATCGTCTGGTACTTCGTCGCGCTGTTCGTGATGACGCTCGGCCTCGGCCTGTCGTACGGACCGCAGGCGGCGCTGTACGCCGAGATGTTCCCCGCGAACGTGCGGTACTCGGGCGTCTCGATCGGCTACGCGCTTGGCGCGATCATGGGCGGAGCTTTCGCCCCGATGATCGCCGAGGCGCTGCTGCGCTCGACCGGCGCCTCGTGGACCATCGGTCTGTACATCGCCGTCGCCGCGCTCATCTCGCTCGGCGCCGTCTCGCTCATCAAGGAGACGAAGGGCGTCGACCTGAGGGCGTGATCCCGGATGCCGAGAGGCGGCGCTGCGCGTGGCGCGGGGCCGCCTCTTCGCGCGACGACCGTCAGGCGGTGTGCAGGCCGTCGAGGGCGATGCGCACGATGTCGGCGCCGAGACGATCGCCGTCGACGCCGCCGCCGGGACGGTACCACTCGACGACGGAGTTGATCATGCCGAACAGCAGGCGGGCGGCGACCGCGGCATCGACGTCGTCGCGCACGCTCCCCTCGGCCTGGGCTTCGGCGACGAGGCTCGTCACGCGATGGTCGAAGACGCGGCGACGCTCGAGCGCGGCCTGCTCGACGGCGCCGTTGCCCCGCACCCGCAGCAGGAGGGTCACCGCGGGGAGCTGCGCGACGAGCACGTCGGTCGCCCCCGTGAGCACGAAGCGCAGGCGATCGGACGCCGCGCCCTCGCGCGCGCCGGGCTCGTCGAGGACGGCCTCGAGACCGCCGAGTGCGGCCTCGAGGGCGACCGCCAGCAGCTCCTCCTTCGAAGAGAAGTGGTGGTAGAGCGCCGACTTGGTCAGCCCGAGGCGTTTGGCGAGGTCGGCGACGCTGGTGGCGTCGTACCCCTGCTCGTTGAACAACTGCACGGCCACGGCGAGCAGTCCCTCGCGGTCGTAACCCGGGCGACCCCGACGCGCGGGCGCGTCTTCCGTCGCACCCGGGGCGTCGGCGGTCTGCGGGGTCGTCACGGGATCGGCGGGCACGGATTCAGTGTGTCACTCCAGCAGGGCGGGGGAGTCCGCGTGCAGCAGAGCGCGCGCCGCGTTGCCGATGACCGCACTGTAGGTGGGGTACGCGAAACGCACTCCCGCGAGCGTCGACACGTCGATGCCGGCCGCCATCGCCGTGGTCACCGACTGGATGACCTCGACGGCGTTCTCGCCCACCGCGTGCGCCCCCAGCACCAACTCGCGGCGACGGTCGGCGATGAGCATGAGGAAACCGCGCTCGCGGTCGTCGATCACCGCGCGGTCGAGGTCGGCGAAGCGGACGGTCGCCACGACGCACGAGGGGTCGCGGTCTCGCGCCTGCTCTTCGGTCAAGCCGACGCCCGCGTAGTCGGGGTCGGTGAACCCGCCCGCGGGCAGCAGGTGGTGCGGGGTGCGCCGGTTGGCGCCCAGAACGGCGTTCTCGGCCGCCGCTTCGCCCTCGAACTGCGCCGCCTGGACGAGCATGTCGCGGCCGTTCGCGTCGCCGACGGCGAGGATGTGCGGAACGATCGTCCGGAAGTAGCGATCGACCGGGATGGCCGAGCGCTCCACCTCGACGCCGACGTTCTCGAGGCCGAGGTCCTCGACGTCAGCGGGCCACCCGGTCGCCATGATGACGACGTCGACGTCGACGCTCCGAGAAGAGCCCTCCTCGCGCCAGACCAGGGTGAGCGATCCGTCGGCGGCACGGTCGATGCGCTCGACCGTCTCGATCCCGGTCCGCACGTCGACGCCGTGCTCCGAGAGGGAGTCGGCGATCACCCGGGAGATGGCGGCGTCGGATGCCATGAGCACACGCGGTGCGACATCGAGCAGGGTGACCTCGGAGCCGAAGGAGCGGAACACCGTCACCAGCTGAGCGCCCGTGTTGCCGGCGCCGATGACGGCGACGCGGCGGGGCAGCTCGGTCAGGGTGAGCACGTCCTCGGGGACGGTGGCGAGCTCGGCTCCGGGGATCGGCAGGCGACGGGAGTGCCCGCCCACGCAGACCAGGATCGACTCCGCACGGATGCGGCGGCCGCTGTCGAGCACGAGCGTGTGGTCGTCGGCGAAGCGCGCCCGGCCCTCGTGCACCAGAGCCACCCCGGCGTGCGCGAAGCGCTCGGCCTCGCGCTTGATCGAGCGCACGGCATCCACTCGCTCGTGCACCCTCGACACCACCGCCGACCAGTCGACGCGGGGCTCGTCCACGACGATGCCGTAGTCGTCCGCGGAGCGCGTCTCGCGCATGAGGCGCGCGGCCTTCGCGAGCACCCGCGTGGGAACGCAACCCGTGTTGACGCAGGTTCCGCCCACGCGGCCGGCTTCGAGGACGACCACGGAGGCACCGAGTTCCGCCGCTCGCAAGGCGGCGGCCGTGCCCGCGGGGCCCGCTCCGATCACGGCGATGTCGTAGCTGTCGGCGTCGTGGATCACGGCGGTCCTCCCGGGGATCGAGGACCTCAGTCAATCCCGTCGCGAAGGTCGGGCCGTGGGGCTTGCGTCGCCGCTCAGAACCCCTCGTAGATCTGGGTCGCCGTCAGGCCCGTTCCCCCGAGTGCGTGGACGCCGGGGGCGGGGTGCAGCTCGAAGCTCTCTCCGTCGTGGAGGAGGACGGCGGTGTAGTCGCCCCGCGTGTCGAGCTTGAGCTCGAATCGTCCCGTGTCGATGAGGCGGAGGGTGACCACCGCCCCGCTGCGCGCCACGAAACTGACCTCTTTCTCGCGGGCGTTCGGGAGGGGGATGACCGGCTCGTCCGCCGCGGGCGTCGGCGAAGCGGGGGGAGTCTGTGCGTCGGCGTCCATCCGGCGAGTCTGTCATGCGCGGGGACCCGGGTGCCGTCGTACCCGGATCCCGGGTGTCAGCGCGCGTCGCGCCAGGAGTGCTGCGGGTCGAATCCGAGCAGGCGGCGGGCCTTGTCGATCGACAGCAGCGTGGTGTTCTCACCCAGGTCGCCGTGCGTGGCGACCCCGGGGAACACCTCGGCGACCAGCTCGGCGTTGGGGCGCGTCATGACCGTGTCGGCCGCCGCAATGATGAAGGTGTCGAAGCCCGCGGGCGCTGTCTCGAGGGCGCGTTCCACGGCCTGCGCACCATCACGCGCATCGATGTAGCCCCACAGGTTCCACTTGCGGGTGCGGGCGTCGTCGTCGAAGGGGAACTCCGCGTAGTCCTCGGGGACCATCACGTTCGAGAACCGCAGCGCGGTGATCGACAGCTCGGGGTTCCAGCGCACGAGCTCCACCGCCAGGCGCTCTTCGAGCGTCTTCACGAGCGAGTAGACCGACTCGGGTCGCGGTGCGTACTCCTCGTCGACCGGGATGTACGGGGGCGGCACGTCGAAAGGAAGACCGAGGACGGTCTCGCTCGACGCGTAGACGATCTTCTGGATGCCGAGACGTGTCGCCGCCCAGAAGACGTTGAAGGTGCTCGCCATGTTGTTGTGGAAGGTCGCGATGTCGGAGCGGATGCCGGGTGCCGGGATCGCCGCGAGATGCACGAGGGCCTCGAAACCGTCGTGCTGGTCGTTCACGGCGGTGAGGGCGTCGATGACCTGGCCGTAGTCGGTGAGGTCGACCTGGACGAAGCCCGGGCCGCGTTCTCCGCGGACGTCGAGCCCGATGACGTCGTGGCCGGCGGCACGCAGCTCGCGGGCGACGACCGAGCCGAGCTTTCCGGACGAACCGGTGAGGGCGATGCGCATGAGTGTCCTTCTGGATCGGGGATGAGCCGACAATAGCGGCGGCCTCCGACATCTATCGAGCGGGTTGACGACCGCGACGACGACGAAGGCCCGCGGGAGCACGTCCCGCGGGCCGGGGCGACGTCAGTGGACGCGCGCCTCTTCGTCGTCGTCGTCATCGCCCGGGATGAAGACGTCGACGACGGTCACGTTGATCTCGACGGCCTTCATGCCGACGATCTCGGTGATGGCCTTCTCCACGGCCGAGCGCACGTTCGCCGCGACCTTCTGGATCCGCTCGGGGTACTCCACCTGGATCGCGATGTCGGCGGCGACCTCGGTCTCGCCGACCTCGACGCTCACGCCCTGCGCGTAGTCCTTCGCCCCGACGGCCTGGCGGATGTTGCCGATGACGCGGGCTGCTCCGCCGCCGAGGGCGTGGACACCGGGAACCTCGGCCGCGGCGATGCCGGCGACCTTGGCCACGACGGCGTCGACGATGACGGTCTTGCCGGCGTCGGTCCGGGTCGAGGTGGGGAGGGAGGAGTTCTGTGCCATGAGGAAGGTCCTTTCGTCAAGATCCCGGAGCGTTCCGACCCCGAGGTGTTTCGCTATGTGGACGAGCCCGGTTCGTGAAACGTCACGATCCGAGCCTGAGTGATTGCTGACAGGAACCTCGATGCCCTCTTTGACCTCCGCCACCGACGCTTTCCTCGCGTCGCGCGCGGCCGACGGCGACCAGCTCGCCTTCGGGGTGCTGGTGCGTCGGCATGCGCCGTTCCTCGTCGCGTTCGCGACCAGGCTCACGGGCTCGCGCGCCGACGCCGACGATTGCGTGCAGGAGGCCCTCATCACGGCGTGGCGGCGTCTTCCGGATCTCACCGATCCCGAGAAGGTGCGAAGCTGGCTGACGACCATCGTGTCGCGCAAGGCCACCGACCGCTTGCGTTCGCGCAAGATCTCCGAAGAGATCGACGAGGAGATGGTTTCGGGTCGCGATGACCCGGAGCGCGCGGTTGTGGCATCTTCTCAGATGGACGCGCTCAAGAAGATCCTGGGCGAGTTGCCCGAGGACCTCCGTGTGGTGTGGGTGCTGCGCGAGGTCGGTGGGCACAGCTACGACGAGATCGCCGTCGAAGTGGGCGAGTCCGCCGCCACCGTGCGCGGGCGCCTCGCGCGAGCGAGGAAAACGGTTCTGGAACGCATGGAGGAGTGGAGGTGACCCCAATGAGCGAGACCAACGACGACATCGGCGGGTCGGGATACTCCCTCGAAGACCTCTCCGCGTACCTCGATCGCGGACGCATCCCCCGTATCCCGGCGATCGAGCGCAGCGCCGAGTGTCAGGCGATTCTGGCGTCGATGGAGCGGATGGGACGGCTTTCCCGCGAGATCGTGGAGGAGCAGGCGGCCGAGCCGATCTCGGAGTCCTGGTACGACAACATCATGCGCGAGGTCATGCGCGAGTTCCGAGCCGGCCGCGACATCCCCCTCGCGCGCACCGACGACGGGACCGAGCTGGTCGTCACCGAGGGCGCGCTGTACGAGCTGATCCGCACGGTCGGGGACGGCATCGAGGGGCTGATGGTGGGGCGAGTGCGCCTCGACCAGCCCGAACCCGATGCTCCCCTCGATGTGCGGGTCACCGTCAGCGTGCGTTTCGGACGCGCGATGAACACGGCGGTCGACGAGATGCGCGACGGCATCCGCTCGGCCATCGAACGACACGGCGACCTTCGGGTCGGACGAGTGGACGTCACCGTCGGTGACGTGCACCTCGACGAGGGGGAAGACCTATGACGACCATCTCCGCAGCGGAGCTCGCCCCGCGCATCGATCTCGCCGTGACCGCCGTCGAGGGCGTGCGGGAATGCTATTCGGCCCGCCCCGTCGTGGCCCGTGCGATCGAGCACGTGGTCGACGTCGAGGGCTCACTCGCCGAGGTCGAAGAGGCCGGCGGCGCGCGCGCCATCACCGTCTGCATCGGCGTGTCCGCCGACGACGATGCGGCCCTCGTGGCCGCCGCCGTCGCGACGGCGGCGCGTGGCGCGGGTGACGACGAGGTCCCGTCCTCGGTCCGCGTCCGCGTAGCGCGACTGGTCGCACCCCGCTCCTGAGGCGTCTCTCGGCCGAGGGGCGGCGAACCGGCTTACGCTGGAAGCACCGCCCACTCGTCCCCGGAGGCCGAATGTCCACGCCGCCCGTCATCGCCGTCACCGGATCCACCGGAGCTGTGGGGGGTCGGGTCGCACGAGACCTCGCCGCCCGTGGCATCCCGCAGCGTCTCGTCGTGCGCGACGCGTCCCGTGCGCCGTCGCTCGCGGGAGCCGAGGTGCACGTCGCGCGCTATTCCGACGCGGATGCCGCCCGCACGGCCCTGCGGGGAGTCGACACGTTGTTCATGGTGTCGGCGTCGGAGACTGCCGATCGCGTCGAGCACCACCGCACCTTCGTCGAGGCCGCCGCGGAGGCGGGCGTGCGCTCGATCGTCTACACCTCGTTCTTCGCCGCCGCCCCGGACGCGGTCTTCACCCTGGGGCGCGACCACGCCGCCACCGAGGAGATCATCCGCGGATCGGAAATGCGCTGGACGTTCCTGCGCGACAACTTCTACATGGACATGATGGAGCTCTTCGCCGGCGACGACGGCGTCATCCGCGGTCCCGCGGGCGACGGGCGGTGCTCGCTCGTCTCGCGCGCCGATGTCGCCGCCACGGCGGTCGCGGTTCTGCTCGATCCGGCCGCGCACGCCGACGTGACGTACGACCTGACGGGGCCCGAGGCGTTGACCATGACCGAGGTCGCCGAGAAGATCTCGGCGGTCCGCGGCCACCGCGTGCGCTTCGTCGACGAGACGGTCGAAGAGGCGTACGCCTCGCGGGCCGCTTACGGCGCCCCGCGCTGGCAGGTCGACGCGTGGGTGAGCACCTACACGTCGATCGCGAGCGGCGATCAAGCCGCCGTCTCGGGCGATGTCGAGCGCGTCACCGGCCGCCCGGCCCAGAGTTTCGAGGAGTTTCTCGGCGCCGTGTCGTGACGCCAGCTCCTCGGGTATGCTGACGGCGTGCTGACCTGTCGCTGTTGTCGCTGAACGCCCCCGCGTTCTTTTTCGACGACCCCGTCAGCCGCGCCCGCCCCGGGCGCACCAACCTCCAGGACTCCATCGTGCGTTACGCCCAGAGCGTCGCCGACCTCGTCGGCAACACCCCCCTCGTCCGTCTCTCCCGCGTCACCGACGGCATCGCCGCCACGGTTCTCGCGAAGATCGAGTACTTCAACCCCGGCGGCTCGGCCAAAGACCGCATCGCTGCGAACATCGTCGACGCCGCCGAGCGCGACGGCCTGCTGCAGCCCGGGGGAGTGATCGTCGAGCCCACCAGCGGCAACACCGGCGTCGGCCTCGCCCTCATCGCGCAGCAGCGCGGGTACCGCTGCGTCTTCGTCGTGCCCGACAAGGTCGCCGAGGACAAGAGGGCGGTGCTGCGGGCGTACGGTGCGGAGGTCGTCGTGACCCCCACGAACGTCGAGCCCGACGACCCGAACTCGTATTACAGCGTCTCCGACCGCCTGGTGCGCGAGATCCCCGGCGCCTTCAAGCCCAACCAGTACGCCAACCCGAACGGTCCGCGCAGCCACTACGAGACCACCGGTCCCGAGATCTGGCGCGACACCGAGGGGCGGCTCACCCACTTCGTCGCCGGCGTCGGCACGGGCGGCACGATCACCGGCACCGGCCGGTACCTCCGCGAGGTCGCCGGGTCGGCGGTGCGCATCGTCGGGGTCGACCCCGAGGGCTCGATCTACTCGGGTGACGACATCCACGGCTACGACGTCGAGGGCGTCGGTGAGGACTTCTGGCCCGCGGCCTTCGACCCGACCCTCGTCGACGGGTACGAGCGCGTCTCCGACGCCGAGTCGTTCGCGATGACCCGCCGGCTCGCTCGCGAAGAGGGGCTGCTCGTCGGCGGCTCCAGTGGCATGGCGGTGGTCGGTGCCCTGCGTGTCGCGCGGGAGCTGCCGGCCGATGCCGTGGTCGTCGTCATCCTTCCCGATCACGGTCGCGGCTACCTCAGCAAGATCTTCGACGACGACTGGATGATCGAGCGCGGCTACGACGTTGCACCCGTGGCATCCCTTCTTCCGACCCCTTCCGAGGAGCACCCCGCATGAGCACCCACGACGCCGCCCGCGGCTTCGACAGCCTCGCCGTCCACGCCGGTCAAGAGCCCGACGAGATCACGGGGGCGGTCATCCCGCCGATCCACGTCTCGACGACGTACGCGCAGGACGGCATCGGCGGGCTCCGCGGCGGCTACGAGTACGGCCGCAGCGGCAATCCCACGCGGACCGCGCTCGAGACGCAGATCGCCGCCCTCGAGGGCGGGGCGCGTGCGCTGTCGTTCGCCTCGGGCCTGGCCGGTGAGGACGCGCTGCTGCGCGCCGCGCTCCAGCCCGGTGACGAGGTGCTGCTCGGCAACGACGTCTACGGCGGCACCTACCGTCTGCTGGCCCGCGTCTTGGGCCCGTGGGGTGTGAAGCTGCGCGTGGTCGACATGAGCGATCTGGATGCCGTGGCATCCGCGATCGAAGAGCGTGCGCCGCGCATGGTCTGGGTCGAGACGCCCAGCAACCCGATGCTGCGCATCACCGACATCGCCGGCCTCGCCGCCCTCGGCCACGCCGCGGGTGCCCTCGTCGTGGTGGACAACACCTTCGCCTCACCGGCTCTGCAGCGTCCGCTGTCGCTCGGCGCCGACGTCGTCGTGCACTCGGCGACGAAGTACCTGGGCGGCCACAGCGACGTCGTCGGGGGAGCGCTCGCGTTCGCCGACGACGACCTCGCCGAGAAGGTGAAGTTCCTGCAGTTCGCCGCGGGCGCGGTGTCGGGTCCCTTCGACGCCTACCTCACCACGCGCGGCATCAAGACGCTCGCGGTGCGCATGCAGCGGCACAGCTCGAACGCGCAGGCGGTGGCCGAGCACCTGCTCGCCCACGACCGCGTCGCGAAGGTCTACTACCCGGGTCTGCCCTCGCACCCCGGTCACGAGCTGGCGGCGCGGCAGATGAGCGGGTTCGGCGGCATCGTGTCGCTCGAGCTCGCCGACGGCGCAGCGGCCCGCCGCTTCGCGGAGTCGACGCGCCTGTTCACTCTCGCCGAGTCGCTGGGAGGGGTGGAGTCGCTCGTGAACTATCCGGATGCCATGACCCACGCCTCCGTCCGCGGCACCGAACTCGCGGTGCCCGAGACCATCGTCCGCCTGTCGGTCGGCATCGAATCGGTCGACGACCTGGTCGCCGATGTGGATCAGGCGCTCGCCGCGCTCTGAGCCCCGCTCCCGATACGACGAACCCGGCCTCCCGCAGATGCGGGGGCCGGGTTCGTTCGTTTGTGAGGGGGGGTCAGCGCTCGGCGCGAGCCAGGTTCTGCTCGAGCTCTTCGCGGTTCTGACGCACGACGTACGCGGGCTGGTCGCGCTCGACGCGCCAGCTCTCGCTGAGGGGTCCGACGTTGACGGTGTCGAAGCCGAACTCGTCATAGATGCGCGTGACCAGGGCGACGGCCTCGTCGGAGTCGCTCGAGGTCGCCAGAGCCCGACGGTTCTCGGTACCGGCGGGGGCGCCGTCGGTGAGGATGTCCGCGGCGGGGATGTGGTTGAACGCCTTCACCACGACCGACTCGGGAAGGTGCTCCTGAAGCATCTGCGAGGTGGTCGTCTTCTTCTCGTCGAGCTCGGCGATCTGGCCGTCGCGCTCGAAGTAGTAGTTGTTCGTGTCGAGAACGGTCTTGCCCACGAGGGGGGCCACGGGCACGGCGTCGATCGCCTTCAACGGCACCGTCACCACGACGATGTCTCCGGCCTCGGCGGCCTCCTGAGCCGTCGCCGCGCGCGCCTTGTCGCCCACCTCGGCGACGAGGTCGCTCAGCGTCTCGGGGCCTCGCGAGTTGGCGATGACCACGTCGTAACCGTGATCCGCGAAGCCCTTCGCCAGGGCCGAACCGATGTTGCCTGCTCCGATGATTCCTACAGTCGTCATGGAGCAGAGAACCGCGGCATCCGGTGGCTCATTCCCGGGAGCGGTACCAAACCTTCAGCAGCCTAAATATTTAGCACTACTAGTAATCAGTGTCAACCGGTCGGGTTCGTGGACGGCGTCCGTTTATCGTCATTCCTGTCGCACCCTCACGCGAGTGGTCGCAGTCCGGTGTTCGGGTCACCGTCCTGCTTGACCTGTGAGGGCGACGGCCCCCGGTGGACGCGGCTTCGGACCACCGGGGGCCGCTTTCGTTTCCGGGTGAGTCACCTCGTCGGGGCGTCGCGCGGACGGTGGAAGACTGGATGCCGTGACCCCCGAGACCCGCCCCGCGCGCTCCGCCCGCTTCTTCCTCGTCTGCATCGGTGTCGGTCTTCTCGCCGGTCTCATGTCGGGCCTGTTCGGCGTCGGGGGCGGAACCGTCATCGTGCCGCTGCTGGTGCTGCTGCTCGGCTTCGACCAGCGTCTCGGGGCGGGTACCTCGCTCGCGGCGATCGTGCCCACGGCATCCGTCGGCGTCATCACCTACGCGATCGACGGGCACGTCGCGTGGCTGCCGGCCCTGATCCTCGCTGCCTTCGCGGTGGTCGGCGCCCAGATCGGCACGTGGCTGCTCCCGAAGCTGTCGCAGACCGCGCTGCGCTGGGCGTTCGTGGCGTTCCTCATCGTGGTGATGGTGAGTCTGTTCTTCGTCATCCCCTCGCGCGACGCCGAACTCGAGCTCACCTGGATCACCGGACCGGGGCTTGCGCTGCTGGGAGTGATCACCGGAACCCTGGCGGGTCTGCTCGGCGTGGGCGGCGGCATCATCGTCGTCCCCGCCCTGCTGCTGCTGTTCGGCACGAGCGACCTCATCGCCAAGGGCACCTCGCTGCTCATGATGATCCCCACGGCGATCTCGGGGACCGTCGGAAACCTGCGCCGCTCGAACGTCGACATCCGTGCCGCCCTGTGCATCGGGATCGCCGCGTGCCTCACCACCCCGGTGGGCGCCCTCATCGCGAAGTTCGTTGATCCGTTCGTGGGCAACGTGCTGTTCGCGATCTTCCTCGTCTTCATCGCCTCGCAGATGGCGGTCAAGGCGGTTCGCGGGCGTCACCAGCGCTGACCCCCGGCGGCGGCGCGAACCCGCTCGTTAGACTGAGCGGGTGCCCGTGAACCCCGAACTCGTCGGTCGTGCCTTCGCGCCGACCGCTCCCTACCTGGTCGGCCGCGAGAAGGTGCGCGAATTCGCCCGCGCCGTCTTCGCCGACGCCCCGCAGCACACCGACCCCGCGGCCGCGCGCGCCCTGGGGTACGCCGACGTGGTGGCCCCGCCGACCTTCGCGATGGTCGTTCAAGACCTGACGCTCCAGCAGCTGCTCGGCGACCCCGACTCGGGCATCGAGCTGTCGCGCCTCGTGCACGCCGAGCAGCGGTTCCGCTACACGCGGCCCATCGTCGCGGGCGACGAGCTCGTCGCGACGCTTTCGGTCACCGGCATCCGGACCCTGGGCGGTAACGCGATGATCACGAGCGAAGCCGAGATCGTGGATGCCGACGGCGCCCACGTCGTGACGACGACGAGCGTTTTGCTCGCAGGGGAGGCCGGCGCATGAGCCCGTTCACCGTCGGCGAGGTCATCGCCGAACGCTCCGTTCACCTCACGCGTGAGTCTCTCGTCCGCTACGCCGGCGCGTCGGGCGACTTCAACCCCATCCACTACCGCGACGACGTCGCCGCCGCCGTGGGTCTGCCGGGCGTCCTCGCGCACGGCATGCTCACCATGGGCATCGCCGTCGGCACGCTGACCGAAGCGCTGGGCGACACCGGACGCATCGCCGAATACGGCGTGCGCTTCACCCGACCGGTCGTCGTCGACCCGGAGGCCGGAGCCGACCTGCACGTCAGCGCGAAGGTCGGAGCCGTCGACGACGAGACCGCCCGTATCGACCTGACCGTCACGTTCGCCGAGACGACGGTGCTCGGCAAGGCGCAGGTACGGGTGCGGTTGTCCTGATGCCCGAGGTCGCCCCCGTCCCCCTCTCGCAGTTGACCACCCTGCGCACGGGGGGAGAACCCGCCCGTCTCATCGACGCCTCGACGCTCGACGAGGCGGTCGCCGCGCTCCGCGAGGTGTGGGCCGAGGGCGAGCCGTGGTTCGTGCTCGGCGGCGGCTCGAACCTGTTCGTCGGCGACGAGCCGTTCGAGGGCACGGTCGTGCGGCTCCGCACGTCGGGGATCGAAGAGCTGCCGGGCTCGCGCGAGGGCACGGTACGCCTGCGCGTGCAGGCCGGACACGACTGGGACGCCCTCGTCGCCGAGACGGTCGCGCGCGGCTTCGCCGGCATCGAGGCGATGTCGGGCATCCCCGGCACGGTCGGTGCCGCGCCCGTGCAGAACGTCGGGGCCTACGGCCAGGAGATCGTCCAGACCCTCGTCGAGGTCGAGCTGATCGACGAGTCGACCGGTGAGGTCTCGACCGTCTCCGCTGAAGAACTGGGCCTGGGCTTTCGCACGTCGGTGCTGAAGCGCCACTACGGTTCGGTGCCCGAGCGCTCCGCGGTCATCCTCTCGGTGACGCTCGAGCTCGAACGCGTGGGCGCGGAGGAGCGGCCCATCGCGGGCGAGCAGCTGCGCGGCGCCCTCGGTCTCGAACCGGGCCAGACCGTCTCGCTCCGGTGGGTCCGCGACCACGTCCTCACCACTCGCGCCCGCAAGGGTATGGTCCTCGACGCCGAAGACCCCGACACCTGGAGCGCGGGGTCGTTCTTCCAGAACGCGATCGTCTCGGAGGCCTTCGCCCGCACCCTCCCGGCCGAGTGCCCCCAGTGGCCCCTCACGCCGGTGCTCGATCCGGTGACGGTCATTCCGCTCGCCGCCTTCGACGGCATCCTGCCCCCGCCCCCCGTGGTGTCGCGGCAGGTCAAGGTGAGCGCAGCCTGGCTCATCGAGAACGCCGGTCTCCGCCGGGGGTTCCGCTTCCCGCGCTCGCGCGCCGGGCTCTCGACCAAGCACACGCTCGCCCTGACGAACCGCGGAGAAGCGACCGCGGCCGAGATCGCCGAGCTCGCCCGCTTCGTGCAGAATCGGGTGGCCTCGGAGTTCGGCCTCGTGCTGCAGCCCGAACCGGTCCTGGTCAACGTCGAGCTGTAGCACCGGTCCTTCGTCGCGTGAGGGGTCGTTTTGTGTCGCCTGCGCGCACGCCAGGCGACAGTTCTTGACCCCTCACGCGGCTGGTTGCGTGAGGGGTCAGTTCGTGTCGCCTGGGCGGCTGGGAGGCGACAGTTCTTGACCCCTCACGCGTGGTTGGCGGGCCGGGCGAGGAAGCGGCGGACCCGAGCGAGCAGGGCTGACGGGTCGTCGAAGTCGCGCGCGGTCACGCTCGTGTACCGGTACCCGAGGGATTCGAGCTCCGCGCGTCGGCGCTGATCCCGGCTCCACTGCTGCGGGTCGCGGTGATGATCGCCGTCGTACTCGAGGACGGTCCGCTTGTCCCGGTAGAGCAGATCGACCCGCGCCACGAATCGAGGCCCGTCGTAGATCTCGACGTTGCACTCCGGCTCGGGAAGGCCCGCCATCACGAGAAGCACCCTCAGCTCGGACTCACGGGGCGACTCCGAACACTCGTTTGCAAGATCGATCGCGAGGCGTCTCGCCTTCGACCCTCGACCGCCGAGGAACCGTCGGTGCGTCTGCTCCAGCTGGCCACGCGTCGCCAGCGTCATCCGGCGCGCGATGAGGAAGTCCGACACCGCTGTCAGATGCGGAACCGGCAGAGTTTCCGCCAGCTCCGCCCACGTACGCAGAAGGGACGTGCATCGGATGCCGTCGACCTCGACGACATCGTTCACCTCGACGATCAGCCGTCGGCCGATGACGCCCGATCGGCGGATCCGCACGTGATCGTGCGGGACACCGATGACCGGCATCCGTCGGGCACTCTCCGCGATGCGCAGAGGGAGCGGGAGCCCATGCAGGAGAGCGGCCGTCGCGCCGCAGAAGAACGCGGCGTCGGGGCAGGCGCGAAGGAGCGCGGCCAGCCGTGCGCGGTCATCGTGCTCGGGGGCTACCCGCGTTCCACGGTGGGGCGCCCGCCAGGCAGCCGAGCGCAATGTCGTCGTCGAGAGCCCGGCGCGCCGCCCCTCGGCCACCGTGAATGCGGAAGGGGGAGCGAGCGACGCGGGGGAGCGGGGAGTCGGCATCTGCCATTTTGTTCATCCGGCCCGCCGGCCCGCTCACGCTATCCACAGCCCGGCCGCGCGTGAGGGGTCATTTCGTGTCGCCGAGCGAGGCTGTGGGCGACAAGAACTGACCCCTCACGCGGAAAGATGCGGGGGTTGGGGAGGAGCGCCCGAGGCGACCGCGGGGCGGCCACCGGGATCCCAGCGACCGCCCCGACGGACGTGGATGCTCAGGCGAACAGGCGCTGGAGGCGCTGGATGCCCTCGAGCAGCTGATCGTCGCCCAGGGCGTACGACAGGCGCAGGTAGCCGCTCGGGCCGAAGGCCTCGCCGGGCACCACCGCGACCTCGGCCTGCTCGAGGATGAGGTCGGCGAGCTCGAGCGAGGTGGTGGGCGTGACGCCGCCCCACGTGCGGTTCAGCAGGCCCTGCACGTCGGGGTAGACGTAGAACGCGCCCAGCGGGTTGGGCACCTCGACGCCGTCGATCTTCGACAGCTCCGACACGATCAGCTGACGACGACGGTCGAAGGCGAGGCGGAACTGCTCGGCCTCGTCCTGGGGTCCGTTGAGCGCCGCGGCGGCGGCGAGCTGCGCGACGTTGTTGACGTTGCTCGACAGGTGCGACTGCAGGTTACCGGCGAGCTTCATGGCATCCGCCGGTCCGACCATCCAGCCCACGCGCCATCCGGTCATGGCGTAGGTCTTGGCCACGCCGTTGACGAGGATGGTCTGCCCCGCGAGCTCGGGCACGGCCTCGACGATCGAGACGGCCTTGACGCCCTCGTAGGTGAGGTTCTGGTAGATCTCGTCGGTGATGACCCAGATGCCGTGCTCGAGGGCCCAGCGACCGATCTCGGCGGTCTCTTCGGGCGTGTAGACCGAGCCGGTGGGGTTCGAGGGCGAGACGAACACGAGCACCGTGGTCTTGTCGGTGCGCGCGGCCTCGAGCTGGGCGACGGTGACCTTGTAGTCCTGGTCGGCGCCGGCGAACACCTCGACGGGCGTGCCGTCGGCCAGGGCGATCGCCTCGGGGTAGGTGGTCCAGAACGGGGCGGGCAGCAGCACCTCGTCGCCGGGGTTCACCACCGTCTGGAACGCCTGGTACACCGACTGCTTGCCGCCGTTGGTCACGATGACCTGCGAGGGCGCGACCTCGAGGCCGGAGTCGCGGAGGGTCTTCGCGGCGATCGCCTCGCGCAGCACGGGGAGGCCCGCGGCGGGGGTGTAGCGGTAGTTCTTCGGGTCCTGCAGCGCCTTCGCCGCGGCATCGACGATGAACGAGGGCGTGGCGAAGTCGGGCTCGCCGGCCGCGTACGAGATGACCGGTCGACCGGCGGCCTGGAGGGCCTTGGCCTTGGCGTCGACCTTGAGGGTCGCGGACTCGGCGATGGCGGACAGCTTGCGGGAGAGCGGGGCGCGGGAAGTCACGGTTCCGAGCCTACTGTTCGCGCCCGCCCCGGCCGAGGGTCGTGACGACTTACGAAACACAGCTCCATTAGCGTGTCGGGGTGACCGCTGCGACACCCACCCTGCTGCCCTCCCGTCGTCGAGGACTGGGCACGCTCGTTCGTCTGGGACTCGCGACCCTCATCGTCGGGGTGGCGACCGGTCTCGCGGTCCTGCTGTTGGTGTTCATCGTCCACAGCCTCGAGCACCTCGTGTGGGGCCACGAGGAGGGGCCGTTCCTCGACGGCCTGGCGTCCCCCGCGGTGTGGTGGCTGCCGATCGCGACGGTCGGCGGTGCGGGTGTCGTGGCCGCCGTCGGCTGGTATCTCCTGCGCCGTTTCGGGCGGAAGCTCGCCACGGTCGAGCAGGGCGTCGACGGGGCCCGGATGCCGTGGTGGGAAACCCTCGCCGACACCGTCATCCAGGTGGGGTCGGTCGCCATGGGCGCCTCGATCGGCAAAGAGGTCGCCCCGCGCGAGCTGTCGGCCATGGCGGGCTCGAAGATCGTCCGTTGGTTCCGCCTCGACGCGCGCTGGCGCCGCATCCTGATCGCCTCGGCCGCGGGTGCGGGTCTCGCCGCGGTCTACAACGTGCCCCTGGCCGGCGCGCTGTTCGCCGTCGAGATCCTGCTCGCGCAGTTCAGCGTGGGCGCGGCCGTGGTCGCCCTCACCGTGAGCGCGATCGCGACGCTGGTCGCGCGCCCGCTCGTCGGGGACGGGTCGCTGTATTCGGTGGGATCGCTCGAGGTGAACGCCTCGCTGGTCGTTGCGGCCGTGCTCATCGGCCCCCTCATGGGATGGGGCGCGACGAGCTTCGCGACCATCACGAAGAAGCTGTCGCGCTTCCGCCCCCACGGCTGGAAGCTGCTGGTGGTCCTGCCCCTCACCTTCACCGCGGTGGGAGCGCTCGGCGCCGCGTTCCCCCTCATCCTCGGCAACGGTCGGGCGCTCGCCACCGCCGGCTTCGACCTCTCGCAGCCGGCCCTGCTGCTCATCGCGCTCGCCGTGCTGAAGTACGTCGCGACGACCGTGTCGCTCGGTTCGGGGGCGATCGGCGGAACGCTGCAGCCGTCGGTCGCGATCGGTGCCGCGCTCGGTGCGGCGGCTGCGGCGGGCTGGGCGTTCGTCTGGCCCGGCGCCGACGGCACGGCGCTCGCGATCGTCGCGGCATCCGCATTCCTCGCCTCGAACATGCGCGCCCCCTTCACGGCCATCGCACTGATCATCGAGTTCACGAACACCGGACTCACGCTGCTGTTGCCGATCTTCCTCGCTGTGGCCGGGTCGCTCGTGGCCTCCAAGCTCACCTCGCGCGAGAGCCTGCGCCCGTTCGCGCCGATGGACCCGGCCCGACCGTAGAACCCGCCTAGGCTCGACGGGTGATCGACTGGATTCTCGCCGAGTGGATGCAGATCCTCGGTTTCGCCACGGGGGCGGCGTGCGTGCTGCTGGCTGCCCGGCGGAACGTGTGGACCTATCCCATCGGCATCGCCAACAACCTCGTCTTCCTCTCGGTGTTCGTGCCGGCCGGGATCTACGCCAGCGCGGGACTGCAGGTGGTGTACCTGGTGCTCGGGGTGCACGGCTGGTTCCGGTGGACGCGTCGTATCGAACACGATCGCGAGTACGTGGCCCGCACGCCTCGACGGGCGGTGCCGTGGCTCATCGTCGTCGCGGTGGTGGGGACGCTCGTCTTGACCTGGCTTCTCGACACGTACACCGACTCGCAGGTGGCGCTCGCCGATGCCGCGACGACCTCGGCCAGCCTCGTCGCCCAGTACATGCTCAACCGCAAGTGGATCGAGAGCTGGTGGGTGTGGATCGGCGTCGATGTGGTGTTCGTCGCGCTGTCGATCGCCACCGGACTGTGGATCATCGCCGCCCTCTACGCCCTCTTCATCGTCCTGTGCGTCGGCGGACTGCGGTCGTGGAGTCGGCTGCGGAACGAGACGACGGATGCCGATGACCTCAGCGCCGCGCGTGCCTGAGCGCCGTTATCGGCACGGCGTGGTGGTGGGGAAGTTCTACCCCCTCCACGTCGGTCACGCGCACCTCATCCGCTCGGCGGCCCGGGCGTGCGAGCGGGTCACGGTCGAGGTGATCGCGGCATCCGTCGAATCGATCCCCCTCGAGCGACGGGCCGCGTGGGTGCGCGAGGACCACCCGACGGTACGCGTGGTCGACCTCCTCGACGACACTCCGGTCGACTTCGCCTCCGAGACCGCGTGGGACGCGCACACCGCGACGATCGCGGGCCTGCTCGACGAGCCGGTCGATGTGGTCTTCACCTCCGATGAGTACGGGGCCGAGCTCGCGCGCCGTCTCGGTGCCGACTGGGTGCAGGTGGACCCGGGACGCCGGCTCAACCCCGTGTCGGGAACGGCGATCCGCGCCGATCTCGACGGTCACTGGCACGAGCTGTCGCCCGCGGTGCGGGCCGATCTGGCCGCGCGCGTCGTCGTCCTCGGTGCCGAGTCGACGGGCTCCACGACCCTCGCCGAAGCCCTCGCCGCCGAGCTCGGCACGATCTGGGTGCCCGAGTACGGCCGCGAGCTCAGCGAGACGCGCGAGGGCGGACTCGACGCCCCGTGGCACAGTGACGAATTCGATCTCGTCGTCGATCGCCAGATCGGGTGGGAACAGGATGCCGTGCGGCGGGCTCCCCGCTCGGTCCTCGTCTGCGACACCGACGTCCTCGCCACGGCGCTCTGGCACGAGAGGTACGTGGGCACCCCGGCGCCGCGCATCCTGGCGCGGGCCGCGGAGCACCGCCCGGCGCTGTACATCCTCACGGGCGATGAGATCCCCTTCGTGCAGGACGGCATGCGTGACGGCGAGCACATCCGCGCCGATATGCAGGAGCGCTTCCGCGAGGTGCTCGCCGCGCAGCCCGTGCCCTGGCTCGAGGTGCGCGGGTCGGTCGCCGAACGCCTCGCTCAGGCGCTGCCCGCCGTGCGCGACGCCGTGGCGCGGGCGACGTCGTTCTCCCCGCCGATGGAGGGGCGGTCGCTCGCCGAGCAAGAGGAGCTGCGGCGACGGGCCGGACGTTAGGCTGGCGCGATGGCCGACCGCTGGCACAAGCTCTCCGAGTCACCCACGACGTCGAACGCCGCCGACGGGGTCGCCCCGCTCGCCGCGGCCGACCTCTTCCGTGAGGCGCCCGCCCCGGCCGCGCCGCCTCTCGACGAGAAGCTGCGGCAGACGTACTACTGGATCGTCAATCGCGCGGTCATCTCGCCCTACTACGACGTGGAGTTCTCGTCGGGGCGCCCGCTCACGTTCGAGCTGGGCGACGCCGGCGCCGAGCTCACCCTGCCGAACGAGCCCTCGTACTCCTCGAACGTGCTGCTACCGCTGCTGAGCTTCGCGGTGGGTGGCAAGTGCCTGCTGATCGGCGGCCCGGGCCGCGGCAAGACCACCGTCGCGGTGCTCATGGGAGTGCTCGCCGGGTCGACGCCCGAGGAGGTGCGGCGCGGCGTCCAGCAGGGGCAGCCCCAGCTGTCGATCAGCGACCTCGTCGGCATCCCTCTGCCGCGCGATCTGATGAACGCGTCGAGCCTGGCCGAGATCGGCATCGCGTGGCGCGAGTGGCTGACGCGGCCCGTCAAGATCGTCGATGAGTACAACCGCATCCCCACCAAGACGCAGTCGGCCCTGCTGACGATGGTGGCCGAGGGCTACGTCGAGAGCCACGACCAGATGCGTCGCACGGCCCCCGCTTCGGGCGTGGAGAGCTGGTTCTTCACCGCCAACGACGACGCGGGCGGCGGGACCTTCCCCGTCATCCAGGCGCTGCGCGACCGCATGGACGTGACCGTGCCCGCAGCGGGGTTCAACAGCCGCTTCCTCGACGAGCTCGTCGCCCGCGTCGAAGCCGGCGAGAAGCCCGAGGAGCACGTGCCCGCCGAGCTTGTGTTCGCTCCCGACGAGCAGTCGGCGATGCGCGCGGCGATCCGCGCCGTGCCGGTGCCGGCCGAGGTGCGTCGGCGGCTGGAGTTCTTCCTCGGTCACTTCGAGTTCGTGCAGGGCGGCGGGCGCCGGTTCGAGTACCGCACGAAAGACACGGTGACCACCGCCGGAGGCCGGGTCGCCGAGGCGATCGAGGCGAACTCCGGTGCCGACCTCATGACCGATCCCGGCGCGCAGACCCTCAACGGCCTGTCGGTGCGGGCGCTGCAGACCCTCATCGTCTACGCCAAGGCCGTCGCCTGGTTCCGTGGTCGTGACGCGGTGTCGGTCGCCGACGTGGGGGCGATGCTGCCGTTCGTGCTGCGGGGCAAGCTGCTGCCCAATCCCACCCATCCTCGGTTCGATGTGGGGGCCGAGCGCGAGCTCAGCACCGATGTGATGAGCTGGCTCGCCGACCTGTTCGCGGAGTCGGGCCGACAGTTCGACGCCCTCGGCCGCGGGGGCGACGACCCGGTCGGCGCGCTGCTCGCGCAGCTCGAGGCGGGCCTCGACGGCGTCGGGGCGGTCGAGGCCGGTCGGCGCCTCACCGAGATCGAGGCACGGCTGCGCACTGTCGCGGGCACCGGCAAGCTCTACGGCCGCGACTTCGATGACCTCATGGCGCTGAAGTACCTGCACCAGCGCTACACGGCCTATCTGCGTTGGCTCGAGGGGCGTTCGTGATCCGACGCCCCGGCCACCTCGCCGATCGCACTCCGCCGGTGGGCACCCCGGTGCCGGTCGAGGGGCTCGACCTGGCGCTGGCGGGACGCAACGTCGAAGCGGCGGGCGGCTCGGCCGAGCGGTTCGCCGTGTCGTTCGCGGCCGGGCGCGCGGCCGGCGAGGGGTTCGACCCGATCGCCCTCGCCGGCATCGCGGGCTGGCGAGCCGGCGCGCTCGGCCTGCGCGACGACGCCCTGGGCAGCATCGAGCGGGCGTGGTCGTCCGGCGAAGGCGCAGCCGCGGCGGCCGCCCTGGGGGTGGATGCCGCCCACCTCGGCGTCTTCGTCGAGCGCCAGAGAACCGACCGGTACTGGTGGCCCGGGCGCCGCGAGGCCAACGGCTACGTCTGCGCGGTCGGAGGGTTCCGCGGTCTCGGCGGCGCGTGGACGGCGCCTCCGGCCGACGGTCGACCGCTCGGTGTCGACGGCGCGTTCGCCGTGCGCACCGGGGCGCGGTGGTGGCGCATCGACGCCGACGCCTGGGGGTCGCGCCTGAGCCCGCTCGACGATGAGCCCGATCCGGGCGCCGCGGGCGCGGCATCCGTCATCACCTTCGCCGACTCGTACCTGGTGTGGATCCACGTCGCGGAGCCGGCGTGAGCACGACGATGTCGCCGATCGGAGGCGACCTGCTGGCGTGGGAGGCGGCGCAGCGACTGTGGGGCGTGCGGCTGCAGGAGGCGCGCATGGCTCCCGGCGCGGGCGACGAGCACGGCGCTCCCGCGTGGTTCACCTTTCCGCCGGTCGTCACGGTCGACCCGGTCATGGTCGCGCAGCTCGGGGGAGCAGGCGAGATGGAGAGCGTGTTCGCGCACGAACTCGGGCACCACGTGCTCGCCCCGAGCACGCGCCTGGACGCGCTGAAGATCCGCCATCAGATGGCCCGCGCCCTGCAGGCCGCGGGGGCACCCACCCTGCGCGACGAGGATCTCGCGCTGATGTCGAACCTGTGGACCGACCTGCTCGTCAACGCCCGTGTCGCCGTCCTGCAGCGACGGCGCGACGGGGTGGGCGAGCCCGGCATCGTGCGGTTGTCGCGAGAGCTGTACCGCGCCTCGCGCTCGTCGCCGAGCCCGCTGTGGTGGGTGTACCTGCGCACGTACGAGCTGCTGTGGAACCTGCCCCGCGGAACCCTCTGCGACCCCGAGCCGCCGGAGCCCGCCCGACGCCCGCCGAAGCAGAAGCAGGAACTGCCCTGGACGCGCATCGCCGCGGAGCACCGCGCGGCCGAGAAGGCGCTGCGGCAGGCGCGCAGGGCCGCCGAGCGCGTGTCCGACGAACTCGCCGAAGCGACGGTCACGCGTCCCGCCCTCGACGCCGACGTGCTCGCCTCGCTCGTGCGCACCTTCGCGGGCGACGCCGTGGCCGGGGCCCTGCGCTTCGGCGTCGTGGTGGCGCCCTACCTCATCGATCCGCGCACCGACGGCGCGGCCTCGCTCCCCGGAGGCACCTGCGCCGCCGATGACGCCGCCGCGACCCCCTCGGAGCTCGGCCGGGTGCTGTCGGATCGGCGGCTGAGCGGCGCGGTGCCTTCCTCCGCGGGGGCCGCTGCTGCGCCGGCGGCGAAGGGCTCGGCCACGGGGCAGGCCCTCGGGATCGCGCAGACCCTCGAGCTGTACGCCGACGCCGACCCGGCTGCCGTGATCGCGGCCTGGTACCGAGCCGAGGCGACGCGCTGGGTGCGTCCGTTCACGCAGCGGTTGCCGCGTGCGGTCTCGGCCGACCTCCCGGGACCCTTCGAGAGCTGGGAGACCGGTGACGACCTCGCCGATCTCGACTGGCCCGCGACATTGCAGGCGGGCGGGGCGGTCGTGCCCGGGGTGACGACGCTGCGGCGCTCTTACCTGCCCGATGATCCGCCGCCGGTGTCGTCGAGCATCGATCTCGACCTCTACATCGACAGCTCGGGCTCGATGCCGCAGCCGCAGACGGGCTCGCCCGCCGTGCTCGCGGGCACCATCCTCGCCCTGTCGGTGCTGCGGGGAGGCGGACGTGTGCGCGTCACGAGCTTTTCGGGACCCGGCCAGGTCGCCGGCCGCGAGGAGTACTCTCGCGACCCCGCCCGGGTCATCGCCGACCTCGCCCATTTCTTCGCCGGCGGCACGACCTTCCCCCTCGACCTGCTCGACAAGAGGTACGCCGGACGGGGGATTCCGGATGCCGCGCACCGGCGTCACCTCGTCGTTCTCTCCGACGACGGGCTGACCTCGCTCTTCGGCGACGGCGATCCCGCTCGCGCCGATGTCGCGCCCCGGGTGCGCGAGACACTCAGCACGGCGACCCTCGTCGTGCTCGATCGACAGCACCGGGTCGCCGAGCCGGCGCTGCGGGCGGGATACGAGGTGATGTACATCGAACGGATGGACGACGCACCCGCGGTGTGCGCGCGATTGGCGGAGGTGCTCGGTGGCTGAGGCGGACGATCTGCTGAGCGTGTGGTCGGCGATCGCGCCGCCCGAAGACACGGCGTGGGCGAGCGCCCGGCCCGGCCCCGGGGTCGACGAGATCGCGGCGCGCCTGTCGAGCGTGCCGCGGCCGTTCCTCGACGACGACGTCTCGCTGCGCGCGCTCGCCGGCGACGTGTGGGGCCGACCCCTGGCATCCCTCGATCACGCCGACGACGAGCGGGTGCGCACGGGTGCGGCCATCGGTTTGTGGGTGGTGGCGAGCGAGGACCTCGTGCAACCGTTCGTCCCGTCACTCGCCGGTGGCGACGTGGCGCGCGCGATCGACGCGCTGGCTCTGCGTCTGGCGCCCGTCGTCGATCCACGCGACTGGCTCGCCGATGCCGAGCGGCGGGAAGAGGCGGCGCGCACCTTCTTGCTGTGGGCGGGCTTCCTGCCAGCGGGCGAAGACCGCGAGACCGCGCGCGCCCTCCTCGACGCGCGCGACTCGCTCCGCCGCAACGCCGCGCTCGCCGAGGCGTACGCCGCGTACCGTCACCGCGAGGAGATCGCCCGCCGCCTCGCCGAGGCGCGCGCCCGGGAAGCCGCCGCGAGGTACTCGAGTGAGTGACGACGACCCGCTCGCCCTCGGCGAGTACCGGCCGGGGTCGGCGGCGGTGCTGACGGATGCCGAGCGCTGGCCGACCCTCGACGCCGACGGCGCCGCGCGCCTGCAGCGGTGGCGCACGCACCCGGCGGCCCCCGCGTGGGTGCACGCCACGGGGGACCGACTCACCGCCGAGGCCGTCGACCGCGCTCGCACGCCGCTGCCGCTCGACGGGTGGCTCGACGCGCACCTCGACACCGCGCGGCGACTTCCGTTCTATCGAGGCATGACGGGGCTGCGGACCCTCGACGACTTCCCCACGATCGAGCGGCGCGATCTCGTCGCCGACGTCTCGGCATTCGTCCCCCTCGACGCCGACCTCGACCGCATGCTGCACGGCACGAGCTCGGGGTCGACGGGGGCGGCGCTGGTCATCCCCGACGACGTCGAGGAGGTGGCGCGCGGCTTCCACCTGCTCGTCCGCCTCGTGCGCGAAGCGGGTGTGAAGTGGGAGCCGGATGCCGAGCGGCTCGCGATCATGTGGGTGCTGCAGCAGCGCCAGGCCTTCACGTACGTGTCGATCGTCAGCGGCTTCGCCCAGCGCGCCATGGCGCGGGTCAATCTGAACGAGGGCGCCTGGCGGGCGGCATCCGATCGCTCGATCTTCCTCAGAGACGCGGATCCGCAGGTGATCTCGGGCAACCCCACCAGCTTGTCCGAGTTGCTGACCCCCGAACTGCGGGCCGTCGTGCACCCGCTCGCCCTGTTCTCGGGCGCGATGGCCCTGTCGGCGCCGCTGCGCGCTGAGCTCGAGGCCGCGTTCTCGTGCCCCGTGTTCGACGTGTACGGCCTGCACGAGACCCGGCCGATCGCGGTGCGCACCGACGACGGACCGTTCCGCGTGCTCGACCGGCGGGTGCACGTCGAAGTGCTCGATGCTGCGGGCGAGCCGGTCGCCGACGGAGCGATGGGCGAGATCACGGTGACCGCGGGCGAGAACCCCCTGCTGCCGCTCGTGCGGTACCGCACCGGCGACGTCGGTCGACTCGTCGACCTCCCCGGCGGCGGCGTCGGCATCGCCGACCTCGAGGGGCGCGAGCACACCGACTTCGTCAGTGCCGCGGGGACGCGCGTGCCATCGGTCGACCTCACGCAGCAGCTGCAGAGCCACGGCGCGCACGGCTGGACGGTGGAGCAGCGAGCGGACGGCGGGCTCGAGGTGCGGATCGCCGGCGGCGACGGCGCGGCGATCACCACCGCGCTGCGCGCCTTGCTCGGTCAGCCCGTTCGGCTCGAGCGCGTCGAGCGTCTCGCCGACCTCGGCGAGGGCAAGCCCCGACGCTTCCGGTCCGCCGCGCGCTGACTCCCGCCGCGCGAAGGGGCCGGGGCTCGTGGCCCCGGCCCCTCGGCATCCGGTGAATCAGTTCAGGTATTTCGCGTACGCCGGCAGGGTGAGGAACGCGGGGAACTCCTCGCGCAGCGCCACCTCGCGGAACACCGCGGCGGCGTCGTCGAAGCGGTCGCCCTCGGAGCGCTGCACCTCGGCGAGCACGTCCGTCACGAGACCCTCGACGAAGCCGCGGGTGATGGCGGTGCCCTCGGCCGTGGAGTGGTCCTGGTGGATCCACTGCCAGATCTGCGAGCGCGAGATCTCGGCGGTCGCGGCGTCTTCCATGAGGTCGTCGATCGCGACGGCGCCCAGGCCCCGCAGCCAGGCCTCGATGTAGCGGATCGCCACCGAGACGTTGCCCCGCACACCCGCCGTCGTCACCGGCAGACCGATGCGCACGTCGAGCAGGTCGGCGGGGTCGACCGCCACCTCGTCGCGGGTGCGCCCGAGCTGGTTCGGCTCGTCGCCGAGCACCGCGTCGAACTCGGCGCGGGCCACCGGGATGAGGTCGGGGTGGGCCACCCACGTGCCGTCGAAGCCGTCGCCGGCCTCGCGCCGCTTGTCGGCGGCCACCTTCTCGAACGCGGCCTCGGTGACCTCGGGTCGCCGGCGGTTCGGAATGAAAGCGCTCATGCCGCCGATCGCGTAGGCGCCGCGCTTGTGGCACGTCTGCACGAGCAGCTCGGTGTAGGCCCGCATGAACGGCACGGTCATCGTGACCTCGCTGCGGTCGGGGAGCACGAAGCGGGCGCCCCGGCCCCGGTAGGTCTTGATGATCGAGAAGATGTAGTCCCACCGCCCGGCGTTGAGCCCGGCGCAGTGGTCGCGCAGGGCGAAGAGGATCTCCTCCATCTCGAACGCCGCCGGCAGCGTCTCGATCAGCACGGTCGCGCGGATCGTGCCGTGGTCGAGGCCCAGGCGCTCCTCGGTGAACGAGAACACGTCGTCCCAGAGCCGTGCCTCTTCGGCCGACTCGATCTTCGGCAGGTAGAAGTACGGTCCCCGGCCCGCCGCGATCAGCGCGTGCGCGTTGTGGAAGACGTACAGCCCGTAGTCGATGAGAGATCCGGATGCCGGGAGCTCCCGCCCCGCGCGATCGATGAAGCTCACGTGCTTCTCGGGCAGGTGCCAGCCGCGCGGGCGCATCACGATCGTGGGGGTGCGCTCGGCGGTGACCTCGTAGCGCTTGCCCTCGGGGCTCGTGAACGACAGCTGTCCGCGGATCGCGTCGAACAGCGACAGCTGGCCACCGATGACGTTGCTCCAGGTCGGGCTCGTGGCGTCCTCCTGATCGGCGAGCCACACCCGCGCGCCGGAGTTCAGCGCGTTGATCGTCATCTTCGGGTCGGTGGGCCCGGTGATCTCGACGCGGCGGTCCTCCAGGCCCGGGCCGGCGCCCGCCACGCGCCACGACGGGTCGTCGCGGATGTGCGCCGTGTCGGCGCGGAAGTGCGGGTCGTCGCCCGTGCCGATCTCGAAGCGGCGGCGCAGGCGTGCGGCGAGCCGGTCGTGCCGGCGCCGGGCGAAGCGGTCGTGCAGCTCGGTGACGAAGGCGAGCGCCGCGGGCGTGAGGATCTCGCCGTCGCGCCCGTGCACGGGCCGCTCGAGGCGCAGGTGCGGGGTGGATGCCGGGGTGCTCGGCATCCGCGATTCTTCGGTGGTGGGCGGGGGAGAGGTGTCGATGAGGGTCATGGTCGTGGCTTTCTGTGGCGCGTCCGCTTCTCGGACCATGTCCCGAAAATGGCGGCCTGGGGTGGCCCAGGCAGCCGAAAGTGGGACATGCACTGCGAGAAGGGGGACGAGGGGTGGGCGAGAGCGGGTGAGGGCTCAGTGGAACTGGGCGGTCTCGGTGGAGCCGGCCAGGGCGAGCGTCGCACTGTCGGGGTTGAGCGCGGTCGAGACCACGTCGAAGTAGCCGGTGCCCGCTTCGCGCTGGTGGCGCGTGGCGGTGTAGCCGTTCGCTTCGGCGGCGAACTCGGCCTCTTGCAGCTCGACGTACGCGCTCATGGCGCGCTCGGCGTAACCGCGGGCGAGGTCGAACATCGAGTGGTTGACGGCGTGGAAGCCGGCCAGCGTGATGAACTGGAAGGCGTAGCCGAGGGCGGCCAGGTCGGCCTGGAACGTGGCGATCTGCTCGTCATCGAGGTGGCGCTTCCAGTTGAAGCTCGGCGAGCAGTTGTAGGCGAGCTTCTTGCCCGGGTAGCGGGCGTGGATCGCCTCGGCGAAGCGGCGCGCGAGCTCGATGTCGGGCTCGCCCGTCTCGACCCAGATGAGGTCGGCGTACGGCGCGAAGGCGAGTCCGCGGGCGATGACCGCGTCGAGGCCCGGGCGCACGCGGTAGAAGCCTTCGCTGGTGCGCTCGCCGGTGAGGAACTCCGCGTCGCGCGGGTCGATATCGCTGGTGAGCAGGTCGGCGGCCAGGGCGTCGGTGCGGGCGATGATCACGGTCGGCACCCCGGCGACGTCGGCGGCCAGGCGCGCGGCGTTCAGGGTGCGGATGTGCTGCTGGATCGGCACCAGCACCTTGCCGCCGAGGTGGCCGCACTTCTTCTCGCTCGCGAGCTGGTCTTCCCAGTGGATGCCGGCGGCTCCGGCCGAAATGAGCGACTGGGCCAGTTCGTAGGCGTTGAGCGGACCGCCGAACCCGGCCTCGGCGTCGGCGACGATCGGGGCGAGCCAGTCCTGGGTGATCTCTCCCTCGGCGCGCTCGATCTGGTCCTGCCGCAGCAGCGCGTTGTTGATGCGGCGCACGACCGCGGGCACGCTGTTGGCGGGGTAGAGGCTCTGGTCGGGGTAGGTCTGTCCGGCGAGGTTGCCGTCGGCGGCGACCTGCCAGCCGCTCAGGTAGATGGCCTTGAGACCCGCGCGCACCTGCTGCACGGCCTGTCCGCCGGTGTAGGCGCCGAGGGCGCGGACGTACTCCTCGGTGTGGATGAGGTTCCACAGGTTCTCGGCTCCGCGGCGGGCGAGGGTGGACTCCTCGCGGACGCTGCCGCGGAGGCGCACGACGTCTTCCGCCGAGTACGTGCGCTCGATGCCGTCCCAGCGGGGGTCGTTCTCCCACGCGGCGCGGATCTCGTCGGCGGTCTCGGTCTGGTCGCCGGAGCGCAGGGGCTGCTGGGCGGGGGTGGCCTGGATCGTCATGAGCGTTCTCCTTCGGATGTCGGGGCTGCGGTGCCCCGTGGAGACCACTGTCGGCGAAGAACAGCCCCCTCGAAGCGCATTTGTCGTGTGAAGATCGCGCGATCTTCTGTTCCGGTGAGAACATGACGTATGGACACCGGCGTCTCCGCTTCTTCGGCATCCCTCCCGTTCCACGATGACGAGGTGGACACCCTCACCATCGGCCGACGCATCCGTCAGCTGCGCACCGCGCGCGGCTTCACGCTCGACGAGCTCGCCGCGGCGGTCGGTCGCGCCCCGAGCCAGATGTCGATGATCGAGAACGGTCGACGCGAGCCCAAGCTCACGCTGCTCCAGGCGATCGCGCGGGCGCTCGAGTGCAAGCTCGAGCAGATCCTCGACGCCGAGCCCCTCGACGAGCGCGCGGCGCTCGAGATCTCGGTCGAGCGCGCGATGCGTGGGCAGACGTTCCAGGCGCTCGGCATCGAGCCGTTCCGCGTTGGTCGGTCGGTGCCCGACGAGGTGCTGTCGGCGATGCTCGCGCTGCAGGGCGAGATCGAGCGCCTCCGCGAGGAGCGCTCAGCGACCCCCGAAGAGGCGCGGCGGGCCAACGTGGCGTTGCGCCGCCTCATGCGCACGCAGGACAACCACTTTCCCGACCTCGAGCGCACGGCATCCGGGATCCTGACCGCGATCGAGCACCCCGGCGGTCCCCTTACCCAACGCGGGGCGAGCGACATCGCCGCCCACCTCGGCTTCACGCTGCACTACGTGCCCGACCTGCCCTCGTCGACGCGGAGCATCGCCGACGTGAAGAACGGCCGGCTGTACCTGTCCACGAAGGTCGCGAAAGGCGACCCGCGCGCGGCGGTGCTGCAGGCGCTGTCGAGCCGCATGCTCGGCCACGGCGAGCCGACGAGCTACGACGAGTTCTTGCGCCAGCGGGTCGAGACAAACTACCTCACCGGCGCCCTGCTCATGCCCGAGGCGCACGTCGTGCCGGCGCTCCGTGAGGCGAAGGAGCGGCGCACGATCAGCATCGAGGACCTGCGCGACGCCTACTCGGTGTCGTACGAGACCGCCGCGCACCGCTTCACGAACCTGGCGACCGTGCACCTCGGCATCCCGGTGCACTTCCTGAAGGTGCACGAGTCGGGCACCATCACGAAGGCCTACGAGAACGACGACGTGAACTTCCCCACCGACCGCCTCGGCTCGATCGAGGGGCAGATGTGCTGTCGGCGCTGGACGAGCCGCGTGGTCTTCGACGAAGACGACCTCTTCAACCCGTATTACCAGTACACCGACACCGGCAACGGAACCTACTGGTGCACCGCGCGCGTGGAGCAGTCGAGCGAGGGTGCGCACTCGGTGAGCGTGGGCGTGCGCTTCGACGACACGAAGTGGTTCCGTGGTCGCGACACCTCCAACCGTGCGATCTCGCGTCACGCGGTCGAGGCGTGCTGCCGTCGGGCGCCCGCTTCGCTCGAGAACGCGTGGCGCGGTCGGGCGTGGCCCAACGTCCGCACGCCGCGCACCCTGCTGGCGACCCTGCCGACCGGGGCGTTCCCGGGCGTGGACACGACCGAGATGTACGAGTTCCTCGAGGCGCACGCGCCGCGCGAGTGAGGCGGCGCGGCATCCGGGGCGCAACGGCGGGGGGATTTGGCGGCGCGCCGTGTGTTGGGCCGATTGTGCCCGGCGTGTCGGTATTCGCCCCGCGGTTGTGCTCGCGCGGGTCGGGTCAGGCATCACAGCCGAACGGGACCCTCCCCTCACACGGCGTTCCACCGCAGCCGCGGCGCCCCGAGTCCTGACCGCAGGACGGCCGCATCGGCCACCGGGAACGTCGTGACGATGAGCCCGTCGACCGCGTAGGCGAGAGCGGTGGTGCCGTCGGGGAGCGCGTCGCCGAGGGCGATGCGGGTCGAGCGGCCCTCGACGACCTGGTCGATCGCGTCGGGGCGGGAGAGGAGGAATGCCGCGGCCGCGGTGACCCGAGAGAGCAGGGTGTCCGGCCCGGCCCAGGGTGAGAACGCCCCGCGGGAGAGACCGCAGGCGAGGGCGAGGTCGTCGGTGAGCCACCGCTCGCGCTTGAGACCGTACGGGGTCGGTGTGGTCGACAGCAGGTAGCCGTAGACGTGCAGCAGGCCGGCGTTGCCCACCGGCCAGGCGGCCTCGAGCCCGGCCCGCGCGTGCAGCTCGTCGAACAGTGCCCGGGGGAGCACCGCCGCTCCGACGTTCTCGTCGACGATCGTCGAGCGGCCCCACGCGGCGAATCGGCCGGCGGCGGCGTCGTCGGCGAGCGACGCCGCGAGCCAGGGGAGCGAGGCGATCGCCGCCGAGGGGTGCTCGGCCGCGAGGACGGCGGCGACGTCGAGGGCGGCGGTGGAGGTCACGGTTCCCACGCTAAGCGGGCTCCGGGGGCGCACAGCCGCCGTTCATCCAGCGTTTACACGGCGTGGACATCCCGTCCACATTTGGCGTGCACCATGGACGCAACGTCCACGACAGGAGTTCCCCCGTGCCCCGCCCCGTCCTCATCTTCGACTTCGACGGTACCGTCGCCGTCGGCGACGGCCCCCTGCTGGCCTACGCCCGCGCGGTCGCCGCCCACACGGCATCCGCCGACGCCTTCGTCTCTGCCGTCTCGGCCCACCTCGCCGCCCCGACCGCCGACGTCATCGACGGGTACGACGCCGTTCGCCGCCTCGCCCTCGACGCCGGGGTCGACGACGACGCCCTGGCCGCGGCGTACACCCTCAGCCGCACGCAGCTCGGTAGCGCAGACGCGCCGGTGTCGACCGCGGCGGGGCTGGCGGAGTTCCTGGCGCAGGTGGATGCCGAGCGACTCCTCGTCACGAACGCTCCCGCCACCCGTCTCGACGCCGCCCTGTCCGGAATCGGACTGGCCGGCCTGTTCGACCGCGTGGTCACCGACGCCGCCAAGCCCGCCGGACTCGACGCCCTGCTCGACAGCCTCGGCGAGGGCGTGCCGGTGCTCACGGTCGGCGATGTCTGGCGCAACGACCTCGCCCCCGCCCACGCCCGTGGTCTCGACACGGCGCTCGTCGGCGGCTACGTCGATGCCGCCGCCACCCCCACCTTCCGTGCCGACACCCTCGACGAGCTGCTGCCGGCGCTCGCCGCGTGGGTCGACGCCGCCCACGTCGACGCTCCCCCCGCCGCACACCTCCCGTCCCACGCCTGAATCCCACCCGAACCGCAGAGGAATCATGAACACTCGTCGCTCCCGTCTCGTCGCGGCCTTCGCCATCGCCGCTCTCGCCTCGATCGCCCTGGCCGGCTGCTCCGGTGCCGCCGGCGCCGACTCGGCCGCCCCCGCCGCCGACCCGAGCTCCCTCGTGCTCGCGCTGGTTCCTTCGCAGGACCAGGCCAACCTCGTCGACACCGCGAAGCCCCTCACCGACATGCTCACCGAGAAGCTCGGCATCCCGGTCACGGGCGTCGTGTCGAAGGACTACCAGGCCGCCGTCGAGGCGATGGGCGCGGGCCAGGCGCAGATCGGCTTCCTGCCCTCGCTGCAGCTGTGGCAGGCGAACGACCGCTACGGCGCCTCGGTCGTGCTGCAGACCGAGCGCAACGGCAACATCACCTACCCGGGCCAGTTCATGACGAACGACCCCGACAAGTACTGCGACACCCCCGTCGTCGAGCGCGACGGCATGTCGTTCTGCAACGGCGCCGACGCGCCGCAGGGCCCCGCGGGTCTCGACAGCATCACCAAGATCGCCGGTGCCAAGGTCGCCGTGCTCGGACCCGGCTCGCCCGCGGGGTACATCTACCCGATGCTCGCGCTGAAGGAGGCCGGCGTCGACATCGACAGCGGCTTCCAGAAGGTACCGGTCACGGCCAACGACGCGTCCGTCCTGGCGGTCTACAACGGCGACGCCGAGGTCGGCTTCAGCTTCTGGGACGCCCGCACGCTCGTGAAGAAGGACAAGCCCGACGTGGGCCAGAAGGTCGTCGTGTTCGGCCTGACCAACGAGATCCCCAACGACGGTGTGGCCGTCTCGAAGGACCTGTCGCCCGAGCTGCAGAAGAAGATCTCGACGGCGCTCGCCGACTACTCCGCGACCGACGAGGGCTCCGCCGCCCTGAAGGCCGTCTACTCGATCACCAAGCTCGCCCCGGCCGACCCGTCGTCGCTCGACGTCGTCGCGCGCGCCGCCCAGCAGCTCGGACTCCAGTGACGACCGGATCGCTCACCCCGGGCGTCGAGGCCCTCGCCCCGGCGCCCTGGGGCATCCGTCTCGCCGGGGTCTCGGTGCGCTACCCCAACGGCACGGTGGGACTGAAGAACGTCACCCTCGACATCGCGCCCGGCGAGCTCGTCGCCGTGGTGGGACTGTCGGGCTCGGGTAAGTCGACCCTCATCCGCACCATCAACGGCCTGGTGCCCGCGACCTCCGGTGTCGTCGAGGTCGGCGGCCGACGCGTCGACAACGCCTCGGGGCGTCGCCTGCGCGAACTCCGCGGGCACATCGGCATGGTGTTCCAGAGTTTCAACCTCGCCGGCCGCACCACGGTCCTCAACAACGTGCTGGTCGGTCGCCTCGCGCACACCCCGCTCTGGCGCACGCTGTTCGGTGCGTACCGTGACGCGGATCGCCGGCTCGCCTTCGAGGCTCTCGACCGGGTCGGGCTGCTGCCGAAGGTCTGGGACCGCGCATCGGCGCTCTCGGGAGGCCAGCAGCAGCGCGTCGCGATCGCCCGCGCGCTCACGCAGCAGCCGCGTATCGTCCTCGCCGACGAGCCGGTGGCGAGCCTCGACCCGCCGACGGCCCGCGGGGTGATGGACGACCTACGCCGTATCAACGTCGACCTCGGCATCACCGTGCTGGTCAACCTGCACCTGCTGGATCTCGCCCGCGAGTACGGCACGCGCATGATCGGCATGCGCGCCGGAGAGGTCGTCTACGACGGCCCCGCGGCATCCGCCACCGATGCCGATTTCGCGCAGATCTACGGACGCTCGGTGACCGCGGCCGACCGGCTCGAGCGATGACCGTGCTCACCGTTCCGCCTCGTCCGAAGGGGCGATGGATGCCGTGGACCGCCGCGGGCGTCGTCGTCGCGGTGACCGTGTTCATGTGCCTGCCGGTGGTCGGGGTGGGCCTCGACGTCGGTGCGATCGCGCGCAACTGGCAGCAGGGTGCGCTGCGGGTGGGCGAACTTCTCACCCCGGACTGGTCGTTCTTCCCGCGCACGGTCGGTCCGATCCTCGAGACGCTGCAGATGGCGGTCATCGGCACCGCGGTCGGGGCGGCGATCTCGCTGCCGGTGAGCTTCTGGGCGGCCCGGCCGACGAACCCGTTCACTCCGACGCGGGCGCTGGTGCGCGGCATCCTGAACGTGATCCGCGCCGTGCCCGAGCTCGTCTACGCGGCGGTCCTCGTCGCGATGGTCGGGGTGGGCGCCCTCCCGGGCATCCTGGCGCTCGTGCTGTTCAACGTCGGCATCATCGTCAAGCTCGTGTCGGAGTCGATCGACGCCACCGACGCCGGCCCCCTCGAGGCCGGTCGTGCCGCCGGGGCGACCCAGACGCAGATCAACCGCGCGATCGCTCTGCCCGACACCTGGCCCGCGTTCGTCTCGCAGACGCTCTACGTCTTCGAGCTCAACGTCCGCGCCTCGACCGTGCTCGGCCTCGTGGGGGCCGGCGGCATCGGGCTGCTGATCGATGCCGTGCGCACCTTCTACCGCTACGACCAGCTGTCGCTCGTCATCGTCGAGATCCTCGTGATCGTCGTCGTGCTCGACACCGTCAGCGACGCGATCCGCCGGAGGCTCGTATGACCGCCCTCGCCCCCTCGCGGCCCGTGAGCCTCGCGCTGCCGCCGCGCCGTCGGAAGCCCCTGCGCACCCTGTCGTGGGTCGTCGTCACGGTCGTCGTCATCGCCGCCTTCTGGTCGGCCGACATCACGTGGTCGCGGCTCGGGGAGCTCCCCGCCGAGATCGTGCGTTACCTCGGCCTGATGTTCCTCTCGCCCGCGTGGGAGAAGCTGCCCGAGGCGCTCTGGCAGACCTGGCGCAGCGTCGAGATGGCGTGGATCGGCACCGTGCTCGGCATCCTGATCGCGACCCCACTCTCGCTCGTCGCCGCGCGCGGCTTCGGCCCGGCGCCCGTGCGCGTCGTCCTGCGCTTCGTCTTCTCGCTGGTGCGGGCCGTGCCCGAGCTGGTCTTCGCGATCATCATCCTCTCGGTCACCGGTCTGACCCCGCTGACCGGGGCGCTCGCTCTCGCGATCGGGGGGATCGGCACCCTCGGCAAGTGGGGCTACGAGGCGGTCGAGAACGTCGCCCCCGGCCCCATCGAGGCCGCGCGGGCGGCGGGCGGCTCGACCGCCCAGGTGCTGCGCTGGGGAGTGTGGCCCCAGGCCTCGCCGACGTTCCTGTCGTTCTGGCTGTACCGCTTCGAGATCAACGTGCGCGCCTCGGCCGTGCTCGGCCTGATCGGCGTCGGCGGGATCGGCGACATGCTCACCTCGTACACCCAGTACCGTGAGTGGTCGACGGTCGGCATGCTGTTGATCGTCGTGGTCGTCGTCACCGTCGCGATCGACGCGGTCTCGGGCCGCATCCGCCGCCGCATCATGGAAGGCCCGCGTGTCCGCTGAGATCCCCGTGACCGCCCGCATCGCCGCCGTGCGCAACTCGCTGCAGCCGAGCGAGCGTCGGGTCGCCGACCTCATCGTCGATGATCCGGATGCCGTGATCGAGCTCACCGCGCAGCAGATCGCCGACCGCGTGGGGGTGGGTCGCTCCTCCGTCGTGCGCGCCTGCCAGACCTTCGGCTACCGCGGGTACCCGCAGCTGCGGGTGGCGCTCGCGGCGGAGCGCGGACGCCGCGTGGTGCAGCCGGTCGCCCAGGACGGAGTGCTCGGCGGCATCCGCTCCGCCATCGACCGCATCGCGGACGATCTTCGCGCGGCCACCAGCCTGCTGGACGCCGACGGGGTCGATGCCGCCGTCGACGCGGTCGTGGGGGCCCGTCGCCTGCTGGTGGTGGCGAGCGGGTTGTCGGCTCCGGTCGCAACGGATCTCGCGATGCGCCTGACGGCGGTGGGGCGCCCGGCCGAGACCCTGGGCGATCCGATCGGCCAGCAGATCGCCGCGCGCCACCTCTCGCCCGATGACGTCTGCGTCGTGGTCAGCGGTTCGGGGGCGAACGAGGCGAGCCTGCGCGCGGCCACGGCTGCACGCGCGGCCGGGGCGCGAGTGATCGCCCTGACCTCGTTCGTCGCCTCGCCGCTCACCGAGCGCGCCGACCTCTCGCTGGTCCTCGCCTCGGGCGGGACGTTCCGCGACGAGCTGGAGCACACCTCGCGCATCGCGCACGCGGTCTTCGCGGAGGCGTTCGTCGACGCCGTGGCCCGCGCCCGCGCAGGCGTCGCCGACCTCGCCCGCGAGCGCGTGCTCGAGATCCTCTCCGACAACCTCGGCGACGCCGGCTGACACCCGCTTCCGCGTCACGGCGGTGCGGTCGCCCCGTCGTGCGGATCGGGCGGGCGACGCGCGGGCCCCGGGGGTGCCGGCATCCGGCGTATCGGGCGTCAGCTCCGTACGACGGAGCCCGCGCTACTCGGCCAGCCGCAGCGCCGCCCACAGCTCGGCGCGCGCGGAGAACGACGACAGGTCGCGATCGAGCACGCGCTCGGCCTGGGCGACCCGGGCGCGCACGGTGTGGCGATGGATGCCGAGGGCCTGCGCGGTCGCCTCGTGCGAGCAGTCGTGGGCGAGCCAGGCGTCCAACGTCTCGAGCAACGCGGACCCCTGCGCCTCGTCGTAGGTCCGCAGCGGAACCAGGGCACCCGCGGCGACGGTGCGCGCCGCCTCGGATCCGAGGGCGGCCAGAAGACCCGCGCGCGCGGTGTCGGCGAAGTCGGCGACGCCGGGAGTGGCGAGCCGGTCGCGCGCGGTGCGCGCCTGGGTCAGGGCGGCCGAGAAGGCGTCGTAGCCGGTGGGCGCCGAGCACCCGACGACGATCTCGAACCGGTCGGCGACCTCGGCCAGCGCGTCGCGGGCTGCGGCGGGCACGACGATGACGAGCCCGTCGTCACCGCGACCGAAGAACATCTCGCCGCGACGCTCCTGCGCGCGCAGCTCGAGCCACTCGGTGAGGGCAGTGGAACGAGTGGATGCCGCGGGCGTCACCGCCACCACGACGGGGGCGGCCGGCAGCGGGCCGAACAGGTCGCGGCCCGCGCGCCGGGCCAGCGCGGGATCGTCGGTCGCGAGCGACTGCACGAGCCCGGCGCGAAAGGTGCCGATGGCGCGGCCGAGTCCGTCCTGCTGCTCGAGGGCGAGGGCGGCCATCGCGACCACGGCGGTCACGACGCTGCGCGCCTCGTGGTCGAGGTCGTCGGCCGCGAGCGCGAGCACGCCGCGGAGGTGCCCGCCGCGGCCCAGGGTCTGGAGGCTCACCGAGGTGTCGTTCGAGCGCACAGTGGAGGCCGCGCGCGTGCCGCGGCGGAGCATCGTCGTGACCTCGGCGGCGACGACGTGGAGGGCGGGCGCGCCGAGTCCACCCGCCGGGTGCTCGGTGCTCAGGGTGCCGGCCGCGTCGAAGAGGCCGACCCAGCAGTCCAGCTGTCGAGACAGTTCGGCGAGCGTCGCCGAGAGGCCGTCGGGGCGCAGGGCGGCGAGCGAGACCGCGCGCTGCGCCGCGAGAGACCAACTGCGCCGGGCGTAGGACTCCGCGGCGATCGCCTCGGCGCCGGCGCGGGCCACGGCAATGAAGGGGGTGCGGTAGGGAACTTCGAACAACGGCACGCCCGCGGCGAGGCAGGCCGCGGCGAGGCCCACCGGGATCCCGTCGCGCACGACCTCGGTGCCGAACCCCAGGGCTCGAACGCCCCGGGCGAGCAGTCGTGACACGTACGCGGTGTAGTCGTCCGTGTCGGCGAACTGCGTCCCCGTCGTGAGCAGGACGAGCCCCTCGCTGAGGAACGGGGTGGGGTCGACGAGGTCGCTGGAGTGCACCCACCGAACGGGGCGATCGATGCTTCCGGCCGGGAGTTCGTCCTCGCCGGCGACGAGGCGCAGTCGCAGGTCACGGCGCGCGAGGAGGGCGCGCAGACTCGGCGGCGCGACGGCGGTGTCGACCATGTCAGCTCCTGTACGACTCGTATATGACAGTGCCTGCGACTGTACAGGGGGGAGAGTGCGCGGCGCGTCGCGGCGTCCGTAGCATCGCCGCCATGAGCCTCGACACCCTTCCCCTCGTCGGCGGTCCGACCCTCCCGCAGGAGCGCCGCCTCGTCACCGCCATCCCCGGCCCGCGCTCGCAGGAGCTGCTCGAGCGCAAGGCCGCCGCCGTGGCATCCGGAGTCGGCCACACCGTGCCGATCCAGGCCGTCGCCGCCGGTGGGGGAGTCGTCGTCGACGCCGACGGCAACTCGCTCATCGACCTCGGCTCGGGCATCGCCGTGACCAGCGTCGGCAACGCCCACCCCGCGGTCGTGAAGGCCGTGCAGGATCAGGTGGCGGCGTTCACCCACACCTGCTTCATGATCTCGCCGTACGACTCGTACGTCTCCGTCGCCGAGGCGCTCAACCGCCTCACCCCCGGCGACCACGCCAAGAAGAGCGCGCTGTTCAACTCCGGCGCCGAGGCGGTCGAGAACGCCGTCAAGATCGCCCGCAAGTTCACCGGTCGTCAGGCCGTCGTCGCGTTCGACCACGCCTACCACGGCCGCACCAACCTCACGATGGCGCTGACGGCCAAGAACATGCCGTACAAGAGCGGCTTCGGCCCCTTCGCCGCCGAGGTCTACCGCGCTCCGCTGTCGTACCCGTTCCGTGACGGACTCTCGGGACCGGATGCCGCGGCCAAGGCCATCTCGCTGATCGAGAAGCAGGTCGGCGCCGAGAACCTCGCCGCTGTCATCATCGAGCCCATTCAGGGTGAGGGCGGTTTCATCGTCCCCGCCGACGGCTTCCTCAACGCGATCGTCGACTGGTGCCGTGACAACGGCGTCGTCTTCATCGCCGACGAGGTGCAGTCGGGCTTCGCCCGCACCGGCGCGATGTTCGCCAGCGAGCACTTCGGCATCGTGCCCGACCTGGTCACCACGGCCAAGGGCATCGCCGGCGGTCTGCCGCTCGCGGCGGTCACGGGCCGCGCCGAGATCATGGACGCCACGCACACCGGCGGCCTCGGCGGCACCTACGGCGGAAACCCGATCGCCTGCGCCGCCGCCCTGGCCTCGATCGCCGCCTTCGAGAACGAAGGGTTCGTCGAGCGCGCCCGCGAGATCGGCGAGCTCCTGCTCGGCCGCCTGCGCGAGATGCAGCAGAGCGACCCGCGCATCGGCGACGTCCGCGGCCACGGCGCGATGATCGCCGCCGAGTTCGTCGACCCCGCGACCGGTGCGCCCGACGCGGCCCTCACCTCCGCGGTGGCCAAGGCCGCCATCGCCGAGGGCGTGATCGTGCTCACCTGCGGCACCTACGGCAACGTCATCCGGTTCCTGCCGCCGCTGTCGATCGGCGACGACCTGCTGACCGAGGGTCTCGACGTCGTCGCCGCGGCCCTGGCCGGCAGCTGACAGCCGTCCCGACGGTGGCGGAAGACCCGAGAGTCCGCCGCCGACGGGGCCACCCCGAGTTCGCACAGACGCACGACAAGTAAGGACGCTTTCATGGACGAGATCACCCGCGACGTGGTCGTCATCGGAGCCGGCGCCGCCGGCCTCACCGCCGCAAACGACCTGCGCAAGGCCGGCCTCTCGGTCGTCGTGCTCGAGGCTCGCGACCGCGTCGGCGGTCGCCTCTGGACCGACGTCATCGACGGCGCCATGCTCGAGCTCGGCGGCCAGTGGGTCTCGCCCGACCAGCAGGCCCTCATCGACACCGCCGCCGACCTCGGCCTGCCCCTGTACAGCCGCTACCGCGAGGGCAACAGCGTGTACGTCGGTCCCGACGGTGAGGCGAAGCGGTTCACCGGCGAGATGTTCCCCGTCGCGCCCGAGACCGAGAAGGTCATCGACGAGGTCACCGCGCGCCTCGACGCCATGGTCGCCGAGATCGACCCCGACCGGCCGTGGGCGCACCCCCGAGCCGCGGAGTGGGATGCGATCTCGTGGGACGCGTGGCTCCGCCAGCAGACCGACGACGACGAGGCGATCCGCAACCTCGCGTTCGCCACGGGCTCGGCGATGCTCACCAAGCCCACGCACACGTTCTCGCTGCTGCAGTCGCTGCACATGGCGGCATCCGCGGGCTCGTACTCGAACCTCGTCGACGCCGACTTCATCCTCGACAAGCGCGTGGTCGGCGGTCTCCAGCAGGTGCCCGAGCTGCTCGCCGAGCGTCTGGGCGACGACGTCATCCTCAACCAGCCGGTGCGCCGCATCGTCTGGGGTGCCGAGGCGCCGACGCCCGCTCGCTTCGCCGACAGCGCGACGGGGCAGCGGGTCGACGACCTGCGCGCCCTGACCGCGCGCGTCGACGCGGCGAAGTCCTCGACCAACGGCGTCACCGTGATCGCCGACGGCGTGACGGTCCGCGCGCGCTTCGCGATCCTCGCCCTCGCGCCGGTGCTGTACTCGCGCATCTCGTTCGAGCCCCCGCTGCCGCGCCTGCAGCACCAGATGCACCAGCACATCTCCATGGGCTTCGTCATCAAGGTGCACGCCGTCTACGAGACGCCGTTCTGGCGCGAGAAGGGCCTGTCGGGCACCGCCTTCAGCCCCTACGAGCTCGCCCACGAGGCCTACGACAACACCAACCACGGCGACGAGCGCGGAACCCTCGTGGGCTTCGTCTCGGACCACAACGCCGACGACCTGTTCCGGCTCAGCGCCGAGGAGCGCCGCGAGCGCATCCTCGAGTCGCTGTCGCACTACTACGGCCCCGAAGCGAAGAACCCCGTCGTCTACTACGAGAGCGACTGGGGCACCGAGGAGTGGACCCGCGGGGCGTACGCCGCGAGCTTCGACATGGGCGGTCTGCACCGCTACGGTGCCGACCTCCGCGAGCCCGTCGGCGCGATCCACCTCGCGTGCAGCGACATGGCCGGCGCCGGGTTCCAGCACGTCGACGGCGCCATCCGTCAGGGCCGCCGCGCCGCCGCCGAGATCCTCGAGCGGACGCGCGGATGACCGCGCGCCGTGTGGTCGTCGGGTACACCGCGACCGACGCCGGTGCCGACGCCCTCGCGCTCGGGGCGCGTCTGGGCGCGGCCCTCGACGCCCCCGTGCACGCGGTGGTCGTGCTGCCCTCCGCCGAGAACAACGTCTCGATCCCGACCGATGCCGGCTACGAGCGGCTCGTGCAGGACACCGCCCGCGGCTGGTTGCGCGAGGCCGTGGCGCCGTACCCCGGCATCCGCGGTCACGTCCGCTTCGCGCAGGCGGTGTCGGACGGTCTCGTCGCTGCCGCGGAGGAGTTCGACGCCGGCGTGATCGTCGTCGGTACCGGCGGGGGAGGGCCGCGCGGTCGACACCGCCTCGGCACCACCGCCGAAGAACTCGTGCATTCAGCGCCCGTCCCGGTCGCCCTCGCCCCCGAGGGCGCGCGCGACGTCGACCCGGGTGTGGGGCTCCCGCGCATCACCGCCGCGATCGGCACGCGCCCCGGGGCGGACGTCCTGCTCGAGACGGCGGCATCCGTCTCCCGCCGGGCGAAGGCACCGCTGCGACTCCTCTCGCTCGCGGGCGTCGATCTTCCGGGGCGCGTCGACGCGTCGCTGACCCGGCTGACCGGTCAGGCCCACGCCGAGAGCGTGCTGGAGTCGGTCCGCGCCGCCCTCCCCGCCGAGATCGAGGCCGAGGCCCTGGTCGGAGCCGGATCCGACATCGAGGACGCGGTCTCTCGCATCGACTGGATGCCGGGCGAAGTCGCCCTGGTCGGCTCGAGCCGTCTCGCGCAACCGCGTCGCCTCTTCCTCGGTTCCACCGCCGGGCGCATCCTGCGCGCCCTTCCCGTCCCCATGATCGTGGTGCCCCGCACCTCGGAGGCTTCCTCATGACCACCCCTCGCAACGACGCGAGCCCCGCACCCGACAGCGCCGTCACCACCGGCATCTCCAACAAGGGGCTCCGCGTCGGCTCGATCGGCATGATCGGCGCCGTCGTCATCGGCATCTCGACCATCGCGCCCGCCTACACACTCACCGGAGCGCTCGGCCCGACCGTCTCGGCGGTCGGCTTCCAGGTGCCGGCGATCATCCTCGTCGGGTTCATCCCGATGCTGCTGGTGGCCCTCGGCTATCGAGAACTGAATTCGCGGATGCCGGATGCCGGCACCTCCTTCACCTGGGCGGCTCGAGCCTTCGGCCCCTGGGTCGGGTGGATGGCCGGGTGGGGCCTGATCGCCGCCACGGTCATCGTGCTGTCGAACCTGGCCGGCATCGCCGTCGACTTCCTGTTCCTGCTGATCGCACAGGTCACGGGAAACCCCGAGATCGCCGAGCTCACGCGGGTCGTCCCGATCAACATCGCGGTGTGCCTGCTGTTCATGCTGCTGGCGACGATCGTGTCGTACCGCGACCTGCAGACCACGCAGCGTCTGCAGTACGGTCTCGTCGGTTTCCAGATCCTCGTGCTGCTCGTCTTCGCCGGCGCCGCGGTCGTCGAGATGATGAACGGCAACGCCTTCGATGCGAGCCCGGTGCAGCTGTCGTGGTTCAACCCCTTCGAGGTCGACTCGTTCAGCGCGTTCGCCGCCGGGCTCTCGCTGTCGATCTTCATCTTCTGGGGATGGGACGTCATCCTCACCATGAACGAAGAGACGAAGGACCCAGACAAGACGCCCGGTCGGGCCGCCACCGTGACGGTGTTCCTCATCGTGGCGCTGTACCTGCTGATCGCCGTCGCGCTGCTGATGTTCGCCGGCAACGGCACGGGGGAGCTGGGCCTGGGCAACGAGGACATCCAGGAGAACGTCTTCTTCCACCTGTCGGGGCCGATTCTCGGGCCGCTCGCGTTCCTCGTCTCGCTCGCGGTGCTCACCAGCTCGGCATCCTCGCTGCAGGCGACCTTCGTGGGCCCGGCGCGCACGCTTCTGGCCATGGCGCACTACGACGCTCTTCCCAAAAAGTTCGCCAAGGTCAGCCCGCGCTTCTTCACCCCCGGCTACGCCACCATCGTCTCGGCGATCGTCGCCTCGGTGTTCTACGCGGTCATGCGCGTGCTGAGCGAGAACGTGCTGACCGACACGATCACGGCCCTCGGCGCGATGATCTGCTTCTACTACGGGCTCACCGCGTTCGCGTGCGTCTGGTACTTCCGCAAGCAGTGGTTCGACTCGGTGCGCAACGTCCTCCTGACGCTGCTCGCGCCCCTCGTGGGCGGCGTGATCCTCGCGGTGCTGTTCGTGACCACCCTCATCGACAGTGCCAGCCCCGACTACGGCTCGGGCTCGGAGATTGGCGGTGTGGGTCTCGTGTTCGTGATCACGGTCGTCATCATCGTCGCGGGCCTCGTCCTCATGGTCGCGCAGCGCATCGCCAGCCCCGGCTTCTTCCGGGGTGAGACCCTGGGTCGCGAAGCGCCCGCCAGCGCCCGCCGCCGCCGCATCACGTCCTGACAACGAAACGAAAAGGAGCACCATGAGCGACTACGCCGTCGTCAATCCCGCCACCGGTGAGACCCTCGCCGAGTACGACACGCTGAGCGATTCCGGGGTCGAAGAGGCCATCGCCTCCGCCCACGACGGATACCGCGTCTGGTCGCGCACCGCCCCGGCCGAGCGCGCCGAGGCCCTGCGCCGCGTCGCTCAGTTGCACCGTGATCGGCGTGACGATCTCGCCGCGATCATCGTGCGCGAGATGGGCAAGCCGCTCGAGGCCGCCCTCGGCGAGGTCGACTTCGCCGCCGACATCACCGAGTACTACGCCGACAACATCGACAAGATCACGGGCGACAGCCCTCTCGACATCCTGGGCGAGGGCACCGCGGTCATCCGCCGGTCGCCGCTGGGCGTGCTGCTCGGCATCATGCCGTGGAACTTCCCGTACTACCAGGTCGCCCGGTTCGCCGCCCCGAACCTCGCGGTCGGCAACACCATCCTCCTCAAGCATGCGCCGCAGTGCCCCGAGTCGGCCGAGGCGCTCCAGGCGATCTACCGCGACGCCGGGCTCCCCGAGGGCGCGTACGTGAACATCCGCGCGACCAACGACCAGGCGGCGACCATCATCGCCGACCGTCGCGTGCAGGGTGTCTCGGTCACCGGTTCCGAGCGCGCGGGTGCGGCGGTCGCCGAGATCGCGGGCCGCAACCTCAAGAAGGTCGCACTCGAGCTCGGCGGGTCCGACCCCTTCATCCTGCTGTCGACGGATGATCTGGATGCCGCTGTGCAGTCGGCCGTCGACGCGCGCCTCGACAACAACGGGCAGTCGTGCAACGGCGCCAAGCGCTTCATCGTGATCGACGAGCTCTACGACGCCTTCCTCGAGAAGTTCACGGCGGCGCTGGGCGAGGCGAAGGTCGGCGACCCCTTCGCCGACGACACCGTGCTCGGCCCTCTGTCGTCTCTCGCGGCGGCGGAGCGCCTCGACGAGCAGGTGCAGCGCGCGGTGGCCCAGGGGGCGACCGTGGAGGTCGGCGGAACCCGCGACGGCGCCTTCTTCCCTGGGACCGTCCTCACCGGCGTCACGAGCGAGATGGACGCGTACGGCGAAGAGTTCTTCGGGCCCGTCGGTACCGTCTACCGCGTCTCGAGCGAGGACGAGGCGGTCGATCTCGCGAACGACACCGGCTACGGCCTCGGCTCGTACGTCTTCACGACGGATGCCGAGCAGGCTCAGCGCATCGCGGATCGCATCGAGGCCGGCATGGTCTACGTCAACGTGGTCCTCGCCGACTCGCCCGAGCTGCCGTTCGGCGGGGTCAAGCGCAGCGGCACCTCGCGCGAGATGGGTCTGCTGGCGGCCGACGAGTTCGTCAACAAGAAGCTCATCCGCACGGCGTGATTCCCGGGCGTCTCCCGACACGGTCCTTCGTGTCGGGAGACGCCGACTCTCCTGCGCGCGGTGTCCCTCGAGCGGCCTCGGTTCGCCAGCCCGGAGGACATGACATAGACTGGGGAGTGCAGTCGAAATCTGCATTCTTTCGCCGTGCCCCCGGGCACGTGGCATTCCTCCCCGAGGGATTCCAGGCGGAAAGAGGGCCGGTTTCGAATCCTGGATCCCTCGGGATCTTAGGGCGGTAGCTCAATTGGCAGAGCAGCGGTCTCCAAAACCGCAGGTTGCAGGTTCGATTCCTGTCCGCCCTGCGCACAGCGCACGCTGGCACAGACACAGACCTAGGTGGTTCGATGACGCAGGACGAGGCGAAGGGCGAGATCGTCGCTGAGCGCGGCGCGCCCCGCGAGAAGAAGCTCAACTTCTTCGCGCGGATCGCCCTCTTCATTCGTCAGGTCTTCGCGGAACTGCGCAAGGTCGTCACGCCGACGCGGCAGGAGCTGATCAAGTTCACCGCCGTCGTCCTCGGGTTCGTCGTCGTCATGATGGCGATCGTCTACGGCCTCGACGTGTTGTTCGTGTGGATCACCACCGCCGTCTTCGGCGTCCCCGGTACCGCCGGCGCCTGACCGGCGTCTGGGCGGACGCGCGGCGCCAGGAGCGGCCGCCACTGAACGGAAGAGATCACAGTGTCTGAAAGATATGTCGACGACGCCGACTGGGCGACGGCCGCTGAGCAGTCCAGTGAGGACGACGAAGCCCAAGAGGGCAACGTGCTCGAGTCCCAGGAGCGCGCCTCCGACTCGGCCGAGCACACGGCCGTGCACATCGTCGACGACGAGACCGACACCGACGACGCCGACCTCGGCGACATCGACATCACCGACCCGGAGGCGGACGCGATCGTGAACGACGCTCTCGAGATCGACGAGACCAGCGAGGCCGAGGCCGCCGCCGAGGTCCTCACCGACGCCCTCGCCGAGGAGCAGGCCGAAGAGGCCGCCGAGGCTGCCGACGAGGTCACCCCCTACGACGGCCCCGACGTCAACGGCGAGCCCGACGCTCCCGTGCTCGACGAGGACTTCGTCGACGAGGTCTCCGCCGCGGCATCCGTCGTCGACGAGGCCGAGGCAGCCGAGTCGCCGGCCGATGTCGACGCCGACGACACCGACGAAGACGCCGACCCGTACGAGGCGTTCCGCGCCGAGCTGCGCTCGCTCCCCGGCAAGTGGTTCGTCATCCACTCCTACGCCGGCTTCGAGCGCAAGGTGAAGGCCAACATCGAGCAGCGCAAGTCGACGCTCGAGGTCGAGGACGACATCTACCAGGTCGAGGTCCCCATGGAGGACGTCGTCGAGATCAAGAACGGCCAGCGCAAGATGGTCAACCGCGTGCGCATCCCCGGCTACGTGCTGGTGCGCATGGACCTCAACGAAGACACCTGGTCGGTCGTCCGTCACACTCCCGGTGTCACCGGCTTCGTGGGCAACGCCCACAACCCGACGCCGCTGCGTTTCGAAGAGGCCTTCAACATGCTGAAGAGCCTCGTCGAGGTCAAGGAGTCCGCTCCCGTCAAGGGCGCCGCGGCCAAGGGCTCGGCCACCACGGCTCGCGTCATCCCCGCCGAGGTCGACTTCGAGACCGGCGAGACCATCACGATCAAGGAAGGCTCGTTCGCGGGCCTGCCCGGCACGATCAGCGAGATCAAGCCCGAGAGCGGCAAGCTCACGGTGCTCGTGTCTCTCTTCGAGCGCGAGACTCCGGTCGAGCTGTCGTTCGACCAGGTCACCAAGATGATCTGACGCCACCCGCGTCTCTCGCGAACGCCCCGCACGGCTCCGGCCTGCGGGGCGTTCGTCGCTCCCGCGCTCCCGCCCCGCCGTCGCTCCCGCGCCCTCACGATGGTGGGAGTGGGTTGGCGGTGGGGGAGCGCGGCGGGCGCGCGAGCGGAGGAGGGAGGGAGGGATGCCGAAACGCCGGGCGTCGCGTACAATGGCAAGGTTGCGTGCGTCAGTGCGCAACGACCGCTGTCCGGAACCGCCGGATGTGCGGGAGAGAGGGAGCCGCGAGGCCCCCGCTCGAGAGAGGAAAAGGATATGGCACCCAAGAAAAAGGTGACCGGCCTGATCAAGCTCCAGATCAAGGCAGGCGCGGCCAACCCCGCGCCGCCGATCGGTCCGGCGCTCGGTCAGCACGGCGTCAACATCATGGAGTTCTGCAAGGCCTACAACGCGGCGACCGAAGCCCAGCGCGGCAACGTCATCCCCGTTGAGATCACGGTCTACGAAGACCGCAGCTTCACCTTCATCCTGAAGACCCCGCCGGCGGCGGAGCTCATCAAGAAGGCAGCCGGACTGGCCAAGGGCTCGTCCACGCCGCACACGGTCAAGGTGGGCAAGCTCACCAAGGACCAGGTTCGCGAGATCGCCACCACGAAGCAGCCCGACCTGAACGCGAACGACATCGAGGCCGCCTCGAAGATCATCGCCGGCACCGCCCGTTCCATGGGCATCACGGTCGAGGACTGAGGGAGATAACAATGGCTACCAAGTCCAAGGCATTCCGCGCCGCAGCTGAGAAGATCGCGGCCGACACGTTCTACACCCCGACCGAAGCCGTCGCCCTCGCGAAGGAGACCGGCTCGAAGAAGTTCGACTCGACCGTCGAGGTCGCGCTGAAGCTCTCGGTCGACCCCCGTAAGGCCGACCAGATGGTCCGCGGCACGGTCATCCTCCCCCACGGCACGGGTAAGACCGCGCGCGTCATCGTCTTCGCCAACGGCCCCGCGGCCGAGGCGGCTCTCGCCGCCGGCGCCGACGAGGTCGGTGGAGCCGAGCTCATCGAGAAGGTCGCGGCCGGCTACACGTCGTTCGACGCCGCCGTCTCGACCCCCGAGCTCATGGGCCAGGTCGGTCGCCTCGGTAAGGTCCTCGGACCCCGCGGCCTCATGCCGAACCCCAAGACCGGCACCGTGACCCCCAACCCGGCCAAGGCCGTCGAGGAGATCAAGGGCGGAAAGATCGAGTTCCGCGTCGACAAGCACGCCAACGTGCACTTCGTCGTCGGCAAGGCGTCGTTCACCGCCGAGCAGCTCGACGAGAACCTCGCCGCCGCTCTCGAGGAGATCGTCCGCCTCAAGCCCTCGAGCTCGAAGGGTCGTTACATCCAGAAGGGCGCCGTGTCGACCACGTTCGGCCCCGGCATCCCGCTGGACGTCAACGTCATCGTCTGACATCCGTCACCGAAAACCCCGCCGTGCCCTGTGCCGGCGGGGTTTTCGCGTGTCCGAGGGGCGCCGCGCCTGCACGATCGTGCAACACGGCGTCATGCGGGAAGGTCCGTGCGCCCGATCGTGTTGTGCTGGAGGGCGCGCTTCGCGCCGACACTCCCGCGCCCGCACCGCGCGGTCCCCACATCACACACGTCTGGAACAGCCATGCCCCGTCGCCGTCTGACCGTCCTCGCCGCCACCCTGGGTCTGAGCGCCCTCGCTCTGACCGCCTGCAGTGGCGGCTCCACCGCAGCGAACCCCGACGCGGGAGCAGACCTCGGCCTCGTCTCGGGCGGCACGCTGACCGTGGCCACCGAGGGGACCTACCGTCCCTTCTCGTACCACGAGGGCGCGGGGGAGCTGACGGGCTTCGACGTCGAGATCGCGAAGGCGGTCGCCGACAAGCTCGGCCTGCAGGTGAAGTTCCAGGAGACCCAGTGGGACGCGATCTTCGCGGGCCTGGACGCCGGTCGCTTCGACGTCATCGCCAACCAGGTCTCGATCAACCCCGAGCGCCAGGAGAAGTACACCTTCAGCTCGCCGTACACCGTCTCGCGGGGTGTCATCGTGACCACCGACAGCGACAGCGCCATCTCGAGCTTCGCCGATCTGTCGGGCAAGACCACCGCCCAGTCGCTCACGAGCAACTGGTACGAACTCGCCACCTCGAGCGGCGCCCAGGTCGAGGCCGTCGAGGGCTGGGCCCAGGCGGTCGCCCTGCTCAAGCAGGGTCGCGTGGACGCCACGGTCAACGACCAGCTGACCTACCTCGACTACGAGAAGACGAACAGCCCCACGGGCCTGAAGATCGCGGCGACCACGGAGGACTCCTCCGAGAGCGCCTTCGCGTTCAAGAAGGGTCAGGACAAGCTGGCGGATGCCGTCGACGGTGCACTCGACGAACTGCGCGCCGACGGCACCCTCGCGTCGATCAGCGACAAGTACTTCGGGGCCGATGTCACGAAGTAACCCCTCGGAGTAAACCCCCGCGGATCATCCGCCTTCCCGCCGTAGCGTGGGAGGCGGATGATCCGCTCGCGCGTGAGGAAGGAGGCCCATGAACGACATCTGGACCCTGCTCGTCGACTCGTTCTGGCCGATGGTTCTGGCCGGGATCACGGGCACGATCCCGCTGTCCCTGGCCTCGTTCGCGATCGGTCTCGTGATCGCGCTGGCGATGGCGCTGCTGCGGCTGTCGCGGAACGCGGTGCTGTCGGGCGTCGCCCGGTTCTACATCTCGATCATCCGCGGCACGCCCCTGCTGGTGCAGCTGTTCGTGATCTTCTACGGTCTTCCCTCGCTCGGCCTCACGATCGATCCCTTCCCCGCAGCCGTCATCGCCTTCTCGCTGAACGTCGGCGGGTACGCGGCCGAGGTGATCCGCGCCGCGATCCTGTCGGTCCCGCGCGGGCAGTGGGAGGCGGCGCACACGGTGGGGCTCTCGCCGCGCAAGACGCTGACGCGCATCATCCTCCCGCAGGCCGCTCGCGTGTCGGTGCCGCCCCTGTCGAACACGTTCATCTCGCTCGTGAAGGACAGCTCGCTGGCATCCCTCATCCTCGTCACCGAGCTCTTCCGCCAGGCGCAGGCCATCGCGGCCTTCTCGTACGAGTTCATGGCGGTGTACCTCGAAGCCGCGCTGATCTACTGGTTGTTCTGCCTGGTGTTGTCGTTCGGGCAGAACGCCCTGGAAAAGAGGCTGGACCGCCATGTCGCCCACTGACACCGCCCCGCTGCTCGCCGTCTCGGGCCTGCAGAAGAGCTTCGGCACGAACCGCGTGTTGGACGGCGTTGACCTCGAGGTCCGCCGCGGCGACGTGCTCGTCCTGATCGGGCCCTCGGGCTCGGGAAAGACCACGGTCCTGCGCTGCCTGAACGGCCTCGAGACCCCGGATGCCGGTGTGGTGGCGTTCGACGGGGGACCGGTCGTGGACTTCTCGCGCAAGGTGTCCAAGAGCGACCGCACCGCCCTGCGCGATCGCTCGGCGATGGTCTTCCAGCACCACAACCTCTTTCCCCATCTGACGGTCATCCAGAACGTCATCGAGGGCCCCATCCAGGCGCACGGCGTGCCCAAGGCCGAGGCGATCGCCCGCGCCGAGACGCTGCTGGCGCGCGTGGGTCTGTCGGAGAAGCGCGACGCGTATCCGTCCGAGCTGTCCGGTGGCCAGCAGCAGCGCGTGGGCATCGTGCGCGCTCTGGCCCTGCAGCCCTCTCTGCTGCTGTTCGACGAGCCGACGAGCGCCCTCGACCCCGAGCTCGTGGGCGAGGTCCTCACCGTCCTGCGCGAACTCGCGAACGAGGGGTGGACGATGGTCATCGTCACCCACGAACTCGGCTTCGCCCGCGAGGTCGCCGACGAGGTCCTGTTCTTCGACGAGGGGGTCATCGTCGAGCGCGGTGCTCCGTCGGAGCTCCTGCGCCAGCCGAAGAAGGAGCGCACGCAGCGCTTCCTCAACCGGCTGCTGCGTCCCCTCGACGGGCCCGACCCCTCGGACGCCGATCACGCGTGACCTCCTGTCGGGCGGAGTAGCGTCGAGGCATGAGCCGCCTCGAGACCCTGCTCGGCATCGATCTCCCTCTCGTCCTCGGTCCCTTCGGCGGGCTGTCGTCGATCGCGCTGACGGCGGCGGTGAGCGACGGGGGAGGGCTCGGCTCATACGGCCTCTACGGGTATGCGCCCGGTCGCATCCGCGAGACCGTGGCGCAGCTGCGAGCGGCTACGCCGCGTCCCGTCGCGGTCAACCTGTGGCTCCCGCGCGGTGACGAGGTGGGTCCCGCCGACCTGGACGTGCGGCCGTTCCTCGACGCCGCGGCACCCCTGTTCGCCGCAGCCGGGGTCGAGGTGCCGGAACCCCCGGCATCCTTCCTCCCGCCGATCGCCGCGCAGCTCGACGCGGTCCTCGAGGCGCGTCCGGACGTGCTGAGCGTCGTCTTCGGGATTCCGGATGCCGACACCCTCGACGCCGCGAGGGAGCGCGGGATCCGCGTGATCGGCACCGCGACCACGGTCGCCGAAGCCGTCGCCCTCGAGGCGGCGGGTGTCGATGCCGTCGTCGCGACGGGTTCGGAGGCGGGAGGACACCGGGTGTCGTTCCTGCGGGAGGCGTCGTCGTCACTCGTCGGCACGTTCGCTCTCGTGCCGCAGGTCGTCGACGCCGTGGACATCCCCGTGATCGCGGCGGGCGGGATCGCCGATCGTCGCGGGGTGGCAGCGGCCTTCGCGCTCGGGGCGGAGGGCGTGCAGGTCGGGACCGCGTTCCTGCGCACCCGTCAGTCGGCGGCCACCGCGGCGCACCGCGAGGCGATCTCGGCGGCGGCCGACACCGACACGGTGCTCACGCGCGCCATGAGCGGGCGGCTGGCGCGTGGCATCCCGAACCGTGCCATGCGCGAGATCGAGGCCTCGGGCCTGATCGCCCCCTTCCCGGCGCAGAACTGGCTCACCGGGGTGTTCCGCGCCGCGGCGACGGCGCGCGGTGACGGCGATCTCGTATCGCTGTGGGCGGGGCAGTCGGCGGGTCTGTCCCGTTTGGACGACGCCGCGGACGTCATCGACGAACTGCGGGCGGGCCTGCCCGGCTGACTCAGGCCGTGGGGCGGATCTCGAATCCGGATGCCGACTCCCCGGTGCCCTCGATCACGTCGACGTCGTCGACGCGGGCTCCGGCCGGTCCGTCGTGCGCCCAGGTGATCACCGCCTCGACGGCGTCGGGGTCTCCGGCGAGGAACGCCTCGACCGAGCCGTCGCGGCGATTGCGCACCCACCCGCCGACACCGAGCCGCTCGGCCTCTGCCCGGAGGGAGTACCGGAAGCCGACACCCTGGACGCGGCCGCTCACCGTCATCGTCGCCGTTCGCATCGGCCCATTCTCCCCGAGCGGCGGCCGATCCGCCGAGCGAGCGGTCTCAGCGGTCTCAGTGGGGGAGCACGAGCGAGACGGCGATCGCGCACATCACCACGGCGATGACGCCGTCGAGGACGCGCCACGCGCGGGGAGTGTCGAGCCAGCGGCCGAGGTACCGGGCCCCGTAGCCGAGCGCCGAGAACCACACGAGGCTCGCCGCGCACGCACCCGCCGCGAAGGCCCAGCGTCCGTCACCGTGCGTCGAGGCGACCGATCCGAGTAGGAACACCGTGTCGAGGTAGACGTGCGGATTGAGCCAGGTCAGGGCGAGGCAAGTGAGCACGGCGGTGGCGAGGGTCGTCCGCGCCGGGCGCGTGCGGACCGTCGTGTTCCCGGCATCCCGAGCCGGAGGGGATGCCGGGGCGCCGGCGTCGAGGTGCAGTGTCGCGCCGCTGGGGCGCAGGGCGCGCCGGGCGGCGAGGAGGCCGTACCCGAGAAGGAACGCCGCCCCCGCCCATCGCACGACGACGATGAGCCACGGCACGGCGTTCAGCACCAGGCCGATGCCCGAAACCCCCAGCAGGATCAGAACCGCGTCCGAGACCGCGCAGACGGCGACGACGGCGAGCAGATGCTCGCGGCGGATGCCCTGTCGGAGGACGAAGAGGTTCTGCGCGCCGATGGCGATGATGAGCGAGAAGCCGAGGCCGAGGCCGGCGAGCAGAGGAGTGAGCACGTCTCGACGCTAGGGGGCTGATGTGCCGTAGGCCAGCTCAGGATTCTTCAGGAGCATTAGCATTCCTTCATGTCGATTCCCCTCGATCTCGCCCGCACCCTCGCCATCGTGGTCGAAGAGGGGACCCTGGATGCCGCAGCCCGACGCCTGCACGTCACCCCCTCGGCCGTGAGCCAACGCGTGCGGGCTCTCGAGGACCAGCTTGGGCGGGTGGTCCTCGTGCGCAGCAAGCCCGTGCGCACCACCGAGGCCGGCGACGCGGTCGTGCGCCTGGCCCGACAGCTCGCCCTGCTCGAGCACGATGCCCTCGCCGCGATCGGCGCCGAGGGTGGGGCGGTGGCATCCGTGCCCCTCGCCGTCAACGCCGACTCGCTCGCGACCTGGTTCCTCCCGCCGCTGGCGCGCGTGGCGGAGCGGCGCGCCGTCGTCTTCGACCTCCACCGCGACGATCAGGACTTCACGGCGGGGCTGCTCGAGTCGGGGACGGTGATGGCCGCGGTGACCTCGCGCGAGGCCCCCGTCGCCGGGTGCCGTGTGCGTCCGCTCGGGGTGCTGAGGTACGAGGCGGTGGCCACCACCTCGTTCGCCGCGAGATGGTTCGCATCCGGCGTCGACGTCACGGCCCTGAGTGCCGCCCCCGTGGTCGACTTCGACCGGCGCGACGACCTGCAGACGCAGTGGCTCGCGCGCCGCGGGGTCCCCGCGGCGGCCCCGCCCCGGCACCGGGTCCCGGCATCCCAGGATTTCGCGACGGCCGTCCAGCTGGGACTCGGGTGGGGACTGCTTCCCGGATTCCAATCCGACGCGGCGCTGAGCGCGGGCGAGCTCGTGCGACTCGGCGACGACCCGATCGACGTCCCGCTCTACTGGCAGCAGTGGAACCTCACCTCGCCTCTGCTCGACGAGGTGGCCGACGAGGTGGTCGACGAGGGGCGCCGGATGCTCGCGGGCTGAGGTCAGTCGTCGCTGACGCTGAGCACGATCTTGCCGCGGGTGTGCCCGCGTTCGAGCTCGGTGTGCGCCGCGGCGGCGTCGTCGAGTTCGAAGACGTGCTCGACGTACACGCGCACCGCACCGGAATCGAGGAGGCGGGTGATCGTGGCGAGAGCCCCGCCGTCGGGGATCGTCCTGTAATCGGTGGAGCGGATGCCGCGCTCCGCGGCCGCCTCGCGGAAGCCGGGCCAGGCTCCGGTGGGCACCTCGATGAGGAGTCCGCCCGGGCGCACCACCTCGAGGGACCGCGTCCCCGTGTCGTCGGAGACGTTGCCGATCAGGTCGATCACGACGTCGACGTCGTCGACAACCTCTTCGAACCGTACGGAGGTGTAATCGATCACCTCGGCGGCCCCGAGCTCTCGAAGCCAGTCCAGGTTGCGCGGGGAACCCGTCGCGATCACGTGAGCCCCGAAATAGGCGGCGAACTGCACCGCGAAGTGGCCGACACCGCCGCTTCCCGCGTGCACGAGGATGCGCTGGCCCTGGTGCGCGAGGGCCGTCTCGACGACGATGCCCCACGCGGTGAGCGCGGCCACCGGAACCCCGGCGGCCTCGACGTGCGAGAGCGACGCCGGTTTGCGCGCGAGCGAGAGGGTGGGCACCACGACGTACTCGGCGTACGACCCGCTCGTGCGCGGCACGGTGGCCATGCCGTAGACCTCGGTGCCGACGGGGAAGGGGTGCGCGTCGAACGGTGCCCGCACGACCACGCCGCTCACGTCGAGACCCAGGACGGCGGGCCACGACGAGATCGCCCCGGACAGACCGCGCCCGGCGCGGGTCTTCGCGTCGATGGGATTGATCCCGGCGGCGACCACCCGGACCAGCACCTCGCTGAGCACCGGAACGGGCACGGCGACCTCCGCCACGCGGAGGGCGTCGGCCGCGCCCGGGGCGTCGAGGACCACCGCACGCATCGTCTCGGGCACCGGGGGGACGGGCTGGAGGGCGGTCTCGGGACGCGTCGATCGGAATCTCATCGGGCGCTCTCTCTCGCTGCGGTCGCTCCGCGGCGACCTCGCCGCGGTCCCCACAGTCAACCCCGGGATTGTCTCGGCGGTGTTACGCCTCGGTCACCGTGTCGCGAAGCCCGAGTCCGCGGCATCCATCCCCGTCGTCCCGTGCGCAACAGTGAAGCCGCGGGCGCGGTCAGTCGCGGACGGGAACTTCGCCGACGGCGAGAGCGTGCAGCAGCGTGGAGAGGTGGCGGATGTCGTCGATCGTCCAGTCGGCGATCGCGTCGAACAAGCGACTCTCGTGAGGGGCGCGAGCTTCCGCGAGGCGCGCGTGGCCGACCTCGGTGACGGCGATGAGCCGCGAGCGGCGATCGGTGGGGTCCGGCGTGCGGGTGACGAGGCCGAGGTCTTCGAGCTCGGTGATCGAGCGGCTGAGGAACCCCTTGTCGGCGGCCAGGCGCTCGGCCAGGGCCGAGAGGGTGAGCGGACCGAAGCGGCTGACGACCGAGAGGGCCTTGAACGTCGCCGGCAGCATTCCCGGGCTCACGCGTTCCGCCGCCTCGGAGACGAAGCGGCGGAACACGGTCATGAGCTCCGAGAACGACGATTCCAGGGCCTGTACGGCCTCGCGGCGCTCGTCGTCCTTATCGCTCGTCACGTCAGCCATCCTCTCCCATCTCGGCCTCACGGCGTGCACGGCGCGGGGAGCCGGCATCCTGTGTCGGGATGGTGCCGGTGGCGGAGAGCGTCGCCATGGCCTCGGGGACGGACACGGTGGCGAAGTCGGCCTGGCTCGCGGCGACGCGCTCGGTGGTCGTCATGCGGGTCAGGGGGCGGTTCGGCAGGAACAGGATCGCGATGAGGCTCACCACCGCGACGGGCACCGCGATGAGGAACGAGTGCGCGATCGACTGGGCGTAGATGTCCTCGACGATGACGCGCACCCCCTCGGGGAGAGCCGAGACCTGGGGGATGGCTCCCGACTGCAGGTTCTGCGCGACCGCGGCTCCGTCGGCGCCGAGGGCCACGATGGCGGCCTTCAGGTCGGCGGCGCGGTCGGTGAACAGGCTCGTCGCCATGCTCGCCAGGGCCGCACCCATCACCGAGACGCCGATCGTGCCGCCGAGGCTGCGGAAGAACGTCACGCCCGAGCTCGCGGCACCCATCTGCGACGGGTTGGCGGTGTTCTGCACGATGAGCACGAGGTTCTGCATCGTCATGCCGACACCGGCGCCCAGCAGGGCCATGTAGAGCGAGACGAGGGCGAAGTTGGTGTCGTAGTGGATGGTCGACAGCAGGAACGTGCCGGCGATCAGCAGCACGCCGCCGGCGATGAGGAACGGCTTCCAGTGGCCGAAGCGCGAGATGAGCGCACCGACGACGATCGACGAGATGAGCAGGCCGCCGATCATGGGGATGGTCATCACGCCGGCCTCGGTGGGCGTGGCGCCACGTGCCATCTGCATGTACTGGCTGAGGAACACCGAGGTGCCGAACATCGCCAGGCCCGTCGCGATCGACGCGATCGTGGCGAGGGTGAAGGTGGCGTCGCGGAACAGCGTCAGCGGCACGAGGGGCTCGGAGGAGCGCAGCTCGACGACCACGAAGAGGATCGCGGCCACGACGGCCCCGCCGACCATGAGGACGGTCTCGGTGCTGGCCCACTCGAAGGTGCTGCCGGCGTTGGTGACCCAGATGAGCAGCAGCGACACGGCGGCCGAGAGCAGCACGATGCCGAGGTAGTCGATCTTGACCGTGCGGGCGGCACGGGCGGGCAGGTGCAGCGTGCGCTGCTGGATCAGCAGGGCGGCGACGGCGAAGGGGAGGGCGACGAAGAAGTTCCAGCGCCATCCGAAGGCGTCGGTGATGACACCGCCGAGCAGGGGGCCACCGACCGTGGCGACGGCCATCACCGCGCCGAAGAGGCCCATGTACCGGCCGCGCTCGCGCGGGCTGATGATGTCGGCCATGATCACCTGGCTGAGGGCGGCGAGTCCGCCGGCGCCGAGACCCTGCACCGCGCGGAAGCCGATCAGCATGTCGGTGTTCTGCGAGAAGCCGGCGGCCGCGGTGGCGAGCACGAAGATCGCGATGGCGATCTGAATGAGGACCTTGCGGTTGAACAGGTCGGCGAGCTTGCCCCAGATCGGGGTGGAGATCGCGGTCGTGAGCAGGGTCGCGGTGATGACCCAGGTGTACGCGTTCTGGTCGCCCGACAGGTCGTGCACGATGACCGGCAGCGACGTCGAGACGACGGTCGAGGCGAGCATCGACACGAAGGTGCCGAGCAGCAGGCCAATGAGGGCCGGGAGGACGCGCCGCTGGGCGGGCGCCTCGAGAGAAGAGGTTGTCATGCGGGAGCTCCACGAAAGGGGACGGATGCCGCGACGACGATGGCGCGATTAGTTGACTGATGTCAACGATACGCCTAATGATTGACTTGCGTCAACCATTAATCGAGGAGAGCGAGAGCGCGATACCTCTCCGTGGGCTCCGGACGGGCCGGTTCGGGGCGCGGCCGGCGCGCCTCCATCGTGCGGCGGTAGAGCTCGTCGATGAGCGAGGTCGCGAGGCCCACGAGCTTGGCGATCTCGCGGTCGTCTCGATCGATCCACTGGCACCGCGGTTCGTCGTGCAGGGGGACGAAGCCGTCGTGCTGCTCCCAGGCGACGAGGGTGCGCTCGGCGCCCAGCACGTGCTGCTGCCACCAGATCTGACGCATGTAGGTCTTCGGGATCGAGCGCCACGCCTTGTTCGTCGTCTTGATCTCGGCGAGCACGATGCGGCCCTCGCCGTCGACGACGACACCGTCGGGGGTTGCGAGATGACGCTTCTCGACGACCGCGTGATAGAGGGCGGAGGAGGGGCGGATGCCGTGGGTCGCCGCCACCCACGCGGCGATCTCGGGCTCGCGACGCCGACCGTGAGCCGTGAAGGCGTTGCCCGAGAAGTTCGAGCCCATGAGCTTGGCATCCGCCGCCCGTGCGATGGCGTTGGGGCTGGTCAGCGTGGCGACGTCGGTCGCGGTGATGCCCCGGCTGCGCGCGCGGATCCAGGCGACGCGATCGCGCGAGTCCGCGACGATGCGGGCGTCGAGGTCGGCGCTACGCGATGCGACGAGCTCGGGGGACATGCGTTCGACCCTAACCCCGCTCGCCCGTGGAGCGCATGCGAGGCGCGGCGCGTCGGCATCCGGGGTCTTGTGCGACAGGTAAGGGTGACCTAAGTTGTCTGCATGGGTTCGGAATCGTCCTCTCTGCGCCGCCCCGACGGGGGACTCTGGCGCGACCTGGAGGGGGCCGTCCTGCTCGGCGGCGACGCCCGGAACGTCGCCGAGATGCGTCGGATCGCCGCGGCGCTGTCGCCCCATGTGCACGCGACAGTGCTGGTCGAGGTGTGCGGCACGGCGGAGATCGAACCGTTCGACACCGGGGCCGGCCGGGTGAGCTGGCTGGACCGGACGCTCGACGGCGAACTGCGCCCGCGCGGCGAGCGGCTGGCACAGGCGATCCACGCGTGGTGCGCCGAGTGGGCCTGCGGAGACGCCCCCCTCTGCACGGTGTGGCTCGGCGCCCGCACGCCCTCGCGCATCGTGCGCATGACCCGCGCCCTGCTGCCCGAGCCCCGCGTCTCCTGACGCGGCACCCCGCTGGGGTGTCGTCGCCGTCGCCGGGGTGCCGCCGCCGCCGGCATGCGGTCGCCGAGGACGCATTCGTCTGCCGACGACGTACCGCTTCGTCGCCCAACGGGTGCGTCCTGGATGATCGAATGCGTCTTCGGTGGCGTGCGCCGCTCCTGCACAGGGACGGGCCTGTGGAGAGCGCGCCCGGAGGGATCGTCGAGGAGGGCAGGGTGGGCGGATGCCTGTGGAGTCGAAGGTCGTCGTCGCGCGACGGTCCCTGTTCACGCGCGCCGAACTGCGCGATCGTGGAGTGTCGGAAGCGGAACTGAAGACGGGCGGCGACCGGGCGGCGTGGACGCGCATTCAACCCGGCGTGTACGTCGCGCGCGACGAGTGGGCATCTGCGCGGCCCGTCGACCGCCATCGCCTCGCCGTGCTGGCGGCGCTCGACAGGGCACGCGGTGCGGAGGGCGTCGTCTCCTACCTTTCCGCTGCGGTGCTCCATGGTCTTCCGCTGTACCGATTCCGGGAGCAGCGCGTGCAGATGGTGGTCCCCCGCTCTGCGCACCCGCCCAGCGGGTCATACGTCCGCCGGCACACGGATGCTCTGAGCGAGGACGACGTCGTCGAGGTCGACGGCATCCGGTGCACCTCGATCCAGCGGACGGTGTTCGACGTCTCTCGGACCGAGACGCGGGAGATGGCCTTGTCGTGCGTCGACGGGGCTCTTCGTCGCGCCGCGGTGGAACGTCGGCGGTTCCGTGCTGATGTGCAGGACGCCTGGCGTGAGCGCCTGCGGGAGCGTGTCGCCCGTGCGCGGGGGCAACGGGGTGTGCGTGACGCGAGCTGGGTCGTCGAGTTCGCCGACGGCCGTGCGGAGCTGCCCGGAGAGAGCGTGAGTCGTCTCCAGTTGTACCGGCTCGGCTTCCGTGACCTCGATCTGCAGGTGGCCGTCGCCGGGCCGCGAGGTTCGGACTACTTCGTCGATATCGGGCTGCGTCAGGTCCGCACATTCTGGGAGTTCGACGGAGAGGTGAAGTACCGCGACGTCGCGACGAGGCAGGGGCGCTCGATCGAGGACGTGGTGCTCGACGAGAAGCGGCGCGAAGACTGGATCCGGGGCGTCACGCAATGGCGGCTGTGCCGCGGGGGCTTCGCGGACATCGCGACACCGGAGACGCTTGCTGCGCGCCTGTCCGCTTTCGGTGTGCATCCGCCGCGGTGACTCCCCGGCGGTCGGCGACGCCGCCGTCAGGACGCACTCGTCTGACGAAGGTGCATTCGTTTGCGGGCGAACGGGTGCGGCCTCGACGATCGGGTGCGGTCTCGACGCTCGGGTGCCGTCACGGGCGGGCGGCGAGGGGCGCGGAGTGGCGAGGGCGTGGGGGATCGGGTACAGTGGGGTTCAAGCCAAAGACCGTCGGTCATCGTCGTGCTCGCACGTCGATCGAAGCGTCTGCTGAAAAGCAGAGGACCTACGCAGGTAAACGAATCTCTTCCGAGCTCCGTGCGCCTGCGCCGGAGCTCTTCTTTTTGTCCAGACCCCGGTGTCTTTGGCTGGCGCCCCGTCATCGCGGAGCGCCTCGTACCCATCAAGGAGTGACCATGGCGCAGAAGGATGCATCGGTCGCCGAGCTCACGAAGAACTTCGAGAACTCGAACGCCGTCCTGCTGACCGAGTACCGCGGTCTGACGGTTGCCCAGCTCAAGCAGCTGCGCAACAACATCCGTCAGGACGCGGACTACGCCGTGGTGAAGAACACGCTGACCAAGATCGCCGCGAACAACGCGGGGATCACGGCGCTCGACGACGACCTCAAGGGTCCGTCGGCCGTGGCGTTCGTGCACGGTGACTTCGTCGCCACCGCTAAGGCTTTGCGTGACTTCGCCAAGGCGAACCCGCTTCTCGTGATCAAGGGCGGCGTCTTCGAGGGCAACGCCCTCAGCGCCGCCGAGGTCGACAAGTACGCCTCCCTGGAGAGCCGCGAGGTTCTGCTGGCAAAGGCCGCGGGCATGATGAAGGCGACGATGGGCAAGGCTGCGGCCACCATCGACGCCCTCCGCGAGAAGCTGGAGACCGCCGAGGCTGCCTGAGCCCCGCACGGTCTTCACCCCACAAACCCCACCTATTAGGAGAAACATCATGGCGAAGCTCACCACTGACGAGCTGCTCGACCAGTTCGCTGGTCTGACCCTTGTCGAGCTCAGCGAGTTCGTGAAGGCGTTCGAGGAGAAGTTCGACGTCACCGCTGCCGCTCCGGTCGCCGTTGCCGGCGCTGCCGGTGGCGCGGGCGCCGCAGAGGCCGAGGAAGAGAAGGACTCGTTCGACGTCATCCTCGAGGCTGCCGGCGACAAGAAGATCCAGGTCATCAAGACGGTCCGCGAGCTCACCTCGCTCGGCCTCGGCGAGGCCAAGGCCGTCGTCGATGGTGCTCCCAAGGCCGTGCTCGAGGGCGCGAACAAGGAAGCCGCCGAGAAGGCCAAGGAGGCCCTCGAGGCTGCCGGCGCCACGGTGACCCTGAAGTAATCTCGCTTCGAGCGGTCGCTTCATCGCGATAAACGAAGGCCCGGATGCCATGGCATCCGGGCCTTCGTCGTTTCTCGTGAGCGTCGGGAGCGGTCGGCCGATCGGGGGCCCGGCGACCGGACGGGTGTGAGACCCGGTTTCATGCGACGAGACACCGATGTTCACCTGATCGAAATAAAGAAGTCTGGGAAAAGGGTATGGGGATCGTTTACGGTCGTTGAGACCCCCCGTCGATTCCCCCACCGCCGACGTCGCCTTGCGCGCGCCGGTACTTGGAGACCCATGCCTTCCGATGCTTCGCGCGTGTCCGCACGCCGTTTCACCACCGCACTGAGCGCCGCCCTCGGCGTCGCCCTCTTCGGCTCAGCGATCGTGCCGCTCCCGGCTTCGGCCGCCGTCGGCTCGAAGGTGGTGATCAACGAGGCCTACCTGAAGGGCGGGAGCGCCGGCGCCTTCTTCAACCAGAAGTTCGTCGAGCTGTACAACGCGGGCGACACCGCGCAGGACCTGAGCGGGTGGTCGCTCCAGTACCGCTCCGAGTCGAGCTCCTCCGTTCCCACCGCAGCGAATACGCAGCGGCTCAGCGGCTCGATCGATGCCGGCGGCTACTATCTGATCGGCTTGCCGGGCAACGGAACGCCCCCAGCCGGCGCGGCTCTTCCCGCCACCGACCTGACGAGCACGCTCAACCCGGGGGGCACCTCCGGTCAGCTCTTCCTCGCCAACGTGCCCGAACCCCTAGCCGTTCCGTCGGGCTCCGTCGCGGACGCTCGAGTCGTCGACTTCCTCGGATATGGCAAAGGCATCTCGTTCGAGACGGCTCCCGCGATCGTCGACGGGGCCAACAGCAAGCCCAACGCTCTCGTCCGCACCGATTTCGTCGACACCAACGACAACTCGAAGGACTTCACCAACACCACGACGGTCACGCCGCAGGGCTCCGGCCGGACCACGCCCACCCCCGACCCGTCGGGCTCGGCATCGCCGTCGCCCTCGCCGTCCGCCTCGGTGACACAGGCGCGCCCGGTCACGCCGGGCGCGGTCGTCCCGATCAGCGAGATCCAGGGCACCGGAGCCACCACGCCGCTCGCCGGCCAGACCGTCACCACGCGCGGCATCGTGACCGCCGCGTACCCGACCGGCGGCTACAACGGCTTCTTCATCCAGACCCCGGGTACCGGTGGCGAGATCGATCCGAAGACGCACACGGCATCCGACGCGATCTTCGTCTACGGCTCGGCCGCGACCGCCACGGTCGCGATCGGTCAGCACGTCGAGGTGACGGGAACCGCTAACGAGTTCTCCGGTCAGACGCAGATCTCCGCCGAGGCCGCGGGGGTGAGCGTGCTCACCGAGCAAGCCGCCGCCGTGCAGCCCGCCAAGATCTCGTGGCCGAAGACCGACGAGGAGCGCGAGCGCTTCGAGGGCATGCTCCTCGCGCCGCAGGGCGACTTCACCGTCACGAACTCGTACTCGACCAACCAGTACGCCGAGGTCGGCCTCGCTGCCGGCACCATGCCGCTGCGCACCCCCACCGACGTCGCGCGGCCGGGCACCCTCGATTACGACGGAGCCGTCGCCGACAACGCCGCCCGCGGCGTCGTCCTCGACGACGGTGCGTCGGTCAACTTCCTGAACGACGCCAACAAGGGCATCCCCCTGCCGTACGTGTCGCTAACGAAGCCCGTGCGCGTGGGCGCTGCGACGACGTTCACGAAGCCGGTCATCCTCGACTACCGCAACAACACCTGGAAGTTCCAGCCGACGCAGCAGCTCACGGTGGACAACGCGAAGGACGTGCAGCCGGCGACCTTCGCGAACACCCGCACCACGGCACCCGCGCCGGTCGGCGGCGATCTGAAGATCTCGAGCTTCAACGTCCTGAACTACTTCACCACCACCGCCGCGAGCGTCAACTGCACCTCGGTGTACAAGGACCGCGCGGGCAACCCGGTCACGGCGAACACGTGCCCCGCTCCCGGCCCTCGCGGCGCCGCGAACGACGAGAACCTCACGCGCCAGCAGGACAAGATCGTCGCCGCCATCAACGGTCTCGGTGCCGACGTCGTCTCGCTCGAAGAGATCGAGAACTCCGCGAAGTTCGGCAAGAACCGCGACGCGGCGCTGTCCACCCTGGTCGGTGCCCTCAACGCCGCGCTCGGTTCGGAGCAGTGGGCCTTCGTCCCCTCGCCCGCGGCCCTGCCCGCGACCGAGGACGTGATCCGCACGGCCTTCATCTACAAGAAGGGCGTGGCCGCTCCCGTCGGCGACAGCGTCATCCTCGACGACGCCGCGTTCCGCAACGCACGCCAACCGCTCGCGCAGGCGTTCGCCCCGGTCGCGTTCCCGGATGCCAAGATCCTGGCGATCGTGAACCACTTCAAGTCGAAGGGCGACAGCGACCCCAAGGCGACGGGCGACAACGCCAACGGCATCCAGGGTGCGTTCAACGGCGATCGGGTGCGTCAGGCGGAGGCCCTCGGGAACTTCGCGAAGACCCGCTCGGCCGCGGTCGGCACCGACGACGTCTTCTTGCTCGGCGACTTCAACTCCTACTCGCAGGAAGACCCGATCCAGAAGCTGCGCGATTTCGGCTTCGAGCCGCTCAAGGCGGGCACCGGAAAGTACTCGTACTCGTTCAGCGGTCAGTCGGGTTCGCTCGATCACGTGCTGGCCTCGCCCTCTGCGCGCGAGCTGGTGACGGGCGCCGACATCTGGAACATCAACGCCGTCGAGGCCTTGGCCCTGGAGTACAGCCGCTACAACTACAACGCGCTGAACTTCTACGACACGACGCCGTACCGCTCCAGCGATCACGACCCGGTCATCGTGGGTCTCGACCTGTCTCCGACGACCCAGGTGAACCTGGTCGGCATCAACGACTTCCACGGTCGGATCGACGCCAACACCGTCCGGTTCGCCGGGACCGTCGAGCAGGTTCGCGCGCAGTACGGCGAGAAGAACTCGCTGTTCATCTCCAACGGCGACAACATCGGCGCCTCGGTGTTCGCCTCGTCGTACTTCGGTGACAAGCCGACCATCGACGTGCTGAACGCACTCGACCTCAAGGCCTCGGCCGCGGGGAACCACGAGTTCGACAAGGGCGCGAACGACCTCACCGGTCGCGTCGACGGTCTCGCCGACTTCCCGTACCTGGCCGCGAACGTCTTCACGGACGGCAAGCCTCTGCTGCAGGAGTACGCGATCTTCGAGGTCGACGGTGTGCGCGTCGGCGTCATCGGAGCCATCACGGAGTCGACCCCGACGCTGGTCACGCCCAGCGGCATCCAGGGGATCGAGTTCCGCGAGCCCGTCGCCGAGGTGAACCGCGTCGTCGCCGAGATCGACGACCAGGTCGACGTGATCGTCGCCCAGTACCACGAGGGCTCCGGTGCCGGTCAGGCCACGACGACTCTCGAGCAGGCCGTCGCCGCCGGGGGACCGTTCGCGAAGATCGTGAACGAGACCTCTCCCGAGGTGGATGCCATCTTCACCGGCCACACGCACCAGCTGTACGCGTGGGACGCGCCGATCCCGGGCCGTGAGGGCACGCGCCCGATCGTCCAGACGGGCAACTACGGCGAGAACGTCGGTCAGATCGTGCTCGACGTCGATGCGCAGGGCGACGTGGTCAATCACACCGCGCGGAACGTCGCGCGCCTCGGAGGCAAGGACGCGGCCGTCAACGCGGCTCTCGACGCGGAACTCGTCCGCACCTACCCTCGCGTCGCGAAAGTGGACGGGATCGTGAAGGCGGCTCGTGCCGAAGCCGACGTGGTCGGACAGCAGCAGGTGGGTTCGGTCAGCGCCGACATCACCACGGCCTTCAGCGGCGGCGCGTACGTCGACGGCGTCTACGCCGGTGGTACGCGCGGCGATCGGACGAAGCAGTCGGCTCTCGGCGGGCTCGTGGCCGACGCGCTGCTCGACTCGCTGGATGATGCCGACCGAGGCGGTGCCGAGATCTCGTTCGTCAACGCGGGCGGCCTGCGCGATGAGCTGCTCTACGGGGCGGATGGCGGTGTGATCACGCTCGCCGAGGCGAACGCGGTCCTGCCCTTCCTCAACAACCTGTGGACCACGACCCTCACCGGGGACCAGGTGCGTCAGGTCCTCGAGCAGCAGTGGGGCGACTTCTCGAAGCGCGCCGACAACGCGAACCTGTCGCTCGGTGTCTCGGAGAACCTCCGCTACACCTACGACGCGGCGCTCCCCGCGGGGCAGCGCATCACCGGAGTCTGGATCGACGGCGTGCCCGTCGACCCGGCGAAGGGGTACCGCGTGGGTTCGTTCAACTTCCTGCTCGGCGGAGGAGACAGCTTCTCGGTCTTCGCGAAGGGAACCGACACCCGCGACTCGGGTCTCATCGACCGCGACGCGTGGATCCGGTACCTGGACGAGAACCGAGGGTTGACCCCCGACTTCACCGCGCGTGGCGTGCAGGTGTCGGGCGCTCGCGCCGCGGCACCGGGCACCGATCTCACGGTGACCGTGTCGAACCTCGACCTCACCTCGCTTGGCGCGCCGGCCAACACGACGCTCGACGCCTCGTTCGGCGCCGAGACGGTGTCGCCCCGCGCGACGGCGCGGACGATGGCCCTCGCCGCCCCGTCGGCGCGAGTCGCGGCGCTCGCCGCGCCCGCGGCGACCGGCGTCGCGGTGGTCGACGGCTCGGCGACCGTGACCGTGGGAGTGCCCGCGGACGCCGTCGGGACCCTGCAGCTGCGCCTGACCGCGCAGCCCACCGGGACCGCCGTGGTGGTGCCCGTGCAGGTGACCGCGGCCGGTGACGGTGCCGGCACCCCCGGTGCGGGCGCGGGCCAGGGCCAGAACGGGTCCGGTCGGGGCTCGGCGTCCGGCTCGCTGCCGACGACGGGCGCCGACACGACGTGGATGGGTGCGGGCGTGCTCGCCGCGCTCGCGCTGCTGGGGCTCGGCCTCGTGGCCCGCCGACGGGCGACGCGTCGCGCCGACTGATCAGCGAGAGAGACGGGACCCCGGATGCCACGGCATCCGGGGTCCCGTCTTCTCAGGACACGCGCGGGGGAGCGGTGGAGGCGCGGACGACGAGCCGGGTCTCGGCCTCGGTCCGCCAGGCCGGTTCGCCGGTCCCCTCGATCATCGACAGGAGCAGGCGGGTCGCCTCGACACCCTGCGCCTGCGGGAACTGCTCGATCGTGGTGAGGGAGAACATCTCGGCGTAGTCGTGGCCGTCGATCCCGACGACGCTGAGCTCGGTGGGGACCGAGATTCCCATCCGCCGCGCGGCGATGATCACGCCGATCGCGACCTCGTCGCAGGCGGCGACCACGCCGGTGGGACGCGAGGCCGCGTCGGCCAGGAACGAGGCGGCGGCCGCGTACGCGTCGGTGATCGTGAGGGTGGAGGGCACGCTGCGGATGCGGACGGCCAGATCGTGGTCGTTCATCGCGTTCCGGTACCCGATCGAGCGCTCGTCGACGTCCTTGGCGGGAGCGTCGCTGCGGGGGGTACTGCCGACGAAGGCGATGTCGGTGTGTCCGAGTGCGATGAGGTGCTGCGTGATGATGCGCGTGATCGCGATGTTGTCGAGACCGAGGGTGGGCACACCGCTGAGGGCGTTGCCGATGCTCACCACCGGCTTGCCGATGTTCGCGAGGCGTTCGAGGTCGGCGTCGTCCGGCTCGAGGGCGACGGCGATGATGCCGTCGAACCGCTTGCGGGCCAGGTACGTGGAGTACAGGCTCTCGCGGTCGTTGGATCCCGGCTCCGCCACGTAGAGGGTGACGTCGTAGCCGAGGGGGATGAGGGTGCGTTCGACCCCTTCGACGATGGACCCGAAGTACCAGCGGTTCACCTTCGGCACGATCAGGGCGATCGTGCGGGTGCGCCCCGTCGCGAGGCTCACCGCGCTCGTGGAGGGGACATAGCCGAGGGATGCCGCGGCGTCGGTGACGCGTTGACGAGTGAGGTCGGAGACATAGCCGCCGCCCGTGAGAGCGCGGCTTGCCGTCGACTTGGACACGCCGGCCAGGCGTGCCACATCGGCGATTCCGCTCATGCCGTGATCTTCCTCGTGATGCGTCGACGTCCGTGTCGACGTCGAAAAGAGTATCCGAGAATCACCCAAAGTGGAACCGGTCCCGGCCCGGTATACCGGTGAGTTTCCGCGTCTTTCCGCTAGTTATCCGTTCGTGACCTGCGGCCGGTTGCAAGTCTTGTGGATTGGCTCTACGGTTGCCTGGAATCGGTTCCCGACGGGATCCGGTGCACCAAGACACTCAAAGAGGAGAGACCACATGGGTATGTCACAGCGGTACCGCCTGCTGGCGCCCGTCGGGCTGTTGGCGGTCGGTGCGATCGCTCTCGCGGGCTGCGCCGAAGGCGACAGCGGCGGCACGAGCGGTTCCGGAGGCGAGACGACCGTCCGCATCTCCGGCGGCATCACCGGTAGCGAGGCCGACCTGCTGAACCAGTCGTTCGACCAGTTCACCAAGGACACCGGCATCAAGGTCGTCTACACCGGCGACAAGAGCTTCGAGGGCAACATCGTCACCAAGGTGACCGGTGGCGACGCCCCCGACATCGCGATCGTCCCCCAGCCGGGTCTGCTCAAGACCCTCATCGGCACGGGCGACGTGAAGAAGGCGTCCGACACCGTGTCGTCGAACGTCGACCAGTACTGGGGCGAGGACTGGAAGTCCTACGGCAGCGAAGACGGAACGTTCTACGCCGCACCCATGCTCGCCAACCTCAAGGGCTACGTCTGGTACTCGCCGGCGAAGTTCAAGGAGTGGGGCGTCGAGGTCCCCAAGACGCTCGACCAGCTGATGACCCTCACGGCGACCATCCAGCAGAAGACCGGCGCCGCTCCGTGGTGCGCGGGCTTCGCCTCGGGTGACGCCTCGGGCTGGCCCGGCACCGACTGGATCGAGGACATGGTCCTGCGTCAGTCCGGCCCCGACGTCTACGACCAGTGGGTCGCCAACGAGGTCAAGTTCACCGACGCACCGATCAAGGAGGCCTTCGAGGCCACCGGCAAGATCCTCCTGAACCCGTCGTACGTCAACGCCGGCTTCGGTGACGTCAAGAGCATCAACTCGGTCGCCTTCGCCGACGTGGCCGCCAAGGTCGCCGACGGCAGCTGCCCGATGACCCACCAGGCGTCGTTCCTGTCGTCCAACTTCCTCACGGTCAAGAACGCCTCGGGCGGCGACGTCAAGGTCGCACCCGACGGTGACGTCTACGCCTTCCTGCTCCCCGGCGTGACCGAGGGCAAGCTGGCGGTCGAGGGTGGCGGCGAGTTCGTCACCACGTTCTCGGACGACGCGAACGTCCAGAAGGTCGCCGAGTTCATGTCGACCCCCGACTTCGCCAACGCCCGCGTCAAGCTCGGCGGCGTGATCTCGGCCAACAAGGGCGCCGACCCCTCGCTCGCCTCGAGCGAGTTCCTGCAGGAGGCCATGAAGGTCGTCCAGGACCCGAACACCACGCTGCGTTTCGACGCGTCGGACCTCATGCCGGCGACCGTCGGCTCGGGCTCGTTCTGGAAGGGCATGGTCAGCTGGATCGACGGTACGCCGACCGACCAGGTGCTGAGCGACATCCAGACCGGTTATAACAACTAACCGCCCGCTGCACCACCGATGGGCCGCCCGCCACGCGGGCGGCCCATCCGGGTCCATACTTCTAATCCGCCCGCACGCACCACACGGGCACTCAACGATGAGCACGAAGGCGTGTTCGGGAGGGACGTCATGACCGATATCAAGAACGCGGAGAAGGCGCCGACGGCGTCACCTCCGCCGGGCGGACGAGCCGAGCGGCAGACGCGCGGCTCCGGCGCACGCAATCGGACCACCATGCTCGTGGTCCTCGTAGGGCTCATCCTCGCGGTGGCGCTCTTCCTCTTCATGGTGACGCGGGCCCCCGCCGACACCAAGCCGACCACCATCGGCTTCAGCCTCAACAGCTTCTTCATCTGGCTTGGTGGCCTCAGCCCCCTCGTCCAGATCCCGCTCGTCGTGGTCGCGTTCGGCGCGGTCGTCGGGCTCCTGCTGCTGCTCATCGAGTACGCGCCCCGCTCCGGCAAGGGCTACTTCTGGCTGCGGCTCATCGCCTGCTTCGGCATCCCGGTGCTCGCGTTCATGCTGCTGCGCCCGTACCAGAACGCCGTCATCTACGTCCTCGGCATCGCGATCCTCCTCGGGGCGATCCTCTTCTACGCCGACTACCGCTCGCGCCAGGGCGCGGGCTACCTGTTCCAGCTGATCCTGTTCGCGGCCCCCGCCTCGATCCTGCTGCTGCTCGGCCTGGTCTACCCGGCGATCACCACCTTCTTCCAGTCGTTCTTCGACAAGACCGGTGACAACTTCGTCGGTCTCGAGAACTACATCTGGACCTTCACGAACCCCGAGGGCTTCTGGTCTGTCATCAACACCCTCATCTGGGTGCTGCTGGCTCCCACCATCGCCACCGCGATCGGACTGGCCTACGCGGTCTTCATCGACCGCGCGGCGGGCGAGAAGTACCTGAAGGTGCTCATCTTCATGCCCTTCGCGATCTCGTTCGTCGGGGCCGGCATCATCTGGAAGTTCGTCTACGACTTCCGCCAGGGCGACCAGATCGGTGTCTTGAACGCGATCGTCACGGCCTTCGGCGGTCAGCCGGTCTCGTGGCTGGCCGCGTCGCCCCTGATCAACACCCTCCTGCTCGTCGTCGTCTTCATCTGGAGTCAGACGGGCCTGGCGATGGTCATCCTCTCGGCCGCCATCAAGGCGGTTCCGCCGGAGCAGAACGAAGCCGCCGAACTCGACGGGGCGAGCGCCTGGGAGCGTTTCATCAACGTCACCGTCCCCGGCATCCGGTCCTCGCTGATCGTCGTGCTGACCACCATCGCCATCGGCGCCCTGAAGATCTACGACATCGTCGCCGTCATGACCGGTGGGCGTAACGACTCGACCGTCCTCGCCTTCGAGATGGTCAATCAGCAGCAGCGTTTCCAGAGCTACGGGCACTCCGCGGCGCTGGCCGTGGTGCTGTTCATCTTCGTGCTACCGCTGATCATCTTCAACGTGCGCCAGATCCGGAAGCAGAGGGAAGTGCGATGACCACCTCGACCGTGGTGATCGAACCCACCACCGACACCCGCTCCGCCCGCCAGGTGGCACGCGACACGCGCAAGCACGAGGCGATGGCGCGCAAGCGCCTCACCTCGAAGGGCGCGACGATCGCGGCCGTCGTGATCGCCTTCTTCTGGACGATCCCGACCTTCGGCCTCTTCGTCACCTCGTTCCGCCCGGGTTCCGACACCCAGTCGTCGGGGTGGTGGACGGTCTTCACCGACCCGTCGTTCACCCTGGAGAACTACCGCCTCGCGCTGACGTCGGGAGGGACCGCGCTCACGCTCGCACAGTCGTTCCTGAACTCGTTGGCGATCACGATCCCGGTGGTGCTGTTCGCCCTCGCGGTCGCGTCGCTCATCGCGTACGCGTTCGCGTGGATCGATTTCAAGGGCCGCAACTTCTTCTTCATCTTCATCTTCGCGCTGCAGATCGTGCCGCTGCAGATGGCCCTCGTGCCCCTGCTGAGCCTGTTCTCGCGCGGTCTGACGATCAACGAAGTCACGATCTTCCCGGGCTTCGACCTGCGCGGCGTGGAGCACAGCTTCGCGACCGTGTGGATCGCGCACGTGATCTTCGCGATGCCGCTGGCCATCTTCCTGCTGCACAACTTCATCGCCGAGATCCCGGCCGAGGTGATCGAGGCCGCTCGTGTCGACGGAGCCGGCCACGGGCAGATCTTCTTCCGCCTCATCCTGCCGCTCGCGGCTCCCGCGCTCGCCTCGTTCGCGGTGCTCGAGTTCATCTGGGTGTGGAACGACCTGCTGGTGGCGACGATCTTCGCGCCATCGTCATCGTTGCCCCTCACCCAATCGCTCAACTCGCTGTCGGGTACCTGGGGCGACCAGTGGTTCCTCCAGTCGGCGGGAACGTTCATCTCGATCCTGGTTCCGCTGATCGTGTTCTTCCTCCTGCAGCGCTTCTTCGTGCGCGGCCTGCTGGCGGGTGCCACGAAGGGCTGAGCCCGTCACGACCCGAGGGGCGCGGCATCCGGAAGGGTGCCGCGCCCCTCGGCGTTCCCGGCGGGGCGCGGCGCCCGCCGCCGCTCGGGTTCCGGGGCGCTGTGCGCCGACACGGACCCCGCGGCCCACAGAGCGAGCCCGCGGATGAACGCGATCCGCGCGTATGACGGGTTCTTCGTCGCGGGTGGCGTTATGCGTGGGGGCCAGAAGGGGCGGATGCCGTGTGGCGGGGGAGCGTTCGCGTCAGGCGCTGCAGGAGAGGCGCGACTGGATGTCGCGCATGGCGTCGAGCTCGGCCGACTGGCCGGTCACGATCGCGCCGGCGACCTCTTTCGCACGCGCGTCGGAGCCGAGCTCGATGACGGCCTGAGCCATGGGGATGGCGCCCTGGTGGTGGCGGATCATCAGCTCGAGGAACAGGCAGTCCGCGGGGCGCCCCTGATCGCTGCGCAGCTCGTCGAGCTGGGCGTCGGTGGCCATGCCCATCTCGGAGAGCAGCTGCTCCTGCGTGAGCGCCGCGGTGTCTCCGTGGCTGTGCTCACCGGACTTCTCCATCCACGTCATGAGCGGCTGACTCGAGGACTGGGGGAGGCCCCACTGCACGAGCCATCCGTACATCTCGCCGCGCTGGCCCGATTGGGCGGTGGCGATGTCGTACGAGAGCGTGCGGAGCTCGTCGTCGTCGGTCTTGCGGTAGATCTCCATCGCCATGAGCACGGCCTGTGTGTGGTGCACCTGCATGTCGCGGGCGAAGCCGGCTTCGGCCGAGTTCTCGCCCGGGTGCGCGGGCGCCGCCGTCGCGCCGAACGCCGTGAAGCGTCCGATCGCGAAGGCGACGGCGATCACGGCGACCGCGACGAGGGCGACGACGACCCAGCGGACCGCGGGACGCGCGACCGGGGCGTCGTCGCTCATCAGGCCTTGCCCGGACCGTCGATGGCGCCCGAGCACGCGGCGTTCGGCTCGGGGGCGTTCTGGCTGCGCCAGTACTCCGTGAAGAACTCCGTGATGCGCGGGTCGTTCGGGTCGTCGAGTGTGAGCTGGTGGTTCCACGCGCTGACCGCGATGGGGGTGTCCATGTCGGGGTAGGGCGAGAGCAGGGCGTAGCTCGAGGGCATGACAGCCTTGAGGGCGTCGATGCCGGCCTGGTCGACCCGCGCGGGGTCGTAGGTGATCCACACGGCGCCGTGCTCCATCGAGTGCACCGCGTTCTCGTTCTGCTGGGGCTGCGTGTAGACGCCGCAGTTGAGCCAGATCGGGTTGTGCGGTCCGCCGGCGGGCGGGTTCTGCTCGTACGTCACCGCGCCCTGCACGTGGTCGGAGCGGTTCTGGAACGTCTCGACGCCGCTGATCTCGCGGCCCGTGCTGTTGCCGGCCTGGTAGCTGGTCGGGGGAGCGGGGGCGAAGGCGAACGAGGCGATGACGAGGCCGATCACCGCGACGGCGGCCGTAGAACCCACGACCCACCACACGAGCTTGCCGCGCTTACGCTTCGCGACCTGCTTCTGGTACTCGGCCAGCTTCTCCTGGCGCTTCTGCTCACGCTGCTGCTTGACCGTGAGGTCGATCTGGGCCTGCTTGGCCGGGTTGCCGCTGGCTCGTTTGTCGGAGGGGGAGGTCATGCGCTGTGTTCTGTCTCTCTTCGGGGCGGGACACATCGGCATCCGCCGACGCCCCCAGCCTATGCGGGTGAATGGGCCGATGGCCTGGGAGGAACCCGCGAGCCCGGGATGGTGGGGTGCGGGTGGTCACGGTAGTATGACGATGTCGAATCGATTCGAGGTTCGACGATCCCCCTCTTTTCTCAGCCCGATTCCGTCGGGCTGTCCGTGTTGCGAAACGAAACCAGACGCGTGCTCGATACTGCCTCCCACCCCGTCATCCCCTCGTCGTCCCGCCCCCCGCAGACGAACACCGGCGCGATCCGCGCGATCGGCAAGAACCCCGCCACGGCGCCGATCGTGCTGCACCCGGGCGACGCCATCCCGGCATCGCGGCGCTTCCTGTACATCCTCGTGCTCGGCGCGCTCACCGCCCTGGGCCCGTTCACGATCGACCTGTACCTGCCCGCGTTCCCCGTGCTCGAGGCCGACTTCCAGACGACGGCGGCCGCGATCCAGCTCACGCTGACCGGCACGATGATCGGCTTCGCGCTGGGGCAGCTCATCGTGGGACCGCTCAGCGACAAGGTCGGCCGCCGCCTGCCGTTGCTCTCGGTCACGGCGCTGCACGTGGCCGCGAGCATCTTCGCGGCCTCGGCGCCCACTCTCGAGACCCTCTCGATCGCCCGCGTGCTGATGGGCGCGGGCGCGGCCGCCGGTGGAGTCGTGGCCGCCGCGATCATCCGCGACCTGTTCGGTGGCCGCCGCCTCGTGGTCATGCTGTCGCGCATGGCGATGGTGTCGGGGGTGGCGCCCGTGCTCGCACCACTCGCCGGCTCGGCCCTTCTGCTCGTGATGAATTGGCGCGGCATCTTCGTGGTGCTGGCCGTGTACGGCGCCGTCATGCTCGTCTCGGCGATCCTGTTCGTGCCCGAGACGCTCCCGCCCGCCCGCCGCGGGGGTCCCGGCGCCACCACCGTCTGGCAGCGCTACGCGAGCGTCTTCCGCGACCGCGTCTTCATCGGCGTGCTCATCATCGGGGCGATGACCTTCAGCGGGCTGTTCTCGTACCTGTCGGCATCCTCGTTCCTCTTCCAGGTGACCTATCAGTTCAGCGCGCAGGGATACGGCGTGCTGTTCGCGGCCAACTCGATCGGCGTCGTCGTGGGTGTGCAGGTGGCTTCGCGCCTCGCCGCCCGCTTCGGGCCGCAGTGGGTTCTCGCCGTGTCGACGGCGGTCCTCGTGCTCGCCGGCGGCGCGATCGTGCTGACCGACCAGCTCGGCCTCGGGCTGTGGGGAACCATCGTGCCCCTCTTCTTCTTCATGACCGCGTGCGGTTTCACCTTCCCGTGCGCTCAGGTGCTCGCGCTCGATCGTCACGGCAAGGCCGCGGGGACCGCGCAGTCGATCATCGGCGCGGCGAACTTCGGTGTGGCCGGCATCATCTCTCCGCTGGTGGGCCTGCTCGCCACCGGTTCGGGCATCACGGCCACGACCATGGCCTCGGTGATGCTGGGCTGCGCCGTCATCGGCGTGCTGTCGCTGTGGATCCTGGTGCGTCCGCGCACGGTCGAGCGTCTCGCGCCCTGATCGCCGCGGCGGCCCGGCCGGGTCCTCGGCCCGGCCAGCGCGAGCAGCGAGCCGGGAGGGATCGCGATCGCCGCAGAGCGGGATGGCGCCGACGCGGTGGCCGTTGCCGGGCTCGCGCGGCGCACACAGTAGCAGAGCCATCCCCGGGGGACGCGCGCGGCGTCCACCCATTCCGTCGTCGTCGTGGAGACGGCATCATGAGGCGATGGACGCCTCCGCGATCGACGACGTGCTCGACACGCGCCCGCAGCGCTTCCGCGCGACGGTGGGCGTGGTGCTCATCGCCCTCGCGTGCGCGCTGGGCGCGTGGGTGTTCTTCCGGGGGCCGAGTCCCTTCGCGATCGACGTGTGGTGGAACCAGCTGTTCGCATCCACGCCGTCTCAGCCCCTGCTGGTCTTCGCGATCGCGATGGACGCCGTCGGAGGCCATCTCACCGCGGTGCTGATCGTGCCGGTGCTCGGTGCGCTGGTGCTGTACCTGTCGCGTCGACGCTGGTCGGCCCTGTATTTCCTGACCGCCTCGGTGGGAAGCGCCCTGCTCGTGCAGGTGGTCAAGCACACCTTCGGTCGCGCGCGGCCGGAGGACATCCTGATCGTCAGCGATTACGGATCATTCCCCTCGGGGCATACGGCGAACGCGGCGACGATCGCGGTCGTCGCGGCCGTGCTCTTCCCGCGCCTCTGGGTGCGGATCGTCGGTGTCGCCTGGGTCGTGCTCATGGCCTTCAGCCGCACGTACCTGCACGCGCACTGGCTCTCGGACACCGCGGGCGGCGCGCTGATCGGCGCGGGTGCGGCGCTGATCCTGGCGGCGGCGTTCTCGCGACTTCGGGCGCGGGACGAAGACCGTCTCGCGATGCGGCGGGCGCGCAAGGCGGATGCCAGGGCGGCGGCCGCGTCGTAGGCTGTCGCGCATGAGCGAGCCCGGCGACGTGCCCTCCGTACCCTCCGACGAGCCCACGACGGCCGACGCTGAGGTCGCGCGGCTGCGCGCCGAGGCGGAGGCGGCCGAGGCCGAACTGCGACTCGCGCGGGCGCGAGCCGACCTCGCGGCGGCGGAGGCCAACGTGGGGGCGGCGCGGGCTCGAGC